>JBELAO010000004.1:0-184275 GCA_049508735.1 Bryobacteraceae bacterium | reverse complement strand
CAGAGCCGGCGCGAGTTCGCCGTTGTAGCTCAGTTGGTAGAGCGTCCGTGATCGGAAGGTCACCGTTCAGCTCCCGGTGGGCAGAGCCGGCGCGAGTTCGCCGTTGTAGCTCAGTTGGTAGAGCGTCCGTGATCGGAAGGTCACCGTTCAGCTCCCGGTGGGCAGAGCCGGCGCGAGTTCGCCGTTGTAGCTCAGTTGGTAGAGCGCGTCCTTGGTAAGGACGAGGTCATCGGTTCAATCCCGATCAACGGCTCCAGTTTTGCAGTGGTATGTATACGTCCTCCGGAGTATTCCGACTGGGCGCCACTACATCGGAATGAGTTCGGATGTGGAGCGGCGTCTTCAGGAACACAATACGAAGACGGGGCGTTGGACCAGTAGTTTCAAGCCTTGGGAGCTGATCGCTCTCGAGGAGTTTGGGTCGCGTAGCGAAGCCGGCGCACGGGAACGACTCCTGAAAAGCCGGGCTGGGCTGGCCGAGCGGCGAAGCCTGTACTTAAAGGAGCAATCAAATGCCTCGCGAGATCATTACTCTCCAATGCGGGGAGTGCAAGAATCGTAATTACACAACGACCAAGAACAAGAAAACCACCACGGAGCGGCTGGAGCTCAGCAAGTTCTGCCCGCACTGTCGAAAGCACCAGCCACACAAGGAAATCAAGTAGAATGGGAATCGGGTGAGTAGGAGCCGGCCCCCATCGGGGGGAATGACCCAGGGGCGTAGGTTTAACGGCAGACCAGCGGTCTCCAAAACCGCGAGTGGGGGTTCGAATCCCTCCGCCCCTGCCAATCGCCCGTTTTGACGAGTTGCCCAGTCAGGAGCAAGCAAGCGCTATGGCCGAAGAAAAGAAAAATTGGTTGCAGGCCACCAAGGACTACATCAACGAGCTGAAGCTTGAGATGCGGCGCGTCTCCTGGCCGAGCCGGAAGCAGGTGGAAGGCACCACCGGGGTGGTGATCTTCGCCGTCTTCGCCTTCGCGGCTTATTTCTGGGTGGTGGACTCGATACTCGCCCGAGGCGTCAAGGCAGTTCTTTCGTTCTTCACGAAGTAGGCGGATGATGGAAGCCGAAGACAACATCCACACTGACGAGCAACCGGCGGCTGAAACGGACGAACAGGCCGTGGCGCCGGAAGAATCTCTGCCGGAGGAAGCCGCTATCGAGCCCGCGCTCGAGGCCGAGCCCGATGAAGCCGATTCCGGCCTCGCGCCCGAGGCTGAACCCGCCGAAGTAATCGCCGCGCCCGCTGCGCCGCAAGTGACGGCCGCCGCAGCGGCTGCCGCGGCTCCGGCTTACGATGAGTCTTCGCCCAGGAAGTGGTTCATCATTCACACTTACTCGGGCTTCGAGAACAAGGTCAAGGAATCCCTGCAAACGCGATCGGAGGCTTTCGGTTTCGCCGACAAGATCGGCCAGATTCTGATTCCGACCGAGGAAGTGGTGGAGCTGCGCAACGGCAAGAAGGTCACCAGCCGCCGCCTGGTGTATCCCGGCTACGTGCTGGTGGAAATGGAAATGAACGACGAGCTGTGGCACGCGGTGAAGAACACGCCGCGCGTCACCGGGTTCGTCGGCGGCGGCAATTCGCCGGTGCCGCTGAGCGCGGACGAAGTCAACTCGATTCTGTACCGCCAGGCCTCTTCCGCCGAGCGGCCGCGTCCCAAGATGACGTTCGAGAAGAACGATTCGGTGCGCATCGTGGATGGCCCGTTCGCCAACTTTTCGGGGAAAGTGGACGAGGTCAACGCCGAGCGCGGCACGTTGCGCGTGATGGTCACCATCTTCGGCCGGTCCACGCCCGTTGAGCTCGAGTTTCTGCAAGTAGAAAAGGCTTAATACCGCGCCACTCGAAGACGGGCAACGGTCCGGCGGCGCGACAAGAGGAATGTAAGAATGGCAAAAAAAGTTACCGCACAGGTGAAGCTGCAAATACCGGCCGGCAAGGCCACTCCGGCGCCCCCGGTGGGCACCGCGCTCGGGCCGCAGGGCGTCAACATCATGGACTTCTGCAAGGCGTTCAACGCCAAGACTTCGGGCAAGGATCAGGAAGGTCTCATCATCCCGGTGGTGATCACCATCTTCTCCGACCGGTCCTTCACCTTCATCACCAAGACGCCGCCCGTCCCGATCCTGATCAAGCGCGCCGTGAACCTGGCCAAGGGATCGGCCGAGCCGCATAAGACCAAGGTCGGCAAGATCAGCAAGAAGCAGATCGAGGAGATCGCCAAGATCAAAATGCCGGACCTGAACTGTTTCGACCTGGAAGCCGCCATGCGCAGCGTGGCCGGCACCGCCCGCAGCATGGGCGTCGACGTGATATAGTCTTTCCTGCGATTCGTTTTCGTCTGCAACATCGCGCGGCGTCTCCGGACGCCGCCTTTTTTATTGGGACAAGTGGGGCAGGCGCTTTCGCCCGCCGACCCCATGCTCTAAAACCTCCCCGGTTGGCAGGCAAAGCGCCTGCCCCCTTCGAGGTTCACCTCTGCTCCCGCTCCTGAACGAATGTCTTCACCCGTTCCCGGAGCTGGTCACGGATGCGCCGGAAAGCGGCCAGGCGTTCCTCTTCGGTCCCCTCAACCGCCGCCGGATCTTCCAGGCTCCAATGAATCCGTTCCGTCGCGCCCGGAAAGACGGGGCAATTGTCGCGCGCGCGGTCGCAGACCGTCACTACGAAATCGAACGCTTGGCCGGCGAACTCATCGACCGATTTCGAGCGGTTCCCCGAAATATCGATTCCGATCTCGCCCATCACCGCGATCGCTTCCGGCCGAACCCGGCTCGGCCTGGTGCCGGCGCTGAACACCTGGTAGCCGGCGCCACCCTCCTCGCGAAACAAGCCTTCGCCCATCTGGCTGCGGGCGGAATTGCCGGTGCAAAGCACCAGGATGCGCGTTTTCTGCATAGTTAACTGGAGCCCTTTTACAGTATCCAAAATCGTCACCTCGCGAAACGCCACCGGTCGTCATTTATGTGCGCAAGCTGAGTCCGGCCTTTTGGGCAGTAGCACCGTTCGCTACAATCCGGTCAGATGACCTATCGCCATTGCGTGCTGGGTCCTGGACGCCTATAATCGGAAGCAGGAGGGGCAATGTCCCACCTCGCGTCCGTCGTGCTCCGCTGGTTGGCGCGTCTCTCGGCGCTATTCTTTGCGTGCGTTTTTCTCGTGATTTTGGTTCGCGAGTTCCTGGCGCCCCAGTCCGGCACTTCCACCCCCGCAATCGAGTGGTTCGGCATCGGCTTGTTGCTGGTGGCCGTGGCCGGCATGGTCTTGACATGGAAGTGGGATCTGACCGGCGCCCTGATCGCGCTGGCCGCGCTGGGGCTGCACATCTCGCTGGTTCGCGACCGCTCTTACGCGGTCATCTGGCTCGCCGCCATACCCGCGGTGCTCTACCTGGCCGATTGGCTGCTGCGGCGGTTCCGCACCCTTGCTCGAACCACCACGCCTTGACTCCCGCCGGCGCGAACGCGACCGATTTGCTTTTCACCACGCCGTTTTCGATATCGATAGGTGTGCGACATGGGAGTGGGAACTCTGCGCCTGGCTTTGTATCAGGGCACCGGCTTCAGCCGTGCCGCAACACATCGATAGCCAAAGGCTTTAGCCACTGGAGCTTTCGCGCGGGCGCAGGGGCTGAAGCCCACACCTTTCTTGCGATCCTTCGGCACGGCTGAAGCCGTGCCCTGATACGAAGCCTCCCGAGAGAGGAGCTTTGCGTACCCCTACTCCCAGATTCGAGCGAATTCATTAGCAATGGATGGCTTCGCCATTCCTGTGTCGAGCACCCGATTTCGATTCGCAGCTTGACAGAAAGTAAGTCGCAGCGTACCATGCTTAGAGTCGTTGTGGTCTGTCGGCAACGGCAGTAGGGAAGCGGTGGTTTGTGGGGGACCCCGTATGACATTCCAGATCGGCGACAAAGTCGTCTATCCGAATCAGGGCGTTGGGATCATTGAGAACATCAGCACTCGTTCTTTCGGATCCGCGTTCGAAAAGTACTACCTGCTCCGGCTTGGTCTCAACAGTATTACGGTGCTGGTGCCGCTCTCCAACGCCGCCAATATAGGCTTGCGGAGGGTGAACCAGGACCGCGAGATCTCGCGCGTGCTCTCTTTTCTGTCCTACGGAGATTGCTCGATCCATCCGGATTGGAAGGTTCGCTGCAAAGAGAACACGGAGAAGATGCAGAGCGGCAGCCTGTTGCAGGCGGCGGAGGTGTTCAAAGGGCTGCTGATGCTGCAAGGCGACAAGCAGCTCTCGTTCCGCGAGAAGAAGATGCTGGAGCGCGCGCGGCACATGCTGGTTTCGGAGATCTCCCTGGCGCGCGGCGTGCCCGGCGTGCACGCCGTCAATCTCCTGGAACGGGCGGTCGCCAAGGCCGGCCTCAGGTTGCCACCGCCGACCTGACGCGTGATAGGGCACGCTTTAGCTTGCCAACGTCCGCTTGCGGGCGTATTGTTCTCGTAGCCTCTCACGACGAGCGCCGCGTGCTGTCCCGACAGTGCGATCCTAAAGAAGAAGCATGCGCAGCTCCCTTCCATCGGGCGTGATCCAAGGTCCACCGCCGCCGCCGGCGGATTGGGGCGGTGGCGATGGCGGCGGTCCGGAAGGACGCGGCGCGGACCGGCGCGCGTCGTTCATCGGCCTGTTCGTACTGCTGGCCGCCACCGGCATGGTGTTCGCCGCGCTGACGATGGCCTTTTGGATGCGCCACGGCACATCCGACGACTGGATCAGCATGCACAAGCCGCCCCTGCTGTGGGTCAACACAGCGGTGCTGCTGGCCTCCAGCGCGGTTCTCGACCGCGCGCGGGTGGCTCTCAAAAGGGGCCAGCGCGACGGCTTCAACGTGTGGTGGACCGCCGCGACCGCCTTGGGCATTGCATTCCTGATTGGGCAGGCAGTGGTCTGGTATCAGCTCTCGAACGCCGGCGTATTCATCGCCAGCAGTCCCACCAGCTCCTTCTTTTACCTGCTGACGGCCGCGCACGCGGTGCACGTGCTGGGCGGGGTCGCGGCGTTGGTCTACGTGGACGTTCAGGCGCTGCGCCTGCGGCTGGGGCCGGCTAAGCGAACTACCATCGACATCGCCGCCGTCTTTTGGCACTTCCTGGACGGCGTATGGCTGTATCTGATGGTGCTGCTGTACGTGTGGGGCTGAAACCCGCCGTGGCGCGGACTGTCCAGTCTGCCGTGTCGAGACTCATCTCGACATTTCTTGCTTCGTTCACTCCTCGCCCCGCTATCGATCCCGCAACGCCTGCTCGTAAACTTCCCTTTTCGATAGGCCGCGGCGGCGGGCCACCTGTTTGATGGCGTCCATCCGCGCGGCGCCGGCGCGCACCAGTTCTTCCACGGCATCGCCCACCGGCGTATCGTCCGGCGCCGGCGCGACCGCTTTGCCAACCAGCAGGGTGAATTCGCCTTTGATGGACCCGCGCGCGGCGAGCTGGGCGTGAACCTCGAGCGCGGTGCCGCGAAGAAACTCCTCGTGCACTTTGGTCAGTTCGCGCGCGGCAACTGTCGGCCTGGCCCCCAGCACCTGCGCGATGGCCTCCAGCGCCTCCAGCACGCGATGCGGCGCTTCATAAAAAATCAGCGTGGCGGGCTCGTCCTTGAGTGCTTCCAGAGCTCTCGCACGCTGGCCGGACTTAGCCGGCAAAAAGCCCGCGAAGTGAAAAGCATCGGTGGGAAGGCCGGAACCCGCCAGCGCAGCCAGCGCGGCGGAAGGGCCCGGAATCGGCTCCACGGGGATGCCAACTTCGATCGCCGCCCGCACCAGCCGGTAGCCGGGATCGGAGACCAGCGGCACGCCGGCATCGGAGACCAGCGCCACGGTTGCTCCGGCGAGCATTCGCGAGGCAAGTTCGGCCGAGCGCGGCGTTTCGTTGTGATCGTGGTAGCTGATGGTGGGTTTGGAGATGGCGTAGTGGTCGAGCAGCTTGCGCGTTTGCCGTGTGTCTTCGCAAGCGATCAGATCCACCTCGCCGAGCACGCGCACGGCGCGGTAGGTGATGTCTTCCAGATTGCCGATCGGTGTCGCTACCAGGTAGAGCCTGCCGGGCATGACTTTGAGTATGCCGCAAAACGCGCCGCGGGTGCGCGAGCACGAACCCCTGCAGCCTGCGATTCGTGCCACACTACGGAGTATGAAACAGATCTCCGCAGCTCTGATTCTCGCCGCCGCGCTCGCCGTTCCCGGCCTTCCGCTCCAAGGCGCAAGCCCGCTCGCCGGCCGTTGGGACATCACAGTCACCACCCCGCACGGCACGCTGGTCGACTGGCTGGGTGTGACCGAAAAAGACGGCGCTCTCGATATCTGGTATCAGCCGCCCGGTGGCAATGTTTACCAGGTTAAGAATTACAAGGTGGATGGCGCGCATCTGCACCTCGTCCTGCAGGAATCGAGCGCCAGCCAGCCCGTCTTGACCTGGGATGTGGATGCGAGCGGCGACAAGCTGTCGGGCATCCAGAAGCGCGGCGACGCCGTCGGGAGCGTGATCGGCGTGCGCGCGCCGGCGCTGATCCGGCCAGAGCCGAAATCCTGGGGCGCGCCCGAGCCGCTCTTCAATGGCAAGGATCTTACTGGCTGGGAACCGCTCGACCCGGCGCACAACCACTGGGTGGCGAAGGATGGCTTGCTGGTCAATCAAGCGCACGGCGCCAATTTGCGAACCACACGCACCTTCGACGACTTCAAGTTACACATTGAGTTTAACTGCCCGGATGGCGGCAATAGCGGGGTTTATTTGCGCGGCCGTTATGAAGTGCAGATCGAGTATGAGCCGCTTGCGTTTAATCCGCCGGAGCGGCGGATTGGATCGATTTATGGATTCCTGACACCGGTGGATATGCCGCGCAAGCCGGGGCAGTGGGAGAGTTTTGACGTGACGCTGGTCGGACGCATGGTAACCGTGGTGCGTGACGGCGTGACCATTCTCGACAAACAGGAAATCCGCGGCACCACCGGGGGTGCGCTCGATTCCAATGAAGGCGAGCCCGGGCCGATTTACCTACAAGGCGATCACACCGGCGGCCTGCTCTTCCGTAACATCACGGTGCAGGTAGCGCAGCGGTAACGCCGGCGGTCTTTGCGGCCGGTGATTTGTCGCGCCGCGGATTGCCGCCATCGTCGCCCACAAGGCAAACACCGGCGGCAAGACCGCCGGCGTTACGCCGCAACGCACGCTCCCCCTGGCGCGTCTTCTGCTATAGTTACGTCACAGGAATGCCTATGCGATCCTTTCGAATTGTTGTGTGCGCCGGCGCACTAGCGGCGCTGGCCGGATTTCTTGCCGCGCAGGACCAGGGCCCGATCAACGGCCCCGGGCAGACGGTGGCCAAGCCGAAGCAACCGGCGGACGCGAACCCGCCCGCGGATCAGGCGCCCATCCCTTCGCAGTACAAACGCAACCCGGATGCGGGCCCGACGCCAACCTTCAAGAGCGACGTGGATATCGTCACTCTTGACGTAGCGGTGATCGGACCCAACGGGCAGTTCATTCCGCAGATCCCGGCGGGCAACTTCCGCGTGCTGGAAGACAACGTGCCGCAGCAAATCCGCAAGGTGGATATGGCACAGGCGCCGCTGACGGTCGCAATGGTGGTGGAGTTCAGCAACAAGTTTCAGAACTTGAACACGAGGTTGGGGTGGGAGACGTGGACGCAAACGCGTCAATTGGTTTGGACGTTTGCCAACCAGCTCAAACCGGAGGATTACTGCGCGGTAATCACGTACGCTATGAAGTCGGAAATCCTCACCGACTTCACAACGGACAAGCGGAAGATTCAGGAGGCGTTGCAGCAACTGCAGATTCCGACGTGGCACGAAGTAAACATGTTCGACGCGATGACGGACACCGCCGACCGCATGTCGGCGATAGAGGGCCGGAAGGCGATTCTGCTCATCACGAGCGGCATCGACACGTTCAGCAAACTCACCTTCGACCAGACGCGCAAAAGGTTGCAGGAAGCGGGCGTACCTATCTACTCGATCTCGCTGATGGGGCTGCTGCGCGAGTTTATGCCCGTGGTGCCGATGGATCTCCTCCAGGCCGACAACGAACTCAACACGTTCGCCAAAGAAACCGGTGGAAGAGCGTTTTTTCCCAAGTTTCAGGGCGAATACCCGGGAGTGTTTAACGACCTCCGCCAGGCGCTCGGCACTCAGTACGTGATCACCTATTCGTCGAGCAACAAAGCCCACGACGGGACGTTCCGCAAAATCAAGGTGGAACTGGTGGACCCGAACGGCAAGCCGCTGCCCATCAAGGACCAAAAGGGCAAGCCGGTCAAGTACGCAATTCTCACCAAGTCCGGATATAAGGCGCCGCGCGAAGTGGAATAAGGCCGCAACGCGATTCGTAGACCGGCTGGTATAATGCGCACACGGTTTTCGTATTGAAGACACTGCCGCGGCTTTACCCGATTCTCGATGCCGGCGCGCTCGAAATGCGCGGCCTGGCGCTGGTGGAGACGGCCGCGGCGATGCTCGAAGGCGGCGCGCGCATTTTGCAGATCCGGCACAAGGGACTCTGGAGCACGACGGCGTTTGAGGACGCGCGCGAAGTGGCGACGCTGTGCTGGCAGACGGGCGCCGCGCTAATCGTCAACGACCGCGCCGATATCGCCAAGCTGCTCGGCGCGGGGCTTCATGTGGGGCAGGACGACCTCGCCCCCAGCGGCGCCCGCGCGGTGCTGGGCGATGAAGCGGTGATCGGTTACTCGACGCACACTACCGCGCAGTTGCGCGATGCCGCGGCGGAGCCAGTAGACTACGTAGCGCTCGGCCCCATTTTTGGCACTTTTTCCAAACAGAATCCCGATCCTGTTGTCGGCATCGGCGAGCTGCGGCGCTGCCGCGGGCTGGCCGGGAAACCGCTGGTGGCGATTGGCGGCATAACCCGTGAAAACGCGCGCGCCGTCTTCGCTGCCGGCGCCGATGCGGTAGCCGTGATCGCCGATTTGCTGCCGGCAAGCGGAACGGCAGTCGGCGTGCGGCAACGAATCGAGCAGTGGTGCGCCATCGCCGCCGCGAGCGCCAGGTAGCGCCGGAGCCCCGCCGCACTGTATACTCAGCCTTTTTAGCCGAGGAAACCAACCTATGAGCCTGTTTCGAACGAAATCGGTGGAGACGATTCTGGCCGAATCGGAAGATACCACCCACCATTTGAAGCGCACGTTGGGGCCGGTCAACCTGGTGGCACTGGGAATCGGCGCCATCATCGGTGCGGGATTGTTCTCCCTGACCGGCATCGTGGCGGCCGATAACGCCGGTCCGGCGGTGGTGCTGTCCTTCATCGTAGCGGCCGTCGGCTGCGCTTTCGCCGGCATGTGCTACAGCGAGTTCGCCACCATGATTCCCATCGCGGGCAGCGCGTATACTTACGCCTACGCGACGATGGGCGAACTGCTGGCGTGGATCATCGGATGGGACCTGGTGCTCGAATACGCGGTGGGCGCGGCCACCGTTTCGGTGAGCTGGTCCAGCTACGTGGTCCGGCTTCTGCACCGTTTCAGCATCGATCTGCCCTCGAACCTGACTCACTGCCCGTGGGACATGCCGGCCGGGTGGATCAACCTCCCCGCGATCTTCGTCATCTTCGCGATTTCCATTTTGCTGATGATCGGCATTTCCGAATCGGCGCGGGTGAACGCCGTGATCGTAATTATCAAGGTGACCATCGTGATCATTGTGATCGCGATCGGCTTCTCGTACATCAAGCCGCAGAATTACACGCCCTTCATTCCGCCGAATACGGGCAAGTTCGGCGAATTCGGGTTGAGCGGGGTGATGCGGGCGGCGGCGGTGATTTTCTTCGCGTACATCGGATTCGACGCGGTGTCGACGGCTGCGCAGGAGGCCAAGAAACCGAAACGCGACATGCCGCTCGGCATCATCGGGTCGCTGATCATCTGCACCGTGCTTTACGTGCTGTTCGCGCACGTGCTCACCGGCATGGTGAACTACCGCACCTTTCGCGGCGACGCGGCGCCGGTGGAGACCGTGATTAAACTGTTTCCGTATGCCTGGCTGCAGATCGCCATCAACGTCGGCATCATCGCCGGATTCACCTCGGTGATTCTGGTGATGTTGCTGGGGCAGTCTCGAGTCTTCTACTCGATGTCGCGCGACGGCCTGCTGCCGGCCATTTTTTCCGACGTTCACCCCAAGTGGCGGACCCCCTGGCGCTGCAACCTGATCTTCATGGTGTTCGTGAGCCTGTTCTCGGGTTTCACGCCGATTTCGAACTTGGGCAACATGACCAGCATCGGAACGCTGCTGGCGTTCGTGATCGTATCGGTCGCGGTGATGGTGATGCGGCGGACGCACCCGGATTTGCCGCGGCCTTACCGGACGCCGCTGGTGCCGTTGGTGCCGATCCTCGCCATCCTGGTGTGCTTCGCGATGATGGTCTCGCTGGATGTTTTGACGTGGTACCGGCTGGTGATCTGGCTGGCGATCGGACTGGCGATCTACTTCGGCTATAGCCGTTTCCACAGCCACCTGGTGAAGGCTGGAAGCCGGTGAGACGACATGGCCGAAGGTTAGTAATGATCTACTGCGAAAAGTAGGGGCGAAAATAGGAATGGCGGACGCAAGCCCTGATTAGGCGCGTCCGCCACGGAGCGAATTCTCAGCGCGAACGAAAGAGCCAAAGCCGACACAGGACGCGACTTCTTCCCGAACATCGGGACGAGCCAATGATCCCCACATGGGAAGGTCCCAAAACCCGCGTCTGCCTGACCCGTTCTAAGGATGCTGGAATACGCCAGCGATATCAAGCTAAATTTGGTTAATAGTGAGTATTATTTTGTTAACTAATGTTATGGGGCTGGCCACGCGAACGACCTATTTGTGGTCCACACGCTCCACACCTTGTGGCCGACCCGCACGAGTCTTCGTCGATAAATCCTCCACCGTGCCGGATTCCGCAACGGCCATGAATTTGCAGCGGTCGGCGCCATGCGTAAAGTCATGTTTGCTCTGCTGCCGTTGCTGGCCTTTCTGCCCCTTGTGGGGCAGGACGCCGAGGCGCGGAAGAAGTTCGCTGGCACGTGGGAGGCGAGGTTCAAGGACAGGGTGATTTGCACGATCCGGTTAAAGGCAGGTGACCAGATCACCGGCGAAGCGGAAGCGTGCAACATCAATGTCGATGCGAACGGGGACCTGCAGGAGCCGGAATCCACAGGACAAGCGGACACACCCTCACCGATTCTCAATGCGAAGCTTCATGGCGATACGCTGACCTTCGAGGAGAAGGATGGCGATGATGTCCTCAAATTCGAAATGAAGCTGGTCGGCGACGGCCGGGCCGAGCTGAGGATTCTGGACGCCCCGGTCGCTGTGAAGCCTATTCATTTCGCGAGAAAGTGAAAAAGCCGAAACGACTCACGGCTCTGCAGGCTTTTGACAGCCCCGGATGGTGCGCGAGCAAGCCGCGCCACGACGTTTATTTCCGGCGCGGGCCGGATTTGCGAGGCTTCTCCGCCGCCGCCAGGCGCAGCGCTCCGCCAAGGAGATCGCGCAGCGCATCGGGGTGAGCGCGCGACAGGCGAACCAGCACCCACGGGTAATTGAGGTAGTGATCGGTGATGTAATACGTCTCGGGATCGGCTGCGATCAGCTCCGCGCGTTCCTCAAAATTCGTCCGGACGACCAGCGAGCAGCCGTCCTGATGGAGCCGCGCGAGGAGCGCACCACCGATCTTGAACGCCGGCGTGCCGTAGGAAGTGCTTTCCTCGACGTTCTCCAGGGCGAGGGCGATTCGGCGGACGGTGTCGAAGGTGACCGCGGTTTCGACAGGCTGGCGTTTGTTCATCGGCTCCGTCATCCTGGCGGCGCGTTCTTGGAGTTTGCCAGTATGTCCCACACCGGTTTGTTGTCGGCGTAAACGCGCCACTCCTTCACGAGACCGTTTTCCACGATGGCGAACCAGGCTGCCGGGGTGCGCCATTGGTTCTCGGTTGGAAGCTGGCCATTAGCGGCGATGGTACCGCCAGCGGTGCCGAAGGCGGCCACGACATTCCCGTCTGAGAGGATTCTATCCTGAGACACCCTGTAGTCCGGGCAAAAGGCGTAATACCCGCGCCAGGCGACGCGCATGTTTTCGCGGCCCCGCACGGCCTGGCCCAGCCCGTCGATGAAGGCGTGATCTTCGGTCATCAACTCGGCGAGCTTGTCGGCGTCGTGTTGATTGATGTGGTCGATGAACTCGAGAACGGTTTCGAGGGGGCTCATGGGTGACTCTTTCGCAAGCCGAAAAGGCCTACACGGGCGTTGGCAGGTCGGGGACCTGCCCCACCGCTAAAGCATGCCCTAACGGCGGTCTTCGAGCATGGACTTGAGGCTGGCGATTTCACGCTTGAGCTTGCGTCCGCGGCTCACCAGGAACAACACGTAAATCACCAGGATGAGCCAGGCGACGGTGAGGCCGTAACTCAGGAACTCGTAGTTGCGCTGGAGGCGTGCGGCCTCGCGGACGATATCGTCCGGAGTGGCCATCTGCGCAAACAGCATAGGGATCTGCGTCAGGTGCATGGGTTCCTCACATAGCGTGCGCGGTACGGCGCAACGAATCGAGCTCGCGCTGGGCATCTTCCAGCCGCACGCGGACCACGGTCAACACGGTGCCCAGAAGCACCATGGCCAGCAGATTCCAACCGGCGATCGCGAACCATTCGTGCGGAATGCTGCCGCCGCCCCAGAAAACCGGCTGCGGGTGCTGCGTGCGCCACCACTTGATGGAGAAGATCACGATCGGGACATCGATGAAAGAGAAGATGGACCAGACGGCGGCGAAGGTGGCGCGCTGGGTGGGCTCTTCCACGGCGCGGCGCAGCATCAGGTAGGCGGCATAGAGAATCCAGCACACCAGCGCCGAGGTCAGCCGCGCGTCCCAGGCCCACCATTGGCCCCAGATGATGCGGCCCCAAATCGAGCCGGTGACCAGGTTGGCGGCGAGAAATGCCAGACCCACTTCGGTAACGCCAACCGCCAGCGCGTCGTAGCGAAAATTCCTGGTGATGAGGAAAAGGACGCTGGCTATGAGCGCGACTGCGGCGGCGAACATGGCAGTGATGGCGACGGGGACGTGGAAGAAAATGATCTTGAAAATCGCGCCTTGATTCACCTCGTTAGGCAGGCGGGCGATGACGTTGATATCGCGCACCAGAATCAGCATGGCGACGATGCCGAGCAAGTAAAGGAGCTTGTCTTTCATAGTCCTCCAGGCATCGCCGCTTCTTAGTGGCCTTCCAGATCTTCGAGCCGGTCTTCATGCGAGGTAGCGATGGTCTCCAGGCGTTTGATCGAATCGAGAACGATTTCGAAGTTACGAGTGACCTGATCGAAGCGCTTTTCGTTTTCGCGCTGCATCCCCGCGAGAGTCCCCACCGTCTGGGCTAAGGCCTCGAGGCGTTCGTCCATGTCCATATTCGGCGCGTCTCCCTTTCTCTATTCTCATGCAAAGCAGCATAGCGGCGCGAGCCGTGCTTGCGCCCGGTTGGCAGGTCGGGGACCTGCCCCACGGTTCAGCCTACCAGAATCGTTTCCACCAGCACTAATGATACGGCGGTGTAAATTATATCGAAGCCGGCCAGCATTTTGAGCCACATCACGTTTTCCGAGTTGATGGGCGTGCCGGCGATGAGAGCCATCGTCAACTGCATGGCGCCCATCAGCGCGGGCACCAGCACCGGATAAGTCAGCATGGGCAGCATCACTTCGCGCAGACGGATGTTGACGGTGAGCGCGCTGGTCATGGTGCCGAGCACAGTGAGCGCCCAGGTGCCGAGCAGCAGCACCAGCAGCAGCTCCGGGAAGCGCTGGGTCCAGCGCACGTTATAAAAGATGCCGAAGACGGGCAGCGAGACGAGCTCCACGGCGAGCAGCAGACAATAGTTGGCGAGGGCTTTGCCGAGGAACAACGCGGCGCCGGAAATGGGCGCGGCGATCAACGCATCCAGGCAATCGTTGGGTAGCTCGCGGGCGAAGCTGCGGTTGAGGATGAGCGTGCCGGCGAAAGCGAAGACGATCCACAGCAGGCCGCCGGAGATTTCGCGCGTGGTATCGCCGGTGGGATCGAAGGCGAATGCAAACAGCAGCAGGATCACCAGGGCAAACGCCAGCGAGCCGTTGATGGCCTCCTTGGTGCGCAGCTCGGCGCGCAGATCCTTGGCCGCGATTACCATCACCTGGCGGAAGAAGTCCATCAGCCCTCGCCATACCTCGCGTAGAGATAGCCGGGATCGGCCGCCATCTCCGGCGCGCGCGGGCCGGAAAACGCCACTCGCCCGCGATTGAGCAGGGCGACGTGGGTGGCAAGTTCGAGGGCTTCGCGCAACTGGTGGGTGGACATAACGATGGTCTTGCCTTGGGCGAGCGCTTCGCGGAGCAGCCGCTGCAGGACGGCGATGGCGCGGTCATCGAGCGCGGTGAAAGGCTCGTCCAGCAGCAGAACCGAGGGAGCGTGCAAGAAGGCGCGCGCCACGGCCAGGCGCTGTCGCATGCCGCGCGAGAATTCGCGCACCAGGCCGCCGGCGACGCGGTCAAGACCGGTGCGCTCCAGCCACTCAGTGGCGGCCTTGCGCGGTTCCTTCAGACCGTAAAGACGGGCAAAGAGAGTGAGGTTTTCGATGGCCGACAGCTCGTCGTAGACCGAAATGCCGTGGCCGATGAAGCCGATGCGGCGTCGCGTGGCGGTGTCGCGCGGCGCGGCGCCGCAGATGCGCACACTCCCGCGGCCGGGGCGCGAAAAGCCGCCGAGGATGCGAAGCAGGGTAGTCTTCCCCGCCCCGTTGCGGCCGATCAAAGCCAGGCAGGCTCCCGCCGCTGCTTCCAGCCGGACGTCGCGCAGCGCGGGATAATCGCCGTAAAACTTCCAGACGCCATCAACCGCGACCGCGTTCATTGGTCTCCTTGGCGGCGGGCACCTGCGCACGATAGAGGAGCACGAAGCCCAGCCCGAGAATCGCCAACGCCAGCCCGACGATCAGCTTGGCCTTCGCGTTCACGCGCGGCAGGATGACCTCGATGCGCGAACCGGATTCCTGGCTGTCGGCCGAGGAATCGGCGGGCTCGGCGGCGGATGCTGTTACGGCCCCAGTGAGCTTGATGCGATAGGCGTTGGCGGCTAACCCGAAAATGTGCGCGTGCGTCCGCGGCTCTTCACCCAGATCCTGCAGGCCGGCGCCTGCGAGCGTAACGCCTTCAGGTGCGACTAGGTAAGTGTTCTCATCCGTGGTCACGATCTTTCCGGCGTACTCGCCGCCTGCGGTGTAAGGCACGGCGTAGTTGAGATCGAAGCGGGTTTCGCCGGGCTTGATCTCGAACTTGGCGGCATAGATCTGCGACGCGGCGGTTTTGCCGGTAGGGATGGGAACTGCCATCCCGTCGGGCGCGGCGGCAGTGGCCTCGACTTTACCCTGCGCGGCGGCCGGCAAATAGAAGCGCAGCGTGCCGTTCACGGGATCGACCCAGGTAGTCTTGCCGGAATTATCGACCAGAAACGTCTCGTTGACTGTCATCGGGCCGCCGGACGATGGCTGGAACAGCAGCATGTGCTTGGAGATCTTGACGTCCTGCGGCCGGCGGCTGGCGTTGAACACATCGAGCGTGATGCCGGTGGTGGGCGTGCCGGGCGGCAACATGTGATTGTAGGTGACGTTGTCGATCTCCACCCGCAGCATGGCCGGGCCGGGACCGGCGACGTCCTGGTTGATGGTGAACTGGCCTTGCGCGCCAGTCTTGGTATTGGTGACCGGCTCCATGCCGCCCTGACCGAATTTGTAAAGGGTAACCGTGGCCGCGGCCTGCGGCGCGCCTGTGGTGCGGTTGATGACTGTCCCGGTGACGGCGGCGGAAAGGGGGAGGGATAGTACCACGAGGAAAGCCCGCGCCAGACGCGGCGCACGCACTCTTGCGTGCCGCGTCGGCACTCGTGCCGACGCAGGGGACTGCGTAGCGAAGACGCGTCGAGACGAATCTCGACGCCGCACGCAGGAGTGCGCGCGCCACGGCGGCGGCAGGAGTTGTTGGTTCATGCGTTGGCCACTTTCATGGGCTTGCCGCATTCGCCGCAGAACTTCAGCTCTTTCTCGAATTTGGCTCCGCAGGATGGACATACTAAGCCAGTTGGCTTTGGCTTTGCGGGCGCCTGTGGAGGCGCCTTCGGGGTCGAAACGGGAGTGGCCAATCCTGCGCGGACGCGGTCGACTTCCCCCAGCACTTGAGCCAGTTCACTTTGCAAGTCCTGCTTGGTTTTCTGGTAATCGGTCTCGGAGAGTTTGCCCACCCGGTATTCGAACTGCAAATCGCGCAGGTTCTCGTAGATGGCGGCCTTGCGTTCGTCCAGGTGGGCGAAGGGATCCGGCATTTCCGGCGGCGGCAGGTCCCTGGGTCTGACAACCAGGATGAACGCGATGACGGCGACCGCCAGCACGGAAGCGATAGGAATGATCACGCCAGAATTTTACTCCAAATTGGCCAGGTCTTTTTCGATCTGGTCCTTATACTTGTCGAGCGCCGGCGAGTCGACGGCCACCGGGCCGAGCTCAACCAATGGTTTCGGTTTTCGATACTTCTTGATGAAAAGCCAAATTGCTACTAGTCCCAGGATGGCCGCAATATAGGGCACCGTCCAGCCGAGTGCGCTGGGCTGGGCGAGGTAAATGCCGGGGCCATAGTCGCGAATGAAAGCGTCGATAATCTGCTGGTCGGAGAAGCCGGCTGCCTGCATGCGGGCGATGCGTTCCTTGGCTGGCTTGGAAAAACCGCACTCGAGCATGGCGCAGGTAGCCACCGAATCCTTGCAGCCGCACTTGCAGGCAAGGCGCTGGCCGACCCTCCGCACGTCGATGTTGGGCTTCTCAGAGGCCGTCTGGGCCAGGGCCAGGCCGGCGAAGGCTAACAGCAAAACCAAGAGCTTGGCCACGGATGAACACCGATGAACACGGATAAGACGAAACAGAAAACAAGAACCCGATCTGTGTTTATCTGTGTTCATCTGTGGCTCGACGTGGCGCGGGCAGTCCTGCCTGCTGTGTCGAGATTCATCTCGACATTTCTTCATGCCTGCCTCACGTTGGCAGGCGGAATCCGCTTCGGACCCGAAAACCGGGGCGCCTGCCCCACGTTGCTGGCAGGTGGCGCAGGCGCGACCGCCTGCGAACTCTTCCCTTCCAGTATCTCTTTACTGCTTGGCTGGCAAGTCCACATGTTGTTTGGCGATGCCCACCACCTGGGTTCGCGCGTATTGCATCTTAATCTTACTCGGGACCAGGCAGATCAGCGTGCCGCCGATCAGCACCAGGCCGCCTACCCAGACCCAGGTTACCAGAGGGTTGACGTAGGCCTGAATCACGGCGCGCTGATTGTCGTCGGACATGCCACCGAAATTGATGTACAGATCCTCATTCGGGCGCATGCGGATGGCGACTTCGGAAGTGCTCTCCTTGCTGGCTTTGAACAGGCGCTTCTCGGGCTGCAAGGTGCCGATCGGCTGACCGTCCTTGGAAATCTGGAAGGTGCCGCGGTACCACAGGAAATTGGCATTCTCGCCCTGATCGAGGCTGGCCATACGCAGCTCATAATGGCCGATGCGCATGGTGTCGCCCTGGCTCATTTCCTTGACCTCGCTCAGATTGAAAGCGTGGCCGGTGAAGCCGATGAAGATCAGCACCACGCCCATGTGCACCAGATAGCCGCCGTAGCGGCGCGTGTTGCGATGGGTCAATTCGATGGTGGCGCGGGGCAGATTCATGCCGGTGCGGCCGGCGATGGAGTGCGCTCCTTTGTAAAATTCGACGATCACCGTAAGCGCCACAAACAGGCAGAAGCCGAACGAGATCAGCGGATACGGCTTGTGGATTCCGGCGGCGAAGAGCACCACCACCAGCACCAGCGAGGCGATGCCGGGCCACTGGAAATTGCGGCGCAGGCGATCGAGCGAGGTGCGACGCCAGGCGAACAGCGGGCCGACCCCGGTGAGGAACAGCAGGAACAAGCCGATCGGCACCATCAGGCGGTTGTACCAATCGGCATCGAGCGATATCTGGTCGCCGGAGATCCACTCGGAGATTTTCGGAAACAGGGTGCCCCAGAGCACCGCGAAGCAGCTCGCCAGCAGAATCAGGTTATTGAACAGGAAGCTCGATTCGCGCGAGATCACCGATTCCAGTTGCGATTCGCTCTTCAAATAATCGAGGCGATCAAGGATCAGGTAAGCCGTGGCGGCGATACCGATGGCCAGGAAAGTGACGAAGTACTTGCCTATTTCGGATTGCGCGAAGGCGTGCACGGATTGCACCAGGCCGCCGCGCGTCATCGAGGTGCCGAGGATGCAGAGGAAGAACGTGGTCGCGATGAGGACCATATTCCACACCTTCATCATGCCCTTCTTTTCCTGCATCATCACCGAATGGAGGAAAGCCGTGCCGCTGAGCCAGGGCAGCAGCGAAGCGTTCTCCACCGGGTCCCAGCCCCAATAGCCGCCCCAGCCGAGCACGTGGTAAGCCCAGGCCGCGCCGAGCATCACGCCGGTGCCCTGGAACAGCCAGGTAACCAGCGTCCAGCGGCGCGTGGTGTGGATCCAGCTATCGCCCGGTTGCCGCGTAATCAACGACCCCATGGCGAACGCGAACGGCACCGCGAAGCCGACGTAGCCGAGATAGAGCATGGGCGGATGGATGGCCATGGCCGGGTATTGCAGCACCGGGTTCAGGCCGCTGCCATCCGGCGGTTTGACGATGAGGCCTTCATTCGCCAGCATCTTGAAGGGATTGGCGACGAAGTTGTTAAGCGTGAGGAAGAAGATTTCAATGGTGGTGAGGATGGCGAGCACCCACGGCATCATGTCGCGATGCCGGCGGCGATTGGTGAAGGCCACTACCGCCGTGTAGGTGGAGAGAAGCCACATCCAGAACAACAGCGAGCCTTCCTGCCCGCTCCACCAGGCGGCCCATTTGTAGAGCAGAGGCAGCGCGTTGTTGCTGTGCTCGGCTACGTAGGCGAAGCGGAAATCGCCGGTCAGCAGCGCGTGAACCAGAACGGCGGAGGCGATGGTGACCAGGACCCAGACACCGTAGACCGCGCGGCGTCCGCTTTCCACCAGGAATGGTTTGCGGCGTACGCGGCCCACCACGGAAGCGATCGTCGCGTACACAGCAACGCAAAAAGCCAGCAAAATGGCCAGCGAACCCAGATTCTCCATGACCCCTCTCTACATCGTCTCTAAAGCTTCGGTGAACAATACAAACCGCTCCCTATGGTCGCGGCTCCGTTGCGCATTCGGAGCCGCGACCATAGGGAGCGGTCACCCGCCGTACAACCGGCCACCTCAGACCAGATCCTAAACGCTGGGCTTCCCGCCGTGTACGTCGGGCTGCCCCGGCGCCTGCACATTCGGTTTGGCCTCGTACTTCGACGCGCACTTGGCGGAGATTTTGGAAGCGTGAAAGGTGCCATCCCGATCCATCCGTCCGTCGGCCAGCGCCTGCGCGCCATCGCGGAAGGTGTCGGGCAGCGGATCGATGCCGGTGTAGGCCACTTCGAGCGTGCGGGTGTCCTGCTTCAGCGTGAACAGCACCTTGCCGCCGACGTGTTGAATGGAACCGACCGCGACATCGCCACCGACGCGCAGCCGCGCACCGTAAGCGCGGTCGCCCATCTGGCTCAATTCGTCAATCGATTTGTAGTAGGTTTTGCTGTCCCCAGACCCAGCAAAGGCCAGCCACACCAGTGTCCCGATCACGACGACGATCAACGCCGCGAATTTGCCGTACTTCCGCATGTTCCGCCCCTCTGAACCTAAAGTATAGCGCCAAAGCACTCAGGGGAATTCGAGGGAGCGGAGGTCTTTTGTGGGAATTTGCCATACCCGCAGGCGAGGGGCCGGATTGGGACCTGGCTACTGGACCCTTCCGCAGCTCATTTCCTTCGATCGGCACGACGATGCCGTGGGTATGATCCGCAATCATGGCCCGCATGCTCAGGAACTAACCACAACCAAAGGATCGACGTGATCTTGCCATCCGGCGCTGCTCTTGCGCTCTATGCAAGCGCAAGAGTGCTCTCCGCCTTGGAGGAACTAACCGAGCAGCCGTTCTCCGAGGGCGTTCGGCCTTCCGAGATCATGGAGGCCTTCTACAAACAAGGTCAAAGGAACGGTCGCCGGGAGATCATCGAGGAGTTTGCCGAGAAGATGGACGACCTGAGGGCGCGCGTCGAGTATCTGCCTCCCGGCAGGCCCAAGAAAAAGAAGAAACACTGAGCCAGGGCGGGGCGAGTGCCGCAGTCACCGCTTTCAGCTCGCGAAATCGACGGCCACCGAATCGGGGTGCAGTGCTTCGATTTCTTCGTACCGCGCGAAGTCCTGCACGTTGAAGGTCAGAATCCCGGCGATGCCGTGCGCCCTCATGGATGCGACTAAACGCGCATCGTGTGTGTTCTTGCCGGAGACCTTGTACGCCGCCACAAGCCGTTCCCATTCGTCGAATATCGGCACTTCGGGCAGCAGGGAGAACAGCCGTTTCAGCGCGGTCAGTTCCCGTGTTGCCGCTTGGATCGACATTCCCAGCCCGTTATCGCGCTCGGGACGGGTGGCCACCGCCCAGAACTCAACCAGGTTCTGAGCCGCCACGTGCAGCGCTTCGTTTCGAATCCTCAGTGCTGCAACCGCCCTCTCCGCCGATGCGCAATGTGGACTATGAGGTTGCAGTGCGCGCAACAGGATGTTTGTGTCGATCAGAAACGCCATTACAGGCCGCGGGTGCCGTAAATCGAGTCCCGGCTAATCGCTTCGTCGGACAGCAGCGGAGCGGTCGTGGGGTGGCTGTGAACCCAAGCCTTGAACTCGCGCAGCCATTGTTCCGTCCTCAGTTCAGTCCCTGGCTCTTCCCGCGACTGTAGCCGCTGACGGATGACCTCGACACCGACGGCAACCACGTCGTCCGCCTTGCCGATCAAGCCGGCCTGAATAGCCCGCCCAATCAGTTGCTCCTGTTCCTGGTTGAGACGAATCGTCATATCCGCCCTCACGCTATATTGTCTCACGCAACCGGGGCTGCTTTGGCGGCTCGCAAGCTGGAGCGCCGGTGCAGGTATTTGAGCGAGGTTCCAGCCGCCCTAGGGCTTGGGCGGGGCGGCCGCGGGCTTGGTTTCTTTGGTCTTGTCGTCGGGCAGCGGAGGGACGGCGTCGAAGCTGATCTCGGAATCGGCCGAGTACTTGCGGTACAGGCGGAATTCCTCGTCCAGTTTCTGGACGTCATTCATCGTCTTCATGACTACCTCCGACTTCAGCGGCAGCAGGAAGGTGTGGCCGGAGAGTTCCTGGTAATCGTAATCGAGGACGTCGCTGGTTTCTTTCATCGGGAAATTCGACGGAATATCTTCGGCTTCCTGCACGATGCGCACCACCGCGTGCGTGTCCGGCTCCACTTCGATCAGCCCATGATAAGCGGTGGTGATGTGCAGCTTGCCCTCCTCCACCGCGATCTGAAAGTGGGAACGGTCGAGCCGCACGTGGTACCGGAACGCCATCACGCGTTTGCCGCGCAAGGTGCCCCAGTGGTCCCACTCGAAGCGGGCTTCGGTGGAAGGCTCGAATATCTCGCGCATCATGCTGCCGAACTCGCCGAACGCTTTCGACCCGCCGACCTTATCGTAATCCTGGTTCACGACGGCATTGTTCATCAGCACCACCGTGTACTTCTCCTTCTTCTCGAAGTAGCTGAGCCGGATTTGCAGCGTATCGAGCGCCTGCCAGCGCGGGCTGCCGTCGGCCGGGCCGCCATACTTGGTGCCAGGCACCGGCGCGCCGTAGCGGCGCGTCACCTGCGTGCAGATGAAGTCGGGCAGGGTGTCGCTGTAATTCAAGGCGTACTCGCGCACATCGTCCAATATGGCCGCCTGTTCTTCGGAAGTGGGCGGGGGAATCGGCTTGGGCTTCAGCGGCGGCGCGACGGCCGCGGCGTTTGGCAGCGACGCGCTTTCGGCCGCCAGCCTGCGCAGCGCCAGCAGCGCTTTCGGGCCAATGTGCATATCGCCCTGGAAGTCCTCGATTTGGCGCTCGTCCAGTTTTTCGGTGAGCTTGACTTTTTCCAGGTACGCCGCCATCTCACGGTCGGACATGGTGCCCTGCTTGAGCATGGGCGCGGACGATTCGAGGAATTGCCGCAGTTTCTCGACCGACATGGTCTGCGCAGATGCCGCCAGACACACCGCGAAAAAGGCCGCGAGCAAACGGGAACCCATATGCTTTCATTTTCGCACGCGCGCGTTCCGCCGCGATGCGCGCGGGACGTGTCGCCTCTCACTCACGCTGTGCCAGAGAGCGCCCACGCGTGTCACCGGCAGGTTCCGCGCCTCCCTCAACTGCTACACTGGCGTTTCAGAGAGAGAGACCTTTTTGAGAAACCGGGCCTTTTTCGCATTTCTCCTGCTTGCCGCTGCGGCGATTCCGTTCGAGCTCCACGCGCAAGATGCGCCGGTGGGCGATTCCACCGGCCAGACGGCGCCAGCCGTTCCCGCCGCCGCTCAAGAGCGCGACGTGTCCTGGAAGGAGCTGCCGGGCAACTTCCTGAGCGATCAGAAGAACATTTGGCTGTTTCCGGCGCACTTGCGCCATCGGTCCGCGCTGGTTCCCGCGCTCGCCGTGGTTGCGGTGACGGTCGCACTCGTGGTGGGAGTCGATCCGATCGAAGGGCGCGCCTTCCGCGATAGCACGGAGTTCCTCGGCTTCAACCGCGTAGTTTCAGGCAACAACACATCCATCGGAATGGCGCTGGTTCCAATCTCATTTTATGCCGCCGGGCTGATCCGCAAGGATGACAAATCGAAAAAAACGGCCCTGCTGGTGGGTGAAGCGGTGGCCGATGCCGAGTTCCTCACCACCGTGATGAAAGATATCGACCGGCGTCTCAGGCCCGCCGTGATCGGCCTGCACGGCAATTATTCCGACACCTGGTTTCAGAGTGGCGGGCCCTGGTTGCGCGGCCAAGGCAGTTTTCCCTCCGGCCACACCATCGCCGCGGCATCCATAGCCACCGTGGTGGCACGCCGTTACGGGCGCGAGCACCGCTGGGTTCCTTATGTCGCATATGGGCTGACCGGGTTGGTGGGATTCTCGCGGCTGTCGTGGTCGTCGCATTTTCTTTCCGACGTGTTCGTGGGTGGTGTATTTGGGTACTCGATCAGCCGGTTCGTGGTGTTGCAGCAATAGTTGCTTGTTCCTGCTGGCTGCGTGGCTGGGCTGCGGAGGGCTCCACGCGCAGTTGGGGCTCGGCCGCATCGAGGGCGTGGTGCGCACGTCAGCCGGCAGCGCTACGCCCGCAGCTAGCGTGGTCATCGAAGGCGGCGGGCTGCGATTGGTCCAGCATGCCGATGGCGACGGGCGTTTCGCGCTCGCGTTGCCGTATGGCCGTTACCGCATCTCTGTTGAGGGAGAGCAGAAGTCCGCGGCACCCGTCGAAGTTGTCCCCCTCGAAACCGTCCGCCTCACTCTGGTCGTCGCGCCGGGCGCGCCGGTTCGCATCGAGTCCACCACCGCTGCCGAGGCGGGCGAATGGGCCGGCGATACCGGCACGCACGTTTGTCCGGAGGGCTTTTCGCTTACATCGGCGTTGTTTGCGCTCGAGCCAGGCAGCGTCACTGAGCCACTCGATTTCTCCGGCCTGGCCGACAAGCGGCTCGGCGTCATCTCGCAGCGCGGCTTCTCCTGGACGGATACCGCGCTCCAGTTCAACGGCCTCGATGCCGGCGACGATTATCAGCCGGGCAGCCCGCAAATTCTTCCCGATGGCGACGCGCTCGAAGCGACCGTCGTGCGAAGCGGGTTTGCGCTAACATCGTCGCCCGCTTATGGTGTCGAGGTCGGCGTGTTCCCGGCGCAGGCCGGCGATTCCTGGCACGCCGCCATTTCGAGCGCCGGAACCTCGGGCGCGCTGGCCGCGGACAATCTGCCGGCACCCGCCAGCCGCGGCGCCATCACGCAATCGGAACAGTACGACTGGTTCACCCGCGATCACGCCGGTCTCGGCGGCCCGCTCACCCGCTGGGCGGACGTTTTTGCGGCCGGCTCCGGCCAATGGGCCGCGCAAGCCGCTCCGCTGGGCGCGCCGGGCACAAGTCAGAACAGCCGTCTGCTATTCGGCAACGCGCTCGGCCACATCCGCGCCGGCGCCCATGACCGTTTCGACGCACTCTACAGCGGCTCGCGCATCGATCTCGCCGGAGGGGGCGAGCCGGCCGGCATGGAAGCGTTCGCCGCGCGGCGGCTCTCGCCCGAGTTCGTGTTGCCGGATGGCGTGGCCGGCCTCAACGAGACCGATCACCTGGATTTCGTCCAGGCCGGATGGACGCACGTCTGGGCTGACAGCGCGGCAGGCACGCTCGAAGTCCGCTACGGAGATTCGTTCGCGCATCTCGATACTGCCCCGGCGGTGACCACCACCCTGGATCAGAGCAAGATCGAGATCGCCAATGGCGCGGTGACCGGCGAGCCGCCGCTCACCAATCTAGCCGTGCGCGCACGCCAGCAGATCGCGTCTGCGTGGGAACCTGGCGCGGTCAGGCTGGCGGGCATGCGCCATCGGTTCATGGCTGGCGCCGGCTGGCGCACGTCCTCACCACAAAACCGCTATCGCACGCCTTCCGATCTGAACATGATCACGGCCGATGGCGTGCCGGCCCAGGTGGTCGAGTTCAACACGCCGCTCGATTCACGCGAACGCATCGCAGCCACATCGGCCTGGGCTGCCGACCGGGTGAATCCCACGCGCCGGCTCACGCTCGATCTGGGTGTGCTTGCGGACTTCTCGCGTGGCGGCATCCCGGCGCAGTCCAGCCCCTTCGGCTATTACACGCCGGCGCGGCAGTTCGCGGCGCAGCCGGACCTGATCGCGTGGAACAGCGTATCGCCGCGCGCTGGCCTTGCCTGGCAGGTGCCACATGCCCGTGGCCTGGCAATGCGCGGGGCGTTTTGTCGCATGTACGCGCCGCTGGCCGGCCGCTATCTCGATTACGGCAACCCCAACAGCCTGGGCGGAAATGTGTATCAATGGAACGATCTGAATGGCGATGGCTGGTTTGAGCCGGGCGAGCAGGGCGCGCTGCTGTCGCGCTTCGGCGGGCCGTACTCGTCTATTTCGCCCTCTTTGCGGCGCCCGTACGCGGACGAATGGAACCTGGGCGCGGAGATGCCGCTGCCGCTTTCCACGCTGGCCTCGATCCACCTTTTCCGGCGCGACGAGAAAGACCGCCTCGCCGCTATCGATACCGGTGTGACGCCACAAGATTTTACGCCGGTAACCATTCTCGATCCCGGCCCCGACGGCATCCCCGGCACCTTCGACGACCGGCAGCTCACCGTCTACGCGCAGAATCCCGCCACGCTTGGCCACGATCAATATCTGCTCACCAACCCGGCCGGTTTGCGCACGCTCAACAGCGGGGTGGACGCACAACTGCACAGCTCCTGGCGCGGCGTCACCGTTTTGGCGTCCTTCGTGGCGGAGAAATCGTACGGCCCCACCAACCCCGGCAACGCGGTTTTCGAGAACGATCCCGGCGTGGTGGGCGCGCTCTTCTCCGACCCCAACGCGGACATCAACGCGAGCGGGCGCGCCTTCACCGACCGCGCTTTCACGGGCAAAATCGCAGCGTTATATCGTCTGCCCGCGCGCTGGGGCGGCGTGCAAATTTCCACCGTGGCCGACTACACCGACGGGCTGGCATTCGCCCGCATGTTGCTGGTTACCGGATTGCCGCAAGGCCCGTTCCTGGTCGCCACCACCCCGCGCGGCAGCCCCGGCGGCGGCAATCGCGCGCAGCACGTCGAGAACTGGAACCTGCGCCTCAGCCGCGAGTGGCGGCTGCGCTACGGCCGGATCTCCGCTGCCGCCGATCTGCTCAATGTGACCAACGCCGACCTGGCGATCCAGCAGGCGGATTTGACCGGGTCAGCCTTCAACCTGCGATTACCCATCGCCATCGAACCGCCCCGGTTTGTGCGGTTCGAGTTGCGTTACAACTTCTGACCGCGTGGCGCGGCTTGCCCGTGCACCATCCGGGGCTGTCAAGCCTGCCGTGTCGAGATTCGTCTCGACATTTCTTGTTGTTGTTACCAAGAAAAAGCCGAGAGGACTCTCGGCTCTGCAGCCTTGACAGGCCGCGCCACGGGGCTCCGGGTTCCAGACTCTCTTACTGCGTGACGTACATGGTTGGGCCGTTGCTGGCGACGCCGCCGACGGTCACTACCACAGGGTATGCGCCCGTGCTCAGGCCAGGGACCACTAAGTTGGCTTGGTCCAATCCAACCCAGCCGGGCGCCAGACCAAGGAACTGGACGCCGGTGCTCCAGCCGCCGATGGTGCCGCTGTGCGCCAGGGTGGAGGGCGATAACTGCGTGAGAGACGCGGCCGCGCCATCGGCCGGCGGATTGGAGACGGGACCGATGCCGATCAAGTAAATCTGGGCCACGCTACCCACCTTGGCGGGATTGTTCGGACCGTTGACGGTGTTGTCCTGGTTCAGCAGGATCGCCTGGCCGGCGGCGGTTTCGAGGATGTAGGGCGCGGCTTGCGCCACCTCGAAGCTCGTTTGTCCGCTGGAGCCACACGTGCCAGTCACCGTCAGTGCCGCCGGGCCGGCTCCGATCTCGAACGGCACCTGGATGTTGATCTGGCTGGAGCCGGCGTAGAACATGGGCGCACTAATGCCGTTGACGGTCACCGTGGTTCCACTCAACGATTTGGTCAGCGGGAATCCGCTAAAGACTTGCGTGAAAGGCGCCAGGCCGGTTCCGAAGATACTCACAATCGATCCTGGCGCCACCGGCCCCGCAGCGAAGCTGGCGTTGTTCACAATGCCGCCAGGTGTGATATCGGGAACGCCTCCGCCGGCCGCAATCTGGGCCACGAACGCATCCGGCGCGCCGCCGGGATAGGACGGCGTGGAGGTTCCGGCGGTGGCCGGGAAGTTGGTCGAGGTCGTGGTGCCGGCCACCACCAGGCCGGCTGCGCAGTTCACCGCTACGGCTGTGCCGGAATCCCCATAATTCTTGAGTCCGGCGGTCAAGGTCGCCGCGGCATTGCCACCCAGATAACTGGAAAACAGCAGGCCGGAACCCGATGCATTCAGACCGGCCACGAAGGCGTTGCCGAGACCCGAAGGGGCCTGGTTGGTGTTTTGAAATGCGTCGCTGATGGGAAAATTGGTGGAAGTGGTGCTGCCCGTGACATAGGCGTTGCCGGCCGAATCGATGGCGATGGCGTTACCGGAATCGCCGCCGCTGCCTCCCAGGTACGTCGAGTAGAGAAGCGACGACCCGCTGCCGGCCAGCCGCGTGACGAAGGCGTTGCTGCCGCTGCTGCCGCCGGCATAGGTGGTCTGATAAGCGCCGGGATTGGGAGCGACGGGAAAATTGGACGAACTGGTGGCGCCGGTGACGAACGCCGCGCCACTCGAATCGACGGCAATTCCGTTGCCGAGATCGCTCCCGCTGCCGCCCAGGTATGTGGAGTAGACCAGCGAGCCCGGGGCTACACTTGTGCCTGGAGCGATCTTGGCGACGAATGCGTTCGAGGCGCCCTTGAGCGTGGATTGAAAGGGGCTGCCCGCCATGGGAAAGTTGGCGGAGGTGGTGGAGCCGGTGACATACGCGTCACCGCCCGAATCCACCGCGATGGCCCCTCCATAATCGGTGCCGGTGCCGCCCAGATAAGTCGAATAGACTATGCTGCCCGCCGCGCTGAATTCCACGACGAAGGCGTTGGCCGGGCCGCGCAGCGCGGTCTGCGCCGGAGCCGTCCCGGTAGTTGTGCCGACCGGCAAGTCGGGTGAATTGGTGGTTCCCACCAGGTAGACGTTGTCCGACGCGTCAAGCGCGATTGCGTTGAATATGTCGGTCTCCGATCCGCCGAAATAGTGGGAAAAAACCACCGCGGAGGCGGTATTGTTGAGCTCTATGACAAAACCGTCCACGCTCTCGCCGGCGTAATAGTTCAAGTAGGTGGTATCGGCATCGAAGTCCGGCGCGTCGGTTGCGCCGGCTACATAGACATTTCCTGCCGAACTCACCGCGATCGCGAGGGCATCGCTATCCCCGTCACCGGACGCGCTGCCAAACAACGTGACATATGCTGCCGCGCCGGAAGGGCTCAGCTTTGCGACGAAGCAGTAGTTGAACTTGGCGGCGACGAACACCGTCCCCGCCAGGTAAGTGTTGCCGGCCGAATCGAGCGCCACCGCGGGGGATTGCACCTCGCTGGTAGTTAAGCCCGAGACGGTGGGCAAGAGATAGGTGGCCCAGGTGAGGGCTGGATCGATAACGATCGGCTGGGAGCGGTCGTAGCGCGCGAGCGCGAAGCGGACCTGGTTTCCATGCAACTGGTAGCGGCAGGCGACTTGGCGGCGCTCACCGTTCATTTCCTGATAGACGATGGGACGGTGCTGGCGGAGTTCGCCGCCAGCGGTGGCGATCGCCAGGTCGCCCGAGTCATCCACGCGCAAGCTCTGCGCGCCTTCCACGTTCAGGCGGATGCGGTTGGGGTCGGCGCCGCGAGCCAGCACCAGGTCATATTCCAGGCGTCCGTCGTGCACGTAGTAGACCACGTCGATGCCCGGATAAAGCCCGCTATAGCGCACACGCGAGTAGGTGGGAATGTTCTTGTGCCAAGCCGAGGGCTGATTGCCGATGAGATAGTTGACCACACCAGGCAGAAGATCTTCACCCTGGCCTTGCGCATCGCGGCTGGCGGAAGCGAAGACCACGGCCACGTGGGCCTGGCGGGTGATCCATTCGGCGCGGCCGGCGCGCAGCGTCAACTCGGCGCCCGAGGTGTGCACCATAAACTCCGCGGGTCCCGGCTCCTGGCCGCGGTTCGGCTCAAAAGCGACCGGCAGGCCGATGGCCGATGCCACGGCCGTGGTCAAGAACAACAACAACGCGTTTCGCATAGGTTGGATCAAAACCCTCTAGTATAGATACCCTTGCGGAGCGTCATTGGTTTCGTAAAATGTCGCGCCCCATACGATTGTAGGGCAAGTGCCCGCACCGAGCGCCGGACCGTGCGTCCGGCAAGCCGAGCGAGGCGGCTCGGCACGGGACTCGCCCCACGCGCCGCTGCGGAGGGACTTACCAGCGGTGAACTTAACGGCCGTGTCCTCCACCACCCCCAACACCATGGAAGCCGCCGCCGCCGAAACCGCCACCGCGGAAGCCACCACCACCGCCGCGAGCGAAACCGCCTGCGCCGCCACCGCGAGCAAACGCGGCCGCGCCGCCTCGTACGCTATACGCGTGTCCAACCGACGCCGTGGTCCCGCGCCCAACTCCATACGCAGGATGGTATCCGGGACCAAAGCGATGGTAGTAACCGCCGCCGCCCCAGTAGCCGTAGCCAATATACGGCGCTCCGAACGCGTACCAGGGAGAGTAGAATCCCCAGCCGAACGGGTCGAAGAAGATGCCATCGCCGGGTATAAACGTGTAAGCCGTGAAGTATGGGTTCCAATACCAGCCATCGCCATACCAGTTGGGCGCGAAACCGTAGCCGTCGGCGTAAGAGCGGGCGGCATCCACGTTAGCTTCCGCGAGGTAGGACGACCGCAGGCTGGCCCACCGGTAGAAATCGTCCATCGACGCTTTCTCGTCGAATCTCTGCGCTTTCGCTTTTCCAGGTGTACTGAGATTCAGTTCGTGGCCGCGCTTCAGCTCGACACTCCGGCCGGGCGCCTGGACCAAAGCTTCGCCATCGAACACGCGAACCAGGCCATGATCGGCGTCGAAATCATACAGACCCGGCTTGAGCAACTGCGTGCTGGAGCCGTGCTCCCCAACGCGAATGTTGTTTTCCGGCCGGATTTCGTCCACCTCGACCATGGCGCGACCACTCTCGAGGGTCACGATGGTATCCGCTAGTCCGGGCGAAACCATCTGCACAGTGCTGTGAGCATCGATCCTTAGAAAGATCCCAGGCGTGAGAAGTACTTCCGCCCGGCCGTTTTCGGTGGTGAGCGATTGTCCGGCCGCCAACCGGACGGACCCCACGGATTTGTCGGTGAGGGCATGCGCGCCGGCAGTGGCTTGGCCCTCGATGTAATTGATCGTTCCAGGTTGCGGGGGTACGGAGCCCCAAACGGGGCTTGATAACAGCGCAGCCAGGAAGATGCCTCCAAATGCTATCAACCTTGACCGCATCATAATCACCTCTGAGTCTCTATTGAATTAGACGCGCCACGAAACAGCCGGTTGCTAACGCCGGCCCTGAGTAGAAATGCACGAGCGTGGATAAAGCTCCATCCGGGCGCGCCCGTAACTGCTCTCTGCGTTGGCGGCTACGGCGCGCTAGCATAACAGCTATGAAGAATCTGATTCGCCTGGCGGCGATGGGCTGTGTCCTGGCTGCCGCGCAGCCGGGGCCCATCGACCCGCAACATATTCGCGAAGACGTGAAGTATCTTTCGAGCGATCTGCTGGAAGGGCGCGGGGTGGGAACCAGGGGCGGCGACCTGGCCACCGAATACATCGCGCGGCAGCTCGCCGGAGCCGGGGCCAAGCCGGCGGGCGACGACGGCACGTATTTTCAGAAGGTGCCGCTGGTGGGCGTCACCACGCAACCGGAGACGGAGCTCTCCGCGACGGCCGGCGCGAAGAAAATCGACTTCAAATTGCTCGACGACCTGGTGGCGATCGACATGAGCCAGCGCGAGAGCACGACCTTCGACGCCGACGCGGTCTTCGTCGGCCACGGCATCACGGCGCCGGAATGGAACTGGGACGATTTCAAAGGCGTGGACTTGACCGGCAAAGTGCTGGTTCTGTTTACCAACGAACCCACGTCCGACGATCCGAAGTTTTTCGATGGCCGCGCGCTCACTTATTATGGCCGCTGGGTCTACAAATACGAGGAAGGGCTGCGGCGCGGCGCGCGGGCGGTCCTCATCATCCACACCACGCCGACCGCCGGTTATGGCTGGGAGGTGGTGCGCGGCAGTTGGGCGCGCGAGCTGCCCTACGTGAAGCTGGCCGCGGGCGAGCGCGCGCTTTCCTGCGCCGGCTGGCTGTCGCGCGAGGCCGGCGAACGGCTGCTGGCGATGGCGGGCAAGACGGTGGACGAGCTGCTGGCCGAATCCGAAAAGGCCAGCTTCCGGCCGATCGAGCTGGGAATTCGCATTCACGGCAAGATGGTCTCGCACGTGCGCGAGTTAAACACGCGAAACGTGGTGGGCCGTGTGGAGGGCAGCGATCCGAAGCTGAAGGACGAAGCGGTGATTTACACCGCGCACTGGGACCACCTGGGGATCGGCACGCCGGTAAATGGCGATTCGATTTACAACGGCGCCATCGATAACGGTACCGGCTGTGGCATCGTACTGGAACTGGCGTGCGCATGGGCGGCATTGCCAGTGAAGCCGCGGCGCTCGGCGCTGTTTCTTTTCGTGACCGCGGAAGAAGGCGGGTTGAAGGGCTCGGAATATTACGCACGGCACCCGCTGGTTCCGGCCGCGAAAACAGCCATCGATCTCAACTTCGATGCGGTGCCACCGTGGGGCCGCGCCAAGCAAATCAACATCAGCGGCGCGGAACGCACCAACGTGCTGCCGCTGGCCGAGAACGTCGCCAGGCGGCTGAAGCTCGAAATCCAGCCGGATGCGCAGCCCGGGCAGGGCCACTACTTCCGGTCCGATCATTTTTCCTTCGCGCGGGCCGGCATTCCGGCCTTTTCGATCGGCCTGGGAACCGAGTTTGAGGGCAAACCAGCCGGCTACGGCCAGCGGATGTGGGAGGAGTACAACCGGATGCACTATCACCACCCCTCCGACGAATATCACGAGGATTGGGATTTCACCGCGGACGCGCAGGCGGCCGAGTTCGGCTTCATCCTAGGCAGCGATATCGCCAACCAGGACAAGCTGCCCGACTGGCGTCCGGGCGATCAATTTCGGAGGCAGTAAAGGGCGCGGGTGTTCGCAGGCGAACACCTCGTCGCGAAATGGGACAGTGGGGCGAGCCCAACAGGCGCTAGCGTAACAAAGGCCGTTTTAGCCCGGAGGGCGAAAGAAAGTAGCCCACGGCGCACTCGCCGTGGGTTGAAGTCCCGCCAACCCAGCCCCCGCAGGGGGCGAAAGAATCCTGTTAGGGCAGTCCTTACGCCCCGTTCCGGGGCTTCGGCTGTTGATGCCTTTCCCAAGGCTGACGCCTTGGGCCATATTCTCTCGCCCTCCGGGCTCAGGAAGGTGCCGCGCGCCTGCCCAGCGCACCAGCCACGACTCTGGCTATCGGCCCGAGGATTGCACCGCGGATGGGGAATGACCCTCTCTCTGCGCAGTCCGTTCCGCGTCTGCTCTCTGGTTTTGGCGCTGGCGTGGCCGGCTTTGGCACAGCCGTCCAACATCACCATCCTGCCGCCGCGTCCGCGGCCGCTGGGCTTTTTGACTCGAGCCTACCAGCAGCGCGCGGTGCCTCCGGTGAACCTCACGAACTCGGGGCGCCTCGGCATGCTGATTCGCGCCGGCAGCCTGTACCTGAGCGCGCGCGACGTGGTGGCGTTGGCGATCGAGAACAACATCGATATCGAGATCCAGCGTTACGGGCCGCTGATGGCGCGCCAGGATATCGACCGCGCACGGGTGGGCGGCGCGCTGCGGGCGCCCTCGACGGCGATCGCGCCGGGACCGCAATCGGTGAGCCTGGCCGGCATCAACGTAAGCACGACCAGCCTGGCGAGCGGCAGCGGCGTGGGTTCCGGCGGCGGAATCACGGGACTGATCGGCGCGCCCATCCCGTATACGGATCCGGTCCTCACTGCATCCGCGTCTTTCGGACATGTCTCGCAGCCGGAAAGCAACCAGGTGCTGTACCAAACCGATTCGCTGGTGGAGGATTATCAAAGCTTCAACGCGGGATATAGCCAGCAATTCATGAACGGGGCCGCTTTCAGCGTCAACTACGGCAGCACGCGGGCCACCGCAAACGTCCCCACGCTGCTGCTGAATCCTCTGACACAGGGCAGCCTCAACCTGAATATTTCGCAGAACCTGCTGCAGGGGTTCGGTGCTTCGGTCAACAACCGGTATATACGGATTGCGCGCAACAACTCGCGCTACTCCGACCTGCAACTGAAGCAGCAGGTGACCACCACGGTTTCGGCGGTGCTGAACCTGTACTGGGACCTGGTGGCGTTCACCGAAGACTTGCGCCTGAAACGGCTGGCGCTGGACGCGGCACGGCAGCTTTACGAAGACAACAAGAAGGAGCTGGCGGCCGGCGCGATCGCGGCCATCGAAGTCACGCGCGCGCAGGCGGAGATTCCGGCGCGCTCGGAAGACGTGCTGATCGCCGAGACCAACCTGTTGCAGCAGGAGATTGTGCTGAAGAACGCGCTCAGCCGCCGCGGGATGGAAGATGCGGCGCTCGAGGATGCGCACATCGTCACGCTGGATCCGATCCAGGTGCCGGAGCAAGAGGGACTGGCGCCGCTTAAAGACCTGGTGAAACAGGCGCTCGACAAGCGGCCGGACCTGGAGCAGAATCGCATCAACATCCAAAGCCAGCTTCTGGTGCTGAAAGGCGACCGCAGCGCACTGAAGCCAAGCCTGCAAGCGTTCGCGTCATTCACCAATCAGGCCCTGGTGGGCGCGCCCAACCCTCTCAATACGATCCCCGGCAACGTGCCCGACCCGTATTTCTATGGCGCCTACGGCAGCTTGCTGGCGCAGATTTTCCGCCGCAACTTCCCGAATTACACGGCTGGCTTTTCGCTGACCATTCCGATTCGCAATCGCGCCGCGCAGGCCGATTTCGCAACCGACCAGTTGCAGATGCGCCAGCAGGAATTGCAGCTCGAAAAGAGCGTCGCGCAAGTAAGCGTGGATGTGCGAAACGCGCTGATTGGCGTCGAGCAGGCGCACTCGCGTTATGAAACCGCTCTCGAGACGCTGAAGCTGGCGCGCGAAACGTGGGAGGCGGAAAAGAAAAAATACGCATTCGGAACATCGACCAACGCGCTGGTCATCCAGGCGCAGCGCGATGTGGTGGCGGCGGAGAGCGAACAAGTGCAATCGATGGCGAATTACACGCACGCGCGCATCGCATTGGACCAGGCGGTCGGAATAACGCTGGAACAAAACGATATCGGCATGGCGGAAGCGGTCAGCGGGCAGGTGGAGCGGCATTCCGCCCTGCCGGCCACCCTGCCGGGGAAGAAATAGGAGCCGCCATGCGAAGGACACCAACATTCATGGCCGGTTCGACTGCGGGAGCGAACAGTTGGCAGGCGGAAGCGCCTGCCCCACTCGCCCGCAGGTCTTTGGATGACGCAGTGGGCCAGACGCCCGGACTGAGTGTCCGAAGCGGACTTCCGTCTGCCAACCCGCGCATCCCCGCGATCTTCCCAGCGCTCCTCCCAGCCGCGGCCTGGCTAGCCCTGGCCGGCGCGGTGGCCGCCCAGGCGCCACTGCCGATCGCTCCCATCAAGCCGCAGGGGATGCCGTTCGTCCGCTCTTATAAGCCGGTGACGGTGCCGCCACTGCGGCTGACGGGCTCCGGCCGGCTGAGCGGCATGATTCAAGCGGGCAACCTTCACCTGACCGCGCGGGATGCGATTGCGCTGACGCTCGAAAGCAGCCTGGATCTCGAGAGCGATCGCTACAACCTGGTGATGGCGGATTGGGCGGTGCAGCGCGCCGAATCGGGCGGCGCGCTGCGCGGCGTCACCGGAGCCAACTCGCAATCGGTGACGCTCGGCAGCGGCCAAGGCGTCGCCGGCAGCCAGGGCGGCGGATCGCTAAGTTCGTCCGCATCGTCAGGCGCGGTGCTCATCCAGCAAATCGGTCCCGTGACGCCTCAACTCGATCCCGTGTTTTCGATGACCGACGCCTTTTCGCACCAGACTTCGCCGCAATACGTTCTCGTGCAGAGCGGCGTGTACTCGCTGGTGGACAACGCGCGTTCCTACAACTGGCAGACGTCGCAGGGGCTGTTGACCGGAGGGACGGCGCGCGTGAGTTTTAGCGACTCGTATCTGAACGAATCGGTGCCGACCGATATTCTCGACCCGACCTCGTTCACCAGCCTGGGAGTCTCGGTTTCGCAGAACCTGCTCTACGGCTTCGGCGAGCGGGTGAATGGGCGTTTCATTCGCATCGCCCGGCGGCGGGTGGGTGGTGCGGACGAGACATTCCGCGCGCATTTGATAGCCGTCGTGAGTGGCGTCTTGAATGCCTATTGGGACCTCTCGCTGGCCGCCAACGACTTGCAGTACAAGCAGCGCAATCGCGACGTGGCGGCGCAGTTTCTGGCGGACACGCGGCGGCAGATCGCAGTGGGTGCAGCGCCAGCGCTCGACCGGATCAACGCCGAGAGCGCCGCGGCGTCGGCCGAACAGGCGCTGGTGGTGGCCCGCAACAGCGTGGCCGTGCGGCAGAATGCGTTGAAGGACTATCTCAGCTTCCGCGCCGTGGCGGACGATCAATTGGCCGCGGCGCAGATCGTCGCCATCGATCCGCTGAATGTGCCGGAAACCGACGACCTACCCAGCCTGCATGAGTTGATCGCAGGCGCGGTGCGCAGCCGTCCGGAGGTTGCGCTGGCTAATCTCCAGGTGGAACTGGCGGGCATCACGGCCGACGGCACCGCCAATGGCGTCCTGCCAAGCCTGGGAGTTTGGGCCTCGGCCAGCAATTACGGCCAGGCCGGCAGGGCCGTCCCCGGCCAGGCGCCCTCGGCCAATTTCGTGGGAGGAGTAAGCACTGCGCTGGCGCAGACGTTTCGCCGCGATTTTCCCAATGAGAGCGCGGGAGTCAACTATTACGCGACCCTTGGCAACACGCAGGCGCAGGCCGATCACGCGATCGACGTGCTGAGCCAGCGGCAGGCCGAACTGACCGCCGAGCGCACGCGCCAACGTCTGGCGGTCAATATATCCAGCCAGGTTCTGGCGCTTCAGCAGGCGCGCACGCGCTATAAAGCGGCCGTCGAAAGCCGCCAACTGACGGAGCGGCTGCTACAGGGCGAGGAGAAGAAATGGGTGGCCGGCACTTCGAATATCTCCACCGTGGTGCAGGCGCGCCGCGACCTGGCCAACGCGCAATCGGCGGAGTTAGCCGCGGCGGGGGCCTACGTACATGGCCGCATCGCGCTCGATGCCGAACTGGGCCGCACGCTGGAAGTGAATCAAGTGTCGGTGGAGGATGCGATTGGAAAGTAACGTGGCGCACGCACTCGTGCGTGCCGCGTCGGCACTCTTGCCGACGCTCGGCGCCGGTGGCGAAGCCGTGTCGAGATAGAGTCTCGACACGGCACGCACGAGTGCGCGCGCCACAACCGCAACGGAGCCGCGACCGAAGGGAGCGGTCGGTGACTTCAGGAACTCCAGTTGGGTCGCCGCTCGCCCTCGGCATCCCAATCAACCGGCCGGATGGGGCCGACGCCGATCACGTAACAGGCGGCTCCGCAGAGCGCCACGGCGGCCGCCACCAGGAAGGCCAGATAGAATTCGCCGGTTCGCTGGACGATCCAACCGGTGAACCAGGGCGCGGCAACGCCGGACAGATTGCCGAATCCGTTTTGGAAACTGGTCCACTTGCCCGCCGCGCGCGGGCCGGCGAGCGTCTGCGTGATGGCGTAGATGTTGGAGCTGAACAGGCCGTAGCAGGCGCAGGTGAGCATAAGCATCGCCATCGCGGCGGTTTCATTGCGGATGATGGCCACCGGCAGAATCAGCGTGGAAAGCGTGAGGCCCAGGCCGGCGAAAGTCTTGCGCACCCGGTTGGGCGTGTGGCCGCGCGCAATCCAGATATCCGATAGACGGCCGCAAATGACCGCGGAAAAGGCAATCAACAGAAAAGCAAGCGATCCGACGTAGGCCATTCTGGTTTTCGAAAAGTGCCGCTCCTTCTCCAGGTACGGTGGCAGCCAGGTGAGCAGGAAATACCAGAAGTAGTTGGCGCAAAAGAGGCCGAGCGCGGTGAAGAGCGCCGCCCGGCGGCGGATCACGTCGAAAATGGAGGGCGCGGAGTCGGCGGCATGCGACTCATGGAGAGCGGCCGTGCCGGGTCCGCGCGGCATCCAGATCAACCAGGGCACCAGCCAGACCAGGCTGGCTCCGCCCAGCGCCAGGAAGAACGAGCGCCAGCCATAATGCGCGATCAGCAGGCCTCCGAGTAAAGTACCGAGCGCGGGACCGCACTTGGTGCCGGCATCGATCAACGCGTTCGCCAGGCCCCGGTGATGCTCGGGATAGTGGTTCGCCAGGATGCGTGAATAAGCCGGATAGGCGATGGACTCGCCGGCGCCGAGCACCAGGCGCAGCGCGAACACGACCGCGAAGGCGTGAGCGGCTCCGGTGATGGCGGTGGCGCAGGACCATAGGAAAAAGCCGGCGGCGAGAACCCATCCCACATGGAAGCGGTCCACCAGCCAGCCGGAAAGGCCCAGCAACTGGCATGCGGCGTAGGTCCAGAAAAAAGCCGACAACAGCAGCCCGAGTTCGTAGTTGCTGAAGCCGAGGTCGCGCTGGATGTTGGTAGCGCCTGCGGAGAGATTGGCGCGGTCGAAATAATTCAGGAAGCCGGAAATCACCAGCAGCGCGAGGATGCGCCACTCCTTGCGGGATAACGCCGTGCGCACCGGAGCGGGAACCACCGTCACAGGAGGCTATTCTACCTTGGATGGGGCATCGATGATCTCGGCGCAATCGGCCCCATTTTCCATCGCTAGGTGATAGCCTGACAGCGATGCGACACACAGGCCCAAAAGAGTTCTCCGGCCAAGACGCCTATACCGAGAGTGGCTAGATAAGAATCCAGATGGATACGTGCTCAATATCGGCGGATTCTTAATCCATGATGCCCGTTGTTGGCTCATCCAGAACCGGAGCACGACGAAGCCGTGGGGCAAAGTCTGTGCTCGGAGCCGTGACGCTCTCAAGAACTGGCTGAGAAAAAAACACGGCAGCGCGGCGGAATTATGTGGATGCAGGCACGCCTGAGCAAGTCGATGCCGCAATCTGTCCCGTCGCGATAGAATGGGCGCCAATGCCGGCGAATGGCACATATCTGGTCCTGCTCACGGCGGCTTCCATCGGGCTGCTGCTGTTTCTGATTCTGGGCGCCAAGCTGCACGCGTTTCTGGCGCTGCTGATTTCGAGCATGGCGCTTGGCCTGGCGGCAGGCATGCCGCCGGAAAAGGTGCTCAAATCCATTCAGACCGGCTTCGGCGATTCGCTGGGGTTCATCGCGGTGGTGGTGGGGCTGGGCGCGATGATCGGCCGCTACCTGGAGGCTTCGGGCGGCGGCGTGGCGCTGGCCGACTGGCTGCTCGATCGTTTCGGGCGGGAGCGCGCGGCCTGGGCCATGCTGGTGGCCGCGTTCCTGGTCGGGCTGCCGATCTTTTTCGAAGTGGGCTTCATCATCCTGGTGCCGCTGGTGTGGAACCTGGCGCGCGAGACCAAGCGGTCGGTGCTTTTCTACGGCTTGCCGATGGCCGCGGCGCTCACCATCACGCACTCGATGGTGCCGCCGCACCCGGCGCCGGCGGCCGCGGCGCAACTGATGGGCGCCGATATCGGCCGCACGATTCTGTATGGCATCGCCATCTCGATTCCGGTCGCGGTGGTGTCGGGCATTTTCTACGGCCAGTGGATCGCCAAGCGCATCAACGTGGGCGTGCCGGAGATCGCGTCGGCGGCGCCACAGACCGAGAAAGGAAACGCGCCGCCGGTGTGGATGGTGGTCCTGCTGCTGCTATTGCCGGTGGGGCTGATCTTCGGCGCCGCGCTGGCCACCATGGTCAACGTTCCGCTGCGCGGCGTGGCGGTTTTTCTGGGGCACCCGTTCACCGCGCTGACGATTGCCGCGCTGGCGTCGCTATACCTGTTCGGCCTGCGCCGTGGCGTTTCGCGCGAGCGGGCGATGAAGATGGCGGCCGATTCGCTGGCGCCGATGGGCGCGCTGTTGTGCATCATGGGCGGCGGCGGCGCGTTCAAGCAGGTGATCGTGGATTCAGGCGTGGGCGCGGTGGCGGGAAGGCTGCTGGTGACGTCGTCGGTGTCGCCGCTGCTGGTGGTGTTCGCGATCGCGCTGGTATTGCGGGTGGCGATGGGCTCGGCCACGGTCGGCATTATCAGCGCGGCCGGCATCGTGGCGCCGATCGTCAAGGGCATTCCCGGCTACAGCCCGGAGATCATCGTGCTGGCGCTGTGCTGCGGCGGCTCCGGCCCTTCGCATGTCAACGATTCCGGCTTCTGGATCGTGAATCAATACTTCGGAATGACGGTGCCACAAACCCTCCGCTCCTGGACCGCCATGAAGATGGTGGGCGCGTTCACGGGCATTCTGATCGTGCTGGCCGCGCACGCGCTGGCGCGGTAACGCCGGCGATCTTGTCGCCGGTGATTTGGCTGGACTCCCGGGTTTTCGAGCCGGTTTTTTCCACCCTCTCACGCCCCCATCCAGCCGCACCCTTGAGAGACGGCCAAAAAGGACAGACGACAAACACCGATCGTCTGCCCTGCCTCTTCTATACTGGTACCTATGCCGATTCCGATTCAAGGCGTGGACCCCACGCAAAACGAATTCCTAGGCCATCTCGAGGGCAGGTCGAAGAAACCCAACGCCTTCTTCCGAGCCATGGCGCACCGGCCGGAAGTGCTGAAGAGTTTCGTGCCGCTGTACGGCGCGATTGTTGGCCCGGGATCGGTAAGCCAGCGAGTGAAAGAGCTGGTCTACCTGACCTGCTCCTACGCCAACCAGTGCGCTTTCTGCACGGCGGCTCACAAAGCCAGCGCTCCCAAGGCCGGCGTCACCGATGACGAGATGCGAGCGCTCCAGGCCGCCGATGAGCAGCCGTTTTCGGCGGCTGAGCGCGCGGCGATTGCCTATGCACGCGACTTGACGCGCACGGCGACAGCCACCGAATCGCGCGAAGCGCTGTTCGCGCATTTCACGCCGGAGCAGATTGTCGAGATCACGCTGGTGGCGGCGATGGCCAACTTCACCAACCGGTTCAATAACGGCTTGCAGATTCTTCCGGGAGCCTGATGCCAATTCTGAGCGGGATTCATCCGGTGGCCGAAGCGCTGCGCGCCAAACATCCGCTGGAGCGGCTGCTGGTGGCGCAAGGCGCGGGCGGCCCGCGTTTGCAGGAACTCATCGACATGGCGCGGCGCGCGGGCGTGCCGGTGCGCTTTGAGCCGCGTTCGGCGCTCGACCGGCTGGCGGCCAGCTCCGCGCACCAGGGCGTGATCGCGATGGGCGCGGCACGCCAATATGCCGAGCTCGAACAAGTGGCGCGGGCCGAGCTGCTGGTGGTGCTCGATGGCGTCGAGGACCCGCACAACCTGGGCGCGGTGATTCGCACGGCACACGCGGCCGGAGCGGGCGGAGTCATCATCCCCGAGCGCCGCGCGGCCAGCCTGACCGACGTGGCGGCAAAAGCCGCGGCCGGCGCCATCGAGCATCTGCCGGTGACGCGCGTCGGCAACATCAACCGCACGCTCGAAGATCTGAAAGAGCGAGGCTACTGGATTTACGGCCTGGACGAGCGCGGCGCGGAATCGTACGATCAAGTGGCGTATTCGCTGCCTACCGTCATCGTCCTCGGCGGCGAAGGCAAGGGCCTCCACGAGCAGGTGAAGAAGCACTGCGACCTGCTGGTGCGGATTCCGCTGGCCGGGAAGATCTCGTCGCTCAACGTCTCCGTCGCAGCCGGCATCGTGCTGTTCGAATGGAAGCGGCGTCGACCGGGGGACTGACAACACTGTCCCAAGGCGCCGCTCTTGCGCCGCGTGGACAGTGCTGTCTGTCCCCCGCACCGCGCCTGTCCCCCGCACCGCGCCGTCCCCCGCACCGCGCCTGTCCCCCGCACCGCGCCGTCCCCCGCACCGCGCATGTCCCCGCGCAACCCGCGCCACACCCGGCGGTCCAAGTTTTACACCAGAAGCTTGCTTTTGGCCTTGCAAAAAGGCGAATAAAAGGCGAATATGAGACATGGCGCTGGTTGGGATTGCCAGAATGGCTGCCGAGAGCACTCTCCTCGAAGCCAAACGGCAGGTGGAGTATCTCGAGATGCCGGCGCGCAGCATCCTCAATCGCTCAAAGCCGGGCATGCCGTTTCAGTGGACCATCAACCCATACCGGGGCTGCGAATTCGGCTGCAAATACTGCTACGCGCGGTACACCTTCGAATTCATGGAGATGCCGGTAACGGATTTCGAGGACCGGATCTTCGCCAAATCGGCGGCGGCGCATCTGCTGGCGCAAGAACTGCGGCACATAGACCGGCGGGAGCAGATCGCCATCGGCACGGCGACCGATCCTTACCAACCGGCGGAGCGGCGGTACGGGCGGACGCGCTCGATCCTGGAGGTGTTTGCTCGCGAAAAAGGCTGGCGGCTGGGGATGGTGACCAAGTCGGACCTGGTGACGCGCGACATCGACCTGCTGCGCGAGGTGGCGCGGCGCAACGTGCTTTCCATCCATATGACCATCACTACGCTCGACGAGAAACTGGCGCGCTTACTGGAGCCGCGCGCGCCGCGTCCCGCGCTGCGCCTGGAAGCGGTGCGTAAACTGAGCGAAGCCTCGCTCGCCGTGGGAGTGACGGCGAAACCGGTGATGCCCGGGCTGACCGATGGCGAACGCGCGCTCGACCGGCTGGGGAAGGCCGCGAAAGACTCGGGAGCGCGCTCGTTCCACGGCGGAGCGGTGTTCCTGACGCCCAGCGCCTTGCAGGTTTTTCTCCCGTTTCTGGAGCGGCATTTCCCGGAGCTGGCGCCGCGGTATCGCGAGCAGTTCGCGCAAAGCGCCTACTTGGGCCGGGCGTACAAGGATGCACTGCAGGTCCGGCTGCAAAAGATTCGCGAGCGTTACGGCCTGGACACGGGGACGCTCGATTACAAGCCCGAGCTGTGGGTGGAGGAGCAGGCCACGCTGTTCTAGGAGCCCGGGGGACAGACAACACTGTCCCAAGGCGCTGCTCTTTGCGCCGCGTGGACAGTGCTGTCTGTCCCCCGCACCGCGCTCTTTGCGCCGCGTGGACAGTGCTGTCTGTCCCCCGCACCGCGCTCTTTGCGCCGCGTGGACAGTGCTGTCTGTCCCCCGCACTACGCTCTTTGCGCCGCGTGGACAGTGCTGTCTGTCCCCCGCACCGCGCTCTGCCCGGTCACGCCAATGTACGATTTAAATCGTTGACATACGTTTTAAATCGTTGTAAGATCCTCGCAGATGACTCTTACCCGCCCAGGTCTTAGTCCAAAGTCTCCGCCGCTTCCGACGGACGCTGAAATCGACATCCTGGCCGTTCTCTGGCGCATGGGACCGGCGACGGTGCGCGAGGTCCACCGCGAACTCGGCAAGGACTGCGGCTACACCACCACGCTGAAGCAGATGCAATTAATGATCGAGAAGGGCCTGCTCATCCGCAGCGAGCGTTTTCGATCGCACGTCTACGAGGCTGGCGTACCCAAGGAACAAACCCGGAAGCAGATCGCCGGCGACATGCTGAAACGTGCGTTTGACGGGTCGGCGAAGAGCCTCGTGATGGGCGCGCTCGCGGCGGAGCCCGCGTCGCGCCAGGAATTAGCCGAGATCCGCAAGATGCTGGAGGAGTTCGCGGAAAAGAAAGGACGGTCCCGATGAACGCCATCGAGTTCCTCTCGTCACAGCCGTGGGTGGAACGCCTCGGCTGGACTCTGGTCCATTTCCTCTGGCAGGGTGCGGCGATTGCGGCGCTCTATGCCGCAGCCCGCCGCGGCATCGGGCGCTCATCCAGCCCGAACCTGCGATATGTGCTCGGCTGCCTGGCACTGGCGGCCATGGTCATGGCCCCCTTGGTGACGTGGTGCCTGATGAGCCCGTCGGATCCCGTTGCAGTGGCGGCCCAACCCGCTGGCCGCGCCGTTTCTGCGGTTCCCGCCGTAATCATCGCTCTGCCAGCCTCCCTCAGTTCGACCATTTCTGACGCGCGGGCGGGACAGTTCCTCTCCTGGGTTGTAGTGATCTGGCTCGCCGGCGCGCTGGCATTCTGGGTACGTCTGATGGGTGGATGGATCGTCGCCGCGCGCATGCGATCCACGCTGGTCCGGCCCGCGCCGCCGGAATGGCGGCGGATCCTCGACCATCTGAGCGCCCGGATTGGCCTATCGCGCCCGGTGCGGTTATTGGTGTCCGCGCTGGTGCAAGTGCCGACCGTGGTCGGCTGGCTGCGTCCCGTGGTGCTGGTTCCGGTTGGGGCGCTGGCCGGCTTACCGGCCGAGCAGATGGAAGCGCTGCTGATTCACGAACTGGCACACATCCGTCGGCACGACTACCTGGTCAATATTCTACAGAGCGTTGCCGAGGCGCTCCTCTTCTATCACCCCGCGGTCTGGTGGGTGTCGGGTCATATTCGCGCCGAGCGGGAGATGTGCTGCGATGACGTGGCGGCACGAACAACCGGCGACGTGCTCGCGTACGCACGCGCTCTGGCGGAGCTGGAATCTTTCCGTCCGGCACACCTCAATGCCGCTATCGCCGCCAACGGCGGTTCGCTCGCCGACCGCATCGCAAGGTTGCTGGGCCAGTCCCGGCCGCCATCGCAAACGCACTCCGGACTGGGAGCCATGGTGACCGCGATTCTCCTGATCGTCACCGCTGCCGGGCTGTTCGGCCAGTCCGACGCCGCGCCGCGATTTGAGGTCGCGTCGGTCAAACCGAATACGTCAGCCCCTAATCACAAGATCGTCAGGCCGCGTCCGGGAGGCGGACTGTTTGTGGAGAACGCACCCCTAATCATGCTGATGCAGAACGCCTATGGCGTGCAGGCTTTTCAGATTTCGGGAGGTCCAGGCTGGATTCAATCCGACGGCTTCGACATCGAGGCCAAGGCGGATGCGAAGGCGAGCCGGGACGAAACCTTTCGCATGCTGCGATCGCTCCTCGAAGACCGGTTCCAGCTCAAGCTCCACCGCGAGACCAAGGAACTGCCGGTCTATGCGCTCACAGTGGCAAAAAGCGGCCTCAAATTGCAGCCCCCGAAGGAAGGCGGTTGCATTGCAATCGACCCGAGCGGGATGTTGCCGCAGCCTTCGAACGCGCCAGGACGGCGGACGCCGGGCTTTCCGTGCGGCAGGGTCGGGGTGCACGGGGAATCGCTTGGGGTGCGGATGGAGGGGGGGAAGGTGGCCATGCCGGAATTCACCAGAATGCTTTCCATGGTGTTAGGCCGCCCCGTCCTTGACAGAACCGGGTTCACCGGAACATTCGACGTTCGCCTGGACTTTGCTCCCGACGAGGCGGCAGCCGGGCTTCCGCGTTCCGCCGGGGCAGGCGATCCCGAAAGCCCCGCGCCCGCGGTCGACCCTGCCGCCCCGCCGACGATCTTCGCCGCCATCCAGGAACAGCTTGGGCTGAAGATCGAATCGGTCAAGGGGCCGGTGGAAGTCCTGGTGATCGATCATGTGGAGAGACCGTCTCAGAACTGATCCCGGTCGGCAGGCGAAATCCGCTTCGGACCCGTAAACCGGGCCGGCTGCCCTGCGTGGCGCACGCACTCACTGGGTGCCGTGTCGAGACTTTTCTCGACACGTCTTTTTTCCACCGGCGCCCTGCGTCGGCACGAATGCCGGCGCGGCGCCGACGAGTGCGTGCGCCACGCCGAAATGACAACTATGCCTGCACGGTCACGGGCTCAGGCTGCGGGCGGCGCTGCGCGCGGCGCGCCGTCCACCATAGCTTGGCGGCGGACAGGCCGACCATCATGGCGGTCAACAACAGGGTCGCGAAGACTGTTTGCGGAATGGTCAGGTTGCGGCGCAAGGGTCGCGTCCAGCCGCCGTAGACGATCACCACGTGCACCCAGTAGACCAGGAGTGAAGTCTTGCCCAGCGACTGCATCCAGCTCCAGGCGGGGCGCGCGCCATACTCGGTCCAAAGGTAAGAGCCGGCCAGGAACGTCAGAATGATGCCGCTGCGAATCAAAACCAGCGTCGGGCTATTGGTCCAGAAACTGGAGTTCGGGTAAATCGAGTAGGGGTTATTGGAAAAATACTGGTTGGTGAAGATCAGCGCGAAGCCGATCAGCACCGACCATTGCATCAGCCGGTCCATGCGGTCTTCGGCGGTGCGTTTGACGGCCAGCCCGGCGGCAATACCGAATCCAACATACGAGGCGCACGGAAAGAACGGGAAACGGCCGCGCCCGACGCCTGGCACCAGGTACTCGCGCAACAGCGCGGGCACACCATCCCAGGGAAGGTTCGCCATCAACGGCGACAGCATGGCTATGGCCGCCGCGCCGAGCACGGCGAAACGGAGGCGGCCTTCGGCGCCGAACGCGGCCGCAGCCGCAAACACCGCCAGCCCCACTGCCATGCAATTGAGGATATCCACCTTGGTCAGCTCTTGCAGGCTGCCGCCGGGGTAACCGCCCAACCAATTGGTGAAGCGGAACAATACCGCGATCCCCATGATGTATGCGGCGCGCCGCAGCGCCACTGCCCAACGGCGCCACGGGCTCGGTTCGCGCCGCGCCAGGCTTTCCATCTGGAAGGCAGTCGTCATGCCCGCCATGAACAGGAACAGGGGCGCGGCCATGCCGCCGACAAACTGCGAGAGCACGTAAGGGCCGCCGTCGCGCAGGTCCATGCGCACAAAGGCGTTGAACGCGTGGCACTGGATCATGATGACCACCGCCAGTCCGCGCATCCAATCGAGAAAGGGGAATCGTTTCACTTCGGAGATTGCCTGTGCTTACGCAGTGCAATTTAGCACAAATTGCCGGGGCGACGGCGCGGCGTATGCCAGCGCCGTATCCGGCGGCGCGGCGAAATCCAAAGAAAAGCCGAGAAGCCTCTCGGCTCCGCAGGCCGACGGCCCGCGCCGCGAAGCGGATTAGGCCGCTGGCTGACTTTGCACGGCCGCGCGGCGGCTCAGCAGGGCGAAGGCGCCGTAGAGGGCTGCCGAGTAGAAGAGGTCCGCCAGCAAGGTGCGGCCATAGTACGGGATCGCCGCTACATAGCAGGCCATCAGGCCGGCGGCGTTGTGCGTATAGAGGGACACCGGCTTCACCCACATGGCAAAATTGGTAATCAGGAAGAACTGCACGCTGCCCGCAACAGCCGCTCCGCCGATAGCGAGCGGACTCTCTGTGGCGCGTAGCCGCGAGCCGATCCACACGTAAATCAGGAAGCTCGCATACACGAACGGAGTCGAGAACGAATAGCCGCCCACAAACGGGTCTGTGACCAGCATCAGCACCAGCGGCAGCAGATAAGCCTTCCATCCACTGATGCGGCCGCCGGCAAAAAGGCTGACGCCGCCCACCGGCGAGAAGTTCGGCGCGTGCGGCACCAGACGGGCCAGAATCCCCAGCGTGGTGAGGCCAATCGCCAACGGCCTCGATGTGTTGTTTTGCATTCGTGTTCTCCTTAATCGATTATCCATCAGAATGAGCCGACGCGGCATGGTTCGGATCCCACAAAGTTTCCGGGTCGCCCGTCAGGTGGCTCGCCCAGCGGCTCCAGACGAAAAAAGCGTCGCTGAGCCGGTTGAGGTAGCGAATCGCCTCCGGCGGCACGCTTTCGAGGCGGGCCAGGATCACCACGGCACGCTCGGCACGGCGGCACACAGCGCGACAAAGATGAAGATCGGCGTTGAGGCGGCCGCTGCCGGGCAGCACGAAGGAATGGAGCGCCGGCAGGTCGTGATTGATGCGATCCATTTCGGTTTCCAGACGCGTGACATCTCCATCGTTCACGCGCGCCTGACGCTCGTGAACGTCCTCGGGCAGGGTGGCTAGAATCGAACCGAGATTGAACAGATCGTGCTGGATGCGCAGCAGAACCGGCACCAGCGTCCAGGCGCGGCCGTCCTTGTCGACCAGCGACTCGGCGGTCGAGCGCGCGGCGCCCACGAAAGCGTTCAATTCGTCCACCGTGCCGTAGGCTTCGATGCGTGGCCCGTCCTTGGCGACGCGCTGGCCACCGGCGAGGCCGGTTTCGCCTTCGTCGCCGCCCCGCGTGTAAACGCGGCCGATAGTCAGGCGAGGCGGATCGAAGGGTGGTTTGCTCATACTCTCATTTTGCTCCCGCGAACGACCATTTTAAACCGGCCACGAAGTTCAGACGGGGCGATGGGTAGCCGAACACCTCTTCGTAATGCCGATCGAGCGCGTTGCGCAGGTTGCCGTAAGCGGTGACACCGCGGCCGAGCCTGAGGTTGAGATTCAGCCCCACATTGGCATAGCCGGGGTTTTGAAACAAACCGGCGGATGCGCCGTAGCTGGGATCGACATCGAGAATCGAGCCGCGGAAGTAGCCATCCACACCGCCGGAGACGCGGCCGCGCGTGAAGGTTGCGGTGAAAGCTCCCGAGTTGGCGGGAACGCGCAGCAACTGCTGACCCACGGTAAACGGCGCCGGCGCCAGGTTGGCGGCGCCATTGAGCGAAAGAATTTCCGAATCGAGCCAGGTGTACCAGCCGGTGATGTACAACCAGCGCGCGGGCCGCAGCCGGACGGAGTATTCCGTGCCCAGGCCGCGCGAGTTGGCGATGTTATCGGATTCATAGTGGCTGAGCACGGCCAGATTGCCGCCCAGAATCACGATCAGATCGTAGTAACGGTTGTAAAAAAATGTGGCGTCGAGCGAAAGAACGTCATGGAAGAAGCGGCGCTCCACGCCGGCGTCGAAGCCGCGCGTGCGCTCCGGCTTGAGCGATGGATTGTCGGTGTAAGCCAGGTCGAATCCGGTAGGCGGGCGGAAACCGGTGCCGAAAGAAGCGTGCAACCGCGTTCCGCCACGGCTGTACGCGCCAGCCACTTTGGGATCGACGGCGGTGACGGTCTGCGCCGGAAAATAGGGACGCGTATCGCCATCGGTGGGAATCGCGCCGGTGCGCAGAATCTCGCCGCGCACACCGGCGTTGATGGTGAAGCCGCCGGGCAGTTGAAAGCGGTTCTCGAGATAGAACGCGGTATCGTTGCGGCGGATGGGGAAGGTATCGTAGTCCGCATCGGTGATATAGGTGTTCTTCACTTCCTCGATGGTTTCGACGGCGCCCAACGCCACCGTGTACCAGGGCTTGACACTGGAGGTCATCCGCCACTCGGCCTGGCCGCGCAGGTCCTTGTTGAAGCTGAACCCGTAGGGGCTGGTGTAGCCGTTGTTATTGAGGAAAAACGAGGCGAACAGATCCTCCTTGACTCGCCCCGAGAACAGGTCCGCCTGGTAATGGGCCAGGTAATCGGAAAAGTCGTTCTTGCTGCGGCTGATCGTGTCCAGGCCCGTGTAATCGTCGTTGGGATCGGAGCCGTAGGGGCCTGGTTCGCCGACGGAGTTGGAATCGAAATCGGCGTGGATGTTCAGCGACTGGGTGCCGAAGCGGCGCAGCAGGTTGAGCATCCCGTCCGTGTTGTGATAGTCGCTGTTCGAGACCGGACCGTTGTCGTCGAGGCGGGAAGCCGCGAAGGAGATGCCGAAGCCAGCCAGTGTGTCGCCGCCGGCGATGCCGAAGCGATGCTCTTGGTAAGTGCCGCCTTCGGCGAGAATATCGAGGTTAGGCGCGGCGCCGGCTTCGCGGGTGACGAAGTTAACCACGCCCGCGTTGGCGTACTCGCCGGCGGCGGCGGATTGCGGGCCGCGAATCACCTCGACGCGGTCCAATTCCTCGGCCGGAATGTGAGCGAAATCGAAACCACCGCCGAAACTGTTGACCGGAATGCCGTCGATCTCCACCAGATTGAAATCGTCATACCCGCCGCGCATAAAGAGTGAGGTGAGGCCGCCGGTGAAACCGGTCTGGCTGACGGCCACGCCGGGGAGGAAACGCAGCAGGTCGACGGCCTGCGCGAGGTTGCTCTGGCGGATCTCCTCGCTGGTGACGATGCTGGTGCTGCCGCCCTGCTGGCTGGCCGGGACATCGATCACGGAGCCGACCACGCTCACCGAATCCTGGAGCGGCGCCAGTTCGAGCTTCACCGCCAGGGGCTGCGGTGCGGCGGAAAGGAGAATCTCGGCGGTGCGGAATCCGGGCGCGGCGACGACGAGCTTGGCATCGGGCGCCTTGGCTACCGCGGTATCGAGCTCAAACGAGCCGTTAACGCCGGTGAGCGTCTGGGCGGCGATTCCGGCGGGGACCGATACGGCGACCTGAGCGCCCACCACGGGAGCGCCGGACGGATCGGCAACCGTGCCTTTCAGCGAAGCAGCCGGAAGGCCGAATGAAAACAGCAAGAGCAAGGGCGCAAGGCCCTGGAGACGTATATACATTCGAGGCTCCTCCCTAGAGAGCCGAAAGTAACCATCTCGCTGGCCGGTCTCCTGGTTTGCGCATCGTCAAATCGCCCGGCCTTCCCATCCCATGACTGGAACAGTGACACGCTTGAGGGCGATTCTCCGCGCTTACAGTGGCTGGGCCACGCCGGATTTGCACCGGCTTCCCGTACACCAGCGGACAATCGGATACTTTTCGAGTGTACACTAATTCTTGACGTGATGCGAAATCGAAAGACGTGCCTCGCGCACCTGGGGCTGACGCTCGCATTGCTGGGAGCGACGCTTCCGGCGCTCCACTCCGCGGCGAAACCCGACAAGAGAAAATCGCAGACCGCGTACCAGCGTGGGCAGCGGGCCGACCAGGCGGGGCGCCGCGAAGAGGCCATCGGGGAATATTCGGAAGCGCTCGAAGAAGATGCCGGCAACACCGCGGCATTGCGCGCGCGAGGTCGAGACTATCTGGCCGGCGGCGATACGGTGCGGTCGCTGGCGGACCTGGAACGGGCGGTGAGCTTGCAGCCGGGCGACGCGCAGGCTTACTGGGCGCGCGGCGATTACTACGCCCAGACGGGGGAAAGCGCGCGCGCGATTCAGGACTACACTACCGCGATCGGCCTCAAGCTGGAGCGAACGGAAGTGTATACCGGACGAGGGAATCAGGAACTGGCGCTGGGCGATCACGAAAAGGCCGCCGTGGATTTTACGCGGGCTTTGGAGTTGCGGCTGGATAACACCGAGGCGGAGAAGGGTCTCGGCATGGTGCGCGCGGCCCAAGGGCGCTTCAGCGAGGCAGTGGACGCTTTCGATCTGTGCCTGCGCCGTCGCCCGGACTACGCGGAGGTTTACGTCGAGCAGGCGCTGGCTTACGCCTCGCTGGGCGACTACCGGCGCGCGCTCGCCGGTCTGGACACGGCGGTGCGGCTGCGGCCGGAGGACGCCCGCGCGCTACGCACGCGGGGCGCGGTAAAAGAAGTGCTCGGCGACAAGGACGGAGCGGCGGCCGATTACACGGCAGCCATCCAGCAGGACCCGAAGGATGTGCGCCTGTATCTGGCGCGCGGCACGGTTTTCGCGCAGCAGGGGAAGATCGAGGAGTCTTTGCGGGACCGCAACCGGGCGGTGGAACTGGACCCGACGAATTCGGACGCATACGTCGAGCGCGCCGCTTCCTACCACGCGCTGGGAGAGCACGAGAAGGGGCTGGCCGACCGCACGACGGCGATCTCGCTGAACCCCGCATCGGCGGTTGCGTGGCGGGCGCGGGGCGGCGACTACATCCTGTTGGGGCGCTATGACGAGGCTCTGGTGGATTTGCAGCGCGCCGCGCAGTTGGAGCCGGACAACGCGGAAGCCCAGCAACTGCTGGCGCTGGCGGAGAAAAGAGTGCGGGACGCAATCGAGGCCGCGCGCACCAAGGAAGCACAACCCGACACGGTATCGCTGAATCTGCCGGGCTCAACTACAGCCCCGCAGGAGCCGGCGGCGCCAGTGCCAGCACCGGCCGCCGCGCCATCGGCTCCCCAGATGGCGGCTGCCAACCCGGCTGCTGCCGCTGCACCGGCGACGAAGCCGAATGCCGCGCCTGCGTCCAAACCGCGGGCGCCGGCGGCATCCGACGGTGCGCTCGCAGCCCCACTGGCGGCGGCTACCCCGCCATCCACCACCCCTGCACCAACGCTGAAGCCGGCTGCCCCACCAGTACCCAAGCCGCAACCGCCGGCGTTGAAACCCCCTCTGCAAACGGAAGCCGTGCCGCCGAAGCCGGCTCCGGAAGCTTCCAAGGATGCGTCCGCCCACCAGGCGGCGGGGCGCAAGCTGATCCAGGAGGGGAAATTCGCCGAGGCCATCCAGCAACTCAATCTGGCGATCCGGGTGGATGCGACTTCGGCGCGGGCCTATAACGCGCGCGGCTACGCGCGCTTGCGGCTCAAACGTTTCGCCGAGGCGATTGCCGATTTCGACAACGCTATCCGGCTGGATCCGAATTACGTCAACGCATATCAGAATCGCGCCGCCGCGCGCCGCGGGCTGAACGACGCGGCCGGCGGCGATGCGGACCTGGAGAAAGCGCGGGAGTTGAGCAAGGGCCTGCAGTAGGGGCCTCGTGGCGCACGCACTCGCCGGTGCCGCGCCGGCACTGGTGCCGACGCCCGGTTTCGCGGCGTCAAGCGTGTGTCGAGAAGAGTCCTGACACGGCACCGACGAGTGCGTGCGCCACAGCGAGGGAGAGGACGCATGGAATACACCTACGAAGATATCGCCAAGATGATCGATCATTCGCTGTTGAATCCCACCCTGACGGCGGTGGAGATGGAGCGCGGATGCCGCCTGGCGTTGGACTACGACGTGGCCAGCGTCTGCATTTTGCCATACTACCTGCGCCGCTGCGCCGAAATGCTGACCGGGAGCCAGGTGAAAGCCAGCACCACCATCGGCTTCCCGCACGGCTGCCACACTACGGCGGTCAAAGTGGCTGAAGCGGAGCGGGCGCTGGCCGACGGCGGACAGGAACTGGATATGGTGGTGAACATCAGCGCGGTCGTGAGCGGCGACTGGAAGTACGTGCGCGACGACCTGGCGGCGGTGATCGCGCTGGCCCACGCAGCGGGGCAGAAAGTGAAAGTGATTTTCGAGAACTGCTATCTGAACGACGCGCAAAAAATCCGCCTGTGCGAGATCTCGAGCGAGTTGGGCGCCGACTGGGTCAAAACGTCCACCGGATACGGCAGCGGGGGCGCCACCATCGAAGATTTAGTGTTGATGCGGAAACATGCCGCGCCGCGGGTGCAGGTGAAGTCGGCCGGAGGGATTCGCGATCTGGATGCGCTGCTGGCGGTGCGCGCGGTGGGCGTGACGCGCTCCGGCGCCACGCGCACGGCATCCATGCTGGACGAATGCCGGCGAAGATTGGGATTGCCGGCGGTGGAGCGCACGGCCGAAACTGAAACGCGAGCCTGAGGCTCAGACGAAGACCGGCATCACCTGAGCCAGCGATGCGATCACCTTGCGGCGGTCGGCAGGCTTCAGGCGGCCGATCTTGCCGGCGATCAAACGGTTGTCCAGGGTGAAGAACTTCATACGCACCACGCTTGCCATTTTCAGGCCGGCGGCGGAGGGCTCGATTTCGGTGTCGCGCGGCACGGCGCATTGCGCAGATCCGTGATCATCGCCAGCACGGTGTAACCATGGCGGTTGAACGACGGACGGCTGAGCACCAAGGCAGGGCGCCTGACGGCGGCCGGCGAATCCGTGAAGGGAAAAGGCACCACCACCACATCGAAGACATCACAGGTCATCGAAATTCTCGTGATCGTGAGGCGAATCCCACTCCGGCGCGAGCGTGCGCGAAATTGCGCGCAGCCAGGGCAGGTCGAGCGGCTGCGCTTTGCGCATCCTTACGGTATTCCCGGAAACCTCGTAAGCCAGGTAATCCCCCGCGCGAACATCGAGCTTGTCGCGGACCTTCTTCGGCAGTGTAACCTGGCCTTTACTGGTGATTTTGCTGATCATAAGCGCCGCCGGTTACAGTATGGCGCATTACTTCCTTACTGCCTTACCAGCTCCGGCTGATTCAAGGCGCTTCCGCCTGCCAACCTTGCGGCTCCGTGATCGAACGGTTTCGATGTAACACCGAACGCGGTCAGTAACCCGGCTTTTTCAGCTCGATGAAGCGGCCGTCGCGATAGTCGAAGACGTAGTCGTAGGAAGCGATCTCGCGATCGTTCGGCGGCTGTTTCATTTCCTTGACGCGGAAGACGCGCAGGCTTGGGTCGTCATAGCTGAGCTGGACGATGAAGATCAGGTTGAACCAGTCCGGGCGGATGGGATCGTTCAAGAACAGAAGCCGGCTGTTAGGGCGGATGACGGGCGCGGCGGCATGAAGCTGGGCCACCGTGTTGCGATTCTCCGGAGCCTCCATGGACGCGGTGGTAATTCTGGTGTATCCCAGCGGCTTGTACGCCCAATAGAGAATCGCCATCGAGACCACAAACAGCGCCGCGCCGCGGGCTCTCGACAGCCACCATTCCGGAAGCGGCACACCGCGCGTGGCGACTGCGGCGAGCTTCACCAGCAGGACGGCGGCATACAGCATCCAGCCGAACACACACACGTAATATTGGGCCGATCCGCGCGGATCGATGAATGCGATGGGTAGCGGGCTGAGCATCAGGTAGAGCCACGCAAAGCGCAGCACGCGGGACTGTGCCAGCCAGGCGATGGCTGCCAGCGCGGTCCAGAGCAGCAGCACCGCCCACGCCGGCCAGTCCGGCATGGCGAGAAAGTCTCCCGCGAAGTGGCGGCTGGTAAGCAGGAACTGAGTCCAAGTGAAAGACGGACGATAGGCGGCGTTGTGAGTCAGCGACGTGGGGCCGAGCGATCTGCCAACCGCAAACAAGACGGCCACCGCGCCGGTCAGCAGCGTGGCGCGGCCCTCGCGAAGCAGCCAGTGGTAGACCGTTGCGAGCCGCCAGGCGCCGGGCGGATGGTAGAGCAGTTCATAGGCTCCCAGGAACGCAGGGAGCATCACCGCCATTTCCTTGGAATTCAAGGCGCAGATGTAGAGGACGAAAAGCGCCGCCCACTGCCATGGCTGGAGCGTCGCGTTACGCGCGCGCGCCCGTAAATAGAGCGCCAGCGCGCCGAAGAGGAAGAAGTAGCAGAGGACGTCGTAAATGTATCCGGTGTCAAAGTAGAGAAACCCAAGGCGCTGCTGATAGGCCATCCCGAGCGCGGTGAGGGCGGCCATTTCGCGCGACCCCGCGAGGCGCCGCGCCACCGCGTAAGTCAGCCAGATATTGGCGGCCAGTATGGCGAGATTGGAAGCGTGAAACCAAAACGGGTGGAAACCGGCGAGATCGACGATCACGCGGTACCACAGGCTGCCCATGGGACGCCCGAAATCGGAGTTAAGGAAGAACAGCAGGTTGGCCTGGAGGAGGCGGCCGGCGGAAAAGATCCAGGAGCGGTATAGGTTCATCAGATCGTCGGGCGTGAAGTAAATGTGGAGCGAAGCGCGCGTCAGCCGGAAGAAATAGCAAGCCAGCAGCAGCGCGCCGGCGGCGATCAGGCAGCCATCTACGATGCGCATGTCGGGCGCAGGGCCGGATGGACGGGGGCGCGCGACAACCGGCGCTGGAGCGGCTACCGGCGTGGGAGCAGGCGCGGGGACGGCAGGCGGCGCTTGGGCCTGGCGGCGCGCTCGCTCCAGGATGTCCTCGGTATCGGCGGCGCTGGGCGGGTCGAAACGGGCCCGCATGACGGCCAGCACCTGAGCCGCGAGCTCGTCTTTTTCGCGATCCGTCATTCTCATGCTCTCAGGCTGAGACGATTGGAGCGCACCGTCACTTTACCAGGCTGGCGGAACGTCCCGCGAAATCCAGCACCCAGCCGGGAAAGATACCGAGGAGCAAGGTTCCAATGGCAGGCAGGATGAGAGCCGCGGAGAATGCCGGCGTGAGCGGCTCGGCGCTCGAAGCGGCGTCGCCGGGCTCGCGGAAATACATCATCACCAGAAGGCGCAGGTAATAATATGCCGCCACTGCGCTGTTGAGCAAACCGAGCACGGTGAGCCACACCAGGTGCGATTCCAATGCGGCTTTGAAGATATAGAACTTGCCGAAGAAGCCGCCCGTGAGCGGCACGCCGATCAGCGAGAGCAGGAAAATGGAGAGCATCGCCGCGATAAACGGCTGCTTCTGCGCGAGACCGGCGAAATCTTCGATGTCCTGATACTGTTCGCCCTTGCCGGAAAGGTAGCTGACCACGGCGAACGCGCCCACGTTCATGCAGGCGTAGGCGGCCAGATAGAACATCACTGCCGCAGTGCCGATTTGGGAGCGCGCCGCCAGCGCCACCATCACGTAACCGGCGTGCGCAATGGAGCTGTACGCCAGCATGCGCTTGACATTCGTTTGTAGCAGCGCGGCGAAGTTGCCGATGGTCATGGAGAGCAGCGCGGAGGCCCACACCAGCGGCATCCAGGCATGGCCGATGGGCGCGAAGGCGGTCATAAAGATGCGCAGGAAGATGGCGAAAGCGGCGGCTTTGGGACCGGCGGAGAGGAACGCCGAGACCGGCGTGGGCGCGCCCTGGTACACATCCGGCGCCCAGACTTGGAATGGCGATGCGGAGACCTTGAAGGCCAGCCCAACGAACATCAGCGCCGCCGCCACGCCGACGATTACGGGCAAGGGCGCGTCGGGACCGACGATAACCGAGCGCACCACACTGAGATTGATGCTGCCGGTTTCGCCATAAATCAGCGCCACGCCGTAAAGGAAAAAACCGGTTGCGAAGGAGCCGAGCAGGAAATACTTGAGAGCGGCCTCATTGGCGCGCTTGTCGTCCCGCAGATAGCCGGCCAGAATATAACTCGCGATGGAAGAGATTTCCAGGCCGATGAAAATGATGATGAGGTCGTTGGCCGCGGCCATGATCGATTGGCCGGCGATGGAGAACAACAACAGCGCGTGAAACTCGCTGGTTTCGGCCTGCTGGCGTTTGAGAAAACTGAACGAAGGCAGGATGGTGAGGATGCCGACGCCGAAAACCAGCACGCGGAAGAACGTCGCGAAGCCATCCACCATCAGCATGCCGCCGAACGCTGGACCGGGTTGTGAGTAAGCGTAGATGGCGGCTAGAATGGCTGCCACCAGCGTGGCCAGGCTGAGCGTTCCATAGACCTTGGATTCGCGGCGGTTGAGCAGCGGATCGAGCACCATGAGGAAGGTGCCCATCCCGGTAAGGATGATTTCGGGCAAAAAGCGAATCAGGTCGGCGGGATTGAACATGGGGCTAGCGGGCACGGCTCACCTCCGTGCTCGCGGAGCCGCGGAGATCCACCCGGTAGGGTACATTGACCTGGGTTTGTTCGAGCACGCGCGCGGTGGTCTTGCCCACGGGGTCGAGGAACGACTTCGAGTAGACGCCCATCCAGACCATCATCGCGATCAGCGGAACCACCACGGCCCACTCGCGCAGGTTGAGGTCGGGCATGTGCGCGCGCACTGCCTCTCTTAACTCGCCGTAGAAGACGCGCTGATACATCCAGAGCATGTAGCAGGCGGAAAGGATGACGCCCAGCGCGGCCCATATCGCCCATTTGAAATTGGCCAGCGCGGCGCCTTGCAGCACCAGAAACTCGCCGACGAAGTTGTTCAGCAGGGGCAGTCCGATGGAAGCCAGCGTGGTGATGAGGAACACGGTGGAAAGCCACGGCGCGGCGGTGGCGACACCGCCGTAAGCTTCGATCTCGAGCGAGTGGCGCCGTTCATACATCAGCCCCACCAATGCGAACAGCGCGCCGGTGGTGATGCCGTGATTGAGCATCTGGTAGACCGCGCCATCCATGCCCAGTTGAGTGAAAGAGAAAATGCCGAGCACGACGAAGCCGAGGTGGCTGACCGATGAGTACGCCACCAGCTTCTTCATATTCGGCTGCACCATGGCCACCAGCGCGCCGTAAATGATGCCGATGATGGCCAGCACCGCGATCCACGGAGCGCAGCGGCGCGCGGCGGCTGGGAATAGCGGCAGCGCGTAATGCAGAATACCGAAGGTGCCCATCTTCAGCATGACGGAGGCCAGCATCACCGACCCGGCGGTGGGAGCTTCCACGTGCGCGTCCGGCAGCCAGGTGTGCAGCGGGAACAATGGCACTTTGATGGCGAAGGCGACGAAGAAGGCCAGGAAGAGCAGCATCTGCTGATAGGGAGTGAAGGCGAGGCGGCCGCTCGCGAGCTGGTCCAGGATCGCCGCGTAGCCGAACGTGCCGGCGCGATTGTACAGGTAAATGATGGCCGCCAACATCAGCATCGAGCCCGCCATGGTGTAGAGGAAGAATTTCACCGCGGCGTAAATGCGGCGCTCGTGGCCCCAGATGCCGATCAGGAAATACATCGGCACCAGGCTGACTTCCCAGAACACGTAAAACAGGAACAGGTCCTGCGCCAGAAAGACGCCCACCAGGCCGAATTCCAGCAGAAGAAGAAATGCGTAGAATTCCTTGGCTCGGTTCTGAATACTGTTCCAGCTCAGCAACACGCAGATGGGGGTAAGGAAGGTGGATAGCAGAACCAGCCAGAGGCTGACACCGTCGGCGGCAATGTGGAACCGAATTTCCGGCGATGCGATCCAGAGCAGATCGACGGTAAATTGATCGCCGCCGAGCGAGCGGTCAAACCAACCGAGCAGAGCCAGCGAAGCGAGAAAAGTGATCAGCGAAATCCCCAGCGCCCAATAGCGGCTCGAGGCTGGCGAGGAGCGCGGGGCGCCGAGCGCGACCAGAAATCCGGCGGCCGGAAGCAGAAGAACGAGCAGCAGCAGGTTCATCGCAGGCCTCCTGCCAGGGCCATGAGAAAGATCAGCAGCACGCTGCCGAACGCCACCCACGTTGCGTAGCTGCGCGTGTTGCCGGACTGCGCCAGCCGCAGCACTCCGCCGATGCCTTTGGCGCGCGCGCCGATGCCGTTGACGATGCCATCGATCAGCCCAACGTCGGCGCCCTTCCACAGCAGCACGCGCGAGCCGTTTACCAGCGGCTTGACCACTGCCGCATCGTAAATCTCATCCACAAAATATTTGTTGTAAACCAGCGTGTAGAGACCCTTGGCGCTGCCTACGATCGAATCCGGGATGCCGGGCTTATACCAGTACATCAGCGCTGCCAACCCGATGCCAAGCAGGCCGGCGGCGCTGGCGACAGCCATGGGACCGAACTCCTCCGGCGCTTCCACGGCGGGAAAAACGGTGCGGAGAAAGTCGGGAACCTTGAAGACAAAGCCGCCGACAATCGACAGCACCGCCAGAATCACCAATGGCACCATCATCACAGGCGGCGATTCGTGCGGGTGATGTTCTTCTCCGCGATACTTGCCCGTGAAGGTCATGAAAAACGCGCGGAAGACGTAGAACGCGGTCATGCCGGCGGTGAAGACGCCCACCCAGTACAACCACGGCGCGCGATGATCGGCCGCCAGCAGGATCGCGTCCTTACTGAAGAATCCGGAGGTCAACGGGAAGCCGGAGATCGCGAGCGAAGCGCACAGCATCACGCCGAAGGTCCACGGAATCTTGGTGCGCAGTCCGCCCATCTTCCGCATGTCCTGTTCGCCGGAAAGAGAGTGAATCACCGCACCGGCGCCGAGGAAGAGCAGCGCCTTGAAAAACGCGTGCGTCATCAGATGGTAAATGCCGGCCGAAAACGCGCCGCAGCCGACGCCCAGGAACATATAGCCGAGTTGCGATACGGTCGAGTACGCGAAGACCTTTTTGATATCGTTCTGCGCCAGGCCGATGGTCGCCGCGACGAACGCGGTGGCGATGCCAATGTAGGCGATCACGTCCATCGCGATGGGAGCGTGTGTGTAAATGACCCACGAGCGCGCCGTCATGTACACGCCGGCGGTGACCATGGTGGCGGCGTGGATCAGCGCGGAGACCGGCGTGGGACCGGCCATGGCGTCGGGCAGCCAGACGTAGAGCGGAATCTGTGCGGACTTGCCGCACGCGCCGAACATCAGCAGCACACCGATCAGCGTGAGTAGCGCGACCGGAGCGGCCGGCGCCTGTGCGAACACGCGGGCGAAATCGAGCGTGCCGAACTGGCGGAAGATCAAAAACATCGCCAGCGAGAAGCCGAAATCGCCAATGCGGTTCACGATGAACGCCTTGTTGCCGGCGTCGGTAGCGTATTTCTTATCGAAATAAAAACCGATCAAGAGGTAACTGCACAACCCGACGCCCTCCCAGCCGACAAACAGCACCAGGTAGTTGGCGGCCAGCACCAGCGTCAGCATGAAAAACATGAAGAGATTGAGGTAGGCGAAGAAGCGGTAATAGCCGCCCTCGTGGGCCATGTAGCCGATGGCGTAAATGTGGATCAGCGAGCCGATGCCGGTGACCACCAGCAGCATGACGGCGGTAAGACGGTCAATCGAGAAATCGCAGTTAATGGTGAGCGCGCCGCTTTGAATCCAGGTGAAGTAATGCTCGGTGTATGCGGCCTCGATGCCGCCCAGGCCGAAAAGGGTTTTCAGCACCCACAGAAAGGAAAGCACCACGCTGCCGATGGCGAACGTGTTGACCAGCCCCTTGGAAAAGCGGCGGCCGAACAGGCCGTTGATGAGGAAGCCGGCCAGCGGAAGTGTCGGTATGAGCCAGAGTTGCATCGGTCGCGTTGTCAGTTCTTCATCGAGTCCAGATCGTCGATATTCAGGGTTTCCCGGTTCTTGAAAACGGTCAGAATAATCGCCAGGCCGACCGCGGCTTCGGCCGCCGCCACCACCATCACGAAGAACGCGAACAGATGTCCGGCCACCTGCTGGCGCTGGTAGGCGAAGGTGATGAAGGTCAGGTTGACGGCGTTCAAAATCAGCTCAATCGACATGAACATCGTGATGATGTTGCGGCGGAAAATGAAGCCGGCCACGCCGAGCGAAAACAGCACCGCGCTCAGCATCAGAAACCAGGAAAGCGGGACGTGTCCCATCATTCGAGCTCCTTGCGCGCCAGCACGATGGCGCCGACGATGGCGATCAAAATCAGAATCGAGGTGATCTCAAACGGCAAAAGGTAAGTGGTGAACAGGGCGCGTCCGACCGCCTGCGCCGTGCCGCCGCGGAAGCCGCCGAAGTGCACCTCGGTGTCGCTCGGGTAGATGCGCGCCGTGTAATATGCCAGCAACCACAGCAGCGCCACCAGCACCGGCACGCCGAGCAGGCTGGCCACGAACGAGCGGCCGGCCTTGGTCTCGCCGCCGGCATTGAGCAGCATGATGACGAAGACGAACAGCACCATGATGGCGCCGGCATAGACGATGACCTGCGCGGCGGCGATGAATTCGGCGCCCAGCAGCAGATACAACACGGCCAGCGACCCCATCACGGCGATCAGCGAAATGGCGCTCGAGATGGGATGCCGCTGCACCACCACGTTGATGGCGGCCACCACGGCAATACCGGCAAAAACCAAAAAGAGAATCAAATCCATCGCATGAAACTCACGAAAACACGGCAATCGCCAGGCCGGTGACCAGCAGGTTCAGCATGGCGACCGGGAACAGAATCTTCCAGGCGAAGCCCATCAGTTGATCGTAACGAAAGCGCGGCAGCGTGCCGCGAATCCACATAAACAGGAACAGAATGGCGCCGGTCTTGGCGCAGAACCAGAACAGCGGCAGCAGCGCGCTCTGCAAAATCGGCACCAGGAAAACCGCCGCGACGACAAGAAAAACCACGCCGAATGGCGGGAAAGTGAAACGGTCGCGCGGGCGCCGCGGGTTCAGCCCGCGCCAGATGGCGATCATACCCCCTATCGCGAAAATCGCCACCGGCACGTAGCCGGAACCATACGCGGCCGGCCATGGCGCCACCCATCCGCCCAGGAACAGCAGCACTGCCATGCAACTCACAGTCACCATGTTGGCGTATTCGGCCATGAAGAACGAAGCGAACTTCATGCTGCTGTACTCGGTGTGGAAGCCGGCCACCAGCTCGTTTTCGGCCTCCGGCAAATCGAACGGTACGCGGTTGGTTTCGGCGAACGCGGCGATGATGAAGACGACGAAACTCACGTACTGGAAGCCGTGAAACAGGTTCCAGTTCCACATCCAGCCGTCCTGCGAGTCCACCAGCTTGCGCAGGCTTAGAGTATTGGAAATCAGCAGCGGCGCGGCGATGGCGAGCGAAAGTGGCAGCTCATAGCTGATCATCTGCGCCGAGCTGCGCAGGCCGCCCAACAGCGAGTATTTGTTATTCGAGCTCCAGCCGGCCAGCGCAATGCCATACACGCCCATCGACGAAATGCCCAGAATGAACAGCACGCCGAAATTCAGGTCGGCGAGGCCCATATACGTCGGATACCCCGCCACGCGAATCGCCGGGCCGAAGGGAATCACCGAGATCGAAAGCAGCGCCATGGTGATGGCGAAAAACGGCGCCGCCAGATACAGCACCTTGTTGACGTACGGCGGCACCAGGTCTTCCTTGGTGATGAGCTTGATCACGTCGGCCAGCGGTTGCAGCAGTCCGTGCGGGCCGACACGATACGGACCGGGCCGCACTTGGATATGCGCGATCACCTTCCGCTCCACCCATTGCAGGTAGGCGAGGATGGTCATGAGCGCGCCGAAGACCACGAATATCTTGATCAGGCTGATGACGATGAACGAGTCCATTAGCGGCTCAAGCGGCTTTCCAGTACCGAGTTCAGTACCTTAGAATAGCGCCCCAGCGTGCCGGAGGCGAACAGGCCGTTGCGATCCGACCGCACGGGGCCGGCAGGGACGGCGACGCGCCCATTGACCGGCATGGTTTGCGCCGCGCCGCCGGTGGCGATGACCGGCACCGCGACATCGTAGCCGCGAACGTTCTTGCGGATCTCTTCGAAAACTGCGTCCGGAGTCCAAGGACCCAGCGCGGCCGCGGCTCCCATTTCGCGCGCGATGAAGCCAATGATCTCCAGATCCGCCTTGGCGCCCATGGTGTTGATGGCGCGCGTCAGTCGCTGCACTTCGCCGGTGCCGCTGGTGACAGTCCCGCTCTTTTCGTAAGCGCAAGCGGCCGGCAGCACGATGTCGGCCTGGCGCGCGGTTTCCGTGAGAAACAAATCCTCGACCACAAGGAAGCCGGCTTTGCTCGCGGCGTTCTCAAGGGGATTCGCGCCCACCACCCACAGCACGCTCAACTCGGCCTCCAGCATTCCGTCGAGCCGCAGCCCGCTCAGCCCGGAGGGCTGGTAGCCGGGCAGCAGCTCCGGCGCGAGTCCCATGTCGATGGCGCCGCGCGAATTCGCGTAATCCAGCAGGCAGACGTAGCGCACGGGAATGCCGAGCGATTCGCCGAACTCCACCAGCTTGCGCAGTTCCCCGCCCTGGTAGGAATCGTCGAACAGAATCACCAGCTCCGGCTCGGCTTTCAGTTTGTCGCGCAGCGATTCGTAATCGCGTCCGCGGACTATGGCGGCGGCGTAATTATCTTCGCGCACGGCCTTGGGCGTCACCACGTAAACGCGCGCCTGGTGATGGCGCCAGTTGGCGCGGATCTGATACGAGAGCAGCGGATGCTCCAGCGCCAGGTCGGCGCCCAGCACCAGAAAGGCCTTGCGCTCGTATAAATCCGCCACGGTAGCCAGCGCGCCCGATTTGCCGCTCAACGCATCCACCAGCGTCACCACGTCGCCGGTGCGATGATGATCGATGTTGTTGGTGCCGAGCACCGTCCGCGCGAACTTCTGCAAATAGTAATTCTCTTCGTTGGTGGTATGGTTGGAGCCGATAACGCCGAACGTCCCCGCGCCAATCGTCTGCTTGAATTTCTCGGCGACGGCAGCCAGCGCCTGCGACCACGAAACTTCTCCCAGCTTGCCGTTGACGCGCATCAGCGGCGCTTGCAGGCGGTCGGGATGCTCGTAGAAATCGAAGCCGTAGCGGCCCTTGATGCAGAGAAACTCGCCGTTGATGCCGGAGCGGTCGCGATTGTTGCCGCGCAGAATCTGGTCGTTGCGCGTGCCGAGCGTGGTCTTGCAGCCATCCGAGCAGTGCGTGCAAATGGTGCCGACATGGGTCATCTCCCAAGGCCGCGTCTGATAACGGTAGATACCGCTGGTGAGCGCGCCGACCGGGCAGATATCGATGCAGGCGCCGCATTCGTCGCATTCCAGGTGGTCGCCCTGGTTGGGCGCGATTTCCGAAACCGCGCCGCGATCGACCACGCCGAGCGCGTTGACGCCCATTCCTTCGTTGCAGATGCGCACGCAGCGGTAGCACAGGATGCAGCGCGGCCCATCGTAAAACACCACCGGCGAATATTGTTTTTCCGGCGTGTGGACCTTGCTTTCCGTGTAACGGCTCTCGCCAGCGCCGTAGCGGAACACCATGTCCTGCAGCTCGCACTCGCCGCCCTTGTCGCACACCGGGCAATCGAGAGGATGATTGGTGAGCAGGAACTCCAGCATGTATTTGCGCGCCGCGGCCACCTGCGGCGTCTCAGTCCGCACCACCATGCCCGCGGCCACCGGCAGCGTGCAGGCCGTCATCAGCTTGGGCATTTTCTCCACTTCCACCAGGCACATGCGGCAGGCGGCTTGCAGCGTCAGGCCTTCGTAATAACAGAACGCCGGTATTTCGATGCCGGCCAGTTTCGCCGCGTCGATCACCAGCATTCCAGCCGGCGCGTTCACTTCGTGGCTGTCGATCGTGAGTTTTACCGTGTCAGCCATTACGCCGTCACCATCCGATTGGAGTGTTCGAAGGGGCACGGCTTGCCGTTCAGATGATCCTCGAATTCGGGGCGGAACTTCTCGACAATGGAAATCATCGGCAGCGCCGCGGCATCGCCCAGCGGGCAGAACGTGCGGCCCAGCATGTTTTTGGCGATGTCGCCCAGCAGGCCGATATCCCGCTCGCTTCCGCCGCCCGCGTGGAAGCGCGTCATGATCTTGGTGAGCCAGGTGGTGCCTTCGCGGCAAGGGATGCACCAGCCGCAACTTTCGTGCGCATAGAACTTCATCAGCCGCAGGCAGGCCTTCACCATGCACGTGTCTTCATCCATGATCACGACGCCGCCGGAGCCGAGCATGCTTTTGCGCTGCGCCATGGAATCGTAATCCATGGTGGCGCCTTCACACTCCGCCGCCGTCAGCACCGGGCACGACGAGCCGCCGGGGATGAACGCCTTCAACTTTTTCCCGTCGCGCATTCCGCCGCCCACTTCCTCGATCATCTGCTGCACCGGGAAGCCGAGCCGCAGTTCATAGACGCCGGGCTTGTTGATGTGGCCCGTCAGGCACGTCAACTTGGTGCCGCCGGCCTTGGGAATGCCAAGCGCCGCGAACGCCGCGCCGCCGTTCAGGAGGATGGCGGGCACCGCGCAAAATGTTTCGACGTTGTTCAGCACCGTGGGACACTGAAATGCGCCCGCCACGGCCGGAAATGGCGGCCGGATGCGCGGCACGCCGCGCTTGCCTTCGAGCGATTCGAGCAGCGCCGATTCCTCGCCGCATTCGTACGAGCCGGCGCCGGTGTGCGTGTACAGCTCGAAATCGAACCCGCTGCCCTGAATGTTCTTGCCCAGCCACCCGCGCTGGTATGCTTCCGCGATGGCGCGGTCCATGATGTCGATCAGGTACCGATACTCGCCGCGAATGTAGATCCAGCCGGCGTGCGCATCCACGGCCAGGCCCGCGATGAGAACGCCCTCGATCAACTGGTGCGGATCGTTTTCCATCAGCACGCGATCCTTGCACGTGCCGGGCTCGCCTTCGTCGGCGTTGACGACGATGTATTTCGGCTTGGGCGACGTGCGCGGCACGAAACTCCACTTCATGCCGGTGGGAAACCCCGCCCCGCCGCGGCCCCGCAGGTTCGACGCCTTCACCTCATCGATAATCTCGCCGGGCGTCATCTTGGCGGCCTTCAGGAACGCCTGGTAGCCCTCGGTTGCGAGGTAGGTATCGATGGACTCGGAATGCTCCATGCCGAAACGGCGCGACAGCACCCTGGTTTCGAGCGGGCTGGGTTCGTTGTACAGCATGTTCTATTGCTTCTTCCTCAGGCCGTCCAAAAGCCGGTCGAGTTTCTCCGGCGTCACGAAATGATGAAAATCGTAGTTGACTTGAATCGCCGGCGCCCAGGAGCATGCGCCCATGCACTCCACTTCTTCGATCGAAAACTGCCCGTCCGCGCTGACACCGTGGTTCTCCAGCCCCAGCTTCTTGCAGGTATGTTCCAGCAGTTGGTCGGCACCGTGCAGCAGGCAACTGATGTTAGTGCAGACTTGCACGTGATACTTGCCGCGCGCCTCGCGGTGCAACATGCTGTAGTAGGAAACCACCTCATTCACCTGCAACGGCGTCACACCCACTCGTTCGGCCACTTCCTCGACCAATTCGTCGGTGACCGATCCGATTTCATCCTGCGCGAAGAGCAGCATGGGGATCATCGCCGCGCGCTGGCGGCCGGCGGGATAGCTTTCGAGCAGCTTGGCGAATTTGGCTTCCAATTGGGGAGAGAAGGTCATGGGAGGTCTATCGATCCACGTCTCCTAGCATAAAATCCGTGCTGCCGATGGCGGCGATGACGTCCGCGATCAGCGTACCTTCCACCATGCGCGCGGTGGCTTGCAAATTGCCAAAACTGGGAGTGCGCATATGCACCCGGTACGGCTTGGCCGTGCCGTTGGCCACCACGTAATATCCCAGTTCGCCGCGCGGCGATTCAATCACCTGGTAAACCTCGCCTTCGGGCACGCGGAAGCCTTCGGTCACAATCTTGAAGTGATAGATGAGCGCCTCCATCTGCGTCTTCATCTTGTCGCGGTCGGGCAGCACCACGTGCGGAGCGTCGGCCTTCCACGCGCCCGCCGGCATGCCATCGAGCGCCTGGCGGACGATGCGCGCGCTCTGCCGCATCTCCTCGATGCGCACCTGGTAACGCGCGTAAACATCGCCTTCGCTGCGCACCGGCACTTCGAAATCGAACTGGTCGTAACTCGAGTACGGCGCATCCTTGCGCGCGTCCATCTTCAATCCGGCGGCGCGGAGCATGGGACCGGTGACGCCCAGGTCGAGCATTTCCTCCAGTGGAATAATGCCCACGCCGCGCGTGCGGCCGATCCAGATGCGGTTGTTGGTGAGCAGATCCTCGTACTCGTCCACGCGGCTCGGAAAAACGTCGATGAATTTCTTCACCCGCTCCTGCCAGCCCCGCGGCGGCTCCAGCGCCAGCCCGCCGATGCGAATGTAGCTGGTCATCATGCGCTGCCCGGAGAACATTTCGAAAATGCGCAGGATGTCTTCGCGCTCGCGGAAGCAGTACAGGAACACCGACATGGCGCCGATGTCGATCGCGTGCGTGCCCAGCCAAACCAGGTGGCTGTTGAGGCGCGTCAGCTCCACCAGCATCACGCGCATCCACTGCGCCTGCGGCGGAATCTCCAGGCCGAGCAGTTTCTCCACTGCCAGGGCCCATCCTAAATTGTTCGAGAGCGGCGCCAGGTAATCCACGCGGTCGGTAAGGGTGACCGCCTGCTGATAGAACTTGACCTCGAATTCCTTTTCGATGCCGGTGTGCAGGTAGCCTATGTCGGGCTGGCAGCGTACGATGGTTTCGCCGTCCAGCTCCAGCAGCAGCCGCAGCACGCCGTGCGTGGAGGGATGCTGCGGGCCCATGTTGAGCACCAGCGTCCGTCTGCCGGAGCTGAGGTCCTCGCTCTCGAGCGTTGTGGTGATTCCTGGCATCTCCCCTTCGCTCATCGTCAGATCCTCGCACCCGTGATGGGGTAATCCTTGCGCAACGGATGGCCTTCCCAATCGTCCGGCATCAAAATACGGCGCGGATCGGGATGATTCAGGAAACGGATGCCGAACAGGTCGAACACCTCGCGCTCATACCAATTGGCGCCGCGCCATACCGAAGTGACGCTCTCGATGGCTGCGTCCGTTCCATTCACGCGGCATTTCAGGCGCACGCGCTGGTTTTTTTCCACCGAGTGCAAATGGTAGACCACCTCGAAGCGCGGTTCGGCCGGATAGCGGTCGATTGCGGTGACCGAGCTCAAGCGCACGAATTTCTGATCGTATTTCAAAAACCCGCAGACGCTCGCGATCTTGGCGGCGGCAATTTCGAGCGTCAGCTCGCCGCGGTCAAACTTGCCGCCGGTCGCGGCGTCGGCGTCAAAGGCCTCCACGGCTAGAGCCAGAGCGTGTTCGCGCAATTGATCGGGCAGCATAGGAGTGGTTATCGTTTACGGTTCGCGGTGGAATCGGGGGACCAGTCGAGCGCGCCCTTTTTCCAGATATAAAAAAAACCGGCCAGGATCAGCACTACGAACACCAGCATCTCGACGAATGCGAACATCTTCAGCTCGCGATACACGACCGCCCAGGGATAGAGAAAAATGGCTTCGATATCGAACAGGATGAACAGCATCGCCACCAGGTAAAACTTCACGCTGAAGCGGTGCCGCGCATCGCCGGTGGGAACGATGCCCGATTCGTAAGGCATGTCCTTCACGCGGTTGCGCACGCGCTTGCCAAGCAGGTAGGAAACCCCGAGCAGCCCGGCCGCCGTCGCCATGGCCAGCAAGGCCTGCACCAGCACAGGAAAGTACTGTTCAGCGTAAGATTCTGGCATGACGATCCGGGAAAGCTGCGGCCTAACCTTAGACTATAATGGTTGCAAAACTAGAGTGTCAACCGCGATGGAGATCTCCGTAGTCATCAACGGCCAGCCGCGCACCGTGGCCGGGCGGCAAACGCTGCTGGAACTGCTGCGGAGCCTCGGACTCGATCCCGCGCGCCTGGCCGTCGAACTCGACCGCCGCATCGTGAAACAGGCGCAGTGGGGCGACACCGTCGTCGAAGCCGGCGCGCAAATCGAAATCGTGCAATTCGTCGGCGGCGGCTAACCGTGGCGCACGCACTCATGCGTGCCGCGTCGAGACTCGTCTCGACGCGTTTTTCGCCCTGACGTGCGCCGGCAGAAGTCTCGACACGGCACGCACGAGTGCGCCGGCCGCGCCCACTCGTTTACGCGAACGCCCGGATGGCGTGAGCTTCGTCGTCGTGAACGTCGAAGACGGTGTACAGCTTGGTGATCTGCAAGAGGTCTTTCACCCGCTTGTTCAGATTGAGCAGCTTCAACTGCCCGCCGCTGTTGGTCACCGTGGTAAAGCCCGATACCAGCTCGCCGATCCCCGAGCTGTCGATGTAGGAAACATCGCCCAGGTTGAGCAGAATCTTCTTCTGGTTCTTGCTCACCATGTCTCGCAGGGTCTCGCGCAACGCACTGGACCCTTCGCCGAGAGTGATTCGACCAGCCACGTCCACCACGGAGACGTCGCCCACTTGCCGAGTACTCAACTTAACGCTCACTGAATAACCTCCCTGGAATATTCAAAGAATCTATTTAGACACCGCAAACTTCACTAAAGTTACTTCGGTTCCCCCAGGCTCCAAACGCCGGGCATGAAAATCGTCCATGAACGACCGGATCAAGAAAATACCGCGTCCGGAGGTGCGCAGCAGGTTCTCCGCCGTCAGCGGGTCGGGCAAGTTCACATAATCGAAACCCTCCCCTTCGTCGGCCACGCGCACCGTGAACCGGCTGCCGTTCATGCTGGCCGAAAAGCGCACCTTCTTGTTCGTGTTATACCGGTTGCCATGCACCACCGCGTTGACCATGCTCTCGCGCACGGCCAACCCGATCTTCATCAGGTCTTCCTCATCGAAACCGGCCCGGCGCGCCAGGCCGACCGCCAGGTCTTCGGCGTGGTCCACGCTCTCCAAAGTGGAATCGAGCGACCTCTCCACGGACTCCGTTGCTGGGCGCGAAAAATCCCCCATTTGGGTAGCGGCCGCTCGGCCAAAGCGAATGGTCAGAATAAATTACCGGAGCCGCGAAAGTCAAGGTCGCTCACAGCGGCACGTATCCCGAACCCTGCCCGCGGAACTGCGCCGGACGCGGCTCCCGGCGCAGTTCCTCAATCAACTCGACCACCTTGTGCTCGATTTCGTCGCGCACCTGGCAGTGTTCCTCATACTTCATGCCGATCGGGTCGGGAATCTCCCATTCCAGGAGCCGCGCCGGCGCCTCCAGCGGAAGCGGGCGCTGGCACATGTTGACAATCAGGTCAAACCGGATCCGAGCCAGGTTCCGCAGGCTCTTCGGGAAGTGATCGCGCATGAGGATGTTCTTCTCCTCCATGGCGCGCATGGTATCGGGCGCGATGCCCCATCCGGGCGCGAGTCCCGCGCTGGCCGGAATCATCACGTCGCCGCCCAACGCGCGCGCGAAGGCTTCCGCCATCTGGCTGCGGCAGGAATTGCCGAGACAGACGAACAACACGCGGGTACGCTGATCGCTCACAGTTTCTCCAGAAACAGCCGATGCACGCGCGCGTCTCCGGTGAGCTCGGGATGGAAGGTGGCGGCCAGATGCGGGCCTTGTTCCACCAGCACCGGATCGCCGGCGTAGCGTGCCAGCACCTTGACACCGTCGCCGGCTCTGCGGATGATCGGCGCACGAATAAAGACGGCCTCGATCTTACCCGGCGAGGTGCGGCGTTCGAAATCCACGCCGGGTTCCACAAAGGTGACGCGGCTGTCCACCTGGCGGCCGTAGCCGTTGCGTTCGACCGCAATATCCATCAGGCCGAGGCTCTCCTGCGCGGGCGCGGAAACGTCGGCCGCCATCAGGATGGCTCCCGCGCAGGTGCCAAATACCGGTTTGTGGCGGGCGAATTCCGCGAGCGGCGCCATCAGGCCATCGTACCGCAGCAGCTTGAGCATGGTGGTGCTCTCGCCGCCGGGAATCACCAGCCCGTCCAGACCGGCCAACTGCGCGGCGTTGCGGACATACACAGGCTCGGCGCCGGCGCGCTCCAAGGCCGCCCCGTGGGCGGCGAAATCGCCCTGCAGCGAAAGCACGCCCACTTTCTTCACTACCATCCCCGGGTCTGCATCAGCTCGCCCTCCGGCAGCTTGGCGATGTCGAGCCCCGGCATGGCCTCGCCCAGCGCGCGGCTGGCTTCGAGCAGCTTCTCCGGATCGTCGAAATTCTTGGCCGCTTGCACAATCGCCACCGCGCGCGCCGAAGGATCGGACGATTTGAAAATGCCCGAGCCGACGAAAACCGCCTCCGCGCCCAATTGCATCACCAACGCCGCATCGGCCGGCGTGGCGATGCCGCCGGCCGAAAAGTTCGGCGTCGGCAGTGTGCCATGCGCGGCCACCCACTCCACCAGTTCGAGCGGCGCCTCCAATTCCTTGGCCTCGTGCACCAGCTCCTCCTTGCCCAGCACGGTGAGCTGCTTCATCTGTTTGACGATGGTGCGTATGTGGCGCACCGCTTCCACGATGTTGCCGCTGCCAGCTTCGCCCTTGGTGCGGATCATCGCCGCGCCTTCGGCGATCCGCCGCAGCGCTTCGCCCAGGTTGCGCGCGCCGCAGACGAACGGCACCTTGAAATCGCTCTTGGCGATATGGTGCTCTTCGTCGGCCGGCGTCAGCACTTCGCTTTCATCGATGTAATCGACGCCCAGCGCCTCGAGAATGCGCGCTTCCATGAAGTGGCCGATGCGCGCCTTGGCCATCACCGGAATGCTGACGGTCTGCATGATCTTCTCGATGACGCCGATATTGGCCATCCGCGCCACGCCGCCATCCTTGCGGATATCGGAAGGCACGCGCTCCAGCGCCATCACCGCCGACGCCCCCGCATCCTCCGCAATCTTGGCCTGCTCCGCATTGGTGACGTCCATGATGACGCCGCCCTTCAGCATCTCCGCCAGCCCAACCTTCACTCGAAACGCTTCGCTCGTAAATTCGATCATTGCTTCTCCCTTCGTGGCGCGGGCCGTCCGGCCTGCAGAGCCGAGAGTCATCTCGGCTTTTCTTTCTTACCCGGCCACTATCTCAAAAAATCTCGACCGGAAGTCGAATTCCGTACTTGCGCCGACCGCTCCCTGCGGTCGCGGCTCCGATACGCAACGGAGCCGCGACCGCAGGGAGCGGTCATCACGATCAAACCACTTCCCGACCTACTCCTCATACCATCGCCGGCGCCGGCTCGCCGCTGGGACGCGCACTCGCCAATTCCGCCGCCGCCAAGTCCCCGATGATGGCCAGCCCGTCGCGGATTTGCCGCGGCTCGAGGCCCGCGAAACTCAATCGCAACCCGCCCGGCTCATGCCGCGACACCGAGAAATATCGCGCCGGCAGATACGTTACGCCCAGCTTCTGCGCGCGCGGCAACAATTCACCTGCATCGAGCGGCTCCGGCAGGCTCACCCACAGGTTCATGCCACCCTCCGGCCGCGTCCAGCGCGTGCCGGGCGGCAGAAACTCGCGGCAGGCTTCCAGCGTAACCCGCAGCCGTTCTCCGCCCGCTTCGAGCAGCCGCTTTCGATGCGCTTCCAAACGCCCGGATTCGGCGAATTCGAGCAGGACCGCCTGCGAGAGCTGGTCGCTGTGTAGATCGGCGGCTTCCTTGGCGTGGCGCAGCCGGTCGAGCAGCGGCTTCGGCCCCACCACCCAGCCCACTCGCAACCCCGGAAAACTGGCTTTCGAGAAACTGCGCAGCAGCACCGTGCCACTACCCTGATCGAGTCGCTTGAGCGCATCGATCGGCTGACCCTCATAACGCAGCTCGCTATACGGGTCGTTCTCCACCACCGGGACGCCGGCCGCCCGCGCCGCTGCGAGCAGCCCGCGCCTCGCCTCGAGCGGCAGTGTGGCCCCGGTGGGATTCTGAAAGTCCGGGGTCACCACAATCAGCTTCGGCCGCTCGCGTTCCAGCACGCGCACCAGGCGCGGAATCTCCATCCCATCCGCGCCCACCGGAACCGCCGCCAGCCGCGCGCCCATCCCTATGAGCAAGTTTTTCAGGCCCGGGTAAACCGGATCTTCGACCGCAACCGCATCGCCCGGCCGCAGCAGCACGCGGCCCAGCAGGTCGAGCCCTTGTTGGCACCCGTTGGTGATCAGCAGATCGTCCGCCGCGCCCGCCTCGCCGCGCCCGTGCGCCTCTTTGAGCAGATAACGGCGCAGCGGTTCGTATCCCGCTGGCGACCCCAACTGCAAAATATCCGCCAGATCCGCACGCGACAGCACCGCCGCGCAACTCAGCCGAAACTCGTCCAAAGGAAACAACTCGCGCGAAGGCCACGAAGTGGCAAAACTGATGGTCTCCCTCCCTAGCGCCGCCGATGGAGGCGCGGCTTCCCTGCGTTCCAACAACGCTCCCCAAAGTGGGGCAGGTCCCCGACCTGCCAACCCGTGCTGTGGGGCAGGTCCCCGACCTGCCAACCCGTGCTGTGGGGCAGGTCCCCGACCTGCCAACCCACCGGCCCCGGTGACGAAGCTGCCCTTCCCTACCTTGCCGGCGATCATGCCTTCGGCCTCGAGCATCTCGTAAGCCGCCGCCACCGTAGTCCGGTTCAGTCCAAGCGACTCAGCCAATTCGCGGGTGGCGGGCAGCCGCTGGTTAGGTCCCCATTCGCCGGAGCGAATCCTCTCCGCAAACTGTTCGTACAGTTGGCGATACAGAGGCACGTCCGACCCATGATCGAGATGCGGCAGAGCGTCCATCCATCCACACCATACCATATTGGTGGAGCATGCTTAAGCTTGCCCGTTGACGTGGAACGGATGCAGGGTTACGGTAGAGACAAGGACGCACCGGCATGAACATTGAAATCACCCGACCCGAGATCGAATCGCTGATTCACCAGCGGCTTCAGAGCGGTGCGTTCACGGATGCCCAAGATGTTATTCTCCAGGCGCGCTACGACGCCGCTTACCTGGAGCTGGGTAGCTTGTGGCGATTAGCCGTCGCATCACTCGATAACGCATTGACGAGAGCTGCGCTGGCTGCCGGCCTCAATGTCGTCCGGGCCTGACGACTTTTTGGGAGCATCCGATGAACCGGAGGCTGACGCTGGGCTGCCCCCGCTGGCGCCAGAGTCCTGAGTTTCATCCGGTCCCCCCAGCGCGCTCTGCCCTCACAAAAACGCGAAGTATAGTTGCGCGCGCGCGAGCGTTCCGCTATACTCCGCAAGTACCACACTTCAAATGGATGACTACAGTGTGGGCAGCAAGTGGGCAGGAGGCGTACGTGGTGAGAAACTACAGAGCTTCGAGTGGGATGACGACCGCAGTCCTGGCGGGTCTGTTGGTCGCGGCGGGCCTTGCCCAGGTTGCCGCCGCCCAGAATGCTCCAGCTCAGAAGAATTATAAGCCCGGTGAGTTCGACGTCTACAGCGCGGCCGCAAAAGACGTCAACGGCAACAATTTTGCGCAGGCGCTCAAGGATCTCGACACCTGGACGCAGAAGTTTGCCGAGACGGACTTCAAGACCGAGCGCCAGTTCCTCTACGTCGTCGCGTATGCCGGCGCCGGCCAGTTCGACAAGGCCGTGGACGCGGCGGGTCCGATGATCGCGGCCGGCGTGGACACCATCTTCGCCGATCCAAAGACCGGCCCCGGCGAGGCGATCCGCGTGCTGTTCGCGGCCGCCACATCGATCGTCCACATCCCCAACCCGACCGCCGACCAACTGGCAATCGCGGACAAGGCGGCCCACCAATTGATGGACTATAACCGCAAGCCGGCAGGCGTGAGCGACGCCGATTGGAACAACGCGCGTGCCCAGTTGCAAGGTCCGGCCAAGGCGGCTCTGTTGTATATGGCCATGCTGCCCGGCAACCAGGCCATGGCCAAGAACCCCAAGGACTGCGCCGCGGCCGAGGCCGCCTATACAAAGGCGCTGGGCGATTACCCGGCCCAAACCGCCATTTCCTACAATCTGGCGCTGGCGCTAAGTTGCCAAAGAAAGAACTCCGAAGCCGTCTATGAGTTTGAGCGGTCCGCCGTTCTCGATGCCACGCTAGGCGGAACCCAGCCCGATCCCGGCAAAATCAAGACCTTCGCCGATAATGCCTACACCAAGGTGCACGGCAGCGATGAAGGTTTAGCCCAACTCCAGGAACAGGTCAAGTCGGCGCCGCTATGGCCCGCCGGCTTCCACATCAAAACGGCCACTGAGATCGCCGAAGAGAAACAGAAGGAATTTGAGCAGTCCAATCCACAGCTCTCGATGTGGATGAAGATCAAAGCCGCGCTGAGCGACAACGACGGCGCGCAGTACTTCGATTCCTCCCTGAAGGGCGCCGCGGTGCCGAAGCTGAAAGGCATCCTGGTCGACGCGAAGCCCGCCTGCAAACCCAACACTCTTCTGATCGCCGTGCCGCTGCCCGATGCGCAAGGGACGCCCGTCGCCGAAATCGCGCTCAAACTGGATCCGCCACTGACCGGCAAACCCGCGCTGAACGCCGAAGTGCAATGGGAAGGCGTGCCCAGCGCGTTCACGGCGTCTCCCTTCCTGCTCACCATGGACACCGAGAAAGCCCAGATCGATGGACTGAAGGTCACGCCGTGCGTGGCTGTGCCGGCGCATTCCGGAGCGAAGAAAAAGTAAGTGGGGCAGGTCCCCGACCTGCCAACCCCCGGGCGCCAGCCCGGCCCATGGTTCGTCGAACTGTCCCTATTGTAAGTCCTGATTCAGCACGGCGGCCAGCCGCGCGCCGGCGCGCTCGATTTGCAATCCGATCACCGCATCGGCCCGGCGTTCATAGTCCGCGCCAATCGCCACGGGCGCGCCAGGCGCGGCCTTCGGCAGCTTGCCGTAAACCACCTGCTGCGCTAGTTTATGCGCTTGCTCCGCCCAGTCGCTCACCGTGCCCTTGGCGAATTTCTTGCGATGGCGCGCGGACGCGGCGGAAAGCCTGGCGAATAAGTCATCCTCTTTGCCCATCCGCGCCAGCAGGCCGCTGTCCCATAGGCCATGCAAGTTGCCGGGCTGACCCTGAAACACGATGTGCACGTCGTTGCCGCCGCGGTCGCCGTTGTTGGAGCTGTGCAGCGGCTGGTGCATGTCACCGACGAAATGGATGACGAACATCAGCGCCTCCCCCCGTTGATCCGCGGGCGCCGCCGGGTCCCGCAGCTTCGCCCGCATGGCCGCAATCGCCGCAATCACGCAATTGCCGCTGGGGCAATCCCGCGCCATGTCCAGGCCCGGCTTATCGATGGGGATGTCCACATAGTGCCAGGGCCCCGTTTCCGGACGGCTCCGCCGGATTTGATCCGGCCAACTGGAAACCGACGCCATGGTGCTGCCCGGTCCCAGAATCTCAGCTACCTTCGCCCGCGCTGCAGCCGTCAACTGTGCTTCGGCAATGCGGGCCACCAAATCATGCCCTTCCGGACCCCAGGCAAGGGCTGGCAAGCCTGCGCAGAGCAGCGCCAACAACCGGTATTTGCGCATTTCTCCGCAAGGGTAACACAGGATGCCCGAACGATTTCTCGCCGCGCTGAAACCTGAGCACCCGTGGCGCGGGCAGTCCTGCCTGCCGTGTCGAGAGTCATCTCGACATTTCTTTTCTTTAAACGTCGCCACGAATGGCGACGCTGCGCGCAGGTGGACGCCCGCCACGAGGCGCCGGCAGAAACACGGCACTGCTGTCCTGCTGGTCGTCCTCCTCGGGCTCCACGTAAAGATGCACATAGTAGCTGGCCAGCCCGCAACCCACTAGCAGGACCAGCAGGATGCCGAGCCAGCGGAGCGTCTTGCCGTTCCAGGTGCGCTCGCCCGATACCGCGGCCGAAGTGGCCTTGACCGCCGAGAATGCCGCTCCGCCACCCAGCAGGAGCTTCAATGGCCACGCCATGTAATCCAGGTGGCTCTGCCCGCCCACCTGGCTCCACAGAACGTAAACGGCAATCAGCGCGATCAGAAACTGGGTGGCGTAAGCGAGGCGGAGAAGGGGCATGGGCGGCGCCGAAACTCCATCTTACGCGATTGGAAGTGCGGGCAGTTCGTGAAGTCGGGAGTCGGGAGTCTTCCTAACTTCCGCCTTCCTGCCTTAGCGCGTGCCCACCGGTTCCGCGCCCACCTGGAACGTGCCGAGGAACCCGCTGCGGCGGTACATGCTGGTCCAGGTTTCGCCCAGCGCGTCTCCCTGGTAAGAATCCTCCACCGTATAGGCCGGCATGGCGTGACGCAGCTTATTCAGTGGCGGATAGAATACTTCCTCGTTGCCGCAGATGTGATCGCCGGAGTTGAGCGCACGCGTCCGGATGGTGGCTAGCGTTCCGGCGGTGAGCGTGGCGGCTCCGCCGTGGATGTTGCCGTTCTCGATGGTCAGCTCCACGGGTTGGTAATCGATCTGCACCACATGATCCAGCAGTTCGCCCGCCTGCGCTTTGGCGAAACTCACCAGCGCCACGCGTTGGGCCGCATCGGCGCGGCTGTCGACGATCAACACTGCCTCGGCCGGGTTCACCGGCTCATAGGGATTGCCCAGCGTATGTTCGGCATGGACCACGCCCACCACGGCCAGGCCGGCCAGATCCACACCGTCCCAGTTTCCATCCGAGATCTTCCATGCGAAGACCGCTTCCCGGCCGTTCATTTCGATTTCGCCGTTGGCGAAGCACGGGCCGGTATAGACATCGGCCGTACGAGCCTCAATGTAGCTGCCTGAAATGCCATCGGCTGGAATAGCCGCGGCCGAAGAGACCAAAGCAGCCGCGCCCATAAGCGCAGCGGCGCACAGAATAATCCGCATCCCGGAAATCCCCCTCTGTTTCGATTATAGCCGGTATGCGAGTTCGCCGTATTGGATACGGCGCACGTCAGGCAAAAGGAGCCCGGCCGTCGAGGTCCGCGCGATCGCCGGTCGCGGTTCTGATTGCAAAGTTCGCGGAACTCTACGAGCCAGCCGCCGCGGCCGGCGCAGTCTTTCGGCTTTGGAAGCACTCGCGGCAATACACCGGGCGTCCCTGCGTGGGCTTGAAAGGCACGGTGGTCTCGCGACCGCACTGCGAGCACGACGTGTGCGTTTCGCTCTTGGCAAAACCGGATCCCGATCCGCCCTGACGTTTGGCTTTGCAGCTCTTGCAGCGCTTCGGCTCGTTCTTGAAATTCTTGTCGTGGTAAAAGTGTTGTTCACCCGCTGTGAAAACAAAGTCCGCGCCGCAATCCACGCATTTGAGAACGCGATCCTGAAATTCCGCCATAACTGGCCCCCGTCTGCGACCCTGACAACTGTCCTGATTGAAGGCGGCGGAGACGCGAATCCCCGCCGCCATTGCTTATTCCACGTCCCGGCGAGTTTTCTTCCGGTTCCGTTTACGAGCCAGCGCTTGCTTGACTCGCGCCTTCTCACCCGGTTTCAGGTAAAAAGAGTGCCGTTTCACTTCTTTGATAATGTCCTCTTGTTGGACCTTGCGCTTGAAGCGGCGCAACGCATTCTCCAGCGTTTCGCCCTCTTGCAGCTTTACTTCAGCCAATCGAAAAACACCTCCCAACTACACCAAAAATTCGAGTGCCGGGCGAGAATTTCCGCGCTCGTAATCCACCTCTTTGTGAGCGGGCGGACACACCAGCGCAGAATTCCCTTACCCTGCACAGAAGGTACTGATATCATAGGTGGTTGAGCGCCAAAGTCAAGTCCAAAGTTCGGCCCGGTCCGGCCGGCGGCCGGCCTGAATCAATGAACCGTTTTCTTTTCATAAACTTATCCTGAAATGGAAAATGTCCTCGCAATTCTTCTCGCCGGGGGTGAAGGTGGCCGCCTCCACCCGCTGACCAAGGAAACCGCCAAGCCCGCGGTCCCTTTCGGCGGCGTCTATCGCATTATCGATTTCACCCTTTCCAACTGCATCAACTCGGGCGCGCGCCGCATTCTGGTGCTGGCGCAGTACAAAGCGCTCGATCTGATTCGCCACGTGCGCGACGGCTGGAACATTCTGTCACCCGAGTTGGGCGAATACATCGAAGTGTTGCCGCCCATGAAGCGCGTGCATGACGACTGGTACCAGGGCACCGCGGATGCGGTGTTTCAGAATTTCCAAAGCATCGAAGCGGAGTCTCCCGAGCTGACGCTGATTCTGGCGGGGGACCACATCTACAAGATGAATTACCGCGAGATGCTCGAATGCCACGGGCACCACCAGGCCGATATCACCATCGCCACTCTGCAGGTTCCGCCGGAGGAGGCGGGCCGGTACGGCATCGCCGAAATCGACGCCGGCCATCGCATCGTGGGATTCGAAGAGAAACCGCAGCACGGCCACCCCAAGCGCTCCCGTTTCGACCCCACCATGGTAAGCGCGTCGATGGGGATCTACGTCTTCGATACCGGCGTGCTGTTGCAAGCCTTGCACGAGGACGCCGAGGATGCGGCCTCGGGCCACGATTTCGGCCACGACGTGCTGCCGCGGCTTTTGAGCCGACGGCGCGTCATGGCTTACGATTTTCGCGACATGAACGCCAAGCAGGTGCGCTACTGGCGCGACGTGGGAACGCTCGACGCCTACTATGACGCCAACATGGACCTGGTGGACGTGGAGCCGCTGTTCAACCTCTACGACCGCCGCTGGCCCGTCCGCACCAGCTTGAAGCAGCAACCGCCGGCCAAGTTCGTCTTCGCCCAGGAAGGCCGCCGCATGGGCGTGGCGATGGATTCGATCGTCAGCGCCGGGTGCATCGTTTCCGGCGGCCGCGTGCTGCGCAGCGTGCTGTCGCCCGGCGTGCGCGTCAACAGTTATTGCGAAGTGGAGTATTCCATCCTGATGCCGAACGTGGAGATCGGCCGCTGGAGCCGTCTGCGGCGCGCCATCGTCAACACCGGCGTCAAGATTCCGGAATCGAGCACCATCGGATTCGACCTGGAAGCCGACCGGGCGAAAGGCTACACCGTGACCGAAGCCGGCGTGGTGGTGGTGGGATAGGTGGGGCATGCTTTAGCTTGCCAACGCCCGCTTGCGGGCGCATTTTTTTCCAAGGAGCAATACTAATTATGAAAAAGGTAGTCCTGCTGCGCCACGGCGAAAGCTCGTGGAACAAAGAGAACCGGTTCACCGGCTGGACGGACGTCGATCTTTCCGAAAAGGGACGCCAGGAAGCTGGCGAAGCCGGCGCCGTGCTGAAAGCCGGCGGGTATCGGTTCGACGTAGCTTACACGTCGGTGCTGAAACGCGCCATCCGCACGCTGTGGATCGCGCTCGACGAATTGGACCTGATGTGGATTCCCGTCCACCGTTCCTGGCGTCTCAACGAGCGTCATTATGGCGCGCTGCAGGGCTTGAACAAAGCCGAAACGGCGGCCAAGTACGGCGAGGCGCAAGTGAAGATCTGGCGGCGCAGTTACGATGTCCCGCCACCCGTTCTTACTCCCGGCGACGAGCGTTTCCCCGGCCACGACCCACGCTATGCGGGCTTGACCGCCGATGAACTGCCGCTCACCGAATGCCTGAAGGATACCGTGGCGCGTTTCCTGCCGCTGTGGCATGAGACCATCGCTCCAGCCATCCAAAGCGGCCAGAAGGTACTGATTGCCGCCCACGGCAACAGCCTGCGCGCGCTGGTCAAGTACCTAGACAATGTCTCCGAAGCGGCGATCGTCGAGCTGAATATCCCCACCGGCATGCCGCTGGTCTACGAGCTGGATGACGACCTGAAGCCACTCAACCGCTACTACCTGGGCGATCCTGAGAAAGTGAAAGCCGCCATGGAAGCCGTGGCCGCGCAAGGCAAGACCAAATAACGGTAGGACAGACCATCGCCTTTCGTGGTCTGTCAATGCTTGGCCAGAGTGCGAGACAGACGACAGAAACTGATCGTCTGTCCCACCTCCCTTGCCTGCGCCACCATGCGATAATCACACTTCAATGACCTGGTTCCGGGTTCGCGTGCCGGCCTCCAGCGCCAATCTGGGAGCGGGCTTCGACGCATTAGGGATGGCCCTGGGCGTCTATCTGACGTGTCGTTTCCGGCCGGCCGCGGCGCTGGCCATTCGCGCCGAAGGGCGGGACGCCGCTTCCATTCCCACTGGCAGCGATAATCTCATCTGGCAGACGGCCGTGTCGGTAGCCGAACGGCGCGCTTCGGCGATGCCGCCGATCGAGCTCGAAATCCAAAACGACATTCCCATCGGCAAGGGCATGGGGTCGAGCGCCGCTGCGCTCACCGCCGGCGTCGTGATCGCCGACCGGCTGCTCGGTTTCGGCTGGAAACCGCTGCGTATTCTGGACGAAGCCGCCCGCCTGGAAGGCCATCCGGATAACGTGGCGGCCTGTACGCTGGGCTCCATTGTGGCCAGCGCCATCGATGGCGGCGGCGTGGCGCGCGCGGTGCGGATGGAATTGCCGCAACGCTTCGGCGTGGGCGTCGTGGTGCCGGATTTCGATCTGCCCACGGCCAAGGCGCGCGCCGTGCTGCCGGACAGCTATAGCCGCGAAGACGCCGTGTTCAACGTGCAGCGCGCTTCTCTTTTAATTGCCGCGCTATCGGCCGGAGCCACCTGGGCCTTTCCGGCGGCGCTCGAAGACCGCTTCCATCAGCCGTATCGCATTCCGCTGGTGCCCGGCCTCGACGAGATCCTCAAGCTGCGCGCGCCAGGCCTGCTCGGCTGCGCGCTGAGCGGCGCCGGACCTTCCATCCTGGTGTTCTACGAGCGCGGCTGCCAGGATGTCTGCGGGCTGGTGCAGCAAATCTTCCGCCTGCACAACCACGATTCCGAGATCCTGCTCACCGGCATCGCCAATCATGGATTCGAACTGGTGGAAGAGACTGAGACGTAGGCCGCTCGCACGGATCAGTAGTGGTACCGGCAGGCTAGAATCCGGATCTTGTCTTCCTCAACTTGATAAACGAGCCGGTGTTCCTGATCGATGCGCCGAGACCAAGAGCCGGACAACTCGCGTTTCAAGGGCTCGGGCTTTCCCAGACCGGTAAACGGGTCACGCTGAATTTCGCGGACCAGTTTCATGATTCGAAGTGCCTGCGCCCGGTCCCTTTCGACCCACCACGCGAGATCCTCGAATGCCGAAGGGTCAAATTCTAAAGTTTCTCAACCACAGCCTCGATCGAGAGTCCGCCCTGGCGCTGTCGTGCGGCTAGCAGGCGCTCGGTCATCGTCTCGGATTTGAGAAGATGCGCTGTCTCCCGCTCCGATTCGATTTCGCGCCAGAGTCCAATCGGGACAATGACGGCGGTCGGTTCGCCGGCCTCATTGGACACGACCTGGATCTCGGCGTTTTCCATGCCTTCAGTGTACGACATCCTCGCGGCTAGCATGCGACACTGGACGATCCGGACCTCCGCGTTTCCCACGCCTTCAGTACACCGTTGCCGATCGTCCGGTTGCGCCACCTCGCCATGGTCTGCTATAAACGCTTGAGTCCCGCAGCTCAATTGGGTTCGGTCGATATGCCGGATAAAAAGAAAACTCCCTCTGCCAAGAGTGATGAGAAGCTCGTGACGAGACCGCCGGCCGCCAAACCAGCCGGCGCGGGATCTTCGCGCGCCGCCGAGACCGCTGCGGCGCCCGGCCCCGGTGAACAACTCCGTGCATTCGAAGCCGCCATGAAGCAGTTTCACGAACGCCACCTGGCAGCCGCGCGCGAGCTGTTCGCCGCCGCCGCGGCCGGGCCCGAAAGCGACGTGGCGAATCGGGCGCAACTGCACATGGCGATGTGCGACCACCGGCTTCAGCAGGAGACCGTGAAGCTGCAATCGGCCGAGGACTATTACAACTATGGAGTGGCGCTGATCAACACCCGCAAGCTCTCCGAGGCGCGGCAGAATCTCGAAAAGGCGCTGGCCATGACCCCGCAGGCCGATCACGTTCATTACGCCCTGGCGCTGGCGCAGGCTCTCGGCGGCGATCTGGAAACCGCGCGCGTCCACCTGGAGCGCGCCATCGAACTGGAACCGCGCAACCGCATGATCGCACGGCAGGACGCCGATTTCGCGGCTGTCGCCCGGCACCCCATGTTCGGCGCGCTGCTGTATCCTGAGAAAAAAGGCTGGTAGCGGGGCGCCCGCGGAGGCGCGCCGGTTGAATGAATCTGAATTCCGAAGTCAACTTCGGCGAATCTACACTTCCACAATGGAGGACCACGAAGAAACAGGCCTTGTATCAGAGCACGGCTTCAGCCGTGCCGGAACGGGTTGAACTCGACGGGCTTCAGCCCCTGGGCAGGCAGACAGCGGCTAAAGCCGTCAGAATGTGCGTTGTCGGCGGCACGGCCCAAGCCGTGCCCTGATACAAGGCGTCCAACTTCGGAATCCAGGATGAATCGACAAGCACCCCTGCGCGTAGTCGCGATCGGCGGCGGTACCGGGTTGTCGGCGCTGCTCAAAGGGCTGAAGCGTCATGCGCTCCCGGACGGCCCGTTGCGGCCCGCGGTGGATATCACCGCCGTCGTCACGGTCACCGACGATGGAGGATCGAGCGGCCGGTTGCGGCGCGAACTGGATGTCCTACCGCCGGGAGACATCCGCAACTGCATGGTGGCGTTGAGCGAGGATTCCGGCCTGCTGGGGCGGCTCTTTCAGTATCGCTTCGCGGCCGGCCGCGGGCTCAAGGGCCACAGTTTCGGCAATCTCTTCCTCACCGCCATGACGCACGTGATGGGCGAATTCCCCGGCGCGGTGCGGGCATCCTCGGAAGTGCTCAAGATCGGCGGCCGCATCTTCCCCTCCACCGACGCCAATGTGTCGCTCGAGGCCGTGATGGCCGACGGCACCCGGGTCGCCGGTGAAACCCGCATCAGCCACAGCCGGAAGAAAATCCGCGCCGTGCGTCTGCGGCCTTCCGGCGCGCGTCCGCTGGCGGCCACCCTGCGCGCCATCGCCGCCGCCGACGTCATCACGCTGGGACCCGGATCGCTGTTCACCAGCGTCATTCCGAACCTGCTGGTGGAAGGCATACCCTCCGCGATTCGCCGTTCCCGGGCCGTTAAGGCCTGCTTCGTCAACCTGATGTGGCAACCCGGAGAAACCATGGATTTCCGCGCCAGCGATCACATCCGCGCCATCGAGCGCCACGCGGGAGGCAAGCTGCTCGACTTTTGCGTAGTCAACACCCGGCCGATTCCTCCCGCCATGAAAAAGCGCTATGCGCGGCAGGCCGCCCTGCCGGTGGAAAACGACCTCGCAGCGCTATCCAAAATGGGCCTCAAGGTGATGACCGCCGACCTGGCGCAACTCACCGGTGTCGTCCGTCACGATCCCGCCGCCACCGCTGCCGTGGTGGTGAAACTGGCCCAGGAGGGCCGCCGGCGAGGCTGACTACATCGGGCGGCGGCACCGGAGAGAATGAAATGGCGCAGCGCCGGATACTGCCTGCGTAAGCTGCCGGCTCGGCGCAAGTTATCATTAACTATTCAACTATTCGCAGTAGTTTTTTTGGCAATTTGTCAACGTTTTATTGCTTTATTTTCCGCCATATAATCGCCTTAGTGGTAGAATAGGCCAAATGGGATGAGGTGACCCCGTTTGTACTGTCGGCATTGTGGCAATAAAATCGGTCCCTCGCGGCTCGTGAACGACGCGGCGTTTTGCTGCGACGCTCATCGAGAGGCATATGCTGAGCAACTCAGCGTGTTGCCGGAGCCAGTGAAAGCGATGGGTGTGCCTCCTTCACCATCGCTGGCGCACCCGAGCCCGCAGGATGGTGCACTGGAGAAAGCCCACTTCAATTTCAAATTCAAGTTGCGCCATACCGAAAAACCGGCAAGACTCGGCACGCCGATTGCCGTCCTGCCTCCCTCGTTGCCGCACCTGGCGGCGGCTCCGCCTCCCATGGCCGGAGTCAAGCCATTTGCGCCGGTTGCCACCGAGCGTATAATGACGCCCGCCATGAGCCGTCGTTTCCATGCCCGGCAAGCCGATCCGGAACTGCCAGCGTTCGCCCTCGATCTTCCCGGCGCCGGGCCGTCGAGAGGCCAGGAGGAAGAAACCTGGGTGCGGCTGCTGGCCGCCGCGCCGGTGGAAAGAATCGCCGTCGCGCGCGCCACGAATTCCCGTCTCTACGCGCAGCAGGCAGATCCGGACTTGCCCGTGTTCGCCATTGGTCTTCGCGGCCCGATGCCGGCGAGAGGCCCAGAGGAAGAAACCTGGATGCAACTCCCGTCCGCCGCGGCGGCGGAGCGGATATCCCTGGCGCGGACGAGTGCGGTGGTCGCCTTCCCCGTCTTTCAAACATTGCAGCCGGTGATGGGATCGCTCGCTTTGGCGGACCCCATTTCCGCCAACGCCGCGGACACTATCCCCTCGCCGCAGGCGGCAACGCCGGTTCCGCGCACCGCCGGGCCGATGCGGACTGTCGCGATCGTGGCTCCGTTAGCGCACAAATCCGTTCACCGCGGGTATTTCCCGGAAGGCCCGGAACGGGCGGCGCCGGCATTGCCGGTCGCCGAGAGTGCCCGCTCGCTGGCTACGCCGGTTTCCGGCACGGTTCCCGCCGCGCCTCCTTTGCGCCTGCCCAGGTTCGGTGATGGCCCCATGCCGAACCAGGGAATGCCTTCGGCGCCGTTCGTCTTAGCTGCGGCACGCCCAGCCGCCGAGGTTGCCATGCCAACCCAAATTCCGCAAGCGCCTGTGTCCACCGTCACCCTCCGGCCTCCTCAACCACGGCAACCGATCAAGCCCGCGGCGCTGGCTTTGGCGGATGTGATGCCGCTCGAATACTTCTGCTCGCGAGGGCCGCGCGCGAGCGCTCACGGCATGGGATGGATTATTCCGTCACTGGCGGTCACCGCTCCCCGTTTCACGGCGCCGCTATCGGTCGAACACGTGCAACCGCTCCCCGTAGCGACCGTCGAGAAGCGCAAAAGGCCTGCATTCGCGGAGATCTTTACCCTCCCCGAAGCCGCCAGCCGTTCCACGGTGCTGCGCGATGTGAGCTTGAGGATCGCCGCCTGCCTGGTCATTGGCGCCATGCTTTGGTACGGGGCCAGCTATCTACGGAGCAACCACGACGCCGTCATCGGCTCGCTGTCTCCCACCTCCGGGCAGACCTTGTCGGCGGAAGATTCGCCCGCCCTCCACGGCAATCCAGCGCCCGGATCGGGCGGCTTTGTTTACCGCGTCCGCTCGGCTATTTCCAGACGCGCCGAGGTGCACCTGGACGACGGCTTCCACAACGGTATGGCGGCTTGGGGCACGCCGCAGAATTCCTGGGCGCCCGGCTGGGTTCGCCACTCGGAAGGTTATGTCACGCCAGGTAAGCTGGCGCTGTTTCGGCCAACCGTTCATTACACCGACTATCGCCTCGAGTTTTTCGGCCAAATCGAATCCAAGAGCATGGACTGGGCTGTGCGCGCCGCCGACGACGCCAATTATTACGCGATGAAGTTCGCCGCCGATGGCCCCGGGCCGCGCCCCGTGGTGAGCATGATTCACTATCCCGTCGTGGCGGGTGTCAAGGGCCAACGCGTGGTCACTCCCCTCAATATCATGATCCACGATCACACCGCTTATCACGTAGCGGTGGTTGTGCACGGCGATCGGATCACGACCTCCATCGAGGGCGAGGAAGTCGACAGCTTCGTGGATGGCACGCTCGCTCGCGGTGGCGTCGGTTTCTTCGCCGATGCCGGCGAACAGGCGCGCCTGTATTGGATCAAGGTTTCCAAGAATGAGGACTTGCTGGGGAGGGTTTGCGCCTTCCTGAGCGGCGGCAGTTCCGACACCGCGCAGTTGGAGCTCCCAGCCGGTACTCCGCCCAGCCCCGGTTCCGGAACCCCTATCGACGCCAATCAATTCGCGTTGGCGGCTGGATTTGGCCTCATGCGCCGCAATGCGTTCAGCCGAATTTCGGATCACCGGAGGTTTTTGTTATGGCGTTCCTGACTGGCTCAGATCCTAGTATGACGAGCTTAGGGACCTTCCTGGACCCGAGCGTGACTTCAATCGATCAACCCACCAAACAACCCGACCGCGGCAACAAGACCCTTTCCCGCGCCGTCGCGCTTCACCTGGAGGGCAAACGCGAAGCCGCCGCGCGGACCTTGAGCAAGGCCATCGAGGCGGGCGAGCGCGACCCGGCTCTATACGCCGCGCTGGGACACGTGCAATTCGAGTTGCGCGATTTCGAACATGCCGCCGCCAGCTACCGGACGCTCACCGAGATGGATCCGGCCCACCGGACGGCGTATTACAACCTGGGCGTATGTTTGGGAAACGCGCAGCAATGGAAACTGGCCGCCGACGCCTTCCGCAAGTCTTTGGCCACCGATGCTGCCCGCGTGGATGCGAACCTGGGACTGGGCATCGCCTTGATTCGTTCCGGCAGCCCCGCGCAGGCCCAGGAATCGCTCGATCGATATCTCACGCTGTTTCCCGAGCACGAACCAGCCATGTTCGCTCGCGCCGTGGCTTTGCAGCAACTCGGCCGGCATGGCGAAGCGGTCGAACAATATCGCAAGGTGCTGGCGCGAAATCCGCGCAGCGAGGAAGCCCTATCCAATCTGGTGGCGCTGTTTCTGGACCGTCGCGACGGCGAATCCGTGCGCCGTTACGCAGCCATGCTGGCCGAACTGCGGCCCGGCTCCAGTGTGGCCCTCGAGGCCCTTGCCACTCTCGCATTTGCCGACGAGGACTATCCGGCTGCCGCCCGCTACGCCCGTGAACTCGCCACCGCTATGCCCGACCGGTATGAGAACTGGTTCAACCTGGGCGTGGCGCATCACCAGATGGGAGACCTCGAAAGCGCCGCCGACGCCTACTCGCGGGCGGCCGCGCTCAACCCATCCTCGGCGCCGGCGTTTCTCAATCTGGGCGTGATTCGCCAGGAGCTCGGCGATCTTGCCGTGGCGCGCGACTGTTACGAGAAAAGCCTCGCGCTCGAACCCGATCAGCCCAGCGCAACCTGGAACCTGGCGCTGGTGCTCGAACAGCTTAACGACCGGCAGCGCGCTGAGAACCTCTATGCGCAAGTCCCCGAGACGGCGTTCGAGTGGTGCGACGCTCACTTCCGTTTGGGTTACCTCCGCTTGCTGCGCGGAGACTATCACGCCAGCGCGGAAGCCTTCCAGGCCGTGCTCGCCAAACAACCCAACTGGGCCGAAGCCTGTTTGAACGCCGGTATTGCGTTTGCCCGTTCCGGCGACGCCGCGTCAGCCCGCCAGTTCTTCACCGAGACTGTCATGCTGCGCCCCGATTCGAGCGACGGCGTGCGCGGCCTGGCTGCCCTGGCGCTCGAACAGAACGAATACGAAGAAGCCCTGGAACTGCACGAGCGCCTGATCGAAATGGGAGAGCGCAGCCCGGAGGTGTTTTACAACGCCGGGCTGATCTGCCAGAAGCGCGGCCATTTTGCGGACGCGATCAGCTTTTACCAGCAAGCCATCGAGGCCGATCCGCAGTTCGCCGAAGCATTGCTCAACATGGGCCACGCCCAGATGGCATTAGGCAACGAGGACCAGGCCCTGGCCTCGTGGCGCCGCGCCATCAAGGAAAAGCCCTCCCTGGCCGATTCGTACTTCGAGCCCGTCGACCCGCACGCCTAAGCGCAATACTATTTGCCTAAGTCGTGGCGCGGGCTCTCAAGCCTGCAGAGCCGAGATTCGTCTCGGCTTTTCTTTTGCGCGCCGAATGGGCGATCATCGTCGCCGATTGCCGGTGGGTGCCGCGGTAACGCCGGCGGTCTTGCCGCCGGTGATCGTGTTACGCGGGCACCGCAACGCGGTTACGCGGGCACCGCAACGCGGTCATTCTCGCAAACGTGCCGCGAAATGGGAAAGCAAGAGCACCGGCGGCAAAGACCGCCGGCGTTACCGCGACGCCGGCGCGCTCCTTCCCCCCACTGGTAAAATAGAATCTCCACTCGAGGAGGGAACCTGATGGCGTTGTCTACCCGCCGCAAGGCGGTGGTTGTGGATGTGGGAGGTGTGCCGGTCGGCGGCGATCATCCGATTGTCGTGCAATCGATGACCAACACCGATACCGCCGATGTCGCCGGCACGGTGAACCAGGTGATCGCGTTGGCCGCTGCCGGCTCCGAGTTGGTGCGCGTCACCGTCAACACGGAACACGCCGCCGCAGCCGTCCCCAAAATCGTCGAGACCGTGCGCCTGTTCGGCTCGCGCGTGCCCATCATCGGCGACTTCCACTACAACGGCCATATCCTGCTCAAGAAATATCCCGAGTGCGCGCGCGCCTTGGCCAAGTACCGCATCAATCCCGGCAACTCGGACATCGGCCGCAAGACGGACGATAATTTCCGCACCATGATCGAAGTCGCCGTCGAGAACCACAAGCCGGTGCGCATCGGCGTCAATTGGGGGTCGCTCGATCAGCAGTTGCTGACCCGCATGATGGACGAGAACTCGCGCTCCGCCGAACCGAAAGACGCGCGGCTGGTGACGCTGGACGCCATGGTCGCGAGCGCCGTCGAATCCGCGCAAGCGGCCGAGCGCTACGGCCTGGCGCACGATCTGATCATCCTGAGTGCCAAGGTCAGCGGGGTCGAGGACCTGATCGACGTCTATCGCGCGCTCGCCGCGGCCTGCGATTACCCGCTGCATCTCGGCCTCACCGAAGCCGGCCTGGGCAGCAAGGGCATCGTCGCCACTACCGCCGCGCTGGCGCCGCTGCTGCTCGAAGGTATCGGCGATACCATTCGCGCGTCGCTCACGCCGCTGCCGAATGGCGACCGCACCGAGGAAGTAATTGTCTCGCAGCAGATTTTACAATCGCTGGGCATGCGCAGTTTCACGCCACAAGTCACTGCCTGCCCCGGTTGCGGCCGCACCACCAGCACTTTTTTCCAGGATATGGCCGACCAGATCCAGACCTACCTGCGCGAACAAATGCCGAAGTGGAAAGAGAACTATCCCGGCGTGGAAACTATGAAGGTAGCCGTGATGGGCTGCGTGGTGAATGGTCCGGGCGAATCCAAGCACTCCCACATCGGGATTTCGCTGCCCGGAACTTTCGAGGAACCGAAGGCCCCTGTCTACGTGGACGGCCGCCTCAGCCTCACCTTGAAAGGCGACCGCATCGTTGCCGAGTTCATCGAAATCCTCAACGCATACGTGGTCAGCCACTATGGCGCGGCAAACGGAGCCGCGACCGAAGGGAGCGGTCAGGCGATTGACCGTCGACCAAGAGTTGCGGCGATAGCGGACAAGGGTTGAGACCAGGCCGCTCCCTCTGGTCGCGGCTCCGTTACGGTTGCGGCTCCGTTTGGCCGGTAATTGTGTTATGCTAAAAAACGTAACCAAACGAGAATAAGAGAAGACAAGGAGCAGTACTCCAAGAATGGCACTGGCGGTCGAAGCAAAACGGCAGGTATTTACCACTAATCAACGCCACAAGACCGACACGGGCTCGCCAGAAGTGCAGATTGCCCTGTTGAGCCAGCGGATCACGCTGCTGACGGAGCATTTCAAGGCGCACAAAAAGGATCATGGTTCCCGCAAGGGACTATTGACCCTGGTTGCCAAGCGGCGCCGGCTTCTGACCTACCTGCGCAATACGGACCCGGAGTGTTACAAGGCAGTCTTGTTACGCCTGGGCATCCGTCGTTAGTCATTCTCCGGAAGCAGTCCTGTTTTCCATACGAAGAAGCGGGTGCTTTCGAGGACCACATTCCATCCGACCTGGAAGCCGGTGCGGCCCGCGCCGCATGGCTCGACTTCCCTATTCCGTCAACTCCATTCTCAAATGGCTCTTTCTTTCGAGGAAGGGCCGCATTGCGACTCGTGCGGGGCTGGACCCTGGCCGAGACTTAGAGGTTTTTGAAAAGTTATGATTCACACAGTTGAAGTTGACCTGGGCGGCCGTAAGATTACCTTTGAAACAGGTAAGATGGCCAAACAGGCGAACGGCGCGGTCGTCGTTCGTTCCGGTGACTCGGTAGTTCTGGTCACCGCTTGCATGGCCGATCAGGCCAAACCGGGAGCCGGCTTTTTTCCGCTCACCGTTGACTATCGCGAGTACACTTACGCCGCCGGCAAGTTCCCCGGCGGTTTCATCAAGCGGGAAGGGCGCATGTCGGAGAAAGAGACTCTCACGTGCCGGCTGATCGACCGTCCCGTGCGCCCGTTGTTCCCCGAAGGTTTCATGAATGAAACCCAGATCATCTGCATGGTGCTTTCGGCCGATCCCGAACAGGACCCCAACACCCTGGCCATCTGCGGCGCCGGCGCCGCGCTCGCCATTTCCGATATTCCTTTCGAACACGTGCTGGGCGGCGTCCGCGTCGGCATGAAGGACGGCCAGTATCTGGCCAATCCCACCTACACCGAAGGCCGCGAATCCAAGCTGAACATCGTCGTGGCAGGCACCGATGGTGGCATCGTGATGGTGGAAGCCGGGGCCCAGCAGGTCTCGGAAGCCGAAGTTCTGGGCGCCATCGAATTCGGCCATGACTGCTGCAAGTCGATCGCCAAGGGCATCCGCGAACTGGTCAAACTGGCCGGCAAGCCGAAACGCGCATTCGCGCCGCCCGTGCTGAATCAGGAGATCTACGCCGCCATCGAGAAGGCCGCGCGCGTGGACCTCACCGACGCGCTCAACACCCAGAAGTACCCGAAGCTGGAAAGCTACTCCAAGGTGCACGCCGTGCGCGAGCGCGTGCTGGAGCCGATTGCCGAGGAGCAAAAGGCCGAGGCCGGCAAGTGCTACGACGCGCTCAAGGAGCGCATCTTCCGCGACGAGATGCTGAAGAACCGCCGGCGCCCGGACGGCCGCGCGTTCGACCAGGTTCGCCCTATCGATATCGAAACCAGCGTGCTGCCGCGCACCCACGGCTCGGCGCTTTTCACCCGCGGCGAGACCCAGGCGCTGGTCACCGTCACGCTCGGCACCAAGGACGACGAGCAGCGCATTGAGTTGCTCGAGCCCGGCGAGGTCACCAAGCGCTTCATGCTGCATTACAATTTCCCGCCGTTCAGCGTCGGCGAGGTCGGCTTCATGCGCGGCCCCGGCCGCCGCGAAATCGGCCACGGCGCGCTGGCCGAACGCTCTCTCTCCGCGCTCATCCCGGATGAGACCGCGTTCCCCTACACCGTGCGCATCGTCAGCGACACGTTGGAATCGAACGGTTCCAGCTCGATGGCAGCCATTTGCGGCGGTTCGGTGAGCCTGATGGATGCCGGCGTTCCGGTCGCCGCGCACGTCGGCGGCGTGGCGATGGGACTGGTCATGGAAGGCCACCAGTACGCCATCCTGACCGACATCGCCGGCGCCGAGGATCACTACGGCGACATGGACTTCAAAGTGGCCGGCACCCGCGAGGGCATCACCGGTATGCAGATGGATATCAAGGTGCCCAACGTCTCGACCGCCATCCTGCAGGAAGCGCTGGAACAGGCGCGCCGCGGCCGGCTCTTCATCCTCGATAAGATGTACGCCGCCATCGCCGAACCGCGGCCCAATATGTCGCAGTACGCGCCGCGCATCTACACCATCCATATTCCGACCGATAAGATTCGCGACGTGATTGGACCCGGCGGCAAAGTGATCCGCGGCATCGTCGAGCAGACTGGCGTCAAGATCGACGTCGAGGATGACGGCACCGTTCGCATCGCTTCCGCCGACGAAGCTTCCGCCAACAAGGCCATCCAGATCATTTCCGACATCACCGCCGTGGCCGAGGTGGGCAAAACCTACCTGGGCAAGGTGGTGCGGCTGGTCGATTTCGGCGCCTTCGTCGAAATCTTCCCCGGCACCGATGGCCTGCTCCACATCAGCGAAATCGCCGAAACCCGCATCAAGGACGTACGCGATGAGTTGAAGGAAGGCGATCAGATCCTGGTCAAAGTGCTGGCCACGGAAGGCAACAAAATCAAGCTCAGCCGCAAGGCCGTGCTGCGTGAGCAGCGCGAGAAGCTGAAGACCGGCAAGACCGAGCCGGCCAAAGCCGAGCAAACTCGCTAAATAGCCTGTAGGGGCCGGCATGCCCGGCCCCCTCGAGTTTCTACCTGTTGGGTTACTTCATTTCCAATCGCAGCATCTTCTTCTTCGTGGCGCTGTCGACGGTTCCCACCATTCTCGCCCTTCTCGCCATCCGCCCCGATGAGATCGATTACGAGCTGGCGCGCGGCGCGAAGGAAGAGGGCGATGACAGCAAACCCGTTGCGGCGCACGCTCTGCTCCAGGATCGGCCGCTGCTGGTCTTCCTCGTCTGCGCCGTGATGTGCCATCTTGCCAACGCCGCCAAAGGAGCGTCAACCGCATGATCACCATCCTCCTGCTCATCCTGTCGAATTGCTTCATGACCGTCGCCTGGTACGGCCACCTGAAATACGGTCACGCCTGGCCGCTCTGGAAAGCCATCGTGGTCTCGTGGGCAATCGCGCTGTTCGAATACTGCCTGGCGGTGCCCGCAAATCGCCTCGGCTACACCCATTTCTCGGGATTCCAGCTCAAGATCATTCAAGAGGTCGTCACGCTCTTCGTCTTCACTGGATTCGCGATCCTGTTCCTGAAAGAGAAACTCGCGTGGAATTATCTCGTGGCGTTCGTCCTTCTTGCCTTGGCCGCGTTCTTCGCCTTTGCATTCAAGGCTCCCGGCCCAGCCGCCTGATTGGTGGGGCAGGCGCTTCCGCCTGCCAACATGTAAGCTGCCGTCGCTTCTCCGAAAAACCGCGCAGCAGCGCGGATAAGTCAGTTCTTTTTAATCTGCGTTCATCTGTGTTCATCTGTGGCTGATCATGCTTTCGTGTTTTTCGGCAAGCTCTTAGAGAACGCTCTGTTCCACCTTCGGCAATTGGGTATCGGCCACGGACCGGCACATGTGGATCGAGAGATCCTCGACATTGTGCAAGGTAAAGACGTGCGTGTCCGCTTCGTGCGGCGTGCGGATGCGGAAGAAGTCAACGTCGCGCACGTCGTCCAGCACAAACGCCGGGCGCAGATCCGCCTTAACGGCTACGATCTCGACATCGTCAAACCGAATGCCCTTGGCATGGCGGACATAGAAACCGTGCGACGGCATCGTGCCGAACATATCCGGTTCGGGATAGGCGCCTTCTTTCTCGGGTGGCTGGATCGCCGCCTGCTCTTTCGTACCGCCCCCTTGGTGCCACACCTGCACGTGACTGATGGTGACGTCCTCAATGGCATGGCCCGGAATCCCGCTGATGACGGAGCCGAGCCGGGACACGGAATTGGAACAGACCAGGTTGCTGATGATGACGCGCTTGATGGTGCCCACTGGCGCCCCCGCCGGCCCGCGCATGCGTCTGCCCAGGCGCAGGAAAATCGGCGCACTCATGATGTCCCGCATCGAGATGTTGGTGATGGTGACGTCCTCCAGCAGCGCGCCATCCACGGATTCCAGCGCCAGGCCCTGACACCCCTCGAAAACGCAGTTGGAGACGGTAATGTTACGGAAGCCGCCATTGGATTCGGTGCCGAACTTGATTCGGCCGGTATACGGAACGCGCACGCCCGGAGCGAATCGCTTGTAAGTGCCATCGAGCAGCGTGCCTTCTTCAAAGCAGCCGCTTACATAGCAGTTAGTGATGGTCACAAACTCGGTGGGCTTGGCCGAGCCTAGTCCGTAACAACTCTTCAGGCAGATACCGTCATCCCAGGGAGAGTTGACGTAACAATTCGAGATGCGAACGTTGCGGCAGCAATCGACATCCATGCCGTCCCGGTTGGTGTCTATGCGGAGGTTGTCGATGGTAAGGTTATCGACTCCCGTGGCCAGGATGCCAAAGTGCCCGCCGTGCAGGATGGCGAAGTCGCGCAGCAGCACGTTATGGCAGTTCTTCAGAGCGATGGCCTTGTTGCCCACTCCGGGGTCTTCCGCCACCGGTCCCGGCGAGTGTCCCCTGTCCCATCCCCTGCTGAGTCCCTTTCCCCAGATGAGTCCGGGGCCCAGAATGGCGATGTTACTGATTCCCTCGCCCCAGAACAGGCTGTTATGCCAGTGGCTGTGGCCATAGTCCTGATAGGCCTTCCAGTCGTTCGGCTCCGCCGCGTCGTAACCGCCGCTTGTTCCCGGCGCCATGGGATCGGCCGCCACAACGGTGGAACCCTGATCGAGATATAGGTCGACGTTGCTGGCGAGATGTATGGACCCGCACAAGTAACTGCCGGCGGGAAACAACACAGTTCCGCCTCCCGCCGCGGCGGCGGCTGCGATGGCTTTGTTGACCGCCTCGGTGTCGAGCGCCTTGCCGTCTCCCACCGCTCCAAACGACCGCACATTCAAAGTCCCGCCTTTCGGCGCAGGCTCGGCTGCCCTGGCGGTGCCCTGGCCCGCCTGAACGGCGAGCGCGGTGCCGGCAAATCCCGTCCCGGCACGCTTCAAAAACTCCCGGCGCAAATTGCTCTCAGTCGGCATGGACTTTTCTCCCGTGAATACGCGAAGAAAGAGTATAACGACGCCCGGCCCAGACCGGTACCGTAGTTTCCCTAAACTGATTCTTTAGAAATACTGATCCGAATTACCGAAACCTGTCCTGACGGTGAATCGGCGCCGCAAACCAAGGTAGGACGGACGATCGCCTTTTGTCGTCTGTCGCGATCGGCCTCCAGCCCGCAAAACCGGTAGCGCCGGCGATCTTGTCTCCGGTGATTTGCCCGAGATTCCCGAAACTTCGAGGCGGTTTTTCGACCCTGCCAGCCCGCCCCGCCGAAGCCCGACGGACGACAAAAACCGATGTCCTACCGCTAACTCTACGCTCGCGGGACGCGCGCCGCCGCCGCTTCCATCATCAGGAAAAACGCCTGGCCTTCCGCCGCTACCCCCGCATGATCGAAGTTGGGCGCTCCGCAGACCCCTTGCACAAACCCGTACTGATCTACTTTGGCGCGCGCGGCGGTTCGCATACGGTCCGCGGGTGAAAGGTAGCCGCCAGGTAGCCAGCCGCCATCCACGCCGGTATAGATACTGAAAGCCAGCATCTGCGCCAGGTTGGTCTCCACAAAGCTGTCCGGCCGGTCCACCACATTATGGAAGAGTCCGTCCGGCCGTTGGTGCGCCAGGCACCCATCCAGCAGTTCCTTCAGAAATGCGGACACCCGCCGCCGTTCCGCCTGCCGCTGCCCCGGCAAAGCCGCCATCACTCGCGTGAGTCCCGCCGCCGCCCAACCGTTCCCAACTCCCCAATAAGCCGGGTCCGGAAACTGCTGCCGGCCGTCGTCCCAGATATGCGCCAGCAGCTTCTTTTCCGCACTCCAGAGACGCTTCCGCAGACCCTCGATTTGCAGCATGGCTTCGTCATAGTGGCCGGTCGCCGCCAGAAATGGAGGCGTCGTGTAGAAACTGTCCGACCACATCTCCGCGGAGCTGAAGACGTGGTAGCAGGTTCCATCCGCGGCCCGCGGTGTTTTCTTGAGAACGAACTCGAGCAGCCCGCGCGCGGCCTCCCGCATTTGCGGATCGCCCGTCAATTCCCCCGCGCGCCAATATGCCGTTCCGCCCATGGCCGGATCGGTCGCCCCGCCACCAATGGCCGCCAGCCGCCCGTCAGCCGCCTTCTCGACAATCGCGCCCTTGGCCATCAGGATGACCCGCTCGCGGTCGTTCATATCGAGAAATGCCTGGGCCAGAATTCCCTGCTCCCAGGAATGGCGCTGCATGGCCAGCGCGGCTTGCGCAACTTTCTCGAGAAGCCCATCTTTGGCCGCGGTGGCTGTGCTCGGCCGCGCTACTCCCAGCGCCGCGCTGCCATACAGGAAACTCCGCCGGTTCATCGTCCAATTCCTCTCTCAATGTTCGGACTTGGCTCGCCGCTGCCGCCGGTCATCGTCTCACCCCTGCCGGAGTGTAACAGCCAGCGCGCTTTCGCCCGTCGCATCGCACCTTCGAAGAATTCTTTGGACTAGATTTTTCTTCCCTTTTTGTTCGCCTTCTGATATAGTGTGGCGCATGAGCCCAAAACCGCAACACTACGACTTCGCCAACCAGTTACTCGCCAGCAAGGATTTCTTCGACCGCTCCACCAGGGTCCTCGATGAGGCCGACTCCGGCTTCCGTCCGAAGCCCGATATGATGACCGTTGCGCAGCAGGTTGCGCACGCGGCGCAGACTCTCGATTGGTTCATCCAGGGCGCTTCCCGGCCCGAGGGTTTCGACTTCGATTTCGCCAGCCACGCCGCGGCCCTCCAGAGTGTCACCTCGCTCACCGCCGCACGCAGGGCGCTCGAAACCGCATACGCGAACGCGCTTCATTTCCTCCGCTCGCGCAGCCCGGAGGATCTGGCGCAACCGCTCCCGCCCGGTCCGGTCATGGGTGGCCAGCCGATCAGCGACATCGTGTGGGCGATGGTCGAGCACACCGCCCATCATCGCGGCGCCCTGACCGTCTATTCCCGCGAGTTAGGCAAAGTGCCCGTGATGCCCTACGCCGGGTAAGTGGATCGCAACGAGTTCATCCGCGCCGCGACTGTTCATCGGAGCCGCGACCGTTCATCGGAGCCGCGACCGTAGGGAGCGGTCACGCCGAATCGACCGTCCGCTATTCAGTCTACTCAGCCGCTGTTCCTCTGATTACAGCCGGTTAGGCTGCGGCCCGGCTGCGACGGGGTTCTGCCCAAAGAGCAGTGTTTGAAGCTTCGACCTCACCGCTCCCTACGGTCGCGGCTCCGTTAGATAATCCGAGCCGCGACCATAGGGAGCGGTCACGCCGAAACGAGCGCCCGTCCGACAGAACCGAATCAAATCGCCCGAGGCCCTAACATCCGTCCGTCGGCTCGATGCTGATGTTCGCTGTGCAGCTCAAGGCTTCACACTAACCGCCTTGCCCGCATAGACCACTTCCCCGTCCACCTTGGCCGTGGCGCCGATGCCAGCGCCATGTTCGTCGCCTACGAAGACTAGCTTGAACTGGCGGCTGCCGGCCATTCCAGGGAAGCTGCCATGACGGTCGCCAATGGTCAGCGTCTGCGCGGCCTCGTTCCATTCGATTGGAATCGTCGCGTAGGCGCCTTTCTCGTAGTTATAAGTGTCGTTCTCGTCTTCGTATAACGTGAAGTGAGCGTCGGCGCCGCGGTAGATGCGCAGCTCGATCGGGTCGCCCGGCTTCTCGGCCGCGTACTCCACGTCCGGGCCCATCGGAATGATCGAACCGGCGCGCACGTAGAGCGGAATGCGGTCGAGCGTCACCGGCGCGTCAACGGTTTTGCCGCCTTCCGTGACGTTGCCGGTCCAGAAGTCGTACCACCGCGCCTTCGGTAAATAGAGGTGCCGCGTGGTGGCAGAGGGCTCGGTAACCGGATTCACCAGGATCGACGGGCCGAACAGAAACTGGTCGCCGATGTTCTCGGCGCGTGGATCGGTGCGGAAATCCATCACCAGCGGACGCATCGGCGTGTAGGCATCGCTGGTGGTCTTCCATGCCACTGAATAAATGTACGGCATCAGCTCATAGCGCAACGTGTCGTAGGCCGTAAGTATCTTCTGCGCGTCCGCGCCGTAGGACCACAGCTCGTTCTGGTCGTTCGTACGGGTGACGTGGACGCGGAAGATGGGGCAGAAGGTGCCGAACTGAAACCAGCGGATGAAGAGCTCTCGATAAGCCGGATCGTTGGGATTTCCGGAGGTGAAGCCGCCGATATCGGTAGTCCAATAAGGCAGTCCGGACAACGAGTAATTCAGCCCGGCTGGAACCTGGCGGCGCAGCGTCTCCCAATCCGAATTGACGTCGCCCGACCAGGCCGTCACCCCGTTGCGCTGCGAGCCTGCAAACGCGGAGCGCGAGAGAATAAACACGCGTTTCTGGTCCGAGGCAGCGCGCTGGCCTTCATACACAGCCTTCGTGGTGAGCAGCGGAAAAACGTTGGCGTAGCGCGCGCCGTTGCCCGCGGCGACATGATTGGTCACCATCACGCTATCCTCGCGGGCCTCGGTCTCCGGTTCGGTGGTATCCATCCACCAGGCGTCGGCGCCGATCTTGAAGAGCGAGTTATCAATCAGGTTCCAGTAATATTTGCGCGCTTCCGGGTTAGTGGCATCGTAGAGCGCCGTTCCTAGGGGATGATATGCCTTCACCTTGGTTCGGTCGATGAAAAGGCCTTTGCGGTCCATGTCGGTATAAACGTCGGAGCCGGGATAGAAATAGGGCCACACCGAAATCATCAGGTGAAAATGAATGGCGTGTAAGTCGTCCATCATCCCCTTCGGGTCCGGATACTGGCCGCTGAACTTGAAGGACCCCATGGTGGTCCACCAGAACCAGTCCTGCACGATGTTATCGGCGGGGATGTGCAGCTCACGATATTTGTGCGCGACGCTCAACAGCTCCTGCTGGGTCTTGTATTTGTTCTTGCATTGCCAGAAACCATAGGCCCAGCGGCCGAACAGCGGCGCCTGGCCGGTCAGTTCGCGATAACCGGCGACGATCTTATCGAAATCCGGCCCGTAGAAGAAGTAATAGTCGATCGAGTCGGCGACCTCCGAGGTGATGTACAAGGCGTGGACGAACCGGTTGTTGAATCGGCTGCGCGAGGAGTTATTCCAGAAGATACCGTAGCCTTTGCTCGAGAGCAGCATGGGCACGGAGATATTGGTGTTGTCCTGCGCGATGTCGACCGATTCGCCATGATAGTTCCACACGCCGCTCTGGTGCTGACCGAGCCCGTAGAACGCTTCAGTGGATCCCCACAGACCAATGAACGCCTCGGCGTGATAGGTCTTCTCGCCATTGACGGTCACCGGCGTCAGCGTGTTGGGACCTTGCTGCACCAGCGGCTGGCCGGTGGCGGCGGCGTAAGCCAGCGTACCGTCGGCGCGTTCCACGGCCACGCGCATGCGGGCGGTCGAAATCAAAACGGCGCGCGGTGTTTCGGTCACCGTGAACGGAACGGCCGGCCAAGCGGTCTTGACGATGACATCGTTGGGGCGATCCGGGAATTGGGCTGTAGGAGAATAGGTGATGTGAAAGATGGAGTCGGTCGAAACGGCGACGCGCAGGGCGCCGGTTTGCATCGTGAACACAATTCCATCGGCTTGTTTCTCAAAACTCTTCACCGGGTTTTGCGGAATCCATTGCGCGCCGGCACTGCCGGCGAAAAGAAAGAGGACGAAAAGGGCGAGGAGCAAACGGGTGGCAAGGCGCGGCATGGCGCAGGTCCGATGTTTGAGCATCCCTGGATTATATCGCCCGGCAGTTTTATTGGCCGCGGTGGCAGCCGAACCCTGCCCTAATCGGTTGTGGGGCGGACCCCCTGGTCCGCGGGCGCCCCCCCGGTCGCCCATCCCGCGCTCGACCATCGATACTCACTGGCTTCGTTCACCAGCCCTGCCCGCACAGGATCTCCCTCAATGTAGTTCCGGATGTTCTCGAATTCCCGCTCATGCCGCACCAGATGGTCATAGCTCTCATCTTGCCAGAAGGGGCTTCCCGTCAATGCCAACATCGTGTTGGCCCGCTTGGCCGTTATGCCTTTCAAGGATTTCGTCAGCTTGGGCAGTGCCACGTCGGCCGCGGACCAGAGGGGTCCGCCCCACAAGCACCCAGTTCGTCGCGTCGTTCGTGGTCGTGCGTCGCGAGCCGGCTGGGCTGTCATGCGCGCGCGGGGTTACTATCTTGTTGAGGAATCGTCGAGGAGCTATTTTCATGAGGAACACGATGCGGTTGGTTGCGGGGCTGTGCCTGCTTGGGGCGTGGGGCGCGGGAACCGCCTCCGCGCAGTATCAATATCCATTTCAAAACCCGGATCTGCCGTCCGAGCAGCGGGTGCGCAATATCCTCTCGCTGATGACGCTGGACGAAAAGGTCCTCTGCCTGGGCACCGATCCGAGTGTGCCGCGGCTGGGCATTCACGGCACGCGCCACGTGGAGGGACTGCACGGCCTGGCGCTGGGCGGACCCGGCGGCTGGGGACGGCCGACGCCGATCCCGACCACGCAGTTCGCGCAGGCGATCGGCATGGGTGAGACATGGGACCCGGACTTGGTGCGCAAGGCCGGCGGTGTGGAAGGCTACGAGACCCGTTACATTTTCCAGAGCGAAAAGACGCATCGCGGCGGATTGGTGGTGCGCGCACCCAATGCCGACCTGGGCCGCGACCCGCGCTGGGGGCGCACCGAGGAGTGCTTCGGCGAAGACGCCTTCTTCAACGGAACCATGGTGGTGGCGATGGTCAAGGGTCTGCAAGGCGACGACCCGAAATACTGGCTGACGGCTTCGTTGATGAAGCATTTTCTCGCCAACAGCAACGAAGACGGCCGCGATGGATCCTCTTCCAATTTCGATGAACGGCTGCTGCGCGAATATTATTCCGTGCCTTTCCGCATGGGTGTGATGGAAGGCGGATCGCGCGCGTACATGGCGGCGTACAACGCCATGAATGGAATCCCGATGACCGTGAATCCGATCCTAAAAGACATCACGGTCAAGGAATGGGGGCAGGACGGCATCATTTGCACCGATGCCGGCTCGCTGCGGAATTTGGTCGAGCGGCACAAGTTCTACCCCGACCTGCCGAAGGCCGCCGCTGCCTCTGTCAAGGCGGGCATCAACCAGTTCCTTGACAATTACATCAGGGCGGTACACGACGCGCTACAACAAAACCTGCTGACCGAGCGCGACCTCGACGCGGTGCTGGAAAATGAGTTCCGCGTGATGATCAAACTCGGCATGCTGGACCCTCCCGAGCGGGTTGCGTACACCAAGATCAAGGGCGATGAGGACGCCTGGAAGCTGGGCGACCACAAGGCGGTGGCGAAACAGGTGGCGCTGGAATCGGTGGTGCTGCTGAAGAACGCAGGCGGCTTGCTGCCGCTCGACCGGAGCTCGCTGAAATCGGTTGCCGTGATCGGCCCGCGCGCGAACGACGTGGCGCTGGACTGGTACAGTGGAACGCCGCCATACACGATTACGCCGCTCGACGGAATCAAGGATAAAGCCGGCTCGGTGAAGGTGAACTACGCAGCCAATAACGACGGCGATGCCGCGGTGAACGCGGCCAAACAATCGGACGTAGCGATTGTGTTCGTCGGCAACCATCCCACCTGCGACGCGGGGTGGGCCAAATGCCCGACGCCCAGCGATGGCAAGGAAGCCATGGACCGCAAATGGATCGACCTGGAGCAGGAAGCGCTGGTGAAGCAGGTGTACGCAGCCAATCCCAAAACCGTGGTGGTGCTGGTTTCCAGTTTCCCCATCGCCATCAATTGGACCCAGCAGAACGTGCCCGCCATTCTGCACATCACGCACAACGCGCAGGAGGAAGGCTCCGCCATCGCCGAGGTTCTGTTCGGCGACTACAACCCGGGAGGCCGGCTGGTGCAGACGTTCCCGCACGGGCTCGAACAAGTCCCGGCCAAGATGGACTATGATATCCGCCACGGCCGGACTTACATGTATTTCCAGGGCGAGCCGCTGTATCCCTTCGGCTACGGGTTGAGTTACTCGACGTTCCGGTACTCCAATTTGAAAACCAGCGCCGCGACCTTGCGCGCCGGAGGCGAGATTACCGTCAGCGTGGATGTTACGAACACCGGCAAGCGGCAGGGCGACGAAGTGGTGCAACTGTATGTGAAGCATATCAACTCCGGCGTGGACCGGCCGCTCAGGGAATTGAAGGGCTTCCACCGAGTAACGCTCGCGCCGGGCCAAACGCGCACGGTCACGCTGCCGCTGAAGGCCGAGACGCTAGCCTATTGGGACATGGCCAGACAGCGCTGGGATATAGAAGCCGACCAGCTAAGCCTGATAGTAGGCAGTTCCTCGGAGGACAAGAAGTTAGACAAAACGATTGCGGTGGTGAGGTAGGATAGACCATCGCCTTCCGTGGTCTGTCATGCCCCGCCGAGGTAGGATAGACCATCGCCTTCTGTGGTCTGTCATGCACGCCGAGGTAGGACGGACCATCGCCGAAAAACCCAGGTAACGCCGGCGATCTTGTCGCCGGTGCTCTGCCCGCGATTCCCGGGACTTTGGGCCGGACCCTGTCATGCCTTGCCCATGCGCGGAACCTTGACGACAAGAACCGATCGTCCGACCTACCGCGCCAGCAGCAGCTTCGCCAGCAGCGCGGTGCGATCGGCGATCCGATTGATGAGGATGCTTTCGTGCGCGGCGTGAGCGCCTTCGCCAACCGCGCCCAAACCGTCGAGCGTCGGGATCCCCAGGGCCGCGGTGAAATTGCCATCCGAGCCGCCGCCGGTCGCGGATTCCTCCAACTCGATTCCCAATTCGAGCGCCAACTTGCGCGCCGTTTGAAACAGCCGCTTTCCGGCGGCGCTCGGTTCGAGCGGCGGTCGATTCAAGCCGCCGCTGACCGCGATTGTGCAGCGAGGGTCGAACGGCTTCAGCGCACGGAACTTCCGTTCCAGCACCGCTGCATCGCGCAACCGCGCCACGCGGATATCCACTTCGGCGCGCGCTTCGGCAGCCACCACGTTGGAGCGCGTGCCGCCGGCGATCACACCTGGATTGACCGTGATGCCGCGGCCGATATCGGTGAACCCAGCGATCGATTCAATCTGCCGCGCCAGTTCCAGCACCGCGCTCGCGCCGGCTTCGAAATCCACGCCGGCGTGCGAGGCCTTACCGCGCACCGTCACTGTGAAGACGCCCACCCCTTTGCGCGCGGTTTTGAGCTTGCCCTCCAGGCCGGTGCCGGGTTCGAGCACCAGCACGGTGCGACTGCGCCGCGCGTTTTCCTCCGTCAGCGCGCGCGAGCTCACACTGCCGACCTCTTCATCGGAATTGAGCTGGAGCAGCACCCGCGAGGGCACCGGCAAATCGAGGTCGCACAGCGCGCGCGCCGCGGCAATGAAAATCGCGATCCCCGCCTTCATATCCAGCACGCCCGGTCCCGAGAGGCGCCCGCGTTGAGTGCGAAACGGCATGTCGCGCAGCGTGCCCACCGGCCAAACCGTGTCCGAGTGGCCCAGCACCAGCGTCTGCCCGCTCTTCTTTCGGCCCGGCAGCTTCATCTCGGCGAGCAGGTGATGGCCGAAGCGCCCGCCGGGAACAACCTTCAGCCGCGCCACCGGCGCCAGCGTTTCGCCAACCAGATCGACGAACCGGTCCACCGCCGCGCGATCGTCGCTGGGCGATTCGCATCCGACGAACGCCCCGATCAGGTCCAGCATCACAGCCTGGTAACTCTTCACTTGCCTGAGAATCGGATCCACGGCTGTTATAATACTCACTCCATGGCCATTTTGGATATCAATGAAATCCGGGACATCCTCCCGCACCGGTTCCCATTCCTGCTGGTGGACCGCATTATCGAGCTCGAAGCCGAGCGCGTAGTCGGCATCAAGAACGTCACCCACAATGAACCGTTCTTCACCGGCCACTTTCCGGATTTCCCCGTCATGCCGGGCGTGCTGATTATCGAGGCCATGGCGCAGACCGCCGGCGTGTTGGTGTTGAAGTCCATCCCCGACCGGCATCGCAAGCTGGTGCTGCTGGTCGCGGTGGAGAACGCGCGTTTCCGCAAGCCGGTGGTGCCGGGCGATGTGCTGCGGATGGAAATGAAGGTGCTGAAGCGCAAAGCCACCGTCGCCAAAATGGCGGGCGTGGCTACGGTGGAGGGCGCAGTGGTGGCTGAGGTGGAAGTCATGTGCAAGCTGGCGGACAAGGAAGAAAGCGCCCCCGCCCAGACGTAGCCAATGCCGATTCATCCGACCGCGATCGTCGACGCGCGGGCGCGCGTGGCGGAAAGCGCTGAAATCGGCCCTTACTGCGTGGTCGGGCCGGAAGTCGAAATCGGCGCCCGCACGCGGCTGATGGCCAACCTCTACCTGGAAGGCCCCACCTGGATCGGCGAGGACAACCTCTTCTTCCCTTACAGCACGGTAGGCGTGGCCTCGCAAGACCTGAAGTATAAGGGCGAGCGCGCCGAAACGCGCATCGGCCACCGCAACCGCATCCGCGAGTTCGTCACTATCCATCGCGGAACCGCTGGCGGCGGGCTGGCGACTTCCATCGGCAGCGATAACCTGATCATGGTGCAGGCGCACGTGGCGCACGACGTGCGCATCGGCGACCACGTGATCCTCGGCAACAGCGTGGGCGTAGCAGGCCACGTCATCATCGAAGATTGGGTGGATGTCAGCCCGTTCAGTGGCATCCACCAGTTCTGCCGCATCGGCCGTCACGCGTTCGTCGGCCCGTACAGCGTTATCAAACAGGATGTGATGCCGTATTCGCTGACCAGCCACAAGCCGGAATCGGCCGTGTTCGGCGCCAACTCGATCGGCCTTGAGCGGCGCGGTTTCGACAAGGCGACGGTCGAAGCGCTGCAAACCGCCTTCCGCCTGCTGACCCGCGCCGGCCTCAACACCTCGCAAGCCATCGACCGCATCCGCGCCGAGGTTCCCGCGTTACCCGAGGTCGAGGAACTGATCGCCTTCATCCACGCTTCCGAGCGCGGCATCATCAAGTAGAGCATTGATGTGACCGACGCACCCACCGGCTCCGGGTGTGCGGCGTAGAAGTCGGAACTCGCGCCTTGTATCAGGGCACGGCTTCAGCCGTGCCGCCAGGCCGGCCGCCCAAGGCTTTAGCCACTGCGGCCTTCCTGAGTGCGCAGGGGCTGAAGCCCATAGTTTTCTCTGATCCTACGGCACGGCTAAAGCCATGCCCTGATACAAAGCCGAAGAGCACATCCTTGTGTACCTCTACGCTCGAATCCAAGCGAATTCGTTAGGAATGGAGAGTCTCGCCATCGTTGTGTCGCGTGCTCACCAGCTCTATGACGCCGCCGGCCGCGGGTGGTAAGATTGCAGTGGAATGTCCGCAGGGCTGCGCAGAGTGGGTCGGTTTTGCATTTGGGTGGCGCTCTGTCTCGGCTTGGCTTTGGTGCGAATGATTGACTACACTCTAGCCGGAGTTTGCCTGCTGTTCTGCGCACCCCTCCTTCTGGAGGGCGTTCTGGTCTTCGCTCTGATCCGTCTGCGCGACCCCGCCCCTCCTCGGATGTCCATTCTCCAGGGCAGCTCGTCCACCTGACGGATATCATGCCTGCGACGCCTACGCCATCAACCTAAGTAAATGCGCTACGGTCTAATTGCCGGGAATGGCCGCTTTCCGCTGCTGGCGCTCGAAAGCGCACAGCGGCTGGGCCTCGATGTCACGGTAATCGCCATCGAAGAAGAGGCATCGCCCGAAGTCGCCAGCATGGTTCCGCGGTGTCACTGGATCTCGCTCGGGCAATTGAGCAAGCTGATCGAAATCCTCAAAAGCGAAGACATCACCGAAGTGGTGATGTGCGGGCAGGTGAAGCACGCCAAGATCTTCTCGTCGATTGTGCCCGATTGGCGCCTGGTGAAGCTCCTGGCATCGCTGCCCTCGCGAAATACCGACGGCCTGATTGGCGGCGTGGTAAAAGTGCTCGAAAGCGAGGGCATTCACCTGCGCGATTCCACCTGGCTGCTCAAGCCGCTGCTCGCTACCGCGGGCGCCATGACGCGGCGCAAACCCAATAAAGAGGAAATGGCCGACGTGGAATACGGCTGCCGCGTCGCCAACGCGCTGGCCGGTTTCGACGTCGGACAGGCGGTCGCGATTTCCGAGCGTGCCTGCGTCGCGCTCGAAGCCATGGAAGGCACTGACGCCATGCTGCGCCGCGCCGCTGGCCTGGTCAATGGCCGTCGCCTGGCGTTGGTCAAAGTGGCGCGCCGCCGCGAGCATCTTCTTTTCGACGTGCCGGCGGTGGGCCGCGCGACCATTCCGGTGATGCGCGAGTGCGGCGCCACCGTGCTCGCCGTCGAGGCCGGCCGCACCCTAATGCTCGACCGCGCCGAGATGATCGAGGCCGCTAACGAAGCCGATATCGCCATGGTCGGCATCGAAGCCTGAAGTTTTGCGATCCCTTGCGCTTGCTATAATCCGGCCTGGGAGCTTGTTGGTAACCACTGTGCGACTGCAAGCGGGCGTTGGCAGGCGAGAAATCCGCCCCACCGATGCCCGTGCCGCCGAACGGCTTGCAAAGCAAGTGGCGCAGGCGCTTTCGCCTGCGAACCCGCAAGCAAAATGAGGCACTGATGCGACATATTTCGCGGTTCACCATCGTCGCCGCCGCCCTTCTGCTGGGCGCGGCTGCCTATTGCCAGGCTCTGCCGGCGGGCGTCCAGAAAGTCACGTCGGTCGAAGGCATCACCGAGTACGCCTATCCGAACGGCCTGCACGTGCTGTTATTCCCGGACACCTCCAAGCCCAAAGTCACGGTGAACGTCACCTACCTGGTGGGTTCGCGCCAGGAAGGTTACGGCGAAACCGGCATGGCGCACCTGCTGGAGCACCTCATGTTCCGCGAGACCAAGACGCGCACCAACATCAAGAAGGAGCTGACCGACCACGGCGCGCAGATGAACGGCTCCACGGCATGGGACCGCACCAACTACTTCGAAACCATGAATGCGACCGACGAGAACCTCCGCTGGGCGCTGGAGCTGGAAGCCGACCGCATGGTAAACACGCGGGTCGAAAAAGAGATCCTCGACAAGGAAATGACGGTGGTGCGGAATGAGTTCGAGGCGGGCGAGAACAACCCCATGAACATGATGTTCCAGCGCCTGCTCGAGACCGCCTACCTATGGCACGCCTATGGGCACCTTCCCATCGGCAACCGCTCCGACATCGAACACGTGCCAATCGAGCGGCTGGCCGCTTTCTATCATAAGTACTATCAGCCTGACGACGCGGTTCTGACCATCGCCGGCAAGTTCGATCAGAACACCATCCTGCAATGGGTGGCGGATACGCTGGGCCGCATTCCGAAGCCGGCGCGCACGCTGGAAGCGACCTACACGGTCGAGCCCACGCAGGATGGCGAGCGCTCGGTAATCCTGCGCCGCGTGGGAAGCGTGCAGGGCGTCGCGGTAATGTATCATATTCCGGCCGGCAGCCATCCGGATTCGGCGGCGCTCGAAGTGCTCACCGACATGATGGGCGACACACCGTCCGGCCGCCTGTACAAGGCGCTCGTGGACAGCAAGAAGGCCGCCGCTACCGGAATGCTGCATCTCGAGATGCACGATCCCGGCGTAATCCTGGCCTTCGTGGTCCTGCGCCAGGAGCAATCGCGCGACGACGCCCGCGATATTCTCTTGAAGAATATCGAAGGCCTGGCCGCCAACGCTCCCACCAAAGAGGAAGTGGAGCGCTCGAAAACGAAAATATTGAAAGAGATCGATCTCGCTCTGGCGGACACGCAGAAGATCGCGTTGGCGCTGAGCGAAGTGCTTTCCGAAGGCGATTGGCGACTGCTGTTCCTGGAGCGCGATCAGATCAAGAACATCACGCCCGAAGACGTGCTGCGCGTGGCCAAGGCTTACCTCAAGCAATCCAACCGCACCTATGGCGAGTTCATTCCCGACAAGACGCCGGACCGCGCCGAGATCCCCGCGGCGCCGGACCTGGTCGCGGTGTTCAAGGATTACAAGGGCGGCGAGCAGGTTTCCCAGGGCGAAGTATTCGATCCGGCGCCGGCCAACATCGAAGCCCGCACGAAACGAATCGCGCTGCCGAACGGAATGACCCTGCTGCTGTTGCCCAAGCAGACTCGCGGCGGAACGGTTCATGTGCAACTGGGCATCCGTTTCGGCGACGAGAAATCGCTGACCGGCAAGGAAACGGCGGCGGAAATGGCGGGCGGAATGTTGGTGCGCGGCACCAAGACCAAGTCGCGCCAGCAGATTCAGGATGAGATGGATCGCCTGAAGGCGCAGATGAACGTGGGCGGCGGCGCCACCGGCGCCTATGCCAATATCGAAACGGTAGCGGCCAACCTGCCCGGCGCGCTGCGTCTGGCGGCCGAAATTCTGCGCCAGCCATCCTTCCCCGAAGGCGAATTCGAACCGGTGCGGCAGACCCGGCTGGCCGGCATCGAAGCGGCCAAGACCGAGCCGCAAGCGCTCGGCCCGCTCGAGTTGCAGCGCCATTTGAAGCCCTATCCGCGCGGCGACACGCGTTACGTGAGCACCTTCGACGAGCAGTTGGAAGACTTGAAGAAGGTCACGCTGGACGACGCCAAAAAGTTCTACACGGAGTTCTACGGCGGCGGCAACGCCGAGCTGGTGATCGTGGGCCAGTTCGACGAGGCGGCAACCGAGAAGCTGGCCACCGAGTTGTTCGGCGATTGGAAGAACGCCAGCCGCTTCGAGCGCGTCCCGGAGCCGTACAAAAAGGTGGACGCGATCGACCGCAAAATCGAAACTCCCGACAAGGAGAATTCGATTTTCGACGCCGGCATGAACACCCGGCTCAAGATGGACGATCCCGATTACGCGGCCACCATGATGGCCGACCGGGTCTTCGGCGGAACCTTCTCCTCGCGCCTGGTGCGCCGCATCCGCGACGCCGACGGCCTCAGCTATTACGTCCATTCCTCGATTAACGTGACCGGCAAGGACGACGGCGCCGAGGTTTCGGTGATGGCCATTTGCGCGCCGAAGAACGCGCCCAAGGTGGAAGCCGACTTCCGCGAGGAGCTGGCTCGCGCGCTGAAGGACGGCTTCACCGAGGCCGAAATCGCAGCCGAGAAAAAAGCCTGGAAGGATGAGCTGACTTTACAGCGGTCCGAAGACGGATCGCTCGCCGGCCTGCTGCTGAGCCGCGAGCGATTCGGCCGCACCATTCAGTTCGACCAGGCGCTGGAAGCCAAAATCGATAAGCTCACCGTGGACGAGGTGAACGCGGCGTTCCGTAAGCACGTCGATCCGGCCGCACTCAGTTACGTCAAAGCCGGCGATTTCAAGAAAGTCGGCGTTCTGCAAACGCCGTAGCAAGAGAGTGATGGCCACGGATGAACACAGATAAACACAGATAAGAACAAAGCCAGACCAGAATTTCGCGTTTCGAAATTTCGGGTTTTGTTTTTTCTTTATCCGTGTTTATCTGTGTTCATCCGTGGCTAATGTGTTCATCCGCGGCTCCGAAACAATTATGTCGAAAATCAAACTGGCGGTAGTGGGAGCGGGGCAGTTTGGCCGCAACCACTGCCGCGTGGCGCGGGAAACCGGGCGCGCCGATCTCGCGGCGATCGTAGATATCGATCGGGCGCACGCCGAAGAAGCTGCCGCGGCGCACGGGGGCGTGGCCCTCACCGATGCGCGGGAGCTCGCCGGGCGAGTCGATGCCGCCATCGTTGCGGTGCCCACCAGCGCGCATGAGTCGGTCGCTTGCGCGCTGCTCGAGGCCGGCATCGACGTGCTGGTCGAAAAGCCGATCGCAGTGGACGTTGCCGCGGCCGGCCGCATCATCGATAGCGCCGCCCGCAACGGGCGCGTCCTGCAAGTGGGGCACCTGGAGCGTTTCAATCCGGCCGTTCTGGAGCTGGAGCGGCGCGCCACCCTGCCGCTGTTCTTCGAGATCCACCGTTTGAATCTGTTCAGCCCGCGCAGCCTGGACGTGGACGTGGTGCTCGACTTGATGATCCACGACGTGGATATCGTACTCGCTTTGGCCAGGGCCGAACCCGCCGAGATCCGCGCAGCGGGGATTTGCATTCTCTCGCCCAAAGTGGATATCGCCAACGTGCGGCTTCAATTCCCCAACGGCTGTGTGGCCAATCTGACCGCCAGCCGCGTATCCACCGAGCGGGTGCGCAAACTGCGGCTCTTCCAGCCCCAGCAGTACCTGTCACTCGATTACGCGCGCCAGGATCTGACCATTTTTTCCGTGGATGCCGCCCGGCAGATCGGTTTCGTGCAGCCGCCGCTCGAGAAAAAGGAACCACTGAAGCTCGAACTGGAAGCTTTTCTAGATGCGGTGGAAAGCCGCACCGTGACGAAATGCTCCGGGGCCGCGGCGCGTCGAACATTAAGTGTGGCACTGGCGATTCTTGATAAAATCGAAGAGCACTCGCAAGTGGTCTCGCACACATTGACCGCGGGATGGAAACCGTAGCAAATCAGCCGATTGACGCCGAACTGCACCTGCTCACCGATTGGAGCGATCCCGGCGCGGCCGCGCGGCATCGTAAAGCGGCCATCCTTACTATCGCGATTCACGTGGCAGTGGTGGTGGCGCTGTTCACTCTGCCGGGGTTGGAAGGGCCGCGGCAGGCGATCGAGCGCACCTTCACCCCCCTGATCGAGCCGCCCACCGAGCTCACCCAGAAAGCCCCCAATCGCAGCAAGGTCATGGCGCAATTCGAGGTGCGGCCTTCCCCCGAACGGCCGCGTGTGGAAACGCCGCAAGCGCCGCCCGAGGCGCCGCACGAAAAGCCACGCCCGCCAGTCGTGCCGTCGGCGCCCGCCGCCAAGCCGGCCGCTCCCGTGCCGCTGCCGGAAGCTCCCAAGATCGAGACCGCCAAAGCGCCGCCTAAGCCCGACCTGCCGCCATTCGCACAGGTGCAGCCGCAGATTCAGGTAGCGGAACAACCCAAGCTCGCGCTCGAAAACGTGGCTCCCGCGGCGCCGCCCGGCCAGGTCACGGGTCGCATTCCGATGCCGCGCAGCTCCGTGTCCGAAGCCGTTCAGGATGCCGCCCGCGGCAACGGCTTCGGTGGCCGCACCGCGGTGGGCGATCCCGGCGCGTCGGACCCGTTCGCATACGGCGGCATTCGCCAGTCGCCCTCGCCCGGCGTGCCCCTCGCCAACGTCGAGTTGAAGAGCGATCCCATGGGCGTCGATTTCCGGTCCTACCTGGTGCAGGTGCTGGCGGCCGTGAAGCGCAATTGGTCGGCCGTCATGCCGGAAAGCGTCAAGCTCGGGCTGCGCGGCCACGTCTCGATTCAGTTCGCCATCGGGAAGTCCGGTAGCGTGCTCAAGCTGGTGTATGCGGAGCAATCCGGCTCGCGGCCGCTCGATGAAGCCGCCGTGGCCGGCATCAGCGCATCCAACCCGTTCCCGCCGCTGCCCACCGAATTCAAAGGCGAGCGCATTGTGGTGCAGCTCAACTTCGCCTACAATATGCCACGCCGATGAAAAACCGTTTCGCTGCCGCCATGGCAACTTACGCCGTGCTCGCCATCCTGGCCGGCTTCACGCTAGATGGCGGCCTGCTGCGCAACGCAGTTTGGATTCTGATGGCCGGTCTCGCCATCAAGACTTACATCGCCCACCGCGCCGGCTGGTAAGCCAGCCGCCGCCGTGGCGCACGCACTCGTGCGTGCAGCGTCGAGACTCGTCTCGACGCGTCCTCGCCCCACCCCCGCCCTGCGTCGGCAAGAATGCCGGCGCGGCACGCCCCGCAGCAAAGTGGAGCAGGCGCTTCCGCCTGCCAACCGTTACCTTCACAACCGCCGCGACCCCGCAGCAAAGTGGGGCAGGCGCTTCCGCCTGCCAACTGTTACCTTCGCAACCGCCGCGACCCCGCAGCAAAGTGGGGCAGGCGCTTCCGCCTGCCAACTGTTACCTTCGCAACTCCGGCATGACTTCTTCCGATGCCCTCTACGGATACGGCACAATCTGCGGCGGCTTGGCATCGGGCTCTACCAGCCACACGCGGCGCATCGGGTAATACTCGATCAGCTTTTGATTCTCCTCGTAACCCAAGTCGGCAGCCCAAACTACGTCCGATCCATCGATATCGGCCGCGTTGTGAATCCACTCGTGAAACATGTGTTGCGGGCCGTAGCGCACGAATACCAGGTGCGGGCCGGCGCGGGCCGCGAGTTGGCCGTTGATCCCGATGCGGCCCTCGGGGTCGCCGTAATCGATGAAATCGGCGGTATCGAAACGGCTGGCGGCGAGCCGCATGGTTTGAGTCCCACACAACATGCCGCACCAGAACAAGAAATGCGCCAGGGCAAGGAAGACGACCAGCCGCGCCGCCGCGCGTCCGGCTGGCCACCGGCATAGAAACTCGAGCGCGGTTACGCTTGCCAGCACGAACACCGGCGTCAGCGCGGCGATGTAGTGCGGATAAAAGTACGGATAGAAATTGTCCGCCAGCGCGAACAGCAGGATGGCGCCGGCGGCCCACAGCAACCGCCGGTGCCGCGTCATCGCAACCAGAAAGGCCGGCAGCGCCACCATCAGCGGTGGGTAAAAGAAGAAGCGGTAAAAGTGGAACCGCTCTCCCAGCCGCGCCATATAGTTCGCCGGCGAATCGGGGCCCTCGCCATGCACGATCGATTGGGCGCGGTAATCCAGCTCCTGCTCCGGCGTCAACGCCACATGCGGCGCCGGGTTCGGCTGAAAGGTGAAGGTCGCGGGCACGCCATACTGGTATCGGCTGAGCGCATACGGCAGCGTGGTCCAACTTCCGGTGACGACCTTGTTTTGCGCCAGCGTGAGCGAAACGAAGGGCAGCAGCGTTACGCCGATAATCGGCAGCGCTTCGAGGACGCGGCGCCAGCCGGGCAGCAGGAACACCGCGGAGGCGATCCCGAGCAGCACGAATTCGAAAGGCCGTGTGAGCAGTTGGAGCCCCAGACCCGCCCCAATCAGCGCGGCGTTGCGCGTGGTGGGCGCGCGGCGGAGACGCGGCAGCGCGCCGCACACCAGGCACCCGGCGATGCCGGAAACCGCGCCGCCCCAATACAGGTTCATCCACTGGCTGAGCGGACCGAACTCGAGGGCGGCAAGCACGCCGCCAACCAGCGCCCAGCCCGCGGTCGTCCAACCGCGCAGCATCCAATAACAGGCCGCGCACAACCCGCCCACCGATAGCAGGACCCCCACCCAGGGATGCCCCAGGAGTTGGCCAAGCGCCAGCACGAGGCCCTGCCCCAACGGAAAGATCGAGCTGTAAGTCGGCTGCTGCAATATGAACACGGCTTCGAAAAACTGGTGGAGAGGATGCGCCGGATTCGCGAGACGCAGGTGCGCCAGCGTGTCGCCCAGCAGCAGGTAACTGAAATCGTCGGCGCCGCTGGGCGTCGGCACAGGGAAGCGCGCCAACAGCGCCAGCCGCAAGACGATCGGCAACAGCGCCAGAAACGCCATCGACCGCGCGGTGTTCCCCGCCAGGCGGCGCGCGGCCTGTTCCACGCGCCCGCCCAGCACGGCCATCATTACCAGCATCGCTGCCAGCGCGAATTCCATGAAGTCGGCCGCACCGAAGCCGATCGGGTTGTGCAAAGGCAGAAACGAGCGGAAGAGATCGAAAAGGAACATGGGTCAGCGCGTCATCGCACCATGCGGCATGCCACGGTTATAGCACGGAGGCGGCGACCGGCGACGTGGCGCACGCACTCGTGCGTGCCGCGTCGGCACTCGTGCCGACGCAGGGTCCCATCGCATCGCAAAGCGGGTGTCGAGAAAAGTCTCCGAACTCCCGATGCGGCGGAATTTGGGAGGTAGGATAGACGATCGTTTTTTGTCGTCTGTCGAGCGGCGGGCCCCTGCCCAGGCTCGACAGACGACAGAAACCGATCGTCTATCCTACCAGGCCTGCGCCGCCGGTTCCCCGTCAGGAGGGTCAGCTCGTTTTCCGCATCGCGCGGAAAAAACCGGACAACATCGGGAGTTCGGAGTCTCGACACGGCACGCACCACGCGACGCAAGAGTGCGTGCGCCACGTCGAGCGGGTCCCTCAATGGAGGAGCACGGTGGTATAGATCGCGATCAGGTTCCAGACCACCACCAATGCCACCCAGTAATTGACCAGCACCACGACGCGCGGCCGGTGCCAGCGCACCGCGGCCAGAACCAGAACCACTGCGAACAGCTTGGAGATCAGCAACGCCGCCATCGGATCCATCTTCATAAGACGTCCGATGAACATACTGCCCTCGTGCGCGCCCACCCGCAGGCCGAGCAGCGTGGTGAGGATATCCAAAAGTTGCAGCAGCACAAAAACAGCTAGCGGAAACTCCTTGCGAAAACGGAAGATCATGGCGGCCGGCGAAGACGACGTGTGCTCGGATTCTGGCATGGCGCCTGTTCGGCCACGCCACTTTCGAATTGGATGGTGCCAGGCACTACTGATAGCATGGCACTATGTTGCAGTCAATTCGCTCCGGGCGCACGATGCGGAAATGGCGAAGCTCTCCATCGCCACTGAAGTCGCATGAATCTGAGTGTAGGGATACACAAGGCTTTGCTTTATCGGAGGCTTTGTATCGGGGCACGGCTTTAGCCGTGCCGGAGAATCAGGCGAAGATCTTGGGCTTCAGCCCCCGCGGACTCAGAAAGCACTCAGTGGCTAAAGCCCTTGCATACCGACGTGTTGCGGCACGACTAAAGCCGTGCCCTGATACGAAGCCAGCCCAGTTTCCACTCTCATGTCGCGCAGCCATTCGGTTCGTCGCTTTGCTGGCCGTGTTGCCGCTCGCCGGTTTGTGGGCCGCCGACAATCAGTTGACGCCGCAAGAAACCAATGCCGGGTGGGTGCTGCTCTTCAATGGCCGCGATTTCAACCATTGGGAAGACCCGGCCCGCAAGTCGCCGGCCGGCGATTCCTTCGTGATCGAGGATGGCTGCTTGAAGGCGGTGGCGCACCCGCGGATTGTGGAGGACCTTTTCAGCCTGGAGAATTATGGCGACTTCGAGCTGGAGTGGGATTGGAAAATCTCGCCCAGCGGCAACAGCGGTCTCAAGTATCGCATTCAGGATCGCGTGTTTCTGACCGGCCAGCTCGCCGCGCGGTTCGAGGATACGGTCAATCGGGCGCTGGCTAACCGGCCCGCCAGCCGTCCCAGCCGCGGGCTGGAGTACGTGGTTGGCTTCGAATACCAAATGACCGATGACCTCCGTAACTCCGACGCGGTGCATGCCGGTCCCCGTCACCAGACGGCGGCGCTATACGATATTTTCCCTCCGCTCGAAAACCGCTCGCGGCCGGTAGGCGAGTTCAACCACTCGCGCCTGGTTGTAAGGGGGAAACACATCGAGCACTGGCTGAATGGCGCAAAGGTGGTGGATGGCGCCCTCGACGCGCCTGAGGTGGCCAGTAGCATGACGAAACGCTGGGGCGAAGGCTCGCGAGCTTGGGAACTACTGGTGAAACAGCAGCGCGCGCGCTGCCCCATCTCGCTCCAGAACCACGGCGATGAAGCCTGGTTCAAGAACATCAAGATCCACCCGCTCAATTAGGCGAATGCGCCGCGGGCCCAGGCCCAATACTGTTCACCTGCCCCGTGGCGCGGCCTGTCAGGCTTGCAGAGCCGAGAGTCCGAACTCCTGATGCGGCGGAATCTGGTTGAGCCAGGTTGCCTGTGTCAGAGGTAGGATAGACGATCGGTTTTTGCCGTCTGTCGAGCGGCGGGCCCCTGCCCGGGCGCGACAGACGACAGAACCGATCGTCTATCCTACCAGGCCTGCGCCGCCGATTCCCCGTCAGGAGGGTCAGCTCATTTTCCGCAGCGCGCGGAAAACACCGGACAACATCAGGAGTTCGGAGAGTCATCTTGGCTTTTCTTGCGGCGCGCTGAATCGGCGACCACTCATCGGCGATTGCCACTAGGTAGAAGGGTATTGGGCCTCGCCGAGCGCTGCCGGGCAACCAACCGCCGATGATCCGCGGCCGACACCTATGCCACAGCCTTGGCAGTCACGAACGGGACGTAGCGTCGATCGACATTCCCGATATGCTGCGTCAGCCATTCCTCCACGAACGCCAGAAGCGGGACACCAACCCCGACCTTTCCGCTCCGGACGTCCTGCTGGAACTGCTTCACCTGCCGTGTCAGGTCATCGTGTTTCGCCTTGTGTGCCGGGAAATCCGGATACTTGTGAAGCTGCAACATTCGCTCCTCGAAAGCAAAATGGGCTTCTGTGTACTGCACCAAGTGGGCCAGGATCGAGCTCAACCGCTCTTTAGCCTGGCCGGCGCTCATGGCGGCAAAAAGCTCCGCCCCGTTGGCGTAGAGGCCTTTATGCTGGGCGTCTATGCTGTCGATCCCAATGGCGTATCTTTCTTTCCATTCGAACATAACGCAAGTATCGGCATACGCCGGCGGAACTTTAGACGAGCCAGCGTCCACGGCTTCGGCGGATCGCGTGCACGGCCCGTCGGAGTGTCCCGTCTGGCGCTCTTAAGTGGTTCGAAAGGGCGAAGTTGCCCGGCTTGCAGTTGTGCGGAATCCGCACATGCGTGTGGCCGCCGGTCGACACTGCCCGCGCTCACGTGCCAAGCTAACGATTGCTATAATCGGGATTTACCAGTGCCAGCGAGACGCGTCCCTGATTGCCCATGAAGTGTATTCCAGTAATCATCTTCTGCTCGGCGGCCCTCTACGCCGCCGACTTCGTGAATGGCCAAGCCGCCCGCGCCGTGATTGGCCAGGTCACCTTCACCGCCGCCGACCCGAACTCCAGTAACACGGTGCTGGGGGCTGCTAACGGCATCGCTTACGCGGCCAACACGCTTTTCGTGGCGGACTCGAATATTATGGGGGCGGCGCCGGTCAACAACCGCGTGCTGATGTTCCAGAATTTGTCGAGTCAACTGCCCCAGGTGACCGCGGAACTGCCTTACTTGACCACTTGCCCGGTCTGCGTGGGGACCGCGACGCTGGTGCTGGGCCAGCCGGATTTTATCACCGATACCATCAACACCGATGCCACGCAGAATAACCTGCGCCTGCCTTCCGCGCTGGCGTCCGATGGCGTCCACCTGGCGGTGGCGGACACGTACCACAACCGCGTGCTGATCTGGAATCACCTGCCCACCTATAGCAACGCTCCCGCGGACGTGGTGGTGGGGCAGGCGAACTTCGCCAACTGGCAGTCGCTGCCGCTGACCACGCCACCCACCGCGAGTTCGATGCGCGCGCCGCAAGGCGTGTGGATCCAGAACGGCAAGCTCTTTGTAGCGGACACGCAGAACAACCGGGTGCTGATCTGGAATTCCATCCCCACCGCCAACGGCGTTCCGGCCGATGTGGTATTGGGTTTTCCCAACTTCACCACCTATAGCGCGACAGCCGTGGCGAACCAGTCCACCAGCGCCACCGCCTCCAACATGCAGGACCCGGTCTCGGTGACTTCCGATGGCACCCACGTGTTCGTCGCCGACCTCGGCTACAACCGGGTGCTGATCTGGAATTCCATCCCCACCAGCAACGGCGTTCCGGCCGACGTCGAGATCGGCCAGCCGGACATGGTGAGTTCCATCCCGGATAACGCTTACAGTGGAAGTCCGGCGACTACGGCCGGCTCCACGGACGTGGAAGTTCCGGTGCTCTGCCCCGTATCCAGCGGAAAGGACGCAAACAACGCGCCGACGTATCCGGGCTCGTGCAATGCCACGTTGAGCTTTCCACGCTTCGCGCTTTCCGACGGTACCCGTCTGTATATCGCCGATGGCGGCAACGACCGGGTACTGGAGTTCGAGCACGTGCCGACACAAAATGCCGTGTCCGCCGACATTATTCTCGGCGAACAGGGCGGCACAATCGATCAGGCATCGAACGCGGCCGATTCGATGAACACGCCGACCTCGCTGGCGTGGGATGGGTCGAACCTCTACGTGGCGGATCCGTATAACCGGCGCATCGCGGTATACACACCGCTGCCCGTCAACCTTCCCTACCAGGCGGTGGTGAACGCCGCTAACCTGGTGATCACCGCCAGCGGGACGATAACTGTCGCCGGCTCGATCCACGAGGGAGACACGCTGACCGTCACAACGAGTTGCGACGGCCAGGGCTGCCTGTCGACCAATACCGAGACCTACAACTATGAGGTGGCCGCCACCGACGCCCTCTCGGATGTGATCAACAACATGGTCACGGTGATCAATTCGCAAAACGGGGGCGATCCGAACGTGGTCGCCAACGCGGACACGGGCGATTCCGACATCGTCCTGACCGCCAAGGTTCCCGGACCGAACGGCAACAGCATCAGCTTCTCCGTCAGCACATCGACCGGGGCGCTCCTCACCACCAACATCTCCGGCGACGGCAAATTGACCGGCGGCGGAGGCGCGGCCAACGTCGGGCCCGGCTCGCTGGTGAGCATATGCGTCACCACCTGCGCCACGCTCGGCACCAACCCCGCACCGCCGTTCACGTTCGGCTCCAACACGGTCTCGGCCGACCTGACGAAGCCGGTGTTGCCCACTCAAATGGGCGGCGTCGAAGTGTATTTCAACGGCATTCGGGTGCCGCTGCTTTATGTCTCGCCGACGCAAATCAACGCTCAGGTTCCTTGGGAGGTCGGCAACACCACCAGCCTGAGCGCCTATGTGCGGTCTGTGATGAGCGACGGCAGCATCCAGGTCACCTCGCCAGTGGCCGTGTCGATTGTTCCGGCAAACCCGGGCATCTTCTCGCAGAATCCCGACGCGAATGGGTATTCGAACCCGCGGATCGCGTGGGCCTATCACGAGTTCAGCCAGGCGCACGGCGTGGTTTCGGTCGACGGCACGCCCGGCGCCGGAGACACCGAAACGATTACCATCGGCAGCCGTACCTACAACTACACCACGGTGCCGGGCGATACGCTGGATAGTATCCGCGACAATCTGGTGGCCCTGATCAACACCGATCCGCAAGTCACCGCTTACGCGTCCACGGACTTCGACCGCATCGTCCTGCTGGCGCGCGTGGCAGGTCCCGATGGCGACGGTATCGTCTATGGCGCCAGCACATCCAGCGGGGCGACCGAAACCATGACCGTCCTGGGCGGCTCGCCCTCCGTTCTCTGTTGCGCCAATATCGCGGGGGCGCTGGTTACGCCCGATAACCCGGCGTCCGCCAATGAGATCATTTATGTCTACGCCACCGGCCTCGGGCTGCCGGTAGTCTCGCCGCTCAACCAAGGCCTGATCACCACCGGTTCCATATATCCCTACGGCGCGCCGCCGACGGTGCCGCCCGACCTCCCGTGCTGTTTTGTCTCTGCCATAGCCGGCGGCAGCTCCGCCGACGTGCTGAGTTCCGTCCTGATACCAGGTTCCGTGGCCAATTTCCTGGTGGAGCTGCACCTCAGCCCCGCCATTGGAACCAAGTGGGACACCGTCCTCACCATCGCACAGGGCGTGTACGTCAGCTACCCGACGACGATTCAGGTGCAAGGCACGGTGGGCCAGTAAACCGAAAAGAACAGCCGAGAGAAGGGTGCGGACGTCAGAGCAGTGACATAGCCGATTCGCCAGGGAACAGCGAGTTTCTGAGCGTATGGCTTGCGTATGGCTTGCGTATGGCTTGCGTCTGGCACGCTGAGAAGCCCTGCGGAGGAGCCCCGCGAGGGGCGAAAGAGAATAGCCCAGCGCGTGAGCGCTGGGAATCCGGCATCGAAACGCCAGCCCCGGAACGGGGCGGAAGACAGCGACCACGCCCGCTACCGGACACGCGATCTGTTTCGCCCCGTTCCGGGGCTGGATAGGTTCACGGTGCTCCCAGCCCTCGCGCGCTGCGTTCTCTTTCGCCCTGACGGGCTGACTCGCGCGCCCTCGGCTTCAACTTCTATGCCCCGAGAGAACCTCCGGCTCCGCAGCCTTTTGACAAGCCGCGCCACCCGCGTCAGCGGTATTGCCGCCGCACCCGGTCACGAACGGCGGCCGGCACCAGGTGCTCCCACTGTTCTCCGGCGGCGATCCGCTGCCTTACCTCCGAAGCTGACACGTGGTCGAACTCGCCGTCCAGTTCCAATCGGCCGATGGCATGAGCGAGGCTCGGCGGCGGGACGTACTCGCCGCGGCGAGCGGCCACCAACAGGCTGAATTCCTCGAGCATTTTTTCGATCGCTCCCGGCGCGCCATAGTCCCAATGAACCATGCGCTCGGCGGCGTCGCGCCCGCACAACAGCGACACGCCCACACTGCCCCCATAAGCGACACGGCATTCCCGCGCGATCTCGATGAAAAGCCCCCCATCCGTGCACGCCACGGAGAAGGACGCGGTGCCCGCAGCCAGCGCCACCAGCAAGGCGCCCCGCGTTTCAATCCCCGCTCCGGCATATTCCTTATGCGGAAAAGTCCGCGGCAGCACGAACACCACCTCGTCAACCCGGGCCAGGGCTGCGCGCGCCAGCGCCAAATGCGCCACCGTTACGGGATTAAAGGCGCCCGGCAGAATGCCAATGTGCGAAGGCAGGCCTGGCGCGCGGTGTAGAAACTTCACGGAGCGGTCTCTTTCTTTCAGAAGATAACACGGTCCGATTGCGCCACAACCCCCAAAATTCATGGAGTGCGATGCCGTCAAGTGTGTATTCTGACGCACGCCTGTGGCAAATTGACCGTCGAGCCGCAAAAACACAAAGGGCGCGGAATGTTCCCGCGCCCTTTGTCCAGACACCAGGACCAGAGGTTGCAGCAAGAGAACTTAAGCGGCGTCGGCCAGAAACACCTCTGTCGCGTCGCCGGGGTCGGATTCGAACTCGTGACGGTCGGCAGCTTCCTGACACGTAATGCAGTACTTCGTCCAGGGCACCGCATCCAGGCGCTTGGGCTTGATCTCCTCTTCGCAATGCATGCAGGTTCCGTAACTGCCGTCGGCAACCCGCGCCAGCGCACTCTTCACCTGGCGCAGCAGACTGGACTCGCGGTCCAGCGTGCGGATGGCAAGTTCGCGTTCCCCAGCTAGTTGCACTTCATCGAGCGCATCCGGCGACTTTTCGATCGCGATGTCGTCGCGCTTCCGTAGCCCTGCCCCAAGTTCCGCCTGTTTTGCTTCCAGCACCCTTTTGTATTTTTCCAACTCTGTCCTGTTCATGGCCCATCTCCCTTCAGCCAACGGTCTACTGCTCTTTGCTTTCCGTTGGCCACTCTCCCCCGCGGCAACTAAATAGACGGCAAATTCCGCCAAAGGTTTCACCGCGGCCTATCCCTCAATAGGGCTATCTGACCGCCTCAATGCCCGAGTAGCGGCCAGACCTGCCCATACGTAGCAACCTTAATGCCAAAATGATTTCTGCCCGCCGGTGCTCAAGCAAAGGGCCTCTATCGCACACCCCTTCTTATCGGCGGAATCAAAAAAATCTTCAGTGTCTGTGAACGAGTTCTTGCGCCGTCAGGTCCCGACGCCCGGCGGACACCGCCGCCAAGCCGCCAGCACTGCCTCTAGCTGCAAGTAACTGGTAACGCGGCAAGGCCGAAACGCGAACTTCAGGAACGCCACGCTTCGTCAATAGATTGACGCCCGATTGCGCGCTGTTGTGGTGGCCGCCCGCCGGCCGGAGCTCCCGGAGGCCGCTTCCCCGCGCGGTTCGATCAACCCCGCTTTACGATTGGATGCGAGAACCCGCTCGCGGATTCAGTATACACCTACCCGCAAGTGCGCCAAGCCGTCCGAAAACGGCGCTGAGCGGCGTCCTACAATGTTTAGTTCGTCCTGGCAGGAGTCCCACGTTTCCGGCGAAGGCATATGTTGCACTCTCAAACCGAAACTCGCGAAAGAATTTGCGCCGCCGCCGCGGCGGTTTTCTTCCTGTTTTCGGGAATGGCCTTTATCGGCAGCCTCGGCATCGAAGCGGATGAGGCGCTGCCGGGAGCCCCGCTCTATCAGCCGAAGTCCTGGCATTACGCCTGGCGCCTCGGCCACGCCCGCATTCCGCTGATGCACATGAGCTACCTGGGCACGCTCAAGACGTGGATCTGGCGCCCGATTTTTCATTGGTGGGGCACCGGCGTATGGCCCTTGCGCTTCCCCGCCCTGCTCGCCGGAGCCGCCAGCGTCTGGATTTTCTACCGGTTCCTGCGCGCAACCGTGGGCGCCCGCGCCGCCGTGATCGGCTGCGTCATTCTGGCCGCCGATTCCCAGTACTTGCTTACGACAACTTTCGATTGGGGCCCGGTGGCCTTCCAGCACCTGTTGATCGGCGCCGGACTGCTGCTGCTGGTGAAGTTCCACCGCTCGTCGAACGCTCTCTGGCTGGCCGCTGGCTTTTTTCTTTTTGGCCTGGCGCTTTGGGACAAGATGCTCGCCGTTTGGATGCTCTCGGGACTGGCCATCGGCGCCCTGGCGGCCGTTCCGCGGCAGATCCTGGCGGCTTGGACCTGGCGGCGTCTGGCGATTGCCGCGCTCGCCTTCCTGGCCGGCGCGCTGCCGGTGGCGGTTTCCGGCATCCACGACCACTTCGCGGCATTGCGCGATAACGCCGGACGAAACGTGGACGAGTTGCCGGGTAAAATCGAAATCCTCCGCCGTACCATCAATGGCGAAGGCCTGTTCGGCTTCATGTTCGCCGAGGACGGCCAAACGGCCGCGCCGCGGGACCCCGGCAGCCTGGCCGAGCGCCTCAGTGCCGAAGTCTCGGACCGCTTCGGCCACCCGCGCCGCAGCCTACAGCTTTATGCCTGCCTGCTGGCCCTGGCGCTGGCGCCGCTGTCGCGCGGGCGCGATCTGCGGGCCATCCTGTTCGCGGCCGCCGCCATGGCGGTCGCCTGGATCCAGATGGCCACCACACCCGGCGCCGGCGGCAGCGTGCATCACACGATTCTCTTGTGGCCTCTGCCGGCAATGGTGATGGCGGTTTCTTTCGCCGCCGCCTCGCGCCGGCTCGGCCGTGCCGGGATTCCGGCAGTTGCCATCATATTGGCATTGTTAGTCGCCTCCGACATTCTGGTCACCAACGAATATTTCTGGAAATCCGTGCGCAATGGTGGCAGCCACACCTGGACCGACGCCCTGTTACCGCTCTCCGACGATTTGATGGCGATGCGCCCGGCCAAGGTCTACTGCGCCGACTGGAACATTTTCGAGAACCTGCGCCTGCTCGACCGCGGTGCGCTGCCGCTGGCCAGCGGGATGGACCCGGCTCCTTCGCCCGGCATGAGCCCGGCCCAGCGGGAATGGTTGCTCGGCATGATCGCCGCGCCGAACGCGGTCTGGGTGACGCACGTGCCCGATTTCGAGTACTTCCCCGCCGTGCGTCCGAAATTGGATGGTTTCGCCGCAGCCGCGGGCTTTGAGCACCGGCTGCTGAAGGTCATAAGCGACGCACACGGCCGCCCGACCTTCGAGCTATACCGTTTTGAGAGGCAGGCGGTGCCGTGAAGAACCCCGGTAACGCCGGCGATCTTGTCGCCGGTGATTTTGCCGCGATCCCTGGAACTTGGGCCTGTTAGCAGGTCGGGGACCTGCTCCACTTATCGCTATGAAGATCGTAATCACGGGTGCTTCGGGTTTCATCGGGCGGCGGTTGATGAAGCTGCTTGCCGGCCGCGGCCATCGGCTGCACGTGCTGAGCCGTCACGCGGGCACCAATCTGCCGGCGGGAGTCGGACTTTCCGTGTGGGATCCGCTCGGTCCGCCGCCGGAGGACGCTCTGCTCGATGCGGATGCGATGTTGCACCTCGCCGGAGAACCGGTGGCGCAACGCTGGACCGCCGCGGCCAAGCAACGCATACACGACAGCCGCGTCATCGGTACGCGCAACCTGGTCGCGGCGCTGGCCGATTCCTCGCCGCGGCCAGCGGTGCTGGTGTGCGCTTCCGCCATCGGATATTACGGCTCGCGCGGCGATGAGATCCTCAATGAGGAATCCGCTCCCGGCACGGACTTTCTGGCCGGCGTTTGCGCCGGCTGGGAGCGCGAAGCGGTGAAAGCCGAAGCCCTGGGCATGCGGGTGACGCGCATCCGCATCGGCGTGGTGCTTGACCCGCGCGGCGGCGCGCTGAAACCGATGCTGGCGCCATTCCGCTTCGGCCTCGGCGGCCCGCTTGGCAACGGCCGGCAATGGATGTCCTGGATTCACGCGGGCGACCTGGCCGAAATGTTCCGTTTCGCGCTGGAGAACCCCGCGCCGCCTGTGCTGAACGGCGTTGCCCCCGGCGCCCTGACCAACGCCGCGTTCACACGCGCCCTGGCAAGCGCGCTCCATCGCCCGGCTTTCCTTCCCGTGCCGAAACTGGCGCTGCGGATGCTGTTCGGCGAAATGGCCGACATGCTGCTAGCCAGCCAGCGCGTCGCCCCCGCCGCCGCCGAGTCCGCCGGATTCCAGTTCCAGCACCCGCAACTGGCCGAAGCGCTGGCAGATTTGCTGCGTTAGCCCGGAGGGCGTTAGAAAGTAGCCCACGGCGTGAGCCGTGCGGATACGGATTGCTCTCTTTCCAGCCCCGGAACGGGGCGAAAGGGCGCTGCCTGACGCGTCTTACGCCCCGTTCCGGGGCTATAACTCTGCACCGCTCTTTCCCAACGGCTTGCGCCGTGGGCTATGATCTTTCGCTCCTCCGGAGCATGTCTCGCACACATCGGCGGAAGCAGAAGGTTCAATTCTGCATGCGCGGCCGTGTTATGTTGATCGTGTTGCCGCGGGTCGGCTGTCGGCGCGACCTGCGCGTCGGCAGCGAGCGAAGGAACTATGAAGAGAGCAACCAGTAAAAGCGGAGTCACCAAGCGGACCGATGCCGACGAGATTCTTCCGGAGTACGACTTCAGTCGCGCCTCGCGCAACAAGTACGCGTCGCGATACGCAGCGGGAAGCGCTGTAATCGTGCTGGAGCCCGACGTGGCCGCGGCGTTCCCAAGTCCGGCCGAGGCGAACGAGGCCCTGCGTGCTCTGGCAGGGATCATCCAGAAGCATCGCTCCCGCCGCAACACATCTCACCGGGCTCTCTAACGACGCCCCATCGGTTCCAATCCATTTGGCCGCCGTTTCGCGTGACTGGCGGGCTTCAGGCTGTACCGAGCCTATCGCAGGCTGCCAGCCAGCGAGTCGTGCCCGTCGCAGCTAAATCCGCCGGATCCCAATTCGAGAACCCGCAGCTTGGCGGAAGCTCTGGCTGATCTGCTGCGCTAGCCCGGAGGGCGTTAGAAAATAGCCCACGGCGTAAGCCGTGCGGAAATCCGATGTCCTCATCGCCAGCCCCGGAACGGGGCGAAACTACAATCACACACTATCTTCTCCACTAACTCAATCACTTACCACGCAAATCCCTTGACACACCGCGCATACTGAAGTTGGGACTGTGGCGCCAGGCTCCGCTGCTAGTCCCTACTGCTGGCCAGCAGGCGTTGCACTTGAGGTGATACTGAGCTTCCGGCGCCCCTTAAAGGCATGCGAGGTCCCCTTCGGGCTGGACTCTCGACGGAAGACTTTTGATTCCGGAATCGATAACCGCCGGCGGAATACGGATAGCTATGATTGCCGCCCGCTCGGATAACAGAGAGCAAGGAGCGAATCGACACCGTAATGTTTGCCATCAAAGCGGACCAATACATCGAAGTTCCTGCTTAAATCACTGGGTGGCCGAAACGCACGGCGATAAGTCCGCGAAGCCCGGCCACCCGCAACGCACTCCAACTTCACTTCCGCCCATATCACCCAGCCGAAGTGTGTCCGGACCAAACCACACCATATATTCATGGTCTGCCTTGCTCGAAGTAGCCTGCCCCTCCCCCCAACTGCGCGATACTGAACTTTGTGACTTTTGTCGCGGTAGCGGAAAACTTGCGGGAGTCGTTCCGCATCATCGCGGGCAGCCGAGCGGTGGGCGAGGTGCGCGAGCTGCCGGGGGTCTCGATCGCATCGGCGGGAGTTGCGTTTCAGATGTTCAACGCGGCGTTCCTCTCGGGGCCGGTCGAGACCGAAGCCGAGCTCGCGCGGCGTATCCTGTTACCCTCGCTGCAATTCAATACGCGTGGCCTCGAATGGTCGTTCTGGGTGTGCGAAGACTGGCTGGCCCCTAAAGCACATCGCCGCCTGCGGCAGACGTTTGAGCGGCACGGTCTGCGCCACACCACCGACCTGCCGGGCATGGTGGCCGAGAAGGTCCGGCCGCCCACGCGTCAGTTGCCGGCGATGGAAATCCGGCGCGTGTGCGATTCCAGCACCGGCGACGATTTCCGCGCCATCGGCTCGGTCTGCTTCCACGTGCCCATTGTCTGGTTCAACGAGGTCTTCGATCACGATGCGGTGTGGGAGCGCTTCGCGGGTTACGTCGGATACGTGGACGGCGTGCCGGTTGCGACCACCGCCATCGTCCCTTGCGGCGATACCATCGGGGTCTATAACGTGGCCACGCTGCCCGATCGCCGGCGCCGCGGCTATGGCGAGGCGGTGATGCGCCGCGCGCTCGCGGAGGCCGAACGCGAGCGGCCGTCGCGGCCGGTGGTGCTGCAATCCACCGAAGCCGGGCTGCGGCTTTATGAACGGATGGGCTTTCGCACGGTGGCCCGCTTCAGCGTCTACGCCAGTTGAAGGCCGCCAGCCGCGATCAGCGCTTCGAGCGCGGCCAGGTCGCGGTAGAGCGGCCGGTCGGTAGTGAGCGGCGCCGAGACGGCGCGAATGCGATCCCGCACGTGCTCCAATTCCGGGCTGGTTTCGAGCGGCGCCAGCAGGTCCAATGCGCGCGCGGCGCACAGCGCTTCGATGGCCAGCACATAACGCGCGTCGCGAACCACCCGCTGCATTTTCACCGCGGCCGTCATCCCCATCGAAACAAAATCCTCCTTGTTGCCGCTGGTGGTGATGGAGCCGGTGGAGGCGGGGTTCGCCAGCACGCGGATTTCAGCCACCAAACTGGCGGCGGTGACCTGCGCCATCATCAACCCGGATTCCAGGCCCGGATGGCCGGCGAGAAACGCGGGCAGGCCTTCGTTGAGCGCGGGATTCACCAGGCGGTCGATGCGGCGCTCGGAGATGCCGGCCAGCGCGGCCAGCGCGATGGCCAGAAAATCGAGCTGGAGCGCCAGCGGCTCGCCATGAAAATTGCCGCCGGAGAGGATTTCGTCGCCGAACACCAACGGATTGTCGGTGGCCGAATTCAATTCGATGGCGAAAACGCGGCGCGCTTCGGCCAGCGCGTCGAGCACAGCGCCGTGAACTTGCGGAACGGCGCGCAGCGAATAAGCGTCCTGCACGCGGCCGCAGCCGCGATGCGATTCGCGAATCTGGCTGCCCTCGAAGAAGCGCACCAGACGAGCCGCGCTCGCAAGCTGGCCGGCTTGCGGGCGCGCCTGGTGGATGCGCGGGTCGAAGGCGCGCGGCGTGCCGCGCTGGGCGTCGAGCGTGAGCGCCGCCACCACGTCCGCGCTGTTGGCCAGCGTTTCCGCGGCTTCCAATTCCAGACAGCCCACGGCCAGCATGGCCTGCGTGCCATTGATCAGGCTGATGCCTTCCTTGGGATGTAGTTCCACCGGCGAAATGCCGGCGCGCCGCAGCGCTTCACCGCCATCGAGTACCGACCCTTCGAATTCGGCTTCGCCCTCGCCAATCAACACCAGCGCCACATGCGCCAGCGGCGCCAGGTCGCCCGATGCGCCCACGCTGCCCTGCGACGGCACCACCGGGGTGACGCCGCGGCCCAGCATCTCGCACAAGCGGTCGGCGATCAGCGGGCGAATGCCGGAGAATCCCTTCGCCAGCACGTTGGCGCGGATCAGCATCATGGCGCGCACCACTTCGCGCGCCAGCGGCTCGCCCACGCCGGCCGCGTGGGAGCGGACCACGTTGCGCTGCAACTGGTCCAACTGTTCGCGCGGGATGCGCACGCCGGCCAGCAGGCCGACGCCGGTGTTCACCGCGTAGATAGGGTCGTCGCCGGCGGCCAGGCGGTCGACCACGGCGCGCGAGCGCTCCATGGCCGCGCGCGCCGCTCGCGTGAGAGCGACTTCGGCCGTGCGCGCCCGCGCAAGAGCGCAGGTTTCGGCGATGGTCAGCGAGTTTCCGTCGAGAGAAAGAGGCATGGGCGTATGTTCAGGTCCTGGGACTTTTCACCGGAGTTTCCACGTTCGAGTGATATGCGGAGCCGCACCAGCCTCGATGTCTCGTATCAGGGCACGGCTTCAGCCGTGCCGAATACTCTGCCATCATAAGGCTTTAGCCTCTGCGCTTTTTGCCTTGCCAGGTTCACAAAGCAATAAGGATACTTCTCCGGCGAGTCGACGAGTCCTGCTTCGACCGGGTTCCCCGCGATGTACTCTCGGTGCTGTATGAAGCTCGACCGACTCTCGACCCTCCGTTCGGAGAACCCGCGCTGCCAGACTTCTCCCAGGTATCCGCATTCCTTCCTCAAGCGATACGAGAACCCTCCCCTTGACCAATTGCATGGCCTTCTCGATGGTCATGTCCGCACCGACCGTTATCAGGAGGTGCAGGTGATCGGGCATGACCACGAAGTCATGGAGCCGGAATTTCCCGGCCGCTACGTACGAACGCAACACGTCGATCATCAGCGTGGCGTTGCGTTCCGACTGCAACAGGGAAAGTCCCTGGCTGGTCTTCGTAGTGGCGAAGAACGTACGTGCCGAACTCGCTATCTTATCCGGGCGGGCATTTCGCGCAGGTTTGGCCATTGACAGGGGCTAAAGCCCTATTCCTTACCGTCTCATCGGCACGGCTTAAGCCGTGCCCTGATACAAGCTCATCATATCCCCGCGCGCTCGGGAATGCGGAGAACAGGCGCGCAGGCCGCTGGGGCCGCATAGTTCAAGCTTGTTATGAATTCGCACGGAGTCGGCGCGCGCTGTACTGCCACGCGAAGATTGCAATCGGCACAAGAGCAAGGTCGGCGATTCCCAGGATCATGCGGTGGCTAGCGATCTCGGTTATGCCGCAGCCGAGAACTGTCAGGACAGCCGCAATGCGGATCCCCCGCCTTGCGATTCGGCTCTTTTTCAGAAGAACGTTCAGAACGCCATAGATAGCGGCCGAGACTTGCAGAATTGCAAAGGGAACATCGTCGCGGCCGACCAGCCGCATGATACCCAAGACGAACAACCCCGCCCACAAGACATATAGGGAACCGGATGGCCATTGGTCGCTTTGGATCGGCGGCTCCATTACGTACCATTTTCGCTATTTTTCGACGGCAGCGCCCCAGCTTAACGCTTCTGGCTGCCGGCGATCAGGCCTTCGATGTTGACGATCTCGGTCGGATAGTTGCCGGTGTAGCAGGCGTAGCAGTATTCGTGCTTCTGGTCGTCGTCCACGGCCTTGCGCAGCGACGCGATGGAGAGATACCCCAGCGAATCGGCCTCCACGAAGCGGCGGATTTCTTCCACGCTGTGGCTGGAGCCGATCAGCTCGGAGCGGTTGGGCGTATCCACGCCGTAGAAGCACGGCGAAATCGTCGGCGGGCAGGAGATGCGCAGGTGAACCTCGCGCGCGCCGGCTTGCCGCACCATGCGCACCAGCTTGCGGCTGGTGGTGCCGCGCACGATGGAATCGTCCACCAGCACCACGCGCTGGTCCTTCAGCAAATGGCGCACCGGGTTCAACTTCAGCTTGACGCCGAAATCGCGAATGGCTTGCGATGGTTCGATAAACGTGCGTCCCACATAATGATTGCGGATGAGAGCGTGGCGAAACGGCAGCCCCGATTCGGCCGAGTACCCGATGGCCGCCGCCACGCCGGAATCCGGCACCGGAACCACCAGATCGGCATCCGCCGGGCATTCGCGCGCCAGCCGCCGGCCCAGGTTTTCCCGCGATTCCTCCACGGAGCGCCCGAAGACGATCGAATCCGGCCGCGAAAAATATACGTGCTCGAACACACACTGCGCGCGCTGCCCCTCCGGCGCGTAGCGCTGGCGCGTCATGCCTGCCGGACCCACCTCCACCATTTCGCCCGGTTCCACGTCATGCAGGTAAACGGCGCCGATCAAATCGAACGCGCAGGTTTCGGAGGCGAACACGTAGCATTTGCGACCGCCGGAGATTTCCATTTCGCCCACCGCCATGGGGCGGAAGCCGTGCGGGTCGCGCGCCACCAGGATGCGGTCCTGGGCCAGCAGCACCAGCGAGAAGGCGCCTTCCACTTGCAGCAGCGCTTCGCGCAGCGCGCCGGCCAGCGTGCGCTCCGAAGAGTGCGCCACCAGGTGCAACACCAGCTCGGTATCGCTGGAAGCCTGGAACACCGAGCCCAGCCGGCCCAACTCCTCGCGCAGCTCCGCTGTGTTGGTGATGTTGCCGTTGTGGGCCACCGCCAGCCGCCCCTTGTTGCACGACACCGAAAACGGCTGCGCGTTCAACAGCACCGTGTCGCCGGCCGTGGAGTAGCGCGTGTGGCCGATGGCCAGTTCGCCCGGCAGCGTGGCCAGCACGGGCTTGGTGAAGATATCCGCCACGTGGCCCATTTCCTTGCGCGTGTAGATGAGGTTGCCATCGGAGGTGCAGATGCCGGCCGATTCCTGCCCCCGGTGCTGCAATGCGTACAGCCCCAGGTAGGCTAGCTTGGCGGCTTCCGGGTGGCCATAGATGGCGACCACGCCACATTCTTCGTGAAATTTATCGCGCATGGGAATGAAGCGGCTCCCCGTGAAGCGGCGGCCGCGGCCTGAGCAAGTTCCAACTGTCGGCTCTGTCGATATCTCCATTGTAGAGCAGCCCGGCCTGCTTTCGCTAACGCCGGCGGTCTTTTGCCACCGGTGCGTGGCCTGCCTTCGGTAACGCCGGCGGTCTTTGCCGCCGGTGTTTTTCGGGGGTCGTCACAACGTCAACTACACCGGCGGCAAGACCGCCGGCGTTACCGCGTACGCGTAGTGAACCTTTTTCGCTGCGCGCGCCGCCATAACGGTTATAATCTCAGTCATAAGGGAGGATCAATGGCTAAAGATAAGAGCCCCAAGAAGGAAGTCAAGAAGCCGAAGAAGAAGAAATAATCCGGCGCGGGGTTGACCCGCTGGGAAACCGCGGACGCCTCTGGCCGCGCCGTGCGAACGGCGTTCCAGCCGCGTCCGCGCACTTGAGGGGAGCTGTCGATGCGCAGTGAATGGGTAGCCAAACGTAAGAACGACAAAATCCGCACGCAACTGTATTATGCCCGCCAGGGACATATCACCGAAGAGATGCACTTTATCGCGCAGCGCGAAAGCCTGCCGCCCGAACTGGTGCGCTCCGAGGTGGCGCGCGGACGCCTGATTATTCCCGCCAACATCCACCACCCCAACCTGGAGCCGATGGCGATCGGGATCGCCTCCAAGTGCAAGATCAACGCCAATATCGGCAACTCCTCGGTGGTTTCCGACGTGGAGGGCGAGCTCGAAAAGCTGCGCGACTCGGTGAAATACGGGGCCGATACGGTGATGGATCTTTCCACCGGCGGCGACATTCCGGCCATCCGCAAAGCCATCATCGGCGCGTCTTCGGTGCCCATCGGCACCGTGCCGATTTATGAAGCGCTATCGCGCGTGCGCCGGGTGGAAGACCTGACCGCGCGAGTGATGCTGGACGTGATCGAGGAACAGGCCGAGCAGGGCGTGGATTACATGACCATCCACGCCGGCGTGCTGGTGCAGCACATTCCGCTCACCACGCGGCGCGTCACCGGCATCGTCAGCCGCGGCGGCTCCATTCTGGCCGAGTGGATGGTGAAGAACCACAAGCAGAATTTTCTCTATGAGTGTTTCGACGACATCTGCCGGATTTTTCAAAAGCACGACGTGAGTTTTTCGCTCGGCGACGGGCTGCGTCCCGGCAGCGTTGCCGATGCGAGCGACGAAGCGCAATTCGCGGAGCTGAAGACGCTGGGCGAGCTGACCAAGAAGGCCTGGGAGTTCGATGTGCAAGTGATGATCGAGGGACCCGGCCACATCCCGATGGACCAGATCGAGCTGCAGGTGCAGAAGGAAAACGAGCTCTGCTACGAGGCGCCTTTCTACACGCTGGGGCCGCTGGTCACCGATATCGCACCCGGCTACGATCACATCACGTCGGCGATCGGCGCGGCCATGATCGGCTGGTACGGGGCCTCCATGCTCTGCTACGTGACGCCCAAGGAACACCTGGGCCTGCCCAACCGGGAAGACGTCAAGGCCGGTATCATCGCGTACAAAATCGCCGCCCATGCCGCGGACGTCGCGCGCAAGCGGCCGGGCGTGCGCGACCGCGACGACGAGCTATCCCGCGCCCGTTACCGCTTCGACTGGAACCGCCAGTTCGAGCTTTCGCTCGACCCGGAAACCGCCCGCTCCATGCACGACGAAACCCTGCCCGAGGAGGGCTTCAAGGACGCGCACTTCTGCTCGATGTGCGGGCCCAAATTCTGCTCGATGAACATCTCGGCCAAGGTGGAATCCTTCACCGCGGAAGACGCCGACGCCGTGCTGAATGGCCAGCCCGGGGAAAGCCTGGTGAAGATCGCCGGCGAAGATTAGGTACCGCCGCGAAGCTCCCGGTTCAGTTGCCGCATTACCGCTCCCTTCGGTCGCGGCAATTCGAACGGAGCCGCGACCGAAGGGAGCGGTCACGCCTCGTTTAGCCCGGATTCCCACAAAGGAAGACGCCGACGCCGTGCTGAATGGCCAGCCCGGGGAAAGCCTGGTGAAGATCGCCGGCGAAGATTAGCTTCCACCCGCGAAGCAGCCGGTTCAGTTGCCGCATTACCGCTCCCTTCGGTCGCGGCTCCGATAGCATTCGAAACGGAGCCGCGACCGAAGGGAGCGGTGCTGCCTCGTTTGCCCCGGATTCCCACAAGGACTCGGGTTTTCTTTAGGGAACTTTCCACCGTCTCCGCGCAATCCTCTATTGAGTGGAGGTCTTGAAAGCAGATGAGAAAAGCAATTGTAATCGCGTTGCTGGCCAGTGGCGCGTTATTGGCCCAGGGGCCGCGCGGCGGCCGTTTTGGCGGACCCGGATTTGAGGGGGCGGGAGCGAGCCTGCTGCGCGGCGCCACGGTGACCGGCGTGCCGTTTTCGGCTGTCCAAACCACCACGCACCAGCAGACTCTGGCCAACGGCAACGTCATCCAGCGGCAGGAAACTACCAACCTGTTCCGCGATAGTCAGGGGCGGGTGCGCGAAGAGACCACCTGGAGCGGACCTAACGGAGAGAGCCGAACCACGGTGACGATTTCCGATCCGGTGGCCCAGGTGGTGCGCAGACTGAATCCGCGGGCCAAGACCGTTTCCGAAATGCCGATGCGGCAACGCACGGCCGGCGAAGCGAACGCACGGACGGCTGGCGGCCAGCGCGTTCATGAGGGGTCGGCCAACCTGGTGAAGGAAGATCTGGGTACCCAAACGCTGAACGGCGTAGTGGCGACCGGGACCCGCTTCACGCGCACGATTGCGGCCGGGGCGATGGGCAACTCCCAACCGATTCAGCAAGTTCGGGAAACATGGACCGCCAGCGATCTCAAGGTGCCGGTGATGGTCAAAATCAGCGATCCGCGTTTTGGCACCACCGTGACACAGCTCACCAATATCACACGCGCCGAGCCCGATGCCGCGCTGTTCCAGGCCCCAGCCGACTACACCGTGAGCCAGGGCCGCGGCCCGCGCACGGGCGCTCCGCAGGCGCAGTAGGCAGTTCGCTCCTTTGGCTTGCCCGCAGAAAGCCAAAGCCTCTCGATGAGCCACCGATCAGCGCGGGTTGAAAAGACTAGACCTATCCGCGCTCCTCGGTGGCTCACTGCTTTCCGCGATCGAAATAGGCTTCGTTTCCCTCCTCAATATCCAACCCGCCAGCGTATGGGGCACGGCATAAAACGTGGGTCTCTTCCCAACGTCAGCGCTTAAGCTCCGTAAGGAGCGAAAGATAATAGCCCACGGCGCGAGCCGTCGGGATGGTCGGCAGTGAGGACAAGCCCCGGAACGGGGCGAAAGAGGTTCGTCGCCAACAGCCTTCCGCCCCGTTCCGTGGCCGGCAGGAAGCAACCAGATTCCACACGGCTTGCCTTTTGCCCTCCAGGCTGGCGGCCGCCAGCCTTGCATACCTGTACGCCCACATACAAGCGGATTGCCTCGCAGCACAACAGGCCAGCATTCTTGCGTCGCGCGACCGCTTGCATGTCCTGCCGGAATCTCGCGCCTCAAAGCGTGCTATTCTAAACATCCCAAGGTTACAGAAGCGTGATTACCCGCAACTGGACCGAAGGCAGCTTGGCGGGTCCGCCCAAGCGCGGCACTCCGGCGTGCCGGCTCGCAGCGCCCCGTTCGCCGCGGAGCAGCCAAGTTGTCATTCCGGGTTTCGAGAGCCGGACTTACCGCCCTGCTCCAGCCCGGCCGCAGACGAACGTCGTTCCGTTTCGCCAACGCCATGCTGACCGCCACAGATCGTTCCCAGCCGCCCAGCCACAGCCCCCACCTGTTACGGTGGGTCGAGAAGACCGCCGAACTCACGCAGCCTGCCGCCATTCATTGGGTGGACGGCTCCGCGGAGGAGAACGCCGAGCTTTGCTCCCAGATGGTGGAGAGCGGCACGCTCCTCAAGCTGAACGAGCAGCTATGGCCCGGTTGTTATTACGCCCGGTCGGACTCGAGCGACGTGGCGCGCATCGAATCCCGCACCTTCGTCTGTTCGCTCTCGAAGGACCACGCCGGCCCGACCAACAACTGGGAAGATCCGATCGCGATGCGGCACAAGTTGAAGGCGCTCTTCCAGGGGTCGATGGCCGGCCGCACGATGTACGTGCTGCCCTTCAGCATGGGACCGGTCGGATCGCCTATGGCGCAGTACGGCATTGAGCTGACGGATTCGCCATACGTGGTGGTGAACATGCGGATCATGGCGCGCATCGGCGATGGGGTCCTGGAAGCCATGCGAAGAGACGGGAAGCGCGCGGTGCCCTGCCTCCATTCCGTGGGCGCGCCGCTGGCTCCGGGCCAGAAGGACGTCCCGTGGCCCTGCAATCCGACGAAATATATCGTCCACTTCCCGGAGACGCGCGAGATCTGGTCGTATGGCTCTGGTTATGGCGGCAACGCCCTGCTGGGGAAGAAATGCTTCGCGCTGCGCATCGCATCCAATATCGCGCGCGACGAGGGCTGGCTGGCCGAGCACATGCTGATCGTCGGCATTGAGAGTCCGCAAGGCGAAAAGACGTATATCGCAGCCGCCTTCCCCAGTTCCTGCGGCAAGACCAACCTGGCCATGCTGGTTCCGCCAAAGGGAATGGAAGGTTGGAAGGTCTCGACGGTGGGCGACGACATCGCCTGGATTAAACCCGACGCCAATGGCCGCCTGCGCGCCATCAACCCCGAAGCGGGATTCTTCGGCGTGGCGCCCGGAACGTCCGTGAAAACCAATCCGAACGCCATGGCGACGCTCCGGCGGAACACCATTTTCACCAACGTCGCCCTCACGCCCGAAGGCGGAGTGTGGTGGGAGGGTATGACGGAGACGCCGCCGGCCGAATGCCAGGACTGGCAAGGGAACAAGTGGACGCCGGAGATCGCCGCGCAAACCGGCGCCCCGGCGGCGCATCCGAATGCGCGCTTCACTGCTCCGGCGTCGCAATGCCCGTCGATCGATGCCGATTGGGAGAATCCGAACGGGGTACCGATCAGCGCCTTCGTTTTCGGCGGCCGGCGCGCCGACACCACGCCGCTGGTGTACCAGGCATTCAACTGGAGCGCGGGCGTGTATGCCGGAGCCACCATGGGGTCGGAAACCACCGCCGCGGCCGCCGGAGCGGTGGGCCGTGTCCGCCGCGACCCGATGGCCATGCTGCCCTTCTGCGGCTACAACATCGGCGACTATTTCCGCCACTGGATCGCCATGCAGCATTCGCTGAGCGAACTGCCGCGCATCTTCCGCGTCAACTGGTTTCGCAAGGACGCGAATGGAAAATTCCTGTGGCCGGGATTCGCCGAGAACCTGCGGATTCTGCGCTGGATGATCGACCGGGTGCACGGCCACGCGCTGGGCAGGGAAACGGCGATCGGCTGGATGCCGAGCTACGACGACATCGATTGGAAGGGGCTCGATTATCCGCGCGAGAAGTTCGATTACCTGCAGGCGTTCGACCGCGAGGCATGGCACGCCGAGGTGATGGAGCAGGAGAAATGGCTGATGGGCCTGCGCGATTACCTGCCGCCGGAGATCATTTACCAACGCGAGTTGCTGATTTGCCGGCTACAGGATCCGATTCAGCCGGGAACCGGCACACCGTAGCTGGGGCGCGCGGTCACTTGCGGCGCCAGAGGCTCCAGTGCCCGGTCTCCTCGACCAGACGGAAGCGCTGTTCGAGCCCCGGCTGGTAGGTTTTGACGAGGCCATGAATCTCGAAATCCTCGATCGGGAAATCCTGGGCCGTCCGGCTGTACTTGCGCACCAGTGCCCAGCGGGCGTCGCCGAAATAGCGGTCGTCGCTCGGATGCGCGGTTTCGGTGAACGCCATGTAGTACGTGGCAATGGCCATGCCTCCCCGTGGCGTGGGGCGGTCGAGAAGGTAATTGAACGGATTGAACTGATCGATGGCGAGCACGCCTTCGCCCGGCGCCGCGTGGGTACGGATCAGATCCATTCCGTCGTTCAAGGTTTCCGCGTAGGCGGGGCCACCGGTCTCGGTGGTCAGGTTGGCCAGAACCGGGGCAAAAACCAGGGATGCGCCCCGCGCCGAGCGGACGCGCACGGGCGGCGCTTCCTGACCGCGATAACGCTCCCAGGCTGCGGCCGTTAGAGATACGCCGCTCATCGCGGTGAGCGGCAGCAGGCACAAGGTTCCCAGGAACATCGCCGGTAGCCAGCGCGACCGGCTGCCGCGGGCCTCTCGCCGCACCACGGCGTCCACCAGCAAGACAGCGGCGAATCCGTCGAGCGGCAGCGACATCGCCTGGTGATTGGTGGTCAGCAGGAGTCCGCCCACGCCAATCGCCGCCAGAACGAACCACCACACGCGCAGCCGCCGCCACGGAAAGGCCGCCTCGCCGGTCCCGGCCGTCAACAACACCGCCAGCAGCAGCAGCGGAATGCTCTCCATCACCACCACGGGGCGGAGCATGTACGCCGGCCGCCAACTGGCCGCGCGCCCGCTCGCCGCGTATGTCAGATCGCGAAACATGTCGGCAAGGTCGAAGCGCAGGTAGCCCAGCACAATAACGGCCGTAGCGCCAAACCCGCCGCACAAAGCCAGCACGCGCCGCCGGCGGCCAGTGCCACAGCACACCCAGAGGAGCAGGAAAGGGGCGGCCGCCACCCCGTAGGAGATCTTCAGAAACACCAGCAGCGCCCACGCCACACCGGCGGAGAACCCGCGGCCGATGCCCGGCCCCTCCGCTTCGGGCCGCCGCAACGCCTGCAGCCCGCATTCCACCACAATCACTCCCAGCAGCCCATAGCCGTAACGGTTGTAGAGCATGCCGTAGGTGAATGCCAGCGGATTGTACCCAAGCGCGAACGGAGCGGCGATCAGCAAGGCCGCGTAAACGGCCAGCAGGAGCGCGCCGGCGGCCGCCACGCGCCCGCGCACGATTCCGTAAGTCCAGAGCCCGATCACGGCGCCGAATACGGCGTTGGCATAGCCGATGCCCGCCGGCCGCAATCCGGAGAGCGCCAACCCACCGGCCACAATCAAATAAAAGACCGGGCCAAACGCGCTAGGAAAGTCGCGGTGCGGGATCTGCCCCCGGTTTACGCGATACGAGCTGCCCAGGACGGAAAAGAGGTCGTGCCCGAACTCGCGAAGGACCGGGACTCCGATGAAAGCGGCCAGCCCGCAGACGATCGCCACCGCCAGCAGCACCAACCAGTCGGTCCGGGAAAGAGCGAACCGGGGCCTCCGGCGCGGGCCGGGGATAGCGCCTCCGGCTGCCGTTGCCGCTCCGCTGGTGCCTGACACATCGGTTGGGCCGGTCGTCATCGGTTCGACTTTTCTCGAAAGCGACGCCATATCACGCCGCCGGAGGGCGGCGTCGGTAAACGATGAGTCATCGCCGAGAGACCTTGCGCGTTCAGGGCCGCCTTAGCTGCGAGCGCCGCGCTGGGCCAGCACGCGCTCCACCTGCTGCATCAGGGATTGCGCGCGTGGCATGCTGTCGGCGGCCTTCTTGATCTCGGGGTCCTCCAGCCAGCGGGCGCGGTCCGCAGTGTCCTTGTTGAAGGCGCGGAAATACAGCTCCCAGCGGATCTGCTCCTTCAGCCAATCCTTGCAGGCGTCGAAATCGGCGTCGGTGAATACCACCTGTTGCGTTCTCAGGAAGGCCTTGAAACGGTTCAAGGTTTCGTCATCCACCTGCCAGCCCACGGGCAGCGTGGGCTTGGCGCCGTTGAAGTAGACGTTGCCGAAGCGGTAGTAAACCGAGACTCCCTGCGGCCATGCCAGTCCCAAACGGCGCTGCAGAAGAGTGTAGTGGGGATTGGGATACTTCTCATCGGGGGTGATGCCGCCGCCGCCGTACACTTTGCGTCCGCTGTCGGTGGTCTTCAGGTCGTCCTGATTCTGGGTGTCGGTATGGTGCTGCGTGTAGTAGTCGTAAAACGACTCATGCGTGTAATCGCGCTGAATGAGGCGGCCGCTGGGAGTGTAATAGTGAGCGATGGTGAGCAGCAGGGCGGCGCCCTCGTTGAGCGGAAACTGCTGCTGGACCAGGCCCTTGCCAAACGTGGTGTCACCCATCACCCAGGCGCGGTCGTGATCCTGGAGGGCGCCGGCGACAATCTCGGAGGCGGAAGCGGAATCGCCATTCACCAGGACCACCATTGGATAGTGCTGGGCGGCGGCGACGGCCCGGGCGCGGAACGATTGCTCGGCTTCGGCGCGGCCATGGTGGGAGACCACCATCTGGCCGTCGCGCAGGAAACGGCCGGCCACCGCTACGGCTTCGTTGACCAGGCCGCCGCGGTTGTCGCGCAAGTCCAGAATCAGTCCGGAGGCATTCTGTTCGCCCAGTTTGGCCAGGTCGTCTTCTACGTCCTTGGCGACGTTTTGCGCCTCAAAGCTGCCGATGCTGAGATAGATGATGCCCGGCTTCCACCAGAACGCGTCCACAAAGGTGGTTTCGATGGCGCCGCGGATCACGTCAACCGTGATCGGATCCGGTACGCCTTCGCGCCGCACCGAAACCCGCACATGGGTGCCGCGATCTCCACGCAGCAGGTCGGCCACGGCGGGTGACTCCATGGTGGTGGTGTCTTTATCGTCCACGGCCACGATCACGTCGCCGCGGCGCAGGTCCGCCCGCGACGCCGGCGAGCCCGGGAACGGGCGTATCACCACCACGCGGGCCTGATCCATGCTGATCTCCATCCCCACCCCGTAATACTGCGCCCGCTGGCGCCGTTGCATCTCGCGATACTCGGCCGGATCGACGAACACCGAGTGCGGGTCGAGAGTGTGCAGCATGCCGGGAATGGCGCCCTGGTAAAAGGCCTTTTCCGAAGACACCGGATCCGCGTAGTTCTTTTCCACCAGCGCGAACACCGAGGCCACCGAGCGCATGGTGCGGTCCAGATCCTCGCCCTGCGAGGCCGCCTGCACGCGGCCGGCAGACACTCCGACCCACGCCGCGAACCCGATTAAGGCCGCCATCAACGTAATCCCAACTGTTTTTCTAATGTTCATTTTCTTACCCGGCGGCCAAGGACGATTTCAGCAGACAGCTCTCCAAGCGCGCTCCACATAATGTTAGACGGCCGGAGGGACAACAAGTACCGTGGCCGTTTCACTGGACGCCCATCCCTGCAACCATGATAGCGCGGCTTGGGCCTCAGGCTACGCGTGCTACGCGAGGGTGTGCGCGACACAGGTAAGGCGAAACCATCCATTGCTAATGAATTCGCTCGAATCCGAGCGTAGGGGTACGCAAAGCCCCTCTCCCAGGAGGCTTCGTATCAGGGCACGGCTTCAGCCGTGCCGATGGATGGCAAGAAAGGCGTGGGCTTCAGCCCCTGCCCGCACGAAAGCTCCAGTGGCTTCCATCTAAAGCCTTTGGCTATCGATGTGTTGCGGCACGGCTGAAGCCGGTGCCCTGATACAAAGCCGGGCGCAGAGTTCCCACTTCCGTGTCGCACGCCCACGCGAGGGTGTCCGACGCTGCAATGGGGAAACCAAGAAAAGCCGAGATGACTCTCGGCTCTGCAGGCCTGACGGCCCGCGCCACGGCTACACCTGGTACACGCCGTCGAAGTCGAAGAAGTAGCATTCTACGGCGAGCGAGGGCTGCGCGGCGCGGATCACGCCGGCGGCGCATGCTATGCCGGCGATCACCTCTTCCGGCGGAAGGCCCAGGTAAGCGCCGCAGTCGTTGTGACCGGTCAGGATCATCCGGGCCGAGCCGTGGAGCGCCATCGAAGTAGCCACCATGCGCAGCACGAAGTCGCGGTCGCCTTCGCCAGCCGGCGCGGCAAGCGCCTTGGCGGCGCCGGGGATCTTGATCTGGTCGTAGATCGCCACGCCCCGGCGCCGCAGGAATTTCCGCACCACCAGCTCGAAACGCGCGTCAAAGCAGGTCAACACGCAGGCATCGGCCCGGTAGACTTCGGCCGGCGAATCGAAGTGAAACAGCTTCTGCATAACTCTACGTCGCTCACCATCGGAAAACACCGGCGGCAAAGACCGCCGGCGTTACCGGGCGCCGCTATGCCCACACCTTTCTCAGCGCCTGCCCGCAACGCCGCAAGTGCGGTGTATGCCGCGCCATATCCTGGAAAAACATCGACGGATCTTCCGGGGCCAGCCAGATCTCGCAGTGCGGCCCGCACTCGATTTTAACCGTTTCGGCTGAAAGCGGCAGCGGCGCCGCGTTTTCCGCATCCTCGCCGATGTAGGTGATCGCCCGGTAAGGGATCAGCCGGTTGGCCAGACCGGCTCGGATCAGCAGCCCTTCCGGCGTGGTGACATATCGCTGCGGATACGCGCGGATCAACAATACGATCATGACCGCGCCCGAAATCCAGTGGTTGCCTCCCACCAGGATCACCACCAGGCCGAGGCCGATCGCGGCCAGAATCCACCACTCGAATTTCGCATCATGCGTCATAAACTTCGTGTCTCGAGTCATAAATGAGGTTCCTGTTTGGGCAGGGCGGAACGGACAGACTACAGGCTTTTGCTCGCCCGGCGCGCCATTGTGGGCGCCGGGACGCGATCCATTTTCGCCCTGCGAATTGATGGTTACCCGGCCTTGCGCTTGGCCTTCAACTCGGCCAGCAGCCGGTCGATTTCGTCGTGCTTCTCCATGGCCTTGAACTGGTCCTCGACGTTGTCGGCCATCAGTTCGGCCGTGGCTTGCGCGGTCGCTTCGCTGTGCTGCACCTTGTTCTTCATGCGGTCGAAGGCAGCGGTCTTGGATTCATCGCCCATATTCAGCCCCGCTTGGGTGGCCTTGCCCAGCGCGCGCGAGCGCCGGTGCTGCGCAATCAGCATGTCGCTCTTGGCTTGCGCCTCCACCAGCTTCTGTTGCAGCTTGGTCAGCGCGCCTTTCAGGTTCTCCACCTGCGTTTTCTGATCTTCCACCTGCTGACGGAAGCTGTCTGCCGTGGCGCGGTAGGTCATCGCGCGCTCCACCGCGGTGCGGGCCAACTTGTCGTCGTGCTGGTCGAGGGCCATATCCGCGCGGCGCATCCACTGGCCGTCGTTGTCTTCGCTTTCCTTGAGTTTCTTCTCCAGCACGTGCTGGTCGGCGATCGAAATCGCCACCTGGGTTTTCACCTGGAGCAGTTGATTCTCCATATCGAGGATCACCTGCTTGATCATCTTCTCCGGGTCCTCGGCCTTGTCGACCAGATCGTTGAGGTTGGCCCGGATCAATGTGGAAACGCGCTCTAAGAGTGCCACTCGATTTCTCCTTTCCTGCGGGCCGCGCACTTGGCAGCGCGCGGCCCGGTTACCCAAATTCCCTATTGCGCCGCCGGAGCCTTGTCATCCGGCTTCGGCGCCTTGTCCCCAATCGTCCGCACTTTGGCGAATAGCTCGTTGAACGGCATGCCCGAGAGGGTCTCGAACAATGCCGGAACCTGTGCCGCGATCTTCGTCATATCGCCGGTGATCTTGCTCATGCCGGCGGTGTCGCCATTGCCGGTCGAAACAATGGTGATCTTGTCCACGTTGGCCAGCGGAGCGGCCAGCGCTCTCACCACCTCCGGCAAGCCAGTGATCAGCTTGTCGATGATCGCCGCCTGGTTGAATTCCTGGTACGCCTCGGCCCTCACGTTCATGGCCCTGGCTTCCGCCTCGCCCTTCTTGAAAATAATTTCCGCTTCCGCTTCGCCCTGCGCGCGGATGGCCGACGCATGGCCTTCGGCCTCCGTGATCAGGCGCTGCTTCTCGGCTTGCGCCAGGGTCTCGATGCGTTGCCGCTCGGCCTCGGCCGGCTTCAGCACGGTGGCCGTCAGCTCGCGCTCGCGCCGCTGAATCTCGGCCTCTTGCACCTTGACTTCGTGTTCTTTCTCCACCTGGTGAATGGTGACTTCCTCGCCGCGCACCTGCTGCTGCATGATGTTGGTCTGGATCTCGTAGGCTTTGTCGGCTTGCGCCTGTTGCTTCTTCACGGTCTCCAGGTACAAGGCCTTCTTGGTCTCCAGGTCGCGCTGCGCCTCAGCCTGCTTGGTCTGGGAAAGCGTCTCGGCCAGCACGCGCTCCTGGTCGGCCTGCGCTTTGGCGATGGCGGCTTCGCGGGACGCATTCGCCCGTTTGATGGCCGTATCGCGTTCGGCTTCGGCGGACGCCACGTCGGCATCGCGCTTGATCCGCGCCACGTCCGGGCGGCCCATGTTGGTGATGTACTCGTTCTTGTCGCGGACCTCTTTGATGGTGAAGGAAATTACTTCGAGGCCCATCTTGGTCATGTCGTCGGCGCAGGTGGACCGCATCCGCTCGCCCACCATTTCCGGCTGCTTGACGATCTCTTCCACCGTCAACTGGCCGATGATGCCGCGCAGGTGGCCTTCCATCACCAGCCGGATCAACCCTTCGCGCTCATCCGGATTCTTGGTCAGGAACTGCTCCGCCGCGGTGAGGATCGATTCCGGATCCGACTTCACCTTGATCTGCGCCACCGCTTCCACCGTTACCGCAACGCCCTGCCGTGTGTACAGATCCTGTTTGGGCGCCACATCGAACGACATCAATTCCAGCGACAGCGAGCGCGCCGTCTCCACCATCGGAAAGATAACCGTGCCGCGGCCCTTCACCACGCGCGTGCCGCCCAATCCGTACACGATGATGGCTTCGTGCGGACCGGCTTTGCGGTACAGCTTGGCAAATGCGGTCAGAATGAACAGAAGGACCAGGACTCCCAAAAGGACGAAAACCACAATCGGGTTCTGGAATACTTGTTCCATTTAGCTCTTCAACTCCGTTTCTCCGGCCATGTCTTCCCAGCGCCGGACGTAAGCAATGCCCTTCTCGTAGCGCGTCACCACAACCTCCGCGCCCTTGGGGATGGCCGCGCCATCCTCGCTGCGCGCGCCAGCGACGTGGCGCGTGCCCTCCTGCGAAAAAACCATCTCGCCGGTTCCACCATCGCGGATGCGGATGCTCAGGTGCCCGAGCACGCCGATCATGTCGTAATCCGCCGGATCGAGCGGCGCTTCATGCGCCATCAGCACCTTGGCGATAAACACGAACACCACCGCCGCGGCCCCTAGCCCGCAGAACGTCGCCACCACGAAAGCCACGAAATACCAGACATGGTAGTAATGCTCGAGCAGATATCCCGCGCCGCCAAACCAGGCTAGAAAGGCCGATACCGTGCCGAAATTAAGCCACGGCACCTCGCCATGCCCTCCGCCGCCGCGCGGAACCTGGCCGCGCGGGATGTGGATGCCATGTTGCATCGGCACGTGGGCGTGCGGGATGTGCACGTGCGGGATGTGAACGTGCGGGATGTGCATGTGCCCCGTTCCCGCCAGAAACGCCAACGCGCTCAAAAGGAAACCCACCAGAAAACACGCGAGGTAGAAATCCGCCCAAGTCATTTACCGCCTCCTCGTCTTGCGGCCGCCGGCGTCTTCAAAACCTCCATCAACCGCTCGGCCAGCCCAGGGTTCTCCAGAATCTCACCCAGCAGGATGACGCACATGCGCGTATCCGCGTGCCGCGCCAGCGCGAGCAGCGCGTGCTGCAACTCCGGGTCGCGGCGAAACCGCTCCGCGCCGCTCACCAGCCACAGGTCCAGCTTGTCCTCGAGCGCTCCCACATCCGACACCAGCTCGTTCTGAAACCCCTCCGGATCGTCCACCAAATAGCCCGGATGCACCTTGAAAAACTTCGCCAGCAGCATCCGCGTGGGGTTGGTCAAGTGCGGCCGCGCCCCGCTCTCAATCTGCGAAAGGTAACTCTGGCTGATGGATTTGCCGAGCTCGCGCTGAATCAGCCGCGCCATCTCGAGTTGCGACAGTTCGCGGTTGAACCCACGTAGGGTTCCTTCCACCTCGCGCAGGTACCGGAGTTTTTCGCCAAGCTTCATATAGCAATTTGTAATTATAGTATTGCAATCTGTGATTGGCTGTCAAGGACAGAATTGGGCCTGTTTTCAATCGGATAGCGGGGTCGGTTTGGGATGGCGGACAGAAGCAGAAGAAAAGCCGAGACGAGTCTCGGCTCTGCAGGCCGGACGGCCCGCGCCACGAAGCTCAGCCAGAAAGTTCGTCCCCGCGCCAAGAGTGCTTATCGGCGGAAACGGAGTTCGTCCTTGAAGGCTTCCATACTGTTGTAGACGATGGGGCAGACCGAGGCGCGGTCGACGAATTGCCACATACGGCTGGCGATGGAGCCATTGCCGCGGACCAGGTGCGGATAGCGCTGGCAGATGCCCGGGCGCGCGTCGTAAACGGAACAGAGGTTGCCTTCCAGAAACACGCAGCCGTCGGCTTCGCTGAACTTGAGCACGCGCGTCATCTGCCCTTCATCGGCTTCGAGCATGGTGTAATCGGCGATGAATTGCTCGGGAGTGGTGTGCAGGTGCCGCGCCAGTTTCTCGATGTCGCGTTCGGTGACTTCGGTGGTGGAAGTCTTGCAGCAGTTGGCGCACTGGGTGCAATCGATTCGCTCCTGGATGCCTTCGGCGATGCGCCGCAGGATGCGGTCGGAATGATCGCGCGATTTCATGAAGCTGCGAAACTTGAAATTCTCGTCGCGCTTCTTTTCGCCCAATTGCTCAATCTGTACCAGATCGGTGATCAGGGCTCGCGGCTCGCTCACAGAGACAATTGTGCCACACGCGGGGCGGGAGTTACGAGTGGCCAATCCGACGATGTTGACGAAAGTCGGCAACCCACACCCCGAAACGCCGCGCCGGCAAGAGCCGTCTATAGAAGCGTTATACCTTACTCTGACCGCTCATTTCCGAAGACCGAAGGGAGCAAAACACCATGAAACATATGAACCACTGGACCATGCGGACGGCAGCAGTGCTGGCGCTGACAGCTTGTGCGGCGATCGCGCAAGACCGGAACAACAGCACAACCGCCACAACCACGCCGCCGACGCCGGCACAACAGGCCGCCAAGCTGGTAGCGCGATTGACGACTCTGCTGGACCTGACCTCGACCCAGCAGACCTCGGCCACGCCCATCTTCACGACCGAGTTCACCTCATTGCAAACCATCCAGACCGGATTGAAGGCCGCGCGAACGGCCCTTACCACGGATATCGAGAGCAACAACACATCCGGGATCGCGACCGATGCGCAGACCATCGGCACTTTGACGCAACAGTCGGTTGAAGCAAGGGGAACCGCGGACGCCGCGTTCTATGCCCTTCTGACCACGCCACAACAAACGAAACTCGGCAACTTGAAGCAGCTCGGCTTTGGCGACCTCGGCGGCGGCGGGCACGGTGGCTACGGCGGGCACCGCTAATTCGCCAGGCCTAAAGAACGCTGCGGCGAAGACACCGGCGACAAGATCGCCGGCGTTACCAGGGCACCTTGAGCCGGCGAACTAGGGCCGAGCATTCCTCCACGCGCAGCAGCCAGGCGGCAGCGATGTAGACGATGCCGTAGGTCGCGATCACCACCAGCCCGAAGCTCAGCGGGTGACGCGGGCCAAGCGCGAGTTTCACTCCCCACGCGGCTGTAGCGCCGGTCACGGCGGCGAGCCAGAGGCGCGCGACCAGCGACGCGGGCAGGCCGGTGCGGCCGATGCGGGCGTTGAGCGTGCGGCGCAGCAGCGTGAATTCCACCCATCCGGCCACACCGGCCGATGCGGTGAGCCCGGCCACACCCCACTTCGGATCGATGCCGATCCAGTGCGGCAGCGGAACGGCGCACAGGTAGCCTAGACCGGTGGTGAGGACGACGCGCACGATGGCGAAACGCAGTGGCGTGCGCGTATCGCGCAGCGCATAGTATGCCGACGAGTAAAGACGACCCAAGGTTTGCGCCAACAGGCCCACCGCGGAACCGGCCAGGATGGCCCACACGTATTGCGAATCCGCGCCTTTGAAACGGCCGGATTGGAATAACACCGCGGTGATGACGCCGCCCAGCGCCAGGAAGGCCATGGCGGAAGGGACGATGAAAAAGGCGATCTGGCGGAGGCCGGAATCGAGGCGCCAGCGCAGATGGGCGGCCACTTCCTCAGTGCCGCCCAGCGTGCTCGACATGGCGGGCAATTCCGCCGCCGATACCGACATGCCGAACAAGCTGACCGGCAGCAGGTAAAGCGTCTGCGCGTTGGTGAGGCCGGCCACCGCGCCCGTGCCGAGCAAGCTGGCCAGCAGCGAATCCACGTATCCACTGATCTGCACCACGCCGCGGCTGACGAAGACCGGACCGAAATTGCGCAGCACTTCCCGCACTTGGGGCGCGTGAGTGTCGAGGCTCGCCCGCAGCCTGCGCGCCAGTCGCAGGACGATCGGAAGCTGCACGCCGAATTGCAGCGCGCTGCCGGCCACCGATCCCCAGGCCAGGGTGACGGCGAGAGCGGCCGGCGGCTGGCGGCGGAACAGCACCAGGGCGGCGATCATGGCCAGGTTCCACACCACCGGCGCGGTGTAAGAGAGAAAGAATTTGCGATGGCTGTTGAGGATGCCGAGGCACCACGCGGAGAGCGCCAGCAGGCCCGCGCCGGGAAACAGAACGCGCACGATGCGGATAGTGAGCTCACGCTTGTCGCCGTGAAAACCGGGAGCGATGGCATCGATCAGCCAGGGTGTGGCCAGCATCCCGGCCGCGACCAGCGCCGCGGAAGTCAGCGCCAGAATGGATCCGACCGCGCCGGCCACGCGGCCGGCCTCCTCTTCGTCGCCTTCGGCCAGCAGGCGCGCGTATACCGGAATGAACGATGCCGAGAGGACGCCTTCGCCGAAGAGGTTCTGCAGGAAATTGGGGATGCGGAAGGCCGCGTTGAAAGCGTCGGCGGCGTCGGAGAGGCCGAAGTAATGGGAAAAGACGCGCTGGCGGACGAGGCCGATCAGACGGCTGAGCAGGATGCCGGCGCCGACCAGCGAGGCGTGACGGGCGGTGGATGATGGCTGGCTGCGATTAAGGCTCGTCAAGAAATAAACCTACCATTCGGACGTGGCGAGTGCACTGGTGCATCCGCAGTCGGGCGCCCTGGTAAGTTGTGGAGTGGACGCCCTCGTCCGCGGCCGGCCCCCGGCCGGCTTCTCGCTGGAGCCAAGAGGCCGGTTATTTCGATGAGACGGCGGGTCCGAGGGGACCCGCGCGGACCGGGGGGGCCTCCCCACCGCCGCCGCGGCATTTTCAAGGTTGGAAAACTAAGTGGCATTGCGCACTCGCCGGTGCCTTGTCGAGACTTTTCGCGACAGTTCTTTTTCAAGCGGCACCGGGCGTCGGCATGAGTGCCGACGCGGCACGCATGAGTGCGTGCGCCACGGCGTTCGCCATGATTTGGCATGGTGGCAGGCGCGGCCTACGCCAGCTTCTCCAGCACCGCATCGGTCACGGCTGCGGTGGAACTCGAGCCACCCAGATCCGGCGTGCGGACTTGGCCCTCCGCCAGCACGGCGGCAACGGCGGCTTCGATTTCGCGCGCGGCGCCGGGGATTTGTAGATGGTCGAGCATCATGGCCGCGCTCAGGATGGTTGCCAGCGGGTTGACCACGCCCTCGCCGGCGATATCGGGCGCCGAGCCGTGAACCGGCTCGAACATGGATGGGAAGCGGCGCAGCGGGTCGAGATTGGCGCTGGCGGCCAGGCCCATGCTGCCGATGATGGCGGCGGATAGATCGCTCAGAATATCGCAAAACAGGTTCGAGCCCACCACCACATCGAAGCTTTCCGGCCGGCGCACGAAATTCATGGCGGCGGCGTCCACCAGCAGCGATTCGGTTTCGACATCGGGAAATTGCGCCGCCACCTCGCGAAATATGCGGTCCCAGAGCACCATGCTGAAACCCTGGGCGTTGGATTTGGTGACGGATGTGACGCGCTTCTTCTTGTTGCGCTCCACCGCCAGCTCGAAGGCGAAGCGTACGATGCGTTCCACGCCGCGGCGGGTGAACACGGAAGTCTGAATGGCGATTTCTTCCGGCTGCTGGTGGTAAACGAATCCGCCCACCTGCGCGTACTCGCCTTCGGTGTTTTCGCGAACCACCACGAAATCGATCTCGCCGCCCTTGCGGTTGGCCAGCGGCGACCGGACGCCCGGATAGAGATACGCCGGCCGCACGTTGGCGAATTGATCGAAGGCGCGGCGGATGGGCAGTAGCAGACCATTGAGGGCGATATGGTCGGGGATGTCGGGGTGGCCGACGGCGCCGAGCAGAATGGCGTCGCAGGACTGGAGCAGATCGATGGCCCCGGCCGGCATCATGCGTCCCCAGCGGAAGTAGTGTGCGGCGCCCCAGTCGAAATCCTGAAACGCGAAGGATACTTGATGTTTTTGCGCCACGCGTTCCAGGACGCGCCTGGCGTGCGGCACCACTTCCTGGCCCACGCCGTCGCCCGCAATCACCGCGATCGTGTAAGTCTTCATGGTCCGAAACTCGATTTTCGCACGCGCCCGGTTACGCCGGCCGGTCCCGGTCGAGATGGATCTCGCGCGTGGGGTAAGGAACCGCGATCCCTTCTTCGCGCAGGCGGCGGAGAATGCGCTTGCGCAACTGGTGGCGGACGCCATACTGCCGTGAGAACTCGGCGATCTGGTAGCTGAGCGTGAAGCCGAGCGAGGATTCCTGGAAACCGGGATCGAGCGAGGCCGAAGGCGCCGGCGCGGCCAGCAGGCCGGGAATGTCCTTGGCGCCGGCGGTGGCGATCTCGACCAGCAGGTGTTCCACCCGGTCCGGGTCGGCATCGTACGGGACGTTGACCTGGAGCGACGAGGACATGCTCAATTGCGGCAGGTGGTAATTGGTGACGATGGCCTGCGCGAGCTTGGAATTGGGCACCACGATCAGGTTGTTGCCGAGAGAAAGAATAGCCGTCGATCGCCAGCCGATGTCCGACACGTAGCCTTCCTCGCCGCTCGAAAGCTTGATGTAGTCGTTCAGCCGCATCTGCCCGGCGACGGCGATGTAGAAGCCGGCGAACAAATTGGAGAGCGTGTCCTGCAGGGCCAGCGCGACGGCCAGGCCGCCCACGCCGAGCGCGGTCAGGATGGGCGTCACCTGTACGTTCTCGGCGCTCAACAGCAGCAGCAGCCCCAGCACCAGCGCCGAAAGCTGGGCCAATGTGGTGGTGAGCGTGGTGACCGGCAGCGCGCCGGGAATCTGGCTGCCGTACTCGCGCACCAGGTCCCCCGCCATCCGCATCGCCATCAGCGTGAAGCTCAAAATCCACAACGCGACGAGGATTCGGGGAGCGTATTTGTCAGTGACGGCGAGCGGCAGCGGCGCCGATTGAATCGCCAGGTGGACGGCCAGAATCAGCGCCCAGATGGTGGTGGGGCCGGCCAGGGCCGTGCAAAGCACATGGCCAGGACGGCTGCCGGTGCGCTTCACCCAGGCGCGCAGACCGCGCAGGATCAAACTGCGCACCAGGTACGCAATCGCAAAGGTGGCCACCAGCACGACTGCCGGCTCGATTAATTGCCGTGGCTCACGCGCCAGAGCGCGAAATGTCTCCATGGGTTCCTATCCAGCATCACACAAAATCGGCTGCACGTTGCAGCCGGCGGGCCCGTCATTCTGATGTGCGGTGGAGTGTGCCCATACTGGCCCTGACGCTGGCGGGTTGCCTGGCGGCGGAAGAACTGAGCGCGTGGGAACTGTACGAGTTCGGGCGGGACGCCGAAAAGAAGGGGCAAATGGCGCAGGCTTACCTGCTGTATTCGGAAGCCGCGGCGATGGAGCCGCGTAACCAGACGTATTGGCTGCGCAGCCAGGCGGTTCGTTCGCGTGCGGCGCTGGAAGCCAAGCCGGTTCCTCCGGTGCGCGTGACCACCGGCGATGGCAATCTCGACCAGGCGGGCCCGCCGCTGGAAGCTGCGACCGCCCGCGATCTGGCGGATGCGAGGAAGGCGCTTCCCCCGTCGGAAATGGCGGGCGGCGACCGCATCCGCGATTTCGATCTGAGTGGAGATTCGAAGAAGGTATATACGGATGTGGCCAGGGCTTTCGGCCTGGACTGCGTCTTCGACGCCGATTACCAGCCGATGCCGGCGCTCCATTTCCGCATGGACCAGGTGGGATACCGCGATGCGCTGCACGGCCTGGAATTCGCCACGGGAACCTTCATCGCGCCGCTTTCTTCCAAACTGTTTCTGGTATCCAAGGACACCCTGGAAAAACGCAGGCAGAACGAGCCGGTGGTCGCGGTGGCCATTCCGCTTCCCGACGCCGGCGTGCAGCAGGAGTTCACCACCCTGGTGGACGCCGTGAAGCTGGCGACGGGGATTGAGAAACTCAGCGTGGATTCGCAAACACGAACCCTGGTGCTGCGCGACCGCATATCGCGCGTGCTGCCGGCCAAAGCGCTGCTGGAGCAACTTCTCTACCCGCGGGCCCAGGTAATGATGGAGCTGCGGCTGGTGGAAGTCAGCAGCAGCAAGACCGCCACTTACGGCGTCGATTTTCCGACTATGTTCTCCTTGAACACACTGACCAACTGGTTAGGGAACCAGTTCACGCTGCCAACGAACATCCGCGGCTTGCTTTCTTTCGGCGGCGGAAAGACGTTGATCGGAATGGGAATCATGGACGCCGCCGCGGTGGCGCAAATGAGCGAGAGCTCCGGCAAAGTGCTGTGGGCCAGCGAATTGCGCGGTGAAGAGCGCCAGCCAACCACGCTGCACGTGGGCAACCGCTATCCCGTCCTCACGTCCGGCTATTTCGGAGAAACGGGCTCTTCGGCAACAGGGTCGGCTGGCACGAGCACGGTGGCCGGCACTGGCACCGGCACGGAGACCGGCACCGCGACGGGCGTCGGAACTCTGACGCTGAGCGAGACTACGGTGGCGTGGACTTACGTTACGGCGGGGGTTGCACCGCAGGCCGCCAGCATCCAGGTCTCGAGCAGCAATGGAGCCATCGATTTTACGGCCACGGTGGCGAGTTCCAGCCCCTGGCTGGTGGTGAACTCCGCGCCAACCGTATCGGGTACTCTGCCGGCGGCTCTAACGGTTTCCCCAGGCGGCGCCCTGGCTACGCTCGGAACGGGCTCCTATTTGGGCACGGTGCAGGTGAGCGGCTCGGACGGCTCCGTCACGTACTTCACGGTAACGCTGAACGTCAACGGCGGCGCGCCGAGTCTCAGTGTTTCGCCTAGTCCGATCGCGCTGGGCGCCGTGTCCGGCGGGTTGACGGCGGTGCAAACCGAATCGGTGATGAGTACGCTCAGTGGGGCCTTATCGGCCACGGTGATCGGGCCCGGCCTTTCCATATCGATTTCCGCGACTACAGTGGCCGCCAACACGCCGGCCACCGTGACGGTTCAGGGGAATCCCGCCGGGCTTTCGGCGCTGGCCTATCTCGGCATTCTCAGTGTGACGGTGGGCGCGGTTACCGAGGAGACGCTGATCACCTTCACGGTGACTTCGAGCGGGAGTTTGCAACTGAGCCAGTCTTCGATTCCCTGGACATACACTTCGGGCGGCAGTGTGCCTTCCGCCATTACCGTCGGAGTGACGAGCACCGGCACCGGCATTACTTTCACCGCGACCGCGTCGAGTGCGAACTCATGGCTGCTGGTGGATGGCGTCACGACTTTTTCCGGATCGTCGCCCGCCGACCTCACTCTCGAGCCCGGCTCCAGTCTGACGAGTCTCGGCACCGGCACTTATCAAGGCACCGTGGAACTCACCGGATCGGACGGCTCGATCGCATACATCAACGTGACTTTGACGGTGAACGGGGGAACCGCCAGCGGCCTCACGGTTACGCCGAATCCAGTCTCGCTGAGCGCCTCCCTCGATGGTTCAACCGTGTCGGCGACCATTACGGTGACCAGTGACACCGACGGAGACCTGACGGCGACTGTCACCGGTTCCGGCCTGTCGCTTACCGGTGTCGCTTCGACGGTGGCAGCGGAAACAACTACCACTTTCACGCTGAACGCGGATCCCACGAACCTTTTGGCGAACACTTATGTTGGCGCGATTACCGTCACGGCGGCGGGTGTCACGCAGACGGTCCAGGTGAGTTTCAGCGTGGGCGCGATCAGCAGCGGAAGCAACGGGACCAGCCTTTACACGCCGCCTCCCTCGTTTACATTCGAGGATCTGGGGCTGAGCCTCAAATTGACGCCGGCGGTGCACAACATGGACGAGGTAACGCTCGATATCGAGGCCGAGGTCAAGCTGCTGACGGGCCAATCGGTGAACGGCGTTCCGGTGGTTTCCAACCGCAGCTTGAAGTCGGTGGTACGGCTGAAAACGGGCGAGTGGGCGGCGGTGGCCGGCTTACTCGATGGGAACGAAGGACGCAATATCTCGGGGCTGGCCGGCCTGTCGGAGATCCGTTTCCTGGGCCCGCTGGTGAGCACGCACGAGCACGACAAATCCCTCGACGAAGTCATCCTGCTGTTGCGGCCCCGCCTGTTGAACGAGCCGCCCAGTGAGCACGTGCCGCGGACGATTGCGGTGGGCACCGACACCAGACCGGCAACCATTTTCTAGAATGTGGGGCGGGTCCCCATAGGCGCTGCCTGAAAAACACCGAGAGCACGATAAGCCACAGATAAACACAGACGAACGCGGAAAGAACTGTTTTATCCGTGTTCATCCGTGTTTATCCGTGGCCCCAAGGCGCTGTGCCGGAGTTTTTCAGCAGCCTCCGAGGAGCCAGCGAAAAAACACCAAAAGCATCGCGGCCACGGATAAACGCAGATGAACACAGATTGAAAAGAACTGTTTTATCCGTGTTCATCCGCGTTCATCCGTGGCCGCAAGGTGCTTTGGCGGAGTTTACTGAGCAGCCACGCGTGGGCGCGCGCGCAACCGGGGGGGATAAAATGTGTAGAGATGCCCACGAGTTCAGCTCGACCTGCCCTCAGTAATCTTGTGCTCCGCCGTTTTCTCCGCCTGGCGGGAGCAGCCCGTTGAGCGCCCCGGAAAAGTTCGATCGGCTGGTTGCCCTGATGGCGCGGCTGCGCGCGCCGGGTGGCTGCCCGTGGGACCGCGAGCAGACCTTCGACAGCATCAAGCCTCACACGCTGGAAGAGACTTATGAGGTGCTCGACGCCATCGACCGCCGCGACTGGCCCGATCTGGCCGAAGAGCTCGGCGACTACATCCTGCAGGCCGTTTTCTACGCGCAGATGGCCGCCGAACAGAATCTCTTCACTATCGAAGATGCGCTGGACGCCATCAATCAAAAGCTGCTGCGCCGCCACCCGCACATCTTCGGCGACGAATCGGCGGAGACTGCCGGCGACGTAAAACGCATCTGGAGCGAGGTGAAGGCCGCCGAGAAAGCCGCGCAAGGCCGCGAACGGGAAAGCCTGCTGGCCGGCGTGCCGCGCATTTTGCCCGCGCTGGTAGAGGCGCAGCAGATGACCGCGCGTGCCGCACAGGTTGGCTTCGACTGGGAGAATCCCGAGCAGGTGCTCGACAAGCTGCGCGAGGAGCTGGGCGAGTTCGCCGAAGCGCGCCGCGGCGGATCGCAAGCGGAACTGGAAGGCGAGATGGGCGACCTGCTCTTCGTGCTGGTCAATCTGGCGCGCTTCGTCAAGGTCGATCCCGAGCAGGCGTTACGCGCGACCAATGCCAAGTTCCGCCAGCGCTTCGGCTACATCGAGCGCAAGCTGGCCGAGCGCGGCAAGACGCCGGGCGATGCGACCATCGAGGAGATGGAGGCGCTGTGGCAGGAAGCCAAGCTGTGCCAGGCAGCAAAACCGTGATCGAAATTCGCCAGTTAAACGACATTAGCCAGTTCGCCGGCGTGGTCGAGCTGCAAGAGGACATCTGGGGCTTCGACCCGATCGACCTGCTGCCGATGCGGTTTCTGGTGGTGCTCGACAAAGTGGGAGGCCACATTTTCGGCGCGTACGATGGCGATCGCCTGATCGCCTTCTGCTTCGCCATCCCCGGCGTAAAGCCCGGTCCGTCGCCGTATCTGCACAGTCACATGCTGGGTGTGCTGCCGGAGTATCGCGATACCGGCATCGGCCGCCGGCTCAAGCTTCTCCAGCGCGAGGACGCGCTCGCCCGCGGCATCGGGCTCATCGAATGGACTTTCGATCCGCTCGAACTGAAAAACGCTTTTTTCAATATGGAACGCCTCGGCGCCATCGTGCGCCGTTACGCGGAGAATCAGTACGGCATCACGGCCAGCCCGCTGCACGGCGGTCTGCCGACGGATCGCTGCACCGCCGAATGGCACCTCGATTCGCCACGCGTGCGGCAAGTTCTGGCTGGCGCGCGGCCGCCCGTTCACGCCGTCGAGCGCATTTCCTTTCCGGCCGATATCGCACTCATCCGCGGCCAGGATACACGCCGCGCGCGCGAAATCCAGAGAACCAACGCCGCGCTCTTTCAAGATGCGTTTGCGCGCGGCCTGGCGGTGACGGGTTTCGAGCGCGGCGCCAACACCGGAACCTATCTGTTGGAGATGTGGCAATGAAGATCGAGCGCGTCACCCTGCGGCAGATCCGCATGCCGCTGCTGCACCTCTTCGAAACCAGCTTTGGCCGCACCTATGAACGCCACATCATTTTGGTGGAAGCCCAGGCGGGCGGTATTTCCGGCTGGGGCGAAGTGACGGCCGGCGAGAACCCTTTTTACAACGAGGAGTGGACCGAATCGGCCTGGCGGATTCTGCGCGATTACGCCGCCCCGCGCGTGCTGGGCCGCGAGCTCGATGGGCCGGAGGCGGTCTATCCGCTCACCGCCCACATCCGCGGCCACAACATGGCCAAGGGGGGCCTGGAAGCCGCCGTGTGGGACCTGGCCGCGCGCATGGACGACGTGCCGCTCTGGAAAAGGATTGGCGGCGGCGCGCGCCGCGAGATTCCCTGCGGCGTCTCCATCGGCATTCAGGATTCGGTCGAGGAGCTGCTCGAAACCATCGAGCGCGAGCTGGCCGCCGGCTATCAGCGCATCAAGATGAAGATCAAGCCCGGCTGGGACGTGGACGTGGTGGCGCGCGTGCGGGAGCGCTTCCCGCTGATCAAGCTGATGGCCGACGCCAACTCCGCCTACACGCTGGCCGACGCCGATCATCTGCGCAAGCTCGACGAGTTTTATTTGATGATGATCGAACAGCCGCTCGCTCACGACGACATCATCGACCACGCCGAGTTGCAGGCGCGCCTCGAAACGCCCATCTGCCTGGACGAATCCATTCGCGGCGCGCACCACGCCGCTCAGGCTATCCGGCTGCGCGCCTGCCAAATCATCAATATCAAGCTGGGCCGCGTGGGTGGCTTTGCCGAGGCGCGCCGCGTGCATGACGTAGCGCAAGCCGCGGGCATCCCGGTCTGGTGCGGCGGCATGCTCGAATCCGGCATCGGCCGCGCGCATAACGTGGCGCTGGCCACGCTGCCCAACTTCGTGCTGCCGGGCGACGTCTCGGCCAGCGGCCGCTACTGGCGGCGCGACATCATCGAACCGGCGGTCGAAACCACCGCGCGCGGCGCCATCGAAATTCGCGACCAGGCCGGCTTCGGCTACGCGCTCGATCGCGAATTCATGGCGGCGATCACGGTGCGCGAGGAGACGGCCGGTTGAACGCGTTCTTCTCGCTGCTCGCCAGAAACCGCAACTACCGCTACCTGTGGGTGGGCCAGGTGGTCAGCGAAATCGGCGATCACTTCAACAATATCGCCGTGTTCAGCCTGGCCGTGGCGGCCACACGCTCCGGCATGGTGGTGAGCGGCGTGATGCTCTCGCGCGCCATTCCGGCCATGCTGATCGGGCCCGCCGCCGGCGTGGTGCTGGACCGCCTCAACCGTAAGCGGGTGATGATCGCGAGCGACCTCATCCGCGCCGTGGTTGCGCTCAGCTTCATTCTCACCATCGGCCACGGCGGCACCTGGCTGCTCTATTCGTTGAGCGCGCTTTTGATGGGCGCCTCGCCCTTCTTCACCGCCGGGCGCTCCGCCATTCTGCCCGCCATCACCACCCGCGAGGAGCTGCACACCGCCAATTCGCTCACCCAAACCACCGGGTGGACCACTCTCACCATCGGCACCTTCCTCGCCGGCGTGAGCGTGATGGGCTTCGGCTACCGCTGGGCCTTCGTGGGCAACGCGATCTCGTTCCTGATTTCCGCGCTCTGCATTTCGCGTTTGCGCCTGCCCGGGCGCGGCTTCTATCCGCAGCGGCGCTCCCTCACCGAAGCCGAAGTCGTGCGGCCGTGGCACGAGTACAAAGAGGGACTGCGCTACATCCGCGGCGTGCCGCTGGTGATGGGCCTCTTGCTGATCAACGTCGGCTGGGCTTCCGGCGGCGGCGCGGCGCAGATCCTGTTCACCATTTTCGGCGAGATCGTTTTCAACCGCGGACCCGCCGGCCTGGGCACCATCTGGAGCTTCGCCGGGATCGGCCTGCTGGCGGGCGGCACGCTGGGGTATGCGTTTGGCCGCCGCCTCAGTTTCACCAATTACAAGCGCGCCATTGTGGTCTGTTATATCGTCCACGGCGGCTCGTACGTTTTGTTCAGCCAGAGCAACTTCGGCTGGGCGCTCTTCTTCATCGCTCTTTCGCGCGCGGGCGTGGCCATGAGCTCGGTGCTCAACATGTCGCAATTGCTGCGCATCGTCCCCGACGCATTTCGCGGCCGCGTCTTCGCCACCCTGGAATCGGTCACCTGGACGGTGATGCTGGTTTCGATGACGCTGGCCGGCATCGGCTGCGAATACTGGAACCCGCGCACCATCGGCGCGATTGCCGGTGTGCTCAGTTCCTCGACGGCCTTATTCTGGGGATGGGCCCACTTCACCGGCCGCCTCCCCGAACCCGAACGCCTCGGCGTGGAGCCGGAAGAAATCGAAGTCCACCCCGAACCGGCGGCGTGAAGCGTCGCGCGCTTGGAAGGCTCGTTCCGAAATAGATCAAGCCGGTCAACGTGGCGCGGGCTGTCAAGCCTGCTGAGTCGAGATTCGTCTCGACTCTTCTTCCCGCGGAGTGTTTTTCAAACGGAGCGGTCGCCGGCGGCCTTCTGAACCTCAGGCGGCCCGCTTTGGAATAACGTCCCGCTCAATCACCGCCTGATCGATCGAATCGAGATCGAACCGGTTCTGGATGTTCAGCCAGTATTGCGCCGCGGTGCCAAAGTAACGCCCAAGCCGCGCGGCGGTGTCCGCCGTGATGCCGCGTCTGCCATTCACGATCAGGCTGATCCGGTTCGCCGGCACGCGGATTGCCTGCGCCAGCCCGTTGATGCTGATCGCCTCATCCTTCATGTCTTCGAGCAGGATCTTGCCGGGGTGAATCGGCGGCAGTTTTTTTTCGCCCTTAGTGATAGTCGGTGATTTCGACATCGGTCGGTCCTTTTGCTTTCCATCTGAAGCAGATACGATATTGGTCGTTGATCCGGATGCTGAACTGGCCTCTGCGGCTCCCGCTCAGCGCCTCCAGTCGGTTGCCGCGAAGGGCCCGCAGGTCCTCGAGCGAAGTCGCCGAGTCGAGCCGGATCAGGCGGGTTCGAACTTGTTCTTCGACGTTCGCCAGTTCAACGACGCGGCGGCCGCTCAGCAATTTCTCGGCCCGCTGGTCCTTGAACGACTGGATCATACCTGTATACTATTACTTCTTAGGTAATACGTCAACAGTCCGATACCAGCGGCGCTCCCGCTGCATCGTATGGCACGACGCCGCGCGCCGGCGTGCCACATAGTAAAATCCTATGCAAGCGGTTCGTACGTGCGGTGGGGTTTGTCCGGGTGGGACCAGGGCCCCGCGCGAATGGCTTAAGCTCGCTACATCTCGCACATGCGGGCAGGGGGTCAACTGCAATGCCGACGATCTTGCGGTTTCGGAGCAGCCGTGTTTGGCGCGCTGCGCTTTTCGTGATTGGATTGGCTTCTTTGGCGTGGGGCCAGGCCAATCAGTTCGTTCAGTCGTCGAATGGAACGCTGACACTGGGCGGCTCGCCCTTCCGCTTCGGCGGCACCAATTCCTATCCCTTGATGTATTCGAATTCGCCAACGGTGGATCAGATCCTGGGAACCGTGGCCGGCAGCAATTTGAAGATTGTGCGCATGTGGGTTTTTTGCGACTCAAGCTGCGGAAACGGCTTCTTTTTTCAATACTGGAACACAGCCACCGGCGCTCCCGCGTACAACGACCAGTCCAACGGCTTGGACAACGTGGATTTCGCCGTCAACGAAGCCAACAAGCTGGGGATCAAGCTCATCATGACCCTCACCAATAACTGGACCGATTTCGGCGGCATGGACAGTTACGTCAAGTGGCACAACGGTCAATATCACGATCAGTTCTACACCGATCCTACGATCCTTCAATGGTACGAGAGCTGGGTCAACCATGTGCTGAATCACGTGAACACAATCCAGGGCCCGTCCTATGGCTTGGCGTATAAGAACGATCCGACCATCATGGCCTGGGAACTGGCGAACGAGCCTGAGTGCGGAGGATCCGGACCGCTGCCAACGTCCGGTAACTGCACCACGCAAACGATCGTCAACTGGATCAATGAAGCGGCGACTTATATAAAGAGCGTCGATTCGAATCACCTGGTGGCCGTGGGCGACGAGGGCTTTATCTGCGATCCGTCCTCCTGTTCCAATTCGAACGGTGTCGATAGCAAGAGCTTCTCGCAGGTTCCCAAAGTCGATTTCGTGGGATTCCATTTGTACCCCGACACGTGGGGCTGGAGCATTGCGCAGTCGAATACCTTTATCGCCAACCAGGAGTCGATAGCGACTGACCTTGCCAAACCTCTTTACATGGGCGAGTTCGGCCTGCTATCCGCCAACGCCAAAGAGGCCGTCTACAACGATTGGACCAACCTGATATTCAGCGGAGGCGGGAGCGGCGCGATGTTCTGGGACGTCCTGCCCGGCGTGCCCACGCCCGCCAATGCGGAAGCGGCGAGCACTTTCGATGAATACGTGGGCAGCCCTGTGCTGCCGCTGATGAGCGACTTCGCGGGGATCATGGCCGGCTCGACGCAGCAGCTCCCGCCGGTCGCCGGCTACCAATGGGCCGCCACGCCCTTCGGCGAGCCCGTCACGCTTACTCTCGACGTATTATCGAATGACGTCGCGTATGGGGGTGCGACGATTGACCCCACCAGCATCAATCTCGGCAGCGAGCCGCAGACCCGTCAAACATCCCTCACTGTCACCGGAGGTGTGTTCAACGTGGTCGGGCAGACCATTCAGTTCACGCCGCAGGCCGGCTTCGTCGGATCCCCTCTTGGTTCCTACACGGTGAAGGACAGCAATGGCCAGGTATCCAACGTCGGCTACCTGTTTGTGACCGTGAATGGCCCCGAGACTTGTTGCGAGATACTCGAGTCCTTCGAATCGGGCACTGACGGATGGGGCGCTTTGCCGCAAGCCGCTGGCACGGTTTCGACGAGCCCGAACTTCAACACCGAGGGGCAGAACTCGCTCCAGGTGAACGTGACCAACCCTGGCTGGTTCGGAATCGCCTTCCCTAAATCGAACCCCATCGATCTCTCGTCATGGCCCTCCCTGGCGGTGGATATCACGCCGGCCACGGCCGGAGGTTACTCCGCCATCGCGTTCCAGTCGGGCTCGGGTTACGTTTGGTGCCAGAGCTCAAACTACGCGCCTATTGAGCTGTTCGGCACCACAACCCTGACGCTGCCACTGCTGCCAACACAGGCCAACTCCTCGCCGCTCGCGTGCTATGGCGGTACGGCGGATTTGACCAACGTGCGCAGCATCTTCGTCAGTCTTCCCTCCGCGTCGACATATTACATCGATAACCTGCGCGCGATGGCCGTACCTGGCGTATCCGCGCCGTTACCGGTGATCGGCGGGGTTGCCAACAGTGCGGGAGGCCAATTGGGCGTCTCGGCGGGAACCTATATTTCGATTTACGGATCGAACTTCGCGCCCGCCAACTGGCCGGGTGCGATCTGGAGTGACTATGTCGTCGGCGGGCAGTTACCAACCACGCTGGGAGGCGTGAGCGTGAGCATGGGAGGAACGCCAGCTTACATCGAATACGTCAGTCCCGGACAGATCAATATCCTGGCCCCGAACCTCAGTGCGGGCCGCACATCGATTGCCGTAACCACCCCCGCGGGAACCAGCCAGCCGTATTCCATCGCGTCGGCGGCGGTGCAGCCGGCGTTTTTCACCTGGGGCAGCTACGTGGTAGCTACCGACCCCAACTATCACGCGGTGGTGAAGAACGGGACGATCTCCGGCCCGCCAACCACTCCCGCCCAACCGGGCGAGACCATCATCCTATGGGGCACCGGATTTGGCCCCACCACGCCGGCGGCGCCCACCGGCCAGGAAGTCCCGCCGAACCTGTATAGCGTGAACGGGGTCACGGTGACGGTGGGGACCGTCCAGGCGAACGTGTTGGCAACCGCGCTTTCGCCCGGACTCGCCGGCGTATACCAGGTCGCGATAACGGTGCCATCAACCCTTGCCAACGGCGATTACCCGATTGTGGCCACGGTGTCCGGAGTGTCAACGCCATCGGGAGTCAACCTCACGGTCCAGAAGTAGGTAACGCCGCGCGCGCCCGAGGGCGCGGAGAGAAGGGTGCCGGACATGGACGTGGAAGCTGGACGGCTGGCTTTGTATCAGGCGCCTCATGAAGCAGACCTCCACCCGCAAGGATGAAAATGCCACTCGCTGCCGCGTGAGGTGGGGCAGGCGCTTTCGCCTGCCAACCCGGCCAGCGCAGCCGTTTTCGAGGGCGGGCACTGGCTTTAGCCGTGACACAAGACGCCCGTAGCCAAAGGCTTTAGCCGCTGAGACTCTTCTCAGCCAGCAGGGGCTGAAGCCCACATTTTTCCCCAATCCTTCGGCACGGCTAAAGCCGGTGCCCTGATACAGGGCTTCCTGATTCAGATCCATGCGAGTTCACCGGGAGTGGAGAGTTTCGCCATTTCCGCGTCACACACTCCGTCGAGAAGCCACGATGTTCGGTTCCCGGTCAGGGCGTTATAATGACGGCAAATGCGAAACCACACGCTTGCGTGGCTGTTCGCGATCGTCCTCGCGATGGCGGCGTGCGCCGCCGGTCAATCGCCCGGCGAAGGCCTGTTGGCCCGGTTTCAGGAGAAGGTCAAGCGGGACATGACCAGCATTCCCAACTATACCTGTCTTGAGACCATCGAGCGCGAACATCATGGGCAGTATCAAGACTTCAGGCCTGTCGGTACGGTTCGCCTGGAGGTCTCGAGCGTAGCTGGCAAAGAACTCTTCGCCAAGCCTGGAGGCCGCTTCGAGGATCGCGACGTGGCGTCTTTGGTGCCCGTCGGCGCTATCGGAAGCGGCATGTTCGCGGCGTTCGCGCGCGACCTGTTTGTCAAGGGCAAAGGAGCCCTCAGCTACAGACGCGAGGAGAATTTAGCCGGCCATGGCGCTTCCATCCGCTACGATTTTCATGTCGGACAAAAAGAAAGCGTCCTCCGGCTCGAGATTAACAACGCCTCGGAGATAGTGGCCGCCAAAGGCTCGCTCTGGTTCGATCCGGTGTCTCTAGACCTGATTCGCCTGGATGTGTATGGCGATCATATGCCCAACGAGCTTAACCTCGCTGAAGCTGTCACTCGCACCGATTACGCTCGGACGCATATCGGCGATTCCGAGGCCTTGCTGCCCAAGCGATCCGAAATGACAATGACGTCCTTCTTCGGCCCAGCCTACCGCGATGTGATCGAATTCTCCCAGTGTCACGAGTACCGCGCCGAATCGACGATCGATTTCGCTCATTAGGCCGTGGCGCGGCTCGCGCGTGCACCACCCGGGGCAAGCCGCGCCACGCTCAGTCAGCGAGATCGCGATCTCCCTCGGCTACGAAGCCCGCCGCACTCGCATCCTGGCCAACGCCCACTTCATCGCTTCCACATACTCATTCGCAGCCAACTGGCGAACTCGGCACTCCGGACAGGTTAGAATGTGCTGTTCCAGCGGCCCGATCTGAGACTGTGGGAGGGCTTGCATCGCATAACGCTCCAGAGCGTCCTCCGAGATGTGCCCCAGCGCCTGTATGGGATCGTGCCTTGCTGTCCGCTTCACTTCAGTCATTGAACTGTGGTCCCTGGCCACGTTTTGCCTAAATGCACCCGTCGGGCGGAGGGCACGCCGATCCAGTGCCGTGATTTGGCAGACGCATGACACGCCCCTCTAAGTCTTATCGGCAGTTCTTCGTGAGATTCTAGCGAAAACAACGGAGCGCCAAGGGCGAAGCGTTGCGCGGATCAAAGACATGTCGAGATGACCCTCGACACAGCAGGCAGGACTGCCCGCGCCACGGCCATTCAGAGAGTTAGCGGCTACTTTCCGTCTGGAAGCTGTGAAGAAATCGATATTGCGGAGTGAGCCCTCGTCTTGAAGGCGGCCTTCAACTGAGTTCTGGTGAAGCGCAGCACCGAGGCCGTACGACCAATAAGATGGCGGTTTAACCATCATCGTCGGCGATAAGCCAGAATTCGGCTGATTCGTCATCTATCCGCCTCACTTAGGCGAGGGCAACGGCGGCTTCTGTCATTCGATTGCGCCGGATTCGGAACCACCGCGTGATGTTGTAGCTGAGGCAGGCCCAGGTTGCCTCCATCGCCACTTTGAGTCGGCCCCGGCAGCGAAACTGCCGCAGCCCACATCGTTCTTTGATCCATGCGTGTGGAAACTCGGCGATCTGCGACCGCTGCCGATAAATTTGCCGAGCCTCCTCCGTCTCCATCTTGGCTTTGAACGCAATCGTCTCGGCGGGTTCCTCAATCCGAGTGATGGACCGGACCCATTGGGCGCGCGGGTTCTGCGGGGCGCACTCACTGCGGTGTGCGCAACTGCGACAAGCCGCCTTCGGTGCGCGATACACGTGGCCGCGCACGCCGTGCCCTCGATTCAGAATCGTGAGGTGCTTCATGGTTTGTCCAGTGGGGCAGGTGAAGCAATCCAACTCGGCATTGTAAGAGAAGGCGCTGGACTGAAACGCGGCGCTGCGGCCTTGTGCGTCACGCTCACCAGGCTTCCAACTGTCCTGCCAGGAGCCATAGAAATCGACTTCGCGGGCTGCGGCGGCCTGAACCGACGCGTGGTTGGTATAGTCACCGTCGGCCACAATCTGCTGCGGCCGGCATCCCAATGTCTCCTGGCAGCGGTCCAGCGCCGGCTCCAGTTGGCGGTAATCGATCGCATCGGTCGTGGCTTCCACATTCACGATGAACAAAACGAACAAAACGGGTCAACAAAACGAACAAAACGGGTCAGCCTGAACAAAACGGGTCAGCCTGAACGGCGCGATTATTCCTCTGCTCAGGCCAGCTCCGCAAACGGCGGCAGTTGGCCTGCGTGAGTCGCGTCTGGCGTGGCGGCGCTTTCCTCCTTGGAGAAAAATCGCTCAGTTCAGGCTGACCCGTTTCTTCAAGTTGATCTGCTGCGCGGGGCCGGCGGCGACGATTTCCTCGCGCACGCGTTTGTCGGGCGGGATGCCGGCGAGGAGCGACTCGATCACCGCGCCGAGCGACGCGTAGCCTTGCGGGCCGATTGACGAAGGACGTGAGCGCGACGATGACTCACCGCGCACGTCGATTCAGTGGCGTTGCAGGATCATCCACGTCTTATCGAAACGCCGCTGCTGCACGTCGCGCCGGTGAATCAGAAAGTATAGGCGTCCGCTGTCGCCCCATTCCATGCCGATTCCACCTTCTGAGTCGACCTGAAGCAAGAGATCCCAGTCCGCGGCACCAACCCACAGGCCTCTCTCCTTGCCTTCGACGTATCCCGATTGATCGCCACAGTACAGACCGCGGGAGACAAGCTGAGCTGTCAGCTTTGGGTCGCCCTGGATCCAATCGGGGTATCCTCCCACTCGGTGGAAGGACTCCATGGTTTGCCCAACCCACTCCTCGTAGACTCGGTGGTAGGATTCCATCTCCTGCCCGCTCAGGTTCAAGGACTGCAGGTAGAAATCCTCGGGATTCGGGATCGAGGGTTTGCTGAGAAGGGCAGACACCTCGAAACCGTCGAACCGGAGATGGTCTGGGAGATCAGGGGGGAACTCACGCAATGGGTACATGCGTAGCGACCCCGCCGCGAAATGCACCCAGGAGCTGCCGATGTCGTTTGGCCGGAACCCCCAGGCATCCCTTCCGCCCTCGGAGAAGAAGTACAATGAGCCGCTTCTCGGCAAGTCGAGACCTTCAATCACAGGGAGCTGCGAAAGCTCGATTTGGGCAACGAATGCGAGCGGGCTGTCACGCCACATCGGCCACTCTAGTGTCGGTGGCAAGTTGGGCCGCCCGCCAAGCCGGTGAGTGTTTCCTTCTCCAGGCTTACCAATAGAGAGTTCCGCCGAGTACTTCACGGCTGCTTCCGCCTGCGCCGCAATGCGGCCCAGCCCATTCTCAATTAGCAGTTTGCGAACAGAAGCCATCATCACTACTGCCTTTCTGTGCTCCGTGTACGTGTACCGCAGAGTGAACTGCCTGCCAGATCTCTCGCCTTCCACGCGCGAGTAAAATAGATGTCGGATTGGTAGCCAACACAGCTACTCGGTGCAGGGCGTAAACCTCACACCCCTGAGTCTGGCGGCCTTGATCCTTTGACATAGGAGGCCGGATATAAGCACTAACCTGAACGCGCTCGCGCCGTCGCCGAAAAACTGGCTCGACTTGGAAACCGGCCAATCGGTTTTGGACGGCGCTGGGCATGGGTCTGTTCTGAGAAACGTTGCCTCATACTTCCTGCGTCCACAGTGTGAGCAGTCTTTGTACGCTAGGTTGCCGACTTGCAAGTCCACGATCTGCGGGACTGCCAATTGCACGATGGAGTCGATCTCGACCCCAGTCTTGTCCAGAACCACTGGTCGGCAGCCGACACCAGAGGGCTTGAACACCGTTCCAAACGTGTCTCTGTTGACAAAGTACTCATCAAAGATCCAGTTCAGCTGAAGGATGGAATTTCCCAAGGCGGGGGTCTTTCTGAGCCGAAATGGGGCAGCCTGCTTGCGTCCAATTCCGCAAAACCTACAGTACTCGGCTGTGTCAAAGGTCGCAGATAGGTAACTGCCGTCCACGGCGGGTTCCGGATACCCGTGCTGTTCGGTGGCTAGCATCGCCAAAGCACGGGCGGAACCCTGATCGACGTCGGAGTACTCTGTTGTCACAATGTCGCGCAGACCGAAGCGCTTGACGAGCAAGGTGACCTTGGGCCAACGCTGGTCATCGTCGGCGATGGTCAGGATCCCCTTCAGCTTCACGCCGGCCTTCATAAAGGCTGCTCTTTGCTCTTCGCTCGGGACCCTGAGCATGAGGTGATGGATAGACCGCATTGCTCCTCGTCAAAACCCGAATAGTTTGTCCAGCTTCTGAATGATCATGGGATAGTCCGCATGACAAAACGGGTCAGCCTGAACTGCGCGATTATTCCTCTGCTCCGGCCAGCTCCGCAAACGGCGGCAGTTGGCCTGCGTGAGTCGCGTCTGGCGTGGCGGTGCTTTCCTCCTTGGAGAAAAAATCGCTCAGTTCAGGCTGACCCGTTTCTTCCCATAGGGCTCTTTCATCCCCTACAACATGCCGGTTTATCCCGGCGCACTCTGTCCCCTGGTTTCCCCTGCTTTCTGTCCTGCTTTCTGTCCCTGCTTTCTTTTGCTTTCTTTTATCTCTCTGCTTTCCTCCGCCGATCATTGAAGAAGTCGCTTCACGGTGTCGTCGGTTAGGCTGGTATCACGCTCTTCGCCAAGGTCTCCAGCTTCCCATTTCTTGAGAATATCGACGTAGTTGGAAGTATACCTCTCCGAGCGACGGATGGGCACAAATCGCCGGATCTCTTCAATCGCGTCGTTCTTGTAGCCAGCCTGCCAAAGCGTGTTGAATAAGACAAGCGACGCCCTGGAGGACCTTGGCAACAATTGAACAGCTTTACGGGCGTGACCGATTGCCTCCTCAAAACGACAACAGCCACGCAGGTACCAGGCGAGGTATAGGTGTACAGCCGGCTCTTCTGGGAATTCCGAGAGCATTGGCGTTAACAACTGGACAGCTCGCTCCGTTTCGTCCATCGCATTGAGATTGATTGCCTCTCTGATCACGCTGAGAATACGCGTCTCCGCATCCGCTCTATCGTTACGATCAGCCATCTAGATCTCGTCCAAATCCGCTAGACACGTAATTCTACTCCGTATCGCTGAAGGACCAACGGGGACTGACGGGACGTTCCCCGATGCCAACGAAAGGCCGCACCCTATCGCGCATTCATCTCCCTTCACTTACAACGCCCGCTCGAGCGTCGTAATATCCACTAATCCTCTCGCGCCGTAAAGCACAGGCAGAATGCGCGCGGCGGGGTAGCGGCGGCGTAAGTCGGCGATGCGCATGGTGCCGGAGCGGTAGGCGGGGAGATACATGCGGCCTAACAGCGGGTGACGGCCCCAGGCGCCGGAGAGTTTATCGGCGCGCTCGGGCGAGACCAGGAAATCGCGGCGCAGGGTTTCGGCGACTGACGCCTGCGCGGCGCCTTCACCCCAGGTGAGAAACGACGATTGGTTCTTGGCATCGTCCTGCAACAGGGCCAGCAAAACGCCGACCTGCAAATCCGGGTCGGGTAATTGATCCACCTCAGTGACGCCGTAGGCCATCAGAATGGCGTTATTGGCGATGCCTTCGAACAGCGCTGCCGCTCGGGTGTTCATGGTCAGGACAGTGGCTTCGAAGCCGACCTCGCCGCGGACGTACAGATCCTGTAAATAGGCAAACGTGGTGACGTGGCCGGGGACGACCTCGTGACTCACCAGTTGCATGAATTCCGGCAGCGAGGTTTCAAGCGAGGCGTTGATCTCATAAGTGGCCTCGTATTCCGGGCCACCATCCGGGCGGCGGGCGCGGCCGAGATAGTTCATCGATCCGGAGAACCAGGCATCTTTGATCGGCAGGAACTCGATGTTGGCGCGCGGTACCAGGGCGAATTCATGCGGCAGGTAGGGGACGACGCTGAGGGCGGCGAGCTGATCGAAATGGCCGATCACCGCCGCGCCGAGCAGCCGGATGGACGCCATGGGCACGCGGTGGCGCACGCGCCAGGCATCCACGGCGGCCAGCAGGTCGCCCGAAGCACCCAGCAATTCCGCCACGCGCTCGCGCTTCTGCGCGGGATCGGACGGCTCCGGTGGCCGGCCCGTCGAGGCTTCCACGCACCGCTCGTATGGGACCGGCGCGCCGCGGCCGAGGATCTCCATTGCCAGGTCCCACATGGTTTCGAAACAGAGGGCCAAGCCCACCAGATATTCGCCGCGCAAGCCGCCGCACTCCGCGCCGGCGCGCTTCAGGCCTTCGATCGCGGCGGGAATATCGACTTGAGCAAGATAGCGGTCGATCGCCGCCGCGTCGGGAGTCTTAGCGGAAACGCCGCCCGAGGCGCGAACCGGCGCAGCTTCGGCCACGGTGTATGCCAGCGGCAGCGGCTCGTCGCTAAACCAGGAATCGGCGATGAACCGGCCGGTGCCGGAGGCGCACATCACGTCGCCTCCCCAGAGCGTGTCGATGCCGAGAATCGCGTTGCCGACCAGTGTTACTAGAGGCTCGCTCATACTTCATTCTCCTTCTGCCCGCCCACGGCGCTGAACCACAGATAGGCGCACAGGCCCAGGAACATCAGGCCGGATAGGCACTGCGAAACCAGCTCGTTTCCGTAAAACGGCGTGTGAATCCAGGCTTCGGTGTAGCCGGGGATGAGGCGGCAGGCCGCGCCAAACACGCCGCCCAGCGCGCCGCCCGCCATCAGGCCGCTGGCGATCACCACGCCGCGTTCGCGGGCCGTGGCATCGCGCTTCGAAACCAAGTGAGCCAGGCAGCCGCCGACCAGCGCCGGGGTGTTCAGCTCCAGCGGCAGGTACATGCCGAGCGCGAAGATCAGCGCCGGGGCGCCGAGCATCTCCATCGAGAGCGCGACCGCCGCGCCGGCGCCGAACAAGAGGTACGCCACCGGCTGCCGGCTCATGAATCCTTCGACCAGCGCTTTCATGATGGAGGCTTGCGGCGAAGGCAGCACCACGCGCGGATCGCCGGGCACCGCTTCGCCGAACTGGAAAGCGCGCGCCAGCATGACGATGGTCAGGCCGACCGCGACCGAGGCGGCCAGCACGCCGAGGAATTTCACCTTCTGCTGCGCCGCCGGCGTGGAACCAAGCCAATAGCCCACTTTGAAATCCGTGATGGCCTGACCGGAAACGGAAAGCGCGGTACACACCATCCCCGCCAGCGCCATGACGAAGAACATGCCGGTGGTGCCGGAAAGGCCGAAGCGCAGCAGCACGATCGACGAAATGATGATGGTGAGCATGGTCATGCCGGAAACCGGATTGCGCGCCGTGGTGGCGATGGCGTTGGCGGCCACGCTGGTGAAGAAGAAGGAAAACACCAGCGCCAGCACCACGCCAACCAGAATCACGGCGGGCGCGGAGGACAGCGTGCCGAGCAGCGCGCCCACGGCAATCGTGCTGACGATCACGCCTAGCAGAACGGTCATCACCGGAAGGTCGCGGTCGGTGCGCTCACCGGATGCGGTTTCGCCGGCGCGGAAGGTGCGCGCCGCTACACCGAAGGAGCCGGCCACGATGCGCATGGATTTGAGGATGCCGAAGATGCCGGCCGTGGCGATAGCGCCCACGCCGACGAAACGCACGTACCCGCGGAAGATCTGGGTGGCCGTCATTTGGGCGATGGGGATGGAGGCCGGATAAATGGCGGCGGTGTGCTCGCGGCCGATCATCCACACCAGCGGCACCAGCACCAGGTTGGAAAGTATGCCGCCGGCGCAGAGAATGGTTGAGGCGCGCAGGCCCATTACGTAACCCAGTCCGAGAATGAAGCCGATGGCGTCGAATCCAACGGCGACCTTGGCACGCTCCGACATCACGCGCACCGCGGGCACGAATTGAAAATCCAGATACTCCTTCCACACCTGGAAGGTGGTCACCAGAAAATCGTAGACGCCGGAAATGGCGGTCGCCATCAGCAGCAGCCTCGCTTGCGACCCGCCTTTTTCGCCGGTGACCAGCACTTCGGTAATGGCGGTAGCTTCCGGGTACGGGAAAATACCGTGCATGTCCCGCACGAAATAGCGCCGCAGCGGGATCAGAAACAGGACGCCCAGGCAGCCGCCGGCAATACAAATACAGATCGTCTCGACCGGGTGCGGAGCGAGATGGAGAATGTAGAGCGCCGGGAGGGTAAACACCGCACCGGCCACCACCCCGCCGGCGACGCCGCCGATTCCGGTAATGATGACGTTCTCGAGGACGGTGGACCGGCGCCGGTAGACGCGCGCCAGGCCGATGGCGAGGATCGAAATGGGGATGGCGGCTTCCATCACCTGTCCCACCTTCAGCCCGGAGTACGCCGAGGCGACGGTGAACACCACGCACAGAAAAACGCCCCAGCCGATCGAGCGGGGCGTGAGTTCGGGGAGTTTCTCCGCCGCCGATACGGGCGGCTGATAAATCTCGCCTGGGGCCAGAGGTGTGTAGGCGTTGGAAGGTAGTTGTTTCGCCGGCGCGGCAGTTGCCATGAAATCAGCCTCCGGGTGTGCGGAAACCCGTATGCTACTACACTTCACGCGGGTGGGCCGATGCGGCAAGGATCTTTCCAAAACTTCACCGAAACAAAGGGCTTAACGGCTGTTTTGGGTAAGTTTCTTTCCAAAATGGCGCGGACGGGCTGGGCCTCGCCCCAAGTGCGAAGAGGATCCGAACTCCTGATGCGGCGGAATTTGGTTTGACCCAGGTTGCCTGGGTCAGAGGTAGGATAGACAATCGGTCTTTGTCGTCTGTTGGGATGGGCCGCCGGCCCGCGAAATTCCATGAAAACTCCGGTAACGCCGGCGATCTTGTCGCCGGTGATCTGCCCGAAGTTCTGGGAATCGCACCGGCGACAAGATCGCCGGCGTTACCAGGCCTGCGCCACCGGTTCCCGGACAGGAGGGTCAGCTCATTTTCCGCAGCGCACGGGAAACGCCGGACAACATCAGGAGTTCGGAGTATCGGCGCCGGTCGCGAGCAAGTCAGCTTCGGCCCGGCGAGAGAACCGAGGCGAGCTCATCGCCTAGCGCCGCTTGGTGGGAAGCTTGAGTGCTTTCCGAACGTGCGCGAAGACGTCGCCTTCCGTGGCACCGCTCGCGTCGCCTTCATCGATGGCCGCGTGCAGTGCGGCAAGCTTGGCCTCATAGCGTCGCTCCTCGCGTTCCAAGGTTCTCAGTGCGGCGCGCACAACCTCACTGGCGTTTTCGTAACGTCCGCTCTCGACCTTCTTGAGCACGAAGCGCTCGAGCTGGTCGGTCAAATTGACGTTGCGGGTGGGCATGAATTTCCTTTTTCCCAATCAGTTGGGTCTAAGGTCCTCGTACCGCTGTTAGCGAAGTTTGCCAATTCCCCGGGCAGTCTCCCCGGCGGCTGATCCGCTCCGAATCAACGATCACCCCGCTCGCGTAATCCTGTTGTAACCGCTGGAGCACCGGGGCCACGTAAAATGTCCCGCGGTTCATGGAGCCGTAACAACCCAGTTGGTATACTGTTTTCCTTCAGGGGAGACTATGAACTGGAAATCCGTTACAGCGCTACTCTTGTTTTCGTCGGCGTCGTTGTTCGCGCAAGCCGCGGGAGGCGTGGCAGGCATTTCGGGGACCGTGCGGGATCCTTCGAACTCGGCGGTGCCGAACGCGAAGGTTGTCATTACCAGGACGAGCCAGGGCGAGATCCGCTCGCTCGTCACCAATGAGGCCGGCCTGTTCAGCGCCCCGGCATTGATCCCCGGATCCGGCTATCAGGTTACGGTGACCGCGGCGGGCTTCGCCGCATACGACGCTAAGGACATCGACCTCCAGGTGGGACAGAATCTCGATCTCAACGTCAAGCTTCAGGTCACGCAGAGCACGACCCAGGTGGAGGTGACAGCGACGGCCACCATGGTGGACGACACCAAGACGGACGTCTCGACGGTCATCGACAGCCATCAGATCGAGAATTTGCCGATCAACGGGCGCCGCGTGGACTCGTTCGTGCTGTTGACCCCGGGTGTGAGCAACGACGCCACCTTCGGCCTGCTGAGCTTCCGCGGCGTGGCGGGCAACAATTCGTTCCTGCTGGACGGCAACGACAATACCGAGCAGTTCTACGACGAAAACTCCGGGCGCACCCGCATTCAATCGCAGATCTCGCAGGATGCCGTGCAGGAGTTCCAGGTGGTCTCGGACGATTATTCCGCCGAGTACGGGCGCGCCATGGGCGGTGTGGTCAACACCGTGACCAAGAGCGGCACCAACGAGCTGCACGGCGTCGGATTCTATTACTTCCGCAGCACCGGGTTCGATGCCCGCGATACCTTCGCGGCGTTTAATCCATCGGAGAAGCGGGTCGAAGGCGGCGCCACCCTGGGCGGCCCGATCATCAAGAACAAGCTGTTTTATCTGATCAACTTCGATCTGACTTACCGCGAGTTTCCGATGGTGGATAGCTACGTGCTGTCGGGTGTGGTCAACCCCGCGACGCAGACCTTTGTGGGGTGTGGCGCTCCCGCCACCACCGCGCAGTGCAACGCCATCAACGCTCTGTTGCCGCGCTTCTACGGCCAGATTCCGCGCACCGACGATAACGACCTCGGTTTCGGCCGGCTGGATTACCACCTCTCCGATAAGAACTCTTTCACCGCGGAATTCAATTTCCTGCGCTGGTGGTCTCCCAACGGGATTCAAACGGGCCTCAGCTCCACTACAGGCGCGGGCATTACCGGCAACGGCGACGACTCGGTTCGCCTGCGCACCGGCAAATTCGGCTGGACCTTCGTTCCCAGCAGCAGCTTCGTCAACAGCTTCCGTTTTGGCTTGGATACCGACCGCCAGGCCGATTCCTTCGACCAGGCCGAGCTGGGCAGCGGGCTGGGCTACCTCGACGTTTCGGTGGGTGGCGTGCAGCTTGGACCCGCCACCTATTTGCCGCGCGTGGAGCCGAGCGAAACCCGCTTCGAGTTATCCGACGACGCAACCCTGGTGGAGAACAAGCACACCATCAAATTCGGTTTCAACTTCTTCACCACCGAGGACTATAACTATTACATCAGCAATGCGTTCGGTTCGTATACGTACTCCAATCCAACGCAGTTTGCCCTCGATTATAGCGGCAACACCGCGGGAGCCAAGGATTGGTCGTCCTACGGTCAGACCTTCGGCAACCCGGTGGCCGATTACCGGATTAACGAACTGGCATGGTACGCCCTCGACCAATGGAAGGCCACGCCGAAACTGACGGTGAACCTGGGCGTGCGTTGGGACAAATCGCTCAGCATGAACTTCCCGGTCAGCAACCCGGCTTGGCCGGAGACCGGCTACATTCACACGCCGAGCACCAACTTCGCGCCGCGCGTCGGAATCTCCTACCGGCTCGACGACCAGACCGTGCTGCGCGGAGGATTCGGCATTTTCTACGCCCGCCTGCTCGGCGGATTGATCGACAATCTCTGGACCACCAACGGAATCTATCAAATCGCCGACACGTTGAGCTCCAGCAACAAGACCCAACTCGCGGCCGGACCGGTGTTCCCTAACGTTCTACCCGGAGCTCCGACCGGCGCCAGCATCGCCGCCGCCACCATCCAGTTTGCCGATCCGAACCTGAAGGCCCCCCGTTCCCTGCAAGGCAACATCACCGTCGAGCGGCAGCTCACCAAGGACATCTTGCTGAGCGCATCCGGCATCTGGAGCCGCGGCGAGCATTTGCTCAGCTCGGTGGACCTGAATGCCCCGCTTCCCACTTCCACTTACAGCTACACTGTCGATAACGCCAGTGGCAGTCCGGTCGGCTCATTCACCTCGCCGCTCTATTTGAACCCGCGTCCGAATACTGCCTTCGGTGCGGTCTATGAAACCACGAACGGCATCGATAGCTATTATGACGGCCTGGCCGTCACGCTGACCAAGAGCATGAAGCACGGTCTCTCGGCGCTGGCATCGTACACCTGGTCGCACGAGATCGACGATGGCCAGGAGCAGGCGAGCAACGCGATCTTCTTCAGCAGCTTCGGCTCGATGACGTACAACGGCAACAACTCGTTCGAGCGCGGCAGCGGTTGGCTCGATCAGCGGCACCGGATGGTGCTCTCGTTCGTCTGGTCGCCCACGGTAACGCATTCCACCAGCGCTTTCGCCAAGTACTTCCTGAACAACTGGCAGCTTTCCGCGATCACCACGCTGGCGTCAGGCCGTCCCTATGGCAGCCCGACCATTCGCGTCAGTTCGGCGCTGGCCGTTTGCAAGAGCGGGGCAACCGCCAACTGCATCCCTGGCGCAAACGGGCTGATCTCGACCGGCGTCATCGATGGGTTCTCCGGCGGTAACTCGCGTGTTCCGTGGCTGCCGGTGAACAGCATTTTGACGCCGGCCTCGTATCGCACAGACGCACGGATTAGCAAAGCCATCCCAATCACCATCAGCGAGAGGGAGACCGTTCTGGCGCTCAACTTCGAGGCGTTCAACGTCAGCAACTCGTGGTCGCCAACCGCTATGACGACGCAGGAGTATCTCGAGAGCAGCCCGGGCGTGCTCACGTTGACCCCGGCCGCCTACGGAATTGGCTCGGCCGATGGCGGCTTCCCGGATGGAACGCAGGCCCGCCGCTTGCAGGTCAGCGCCCGCTTCACCTTCTAGGCTCGTCCCGCATTCATAGCGCGCGGGAAGGCGGCCGGAGAGACTCGCTCCGGCCGCCTTCGGTGTTTATGCGCGGCACACCGGGCGAAGCTTCGGTGGCTTTTGTCAACCGATCTGTGACGAATCGGACTTTGTTGCCCGGATTCCTCCCAAAGGCCACACGGCCCAAATGTGAATTCCCCGTAACCCTAACACACTTCATATAGATAAATTCCTTGCTTTCACACTACATCTTGGGGCACTATTACGAGTGCGCCCTTTCGGCGTGGGGATCCCAAGAAGGAGATTGTAGATGGGACAGCTTACCGTAGGCTTGAGTGCGAAAATAGAGTCATTGCAAACTCAGACCACTCAACCAAGCAACACCGGGGTATCGTTTCCCCGCTATTTCACCGCCAGGCTTGCGCCCGGCAAGACACCGTATGACGAGGTGCGCTGGGAAACCCGCACCGCCTCCATCGGCAACGACAAAGGCGCGGTGATCTTCGAGCAGCGCGATGTGGAAGTGCCGGTGGATTGGTCGCAGACGGCCACCAACATCGTCGCCAGCAAGTACTTCCACGGCAAGCTGGGGTCGCCCGAACGCGAAACCAGCGTGGCTCAGTTGGTGGAGCGCGTGGTGAACACCATCGCCGGCTGGGGCAAGAAGGACGGCTATTTCCGCGGCGACGAAGACGGCGAGAACTTCCGCGCCGAACTGGCGCACCTGATGCTCACGCAGAAGGCCTGCTTCAATTCGCCGGTGTGGTTCAACGTGGGCGTGAAGGAAGCGCGCGGCTACGGCTGGGTGTACGACGCCGCGACGGACCGCATCCAGAAGCTCGAGAGCGGCGAGCGGCGGCCGCAGTGCTCCGCCTGCTTCATTGTGTCGGTGAAGGATTCGCTGGAATCGATTCTCGATCTGGCCAAGACCGAAGGCATGTTGTTCAAGTGGGGCTCCGGCACGGGATCGAACCTCTCGGCGTTGCGCGAGGAAGACGCGGTGCTCTCGGGCGGCGGGCGCGCCAGCGGGCCGCTCTCCTTCATGAAGGGCTTCGACGCTTTCGCCGGCGTCATCAAATCCGGGGGCAAAACGCGGCGCGCGGCCAAAATGGTGATCCTCAACAGCGACCACCCGGACATCGAGAAGTTCATCTGGTGCAAGGCCAAGGAAGAGAAGAAAGCCTACACGCTGGTGGAGGCCGGCTACGACGCTTCGCTCGATGGCGAAGCTTACAGCTCGATCTTTTTCCAGAACGCCAACAACTCGGTGCGCGCCACCGACGATTTTATGCGCGCGGCCGAGGAGGACGGCGAATGGTGGACCAAGCACGTGTTCAGCGGCCAGCCCAAGGACCGCTATAAGGCGCGCGACCTGCTGCGCCAGATCGCCGAGGCCACTCACCAGTGCGGCGATCCCGGGATGCAGTTCGATACCACCGTCAACCGCTGGCATCCGTGCAAGAACACGGCGCGCATCAACGCCTCCAACCCGTGCTCGGAATACATGTTTCTGGACGATTCGGCCTGCAACCTGTCGTCGCTCAACCTGATGAAATTCGTCGGACCGGACGGCCAGTTCGACGTCGAAGCCTTCCGGCACGCGGTCGATACGCTGATCCTGGCGCAGGAGATCATCGTCGACAACGCCAGCTACCCGACCGAGAAGATCGGCGGGAATTCGCACCGTTTCCGCCCGCTCGGTCTGGGCTATGCCAACCTGGGCGCGCTGCTGATGTCGATGGGCGTGCCCTACGACAGCGACCAGGGGCGCGACATGGCGGCCGGCGTAACGGCGGTAATGTGCGGGCAGGCGTATTTGACCAGCTCGCGCGTCGCCGAAGCGGTGGGGCCGTTCGCCGGGTATCGGGAAAACGAGCAGCCGTTCCTCGAAGTCATCCGCATGCACCGCGATGCGGTGGACCGGGTGCGGCGGACGAACATTCCGCTGGCTTTGCACGAAGGCGCGCGCGAGTGCTGGGACGAAGCTTACCAATCCGGACAACGCCACGGCTACCGCAACGCGCAGGTGACCGTGATCGCGCCCACCGGCACCATCGGGTTCATGATGGATTGCGATACCACCGGCATCGAGCCGGACCTGGCGCTGGTGAAGTTCAAGAAGCTGGTGGGCGGTGGCGTCATCAAGATCGTCAACAACACCGTGCCGCAGGCGCTGATCAAGCTCGGGTATTCGTCCGCGCAGGCGGAAAAGATCGTCAGCCACATCGATTCCACCGGAACCATCGAAGGCGCGCCCGAGCTGAAGCCGGAACACCTGGCGGTGTTCGATTGCAGTTTCCGGCCGCAGAACGGCGCGCGGTCGATCCACTACATGGGTCACGTGCGCATGATGGCGGCGGTGCAGCCGTTCATCTCCGGCGCCATTTCGAAAACCATCAACATGCCCGAGGAATCCACGGTGGAAGACATCGTCAATGCCTACACCGAAAGCTGGAAGCTGGGGCTGAAAGCGGTGGCGATTTACCGCGATAACTCCAAGCGCGTGCAGCCGCTCAGCTCCGGAGCCGGCAAGACCGAGAAGAAGGCCGCGGCTGCCGCTCCCGCCGCTGCAACGGTGATTGAGAAGGTGGTCTACCGCCCGGTGCGGCGCAAACTGCCCGACGAGCGGCGGAGCATCACGCACAAGTTTTCGATTGGCGGGCACGAGGGCTACATCACGGTCGGCATGTACGACGATGGCTCGGCAGGTGAACTCTTCATCACCATGGCCAAGGAAGGCTCGACGATTTCCGGCCTGATGGACGCCTTCGCCACCGCGATCAGCTTCAACCTGCAATATGGCGTGCCGCTGAAATTCCTGGTGGACAAATTCGCCCATTTGCGCTTCGAGCCCAGCGGCTGGACCGGCAACCCGCAGGTGCCCTACGCCAAATCGATCATGGATTACATTTTCCGCTGGCTGGGCGCCAAGTTTCTGGGACCGGAGTACGCGGTTACCGAAGCCGGCGAAACCACCAACCTGCGGCCTACCGAGCCCGATCCACAGCAGCAACTGCCCTTCGCGCCGGTCACCGCCGACGCTCCGCTGTGCGCCGAATGCGGGTCGATTATGACGCGCAATGGAAGCTGCTACAAATGCGGCAATTGCGGCGGCACCAGCGGCTGCAGCTAGGCATTTCAGCCGGTCGCCCTTCGGGCGCACAAGTTATCACTGGGAGAATCGCACACCCGGTCCGCAATGTCGGGCCGGGTGTTTTTTGTTGGGTGGATGGAAACGGCCTCGGTGTGCGAGAAGAACGTCCCGATGAATCGGGACGCGGCAGGCCTGACGGCCCCGGATGGTGCACGGGCAAGCCGCGCCACGGCCGCCAGCCAGCACAGTGCCGCGCCGCCGGCCAGCAGCCATCCCGAGCCGGGCTCCGGCACTCCGCCGGGAGGTGGCGGATCGTCGAGGGTGGCTTCGACCGCGATCGCGCCGGTGGTCAGCCCGCCCTCCGATAGTGAGACCGTCAGGTCCTGCGGGATGGTATATGAGGACAACCCGAGGCTGGCCGCCGGCCCGAGGTTTTGCAGCACCAGCACCACCGAAGCGCCGCTGAACAATTGCTGCGAGAGGGCGGGCGAAAGCGCCAACGTGGCCTCGATATCGTCCACCGGACCGCTGTGGTAAGCGCCCTGGAACTGTGCCGGCAGAAACTCCAGGAAGCCCGGGAAGGCCGCGATCACGGAGCCGCTGGGCGTCTCCAGCAGCGCATCGAAAGGCCCGCCCGAATCCGTAACGCCGGTAACAAATTCGAAACTCACCACGGCCGGATACGGCGAGAACCCGAACGCCTTGGCATCGACTGCAAAGCCATACGTGGCAAGGGTGAAGAACAGCGCATCGTCGGTCGAGAGCGATACCGCCGTTTGGTTGGTCACGTTGATCGGGCTGGCCACCAGCGGCCAACTCACTGTCAACAGCGCGAGCGCCCCAAAACGCGGCCATCCGGCGCCCCAATTGCGCAGTTTTCTCATCGGCCAAGTATACGCCGGGGATTCTGGCCTGCCCAGGATCCAAAGTACCGGTACACGCCTCCGGTTTGCCCTTAGGTGTTAAGGTCATAACGCGCCCACCAGAACCAGACTGGTCCACCAAATCTCAACGGATTATTACCCTGTGGCGTTAGCCTTTCTCGCTGACAACGGTGTATTTTCGGACGGCCCGGTATAGAATAGGGTTCGGAATGCGGTTCGGAGTCCAGATCCTGGCCCTGGCAGTTGGTCTGCCCTTGCAGGTACTAGTCGTCGCTGCCCTGTTCCGGGGCTCCTGGCGCCGTTTTCCCCTGCTGCTCGCGTTTGCGGTGGTGGAACTGGTTTCCGCTCTGGTCCAGGCCCCGGGCGCTCTGGAAGCGATGCGCGGTCACCATCCGCCGGGGTTGCCGTATTGGGTGACTTACTGGACAGGCCAGGAGATCACTCAACTGCTCCTGTACGCGGTCGTCGTCAGCCTGCTTTACCGCGCATGCGAGCGTCTTCGCTCGGCCACCGCCGCTCGGGTGCTGCTGATTCTGGCCGCCTGCTTAGTGGCGGCGGCTTCTTTTCTGGTGCACCATGGTCAGTCGTCCGTCCGTGGCATGTGGATGACGCCGTGGTTCCGCGATCTGAATTTTACCTGCGCCTTAATGGACATCGTGCTCTGGACTTCGCTGCTGGTGGCGCGCGACAAGGATCGGCAACTACTGATGCTGTCCGGCGGCCTGGGTGTGGAATTCGCCGGAGCGGCGATCGGCGAGTCGCTGCGCGAGATTGCGCAACGATCGATGTCTCACTCACTGTCACTAGCCGGCAGCATGGTTATGGTTGCCGCCAGCTTGTTCCGGTATTACACCTGGTGGCGGGCCTTGCGCGGCCGGCAACCGGCGCAGAAGGCCTCCGCCAAGTTCCAAGCCGTGCGCGAGCGCCGCAGTTCGCTGTGACACGGCCCGGTTCCGATACCTACGACTTGTTCGCGAGTAGCCCTGCCAAAATCTTGCGGCCGACGTGGCGCGCGCACTCGTGCGTGCCGTGTCGAGACTCGTCTCGACACGTTTCCTTCCGGCGGCGCCCCACGTCGGCGGGAATGCCGGCGCGGCACCGACGAGTGCGTGCGCCACGCTGGAGTTTAACAAGACACCTGAGGGGCTCGAATCGAGCTAAATACGGTGACAATCTTCTTGCAGGAACCCGGTGCCTCGCGGAGAGCTCGGGCCGAGCGTGCCCGGCCCGTAAGCTCGACGCAAGTAATACAGGAAACCACGCCCGCGACTACTTGGCAGCGGCGGCAGCCACCGTGGGAGCGGTGTACACCTTCACCTCGACGCGCCGGTTCTTGGCTCGCGCCGCGGCGGTGTGTGCCTCATCCACCGGCTTCTCCGGGCCCAGGCCAATCACATGGATGCGGTAGACCGGGACGTCGTGTTTGGAAACCAGGTATACCACCACGGCTTCCGCCCTGCGCCGGCTGAGCGCTTCGTTATATTCCCGCGCACCCGTCTTGTCGGTGTACCCTTCGACAGCGACGAAGAACCGCTTGTCGCTCTGTATATCCTGCGCCAGTTTGTCCAGCGCGGCCTTGCCTTCATCCGTCAGATGGTCCCGATTAAAGCCAAAGGCCACCGTAGCCGACGTCTGCACCGAATAGTCGTCCAGGTTGGCCACCGACTCGCGGAGGCTAGCCAGCCCGGTGGTGTTCTGATCGCTCTTCTGGTTCGCCACTCCGGCTTCCTTGGCGGCATCGGCAGCGTGACTACCCGCGTCCTGCGCATCATGCTCGGCGGCGCCGGCCTTTTCATTGGCCCGGTCGATGCCCGTCGCGGTCTTTTCGTCCAGTTCTTTCAACTGGTCTTGCGTGGTTTTGATTTGTGCAGCATTCTGAGTGCCCTGCTGGCTGGCCTGATCCGCCTTGGCCTGAATCGGGGCCTCTGTGGCCTGAACATACTTCTTGGTTGCGCAGCCTGTGGCGAGCAACGCGCCCGCTGCGAGGATCGCGGCAGCTAGGGAGAACTTCATAATCGTCTATTACCTCGGCGGGCATTATAGCAAGCTGCGGCCCAATCGCCAAGCCATGCTGTTTGTTGCAGATGGCTGGTCCTTCCGGCATTGTGCGCTGGCCGGCGCCGTGTAATTTTTACACGACGCGCGGCAGTTCGTGCCTCGACGTCAAGGGTTTCGCAGTTTTTGCATCCAGTTGGTCATCACCGTAATCGGCGAATCGCTGGTCCATTCGTATGGCAAGTTCATCAGCAAACGCAGGCCGTCGGGCGACACATCGTACAAATCGGACTTCTTCGCGATGGCGCGCGTCTCGAACAGCTTGCGCGGAGGCTCGAAGGCGAAATCGCCGTCCGCGGAAGAAATGGAAGCCGACATCATGGTGCCGGCGCCGGCCAGGAAGAACAGCTCGAGCCCGTCGGCGCGCCAGCGCGGCATCCGTCCGCCGCCCGTGGAAACCTTCGAGCGGGGTTTGCTCGCGGCGGAAATGCCCTCGAACGCCTGCACGTAAATCTCGTCCCGGCCGGACTCGCCGGACTGATAGGCCAGCCAGCGGCCGTTGGGCGAAAGCGAGGGAAAGCTCTCGGAATGGGCCTTGTCGACCACCGGGCCGCCGCGGCGATCGGCGAGCGAGTATGCCCAGACGTCGGAAGAAGTGCCCGCCGTCGCAAAGGAGCCGAACAGGAGATACCGGCCGTCGCGCGACCAATCGTTGAGATACTTCGTATATTCGCTGTGGAAGAGCGGCTCCGCGGGGTCGGGCGCGTTCAGCGCCTTCAGGTAGATATCGAAGAGCGTGCCGGTTCTGGCGGTGAAGGCTATCCGTGTGCCGTCGGGCGACCAGACCGGCGAACGCGCGTCGCCTCCGGGGACCGAAACCAGCCGCGACACCGCGTCCGGGTCGAGGAGCCACAGCTCCGCGCGATGGCGGTCCGGCGAAACCTTGCCGCAGACCGCCCGCCTGCCATCCGGCGCGATCCGCGGCATGCCCCAGTCCGCGGGCTCGCCCAGCAGCGCGGCTTGCTTCCCCTCGCGATCCATCCAAACTAACTGGCGCGCGGGCGGGCTGACGGTCTGATAGGCCAGCACGCCGGTGGAGGAAACCGAGAGCGGCGCCTGGGAAAGCGTCTCGATCGCGCCCACATGACGGAGAAACAGCTCGGGCTTTCCCTCCACGTCCAGAATCGAAGGATTGAATCCCTGGGTGTAGAGATCGCCGTCCTGGACGAAAAGCAGATAGCCGAATTTGGCTGGGTTTCCATCCAGATCGCCGGAGTAAATGGCATCGGAATCGGAAGCAAAAAGCAGACCGCTGTCTCCGCTCGCCAGATCGCCCGAGTAAACGCCGTTGGCCTTGTCGTTCGCGCCGAGCGCCAGAAAAGTGAAGTGCCTGCCATCGGGCAGGAAGTGCGGCCAACGGTACGAACGATGCTCTTTGGCGGCGTTCAGCGGCAGCACAATCTGCAGTTCGCCGCCGCTCGAGGAAATGCGGTACAGACCTCCGCTGAGGCTCGGCGCGAAGACGATCGCACCCGCCGCATTCCATGTTCCTCCGCCCGCCGTGCTATCGGCGGGGCAAAGAACCCGCGATTCCCCGCTGGTTGTGCCGTCGGCGGCCAACGACATATTCCAGATCTTCAGCGAGCGCCCGGCGAAATATCCGATAGCGCGGCTGTCGGCGGACCAGAAAGGTTCGGCGGCATCTTCCGTGCCGGGGATGGCTCGGGCACGCGCTTCATCGAGCGCGCGCAGCCACAGCATTCGGTGGCCCTCCGGGCCGTCCGCGCAGAAGGCGATATAGCGGCCGTCGGGCGAAATAGCGACGCCGCCGGGCGCAATCGATTTCGATTCCGCCGTAACGACGAACCTCAGCACCGGACCCGCCACGCGGCGCTGGAAAAACACCTTGCCCGCCAAGATGCCGGCAGCCGCGGTTGTCAGTAAGATCGCCGCGAGGCCGAGCAGCCGCATGCGCTTGGCGCGCCGCGCCGCCTGCTCCGCCGTAAAAACATCCAGCCAGTAGGTCTCGCCGGCGCTCGCGGCGCGCGCCGGTTTCGGTCCGGCGCCAGCCGCCGGAGCCGCCCGCCGCGTTGCCGGCGCCACCCTGGTCAGATACCGCGCCGCCAGTTTCAACTCCGTGACCACGTTCTGCAGGCGCTGCCGCCTCCCGAGGGGATCCTTATTCAGACAATCGAAGATCATCGGCAGGATGGCCTTCAAGACCGGCGATTCCAGTGCCGGCCTCGGCGGGGATTGGTTCAGTATCGCCGTCCGCAAGGCGTCTGGCTCGCCGGCAAACGCGGGCCGGCCAGCCGCCATTTCGTACAGCACGGCTCCGTAAGCGAAGATGTCGCTCCGCCAGCCGGGCGCCTCGCCGCGAACCTGTTCCGGCGAGCGATAGGCTTGGGCACGCGTATCCTGCGCGCGCGGCCGTAGAATTGCGGCGCTATGTTCGCCGATCGCGATCGACCAGGGCGAAAGACTGCCGTGGACTAGGCCACGGTCGTGCGCCCGCCCCAACGCCTTGCCGATGCCAATGGCGCAGCGCAGCACGAGTTCGGGCGCAAGCGGGCCCGCCTGAAGCAAATCCGCCAGAAGCTCGCCATGCGCGGGCTGCCCGGTCAGTATATCGATTTCTCTCTCGGGGAGTTCGTTCACATCGTCTCCGGCGTCAACTTTACACTGCGAAATCTCCACCTGCGTCCGTGCTCCGAACTCCAGTATCCGCCCATGCGGACGACAATTCAACGAGATGCGGCTCCCCCGCGCAATGAAATCGTTGCGGGTGAAGCCGCGCCTGTGCACGCGCGGTGCCAGCGCCGGTTAACCTGGTTTATGGTACGGCTCCAAAGGCCACACGGGCGGCCTCCATTCTCAGTTTTCGGCTCGTTTTCAGAACTCCCTATTGACAGCGGCGTTACGCCATGTACAATCCAGAGTGGTATCATTTTTTATTCGGAACGGAAGTGGCGTGAAATGTTTAGAGCGAAAAAGCTCCCGGCGGCGCAGCCGGAAGCCGACGGTTTTAACAGCATCCAGGTGGCTCGCATCTGCGGCGTGAGCTTGCGGCAGTTGCAGTGGTGGGACGAACGCAACGTCGTTTCACCGCGGCAGGACGGCCACAAGCGGATTTATGCCGCCCAGGAAGTGGTCGAGATCTCAGTGATCGCCGAACTGAGGCGGAAGGGGTTTTCGCTACAGAAGATCCGCCGCGTGTTGCGCTTCCTCGAGAAGGACATGGGGAAGCGGCTGAGCGAAGCCCTGAGCGCTTCCTCCGAGATGCACTTGCTCACCGACGGCAAGAGCATTTATCTCGAGGATGCGCCCAACCGCATCGTCAACCTGCTGAAAAACGCGCGCCAGCCGATGTTTCTGGTGTGCGTAACCGACCAGGTAAAGCGGCTGGGGACGGTGGCCGAGCGCAAGCCCGCGAAATCGGAGACCGCCGTGGCGGCCCGCAAGGTCCGCGCCATCTAGGTCACTCACCACGAGATTTCACTCCCAGGCGATGCCGCGGCGGCGCATCTCGCCCGAGAGTTGTGCCGCCGACTCAAAGGTAACCGCATCGATGCCCAGCTTGCGGGCGGCTTCGGTGAAAGCCGGAATGTCGTCGGTGTAGAAGCACTCGCCAGCGGGGCAGCCGGCCAGGCGAACGGCCTCCAGGAATATCTCGGGGCTCGGTTTCATCGCTTTCACCCGGTACGAGAGCGCCATGTGGTGGAAATGCCGCAATACCGGGTACTGCCGCTGCACCATTTCGAAGTGAAGCTGGTTGGTATTGGAAACCACCACCATGCGATAGCGGCGAGCCAGCCCCTCGATCATACTTTCGGGGACCAGCATGGCGGAGAAGATCGAGTTCCAGATGGAGCAGAAGTGATCGTAGTCCACTTGCAGATCGAGTAGTGCGCGGAGTTGAGCGTAAAAATCCCGCGGCTCGATGAGTCCGCTCTCGAAACGCACCGCCAGATCGGTGGCCGCGACGCGGCGGCGGATTTCGGCCTCCGGATGCGGACAGAGCTTCTCCAGCGCGCGATATCCGGCGGAGAAATCGAAGTCGATCAGAACTTTGCCCAGGTCCATCAGGATGGCTCGATACATTGGCTCTTTCTACGATAGCCGATCGGGCCGCGGCAGGGGTTGGCGCTGTGCGATTGCGAACCTAAACCGCCGCGGATCGCAAACGCCAAGGCGTTACGACGCTACCATTTCGCGCGGCCAGTCGTCTGTTATGATGACGAGCCGGACGAAAAGGAATCGCAGGGGAACGGCCATTGGGGCTACCTCCGGCCCGGCAGGACAATCCGTATCCATTTCAACAGGAGTCTCTGTATGACCACGAAGTCTTTGTTATGCGCCGCCGTCCTGACGCTGGTGAGCTTTGCCGCCGCCAGCGCCAAAACCTACGACATCGTTTTGGACAATCCGGTGAAGGCCGGCGCGGTCCAGCTTAAACCGGGCGCCTACATTGTGAAGGTGAAAGGCGACAGCGCCATCTTCACCTCCGTCAGTTCCGGCAAGTCGTTCACCGCGCCGGTGAAACTCGGGAGCGACGGATCCAAGCACGACGCAACCACTGTGCGCACGACGACCGAGGATGGCGCCGAGGTGCTGAAGTCGATCCGGCTGGGCGGTTCCAACACCACACTCGAATTCAACGAGTGACCACCTCGGTTCACCGGATGACCGGGCCGCTCTCCCGCTCACGGGGGAGCGGCTGCTTCCCCGCCCCAACTTTCCACCTGGATTCAAGTTTCTGAAGTTGACTCTGCCCGCGCGGTCTGGAAAAATGGAGTTGCCTGCCCGTGTGCGGATGTGGCGGAATTGGCAGACGCGCTAGATTCAGGTTCTAGTGGGGGCAACTCCGTGAAGGTTCAAGTCCTTTCATCCGCACCACAGATTATCCAGCAGTTAGACGAAAACAGCCATCGGATTTCCGGTGGCTGTTTTCGTTTTGGACCTTATTTTGGACCTTATCATTTTCTGGGCCGCTGTGGACCTCATTGGACCTTATCCGGCCGCTCGGGGCCGGTAACAATCCAGACCTCGGTAGGCGCCTCCGTCTGTTCTGTATCTGACTCAAACGCCTCCGCCCGCGTCCCTGCCGCCAGGCTGAAGCCCTCTGATCTACCTTTTCTTTGGCCTGCGGCCGCTCCGCTGGTGGGGGTTCTCCGATCGTTGCGCCTTCATCCATTTGTCCATCTTCTGACCACTCTCCTGGATGTCGGCGAGCGAGACGATGTGGTAGCGCTCAAAGCACGATCGTGTCTTGTGTCCGCTAATCTCCATCGCGCGTTTTTCGGACATGCCGATTTT
>JBELAO010000039.1:0-48551 GCA_049508735.1 Bryobacteraceae bacterium | reverse complement strand
TGCTGACGCCGATAGCGACCTGGCCAACGTCCAGGAACACCAGCGGCACCTTCCGCTTGGCGAAGGTGTCGGGAAGGGAGGGATCGATCTCGGAAGTCATGATCGCGACGCCGTCGATTTTGCGTTCGATCATGCGCTTCACCGAGAGCGCCGTGCGGGCGGGATCGTAGTTGGTGGAAGCGACGAACACGTCATAGCCCTGGCTCAGCGCCACTACCTCAAAGCCCTTGACCAGCTCGGGGAAAAACGGGTTGGTGATATCGGAAACCACCAGTCCGAGCATGTGGCTGCGGCCCGAGGCCAGCGATTGAGCGTTTAGGTTCGGCCGATAACCGAGTTCCTCGATTACTGTCCGCACCCGCGCCGCGGTTTCCGGGCTCACCCGCAGGCTGCCGTGCAGCGTGCGGGAGACCGTGGCAATGCCAACGCCAGCGCGCTTTGCGACGTCTTTGATCGTCATCGCATCCCTGTGACGAGTCTACAACGATCGGCGGATTCTCACATCGGCCGTGGCCGGCGGGTTGACAGGCGAAAGCGCCTGTCCCACTTTGCGGGCGAGTGGGGCAGGCGCTTCCGCCTGCCAACCGGTACTTGCTCGCTGTGTTATAGGTCGGCCACGGCTGGCTCCGCGTCGGCGGGGTTGCGGAAGCGATAGCCCACCCAGGGTTCGGTGAGAATGTATTCCGGCTGCGACGGATCGTCCTCGATCTTCTTGCGGAGCATTCTCACATACGACCGGAGATACTCGAGTTCGCCCCCATACTCGGCCCCCCACACGCCCTGCAGCAGCTTGGAATGGGTAATCAGCGCCCCCTGGTGTTTGAATAGATACGACAGCAGGTCGTACTCTTTCGGCGAAAGATGAATCTCGGCGCCAGCCTTGGTCACCGTGCGCCGCTCCGAATCCAGCTCCAGCTCCCCCACGCGCAACACGCTGGTGGGAATGTCGTCGGACGGATTCAGCCGGCGCCTCACCGCGCGCAGGCGTGCGATCATTTCGCGCAGCCGGTAGGGCTTGGTCACGAAGTCGTCGGCTCCCGCTTCGAGGGCCTGGACCTTGTCTTCCTCGGCGTCCCGCACGGTCAGCATGAGGATGCCGATGCGCGGCGAGAGGCTCCTGATTCTGCGGCACGTTTCGATGCCGCCCATCCCCGGCATATTGACATCCAGCAACACAATATCGGTGGGTTTCTCGCGCAGCACGATGAGCGCTTCCTCGCCCGTGCGCGCTTCCGAGACATCGAATCCGCTGGCGGCAAGCGATGCACAGAGCGCCCGCCGGAAGGCGGGATCGTCGTCGACAATCAGAACCTTGCAACTCTCACTCGGCAACAGGCGCCTCACTTTTCGATAGCGGTAGAGTCAGACGGAAAACCACGGCGTCCCCGGCGGTATCGAGCAGGGCCAGGTCGCCTCCATGGGCCAAGGCGATCTTGCGCGCCACGTATAGTCCGAGCCCCGAGCCGGCGGCGTTTCTGTCGGCATTCGCACCCCGGTAAAACCGGTCGAAGATGTGGGCCCGCTCGTTTGGCGGAATCGGATCGCCGTCATTCCGGACGTCGATCGCGGCGGCGTTCCCAACGGCCGAAAACTCGACCAGGACCTGCGCATCCGGCGGCGAATACTTGCAGGCGTTTTCCAGGAGCTGGCTGATCGCCAGGCTCAGCAGTTCGGGATCCACCCGTACTTCGCTGGGCTCACCGTTCGCGTGGAACGAGATCTGGCGGTCGGGCCAGAGCTTCGCGTACCGGCGAGCCGAGTTCCGGGCGATCTCGGCCGCATCGGCCGGTTCCAGGCGCGGCTTGACTGCTTCGCGGTCCAACCGCGCCAGACGAAGCAGCCGCGAGGTCAGGTCACCCAGACGCGCGGCCTCGCCTTCGATCATACCGGTCAGCTCCTCCTGGTCCGGCGACATTGGTCCGGTAACGCGCAGCCCGCCCGCCGCGGTCACGATGGTGGCCAGCGGGGTCTTGAACTCGTGAGCCAGGGCGTCCAGGATGGCCGAGCGCAGCGTCTCGGCCCGGGCATTGGCGGCCGCGGTGGTGGCCAGGCGAAAAGCCCGCCGCCTCTCCAGCGCGGACGCAGCCAGGCCGGCCAGTGCCGGCGCCAGCAGCTCCGGGTTGCTCAGCCCTTCGAAGCCGATCGCTCCCAGCAGCGTGCCCCGCTCCCGCAAGCAGCGCACCGAGATCCCGAGTTCCGGATACGCCGCGTTGCGGCCCGAAATGTATCCGTCACGGGTCTTCGCAGCCAGATCGCCGTGGGATGTGCCAACCTCGTGCAGTTCCTTCGAGGCCTGGTCAAACAGGCAGACCGCATCCAGTTCGAAGCGCGTCCGGAAGGGCTCGAGCAGCGGCGGTCCCGGTGGCGCGGACGGCGCCTGGGCAAACAGGTCCGCGCCAAGCCGGTAGAGCTTTTCCATATTCTCCCGCTGGAGTTTCGCTTCGCTCGCTTGCGAGCGGCTGCGGGACTGAATTCTGGTCACCACCAGCGACGCGCTCAGCAGGCAGAGCAAGGTAACCGCATCGAGCGGATCGGTCACGGTGAAGGTGAACAGCGGGTCGATGAAGAACCAGTCCAGGCTCGCGGTGGCCAGAACCGAGACGATGGCAGCCTCCCAAAACCTGCTGTCCAGGGACTGCAAAACGATCGCGACCAGGAACAGTAAGGCCGTGGACGCCGAATTGAGGTGGATTCGAAAGCAGATCGCGGTGACCGCGGCGATCAACAGAGCGCCGCGCACCAGGACCAGGGCAGCACGGCGTACTGAATGGCTGGGTGGCATTCGATGCCGGTTCGGCTTCAGATCTATTGTAAACGCGTCTCGATGGCCGCCGCTTCGCAATCGTTGTTCCGACGCCAGCCCTGACGACGCCGAATTCCCGCAACGTGGCGCTGGCAGTAGAGTCGGCTTTGTATCAGGGCACGGCCTCGGCCGTGCCGAAGGATCGAGAGAAAGGACTGGGCTTTTAGCCCCCGGCCCCAAAATACCGAGCGCGCAAGCTCTTTTCAGCACGCTGAGCATACAGGGGCTAAAAGCCCTCCTTTTTGTTCCCCGCGCGGCACGGCCGAGGCCGTGCCCTGATACAAACCTTCCGATGGCGGAAATTCGGTGTCAGTTGGGATCCGGAGCAGACCATAAGCCGGCGCATCGGAATCCAGAACCGGTTGCGGCGCGGGACAGACGATAAACCAATGCATGCGTGCTTGTCCACCGAGATCGCGAGATCTCTACGGCTTGTTCACCGGTTCCGGCGGCGGAGGCTCGTCGTTCTTCTTTGGGCGGGGGTGGACCTGGCGCGGAACGGGCCTGGCACTGGCCAGTTCGGTGTACGTCCGAAGAACTTTTTCTTTTTGCTCCGGGTCGATCGACAGGTACCTGTGCCGGCCATCGGGCACCTGGGTGAAGCGCGTGCGTCCATCTTCCAACACCGCGATGGTGCCTGGCGCGGATAGCTTGCAGTAGCCATCCGGACGGACTGCGTAAAGCACCGCCGCCATGGACGGGGCCGCGGCGTCGTACGGCATGGGCTGGAACGCGAGATAGGCGTCGACAATCGGATGGTCCGGCGCCCAGGCGAAATCTCTTTCGATGCTGGATCCAGGGAATGGCAGAGCATCGCCCACTTCCGTGCCGACGGCCACAACCGGAGTCGGCCATTCCGCCAGCAGCCGTTTGGCCGCGGGCGCATCGGCCTTCACGCGGAAGTCGGCTTGTCCTTGCGGGTAAGCGCCGGCCGCCATCACCAGCATTTTCACCTTCCGCCGGATCAGGGCGAGACCGCCATCGATATCCATCACCTTCACCAGGTTCGAAGCGGGTCCGGCCAGCACCACCACGCAGTTCCCGTCGTATTGAGCCGTCAGGGCATTGCGGATCAGCACGGCCGGCTCGGCGGTATCGTTCAGCTTATGAATGCGGTGCGGATAAGCGGGCAATCCGTCAGCCGTCTTCTTCTCCAGCACGGCCCGCAGAACGGCGGTATCGCCATCCCGATTGCCGTTGCCGGCCATGCCGATGGGAGGCAGCGGCCGCTCGAAACCGCGCGCTCCCGGCGCCGGCGGAGGACCGGCATAGAACCTCGACAGCACGTCGGCAAATGCCGCCGAGCTCAGATTCGACAGGCTGGTGCTGTTCGAAACCAGCCGCGCTTCGCCCTTGCCTTCGAGACCATAGAGCAGGGCGAGCGCCAGCGCCGCATCGACTCCATTGCCCAGATCGGAATCGAACACGATTCCGACCGGCGGCTTGGCTTCTCCTGGGAACGGCATAGCGGCTAAGTCAAAATCACGAAAGAAAAGCCGAGATGACTCTCGGCTCTGCAGCCTTGACAGGCCGCGCCACGATGCCTGGGTTGATTCTCTTGCGAGGGCCGGAGGCCCGTGGCCACCAGGTCAGCGGGCGCTTTCTCAATGGCATTCGGTTCCACTGTCATGACGTTAATCGAGATCCGCGAAGGTGAGTTGACCGGTCGCATCGCCGAAGTGCTCCATATGGACGCCCATCCGATCCATCATCGCCAGATGCAAATTGCACATAGGCGTTTCCTTGCGGTATACGATTCGCCGGCCGGTCTTGATGGCGCCTTGGGCGTTGCCGATCACCATGGTCGGCAGATCCTCGTGCAGATGCCGGTTGCCGTCGGAAAGTCCCGCGCCGTAAACCAGCATCATGTTATCCAGCAGCCGGCGGTCGCCCTCCTGGATCGACTTCAGCCTGGCTACCCACGCCGCCATCTGGGTCGCGTGATAGGTGTTGATCTGGGTGACCTTCTCGATCAGCTCCGGCTTGCCCTGGTGATGAGTGCAGGGGTGATGGCCGTCGGAGATGCCCAGCTCGCGATAGGGCCGCGAGGTGCCTTCGCGCGTCATCATGAAGGTGACCACGCGCGTGAGGTCCGCCTGGAACGCGATGGTGATCATATCGGTCATCAGTTTGAAGTGCTCGGCGAAATCGGCCGGCACGCCGTAGGGCTTATCCATGTGCGGATCGATCTGCGCGTTGGTCTTCTCGCCGAGCTCGATCTGCCGCTCCACGTCGCGGATGGAGGAAAGATACTCGTCCAGCTTGCGGCGGTCGGTGGGACCGAGGGTGGTTTCGAGGTTCCTGGTGTCCTCACTGACAAAATCGAGAATACTGCGGCGATAGTCCGCCTGCCGCGCACGGGTCTCCGGGCTGAGGATCATGCCGTTGCCGAAGAGGCGCTCAAACAACGCCCGCGGATTGAGAATGGGCGGCAGCGGTTGGGTTTCGCTCTTCCACGCCAGGTTATTGGTGTAAGCGCAGGAGTAGCCGGAATCGCAATCGCCGGCCTGCCGCGCGTCTTCCATGCCAACCTCGAGCGAGGGGAACCGCGTCTGGCCGGCCACATGTCTGGCGACAATCTGGTCGCAGGAAATGCCGGCCCGGATATCCACCGTGGTCTTCTTGACCTGGATGCCGGTGAGGTACGAACCGGAGCAGCGGCCATGATCGCCAGCGCCATCGAGCAATGCGCGCCCCGTGTTGTGAGTCAGGTTGCCCAGCATGAGGATGTCGTCGCGGTGCGGCTCCATGGCCTTCAGGATGCGCGGCAACTCGGCCAGTCTGCCCTCGCAGGCGGGGTTCCACTGATCCATGATGATGCCGTTGGGCACATAAGCGAATGCCATGCGCAGCGGCGGCCTGGCGGCGCGCGCGAAGGCCATCGCCGGAACCATGGCGTCCAGGAACGGAAGTCCTACCGCCGCGCCCAAGCCGCGCAAAAAGGATCTTCGATGAAGCGCCTTGCGCGTGATCGTCATTTCTTGGCCTCCTCGGTGTTCGCCGGCGCCTGGGTTTGGATCAGTTCGCCGCGCCGCATCTGGAAGGGCGCGCTGCGTACGATCTCGTAAATCGCCGTCTGAAACGGATATCCCTGGTCAGCCAGCCTTCCGGTGATTTGATCGATGGTGCGCCGGTCATAGGGCGCGATACCCCGCCCCAGTGCATACATCATGAGCTTCTCGACCAGCGAACGCGCAAACTGCGGAACGAGCGAGACCAGCGCCGCGCGCATTTCCTCAGGGCTCGAGAACGTCTTGCCGTTGGGCAGCGTGCCGCTCGAATCCACCGGGAACTTGCCGTCCAGTGTGCGCCACTTGCCGACCGCGTCGTAGTTCTCCAGGCCAAAGCCGAGCGGGTCCATTTTCGCGTGGCACGACGCGCACACAGCGTTGGCGCGGTGCTTCTCCATTTGCTGTCGCAGGGAAAGCGAGGTTCCCACGGCGGCCTCGTCGAGCGGCGGAACGTCGGGCGGAGGGGGAGCCGGCGGCGTCCCCAGAATCTCCTGCAGGATGTACTTGCCGCGAATCACCACCGAGGTGCGCGTGGCGTAACTGGAGACCGTGAGCACGCCGGCCTGGCCGAGCACGCCACCGCGCTCGCCGGTCGTCAAATCCACCTTGCGAAACTCGGGACCCTGCACGCCTTCGATCCCGTAATGGCGCGCCAGGCGTTCGTTGAGAAACGTATAGCGCGAGTCCAGAAAGTCCGCCATGGGCCGGTTCTCGCGCAGGATGTAATCGAAGAACAGGCTGGTTTCTGTGCGCATCGCGTCGCGCAGCTCGGGACTCCATTCGGGGAATTTCTTCGGATCGGGTGTCACTACGTCGAGGTTACGCGTTTCCAGCCATTGGGCGGCGAAGTTGTCGGCCAGGGCGGACGCGCGCGGGTCGGCCAACATGCGCTTCACCTGCGCATCCAGCGCGCCGGGCGCGTGGAGCTTGCCGGCCTCCGCCAGGTCGAGCAGTTCGTCGTCCGGCATCGAACTCCACAGGAAGTAACTCAACCGCGAAGCCAGCTCCACGTCGGAGATTCGGTGCGGCGCCGTGGGGTCGGTCGGGTTGGGATCGTGTTCGATGCGGAATAGGAAGTTTGGCGAGACCAGCATGGCCTGCAGCGCCAGTTGAATCCCCTGTTCCGCCGATTGGCCATGACCTATTGCGATGCCGACAAACCTGACGAGCGATGCGACCTCGGCCTTGGATACCGGCCGGCGATAAGCGCGGCGCGCCAGCCTGCTCACGATCCTCTCCACGCAGGCCGGGCTGGAATTGGGATCGCAGATCAGTATCCGGGCGCGGCTGGCCGGCGCGGCCTTCGGCTTGAAGGGACCCACGAAGGTGATTCCATCGATGAACTTGTTGTGCTTCCTGTTGTAGCGGTCGCGCGGCGCCAGGCCCTTCACAAAATCGTCGTCGATGAAGCCGGCGCGGAAAACATGGTCGCCTTCCGGCAGCGGCAGGCGGATCTCCTCTTCCGAGTAGGGATCGAAGAAGACCAGGCCGGATGGCTTGGTCTCGACCATCTTGTTGCCGATCGGCTTACCGTCCATCCAGAAGCCTAGCTTCACCGGCTTGGCGTCGGCCGGGCGTTCCCCCGGCAGAGCGAAGCGAACAATGTACTCGCCATCGAAATCGATCCGGTGACTGGCTTCGACGGTACTCAAATCCACCCGGCGTATGCCTTTGTCCTTGCCCGAGTATTCCACCGAGAACGGCTGGGGCAGCGGGTCGGCAGCCACGGCGCGCGAGGCGATCCGTTCAGCCGCCGCCAGGTACTTTTCCATCAGCACCGGCGAGATCGTCAGAATGTCGCTGATGTTGTCGAACCCCTCGCCGGAATCGTCGGTGGGGAAATCCTTCTGCGCGCGGAACTCCACGCCCAGCAGGTCGCGAATGGTGTTGCCGTACTCATTCCGGTTCAGCCGGTGAGCGGTGACGCGGCCCGGGTCGAGCTTGGTGTCGCGGTCCGCCTTGGCGAGTTCGCCCTGAACGTAATTGACCAAGGCGTCCATCTGCGCCTGCGAACGCGGTATGCCCTTAGGCGGCATCTCTCCGGCTCGGAGCTTCTGTAGAATCCGCTCCCAGCCTTCGCGTTTGCTTTCGAGCGAAGCGGGATCGAGGAACGCCGCCGCGTCAAAACCGCCCGACGCCAATAGGTGGTTGTGACAAAGCGAGCAGGTGTTGGCAAGAACCGGAGCGACAGCGGTCGAGAACGTCGCGGCGCCAGACGCATCGGCGGACCGCGGGGAAGCCGGCAATGCCAGAATTGTCGCGGCCAAGACACCGGCCACGGAGATGGCGAAAACCCATTTGCGCCCTCGACGCATACCCTTCCTCTGACGCCCGCGTTATCTAGATGCTACCACGGCGAACCAGGATACCGAAGATCTTGGCTTGCGCGTGCGCCCGCTTGCGGAGTATCGTCAATGTCGACTGCCTGAGGTGAATCGTGCCACTTCGGGTTTGCTGGGGAAAAAGGAGAAATGTGACGGGAATTACGATCTTATTGCTGGCGTGGGGTTCCATGACGCTGGCATTCGCGGCTGCGCTCACCGCGTATCCCGAGGCGCGGATTTCGAACGGAACCTTGCAGGTGGATCTGCTGCTGCCGGACGCGCAGAACGGGTACTACCGCGGCACCAGATTTGACTGGTCAGGGGCGATCTCAAGCCTTCAATTCATGGGTCATGAATACTTCGGCAAATGGTTCGACCGGTATGATCCGAAGATTCACGATGCCATTATGGGCCCGGTGGAGGAGTTTCTGAGCAACGGCGTGGGGCTGGGGTACGAAGAGGCGAAACCGGGCGAGAGTTTCGTCAAGATCGGGGTGGGCGCGCTGCGCAAACCCGAAGAGCCTGCTTTCCGCCAGTTCGCCACTTATGACATAACCGACCCCGGAAAGTGGACCGTCCGCAAGGGACCCGATTTCGTGGAGTTCACACACGAACTCTCCGACACCCTCGGGTACGCCTACGTTTACAAGAAGACCGTTCGCTTAGTGCCGGGCAAGCCGGAGATGGTGCTGGAGCATAGTCTGCGGAACAACGGCAAGAAGCCGATCTTGACCAGCGTCTACGAGCACAACTTCTATATGCTGGACCACCAGCCAGCGGGTCCCGACTACAGTGTGCGGTTTCCGTTCCAGGTGCATCCACAGGCCGATCTGCGGGGGCTGGCGGAAGCGCGGGGCAAGGAGTTTACCTACCTGAAGGAACTCGAGGAGGGGCAGTACGTCCACACCGGCATCGACGGTTTCGGCGATTCGGCCCGCGATTACGATATCCGGGTCGAGAACCGGAAGGCTGGAATCGGCGTGCGGCAAACGTCGGACCGGCCCATTGCGAAGCTGGTCTTCTGGTCCATCCGCACCACCGTCTGCCCGGAGGCCTTTATCGATCTCACGGTCGAACCGGGACAGGAAGCGAAGTGGAGAATCAATTACGAGTTCTATGTGCTGCCGCAGTAGCTGGACGCCGGTCAGATCGAGAATGAGGTAACTGTTGTTCGGCTGCGGGTAGCGATCACCATGGCGGCGCCGCAGCCACGCTATCTCGTCAGGTGCGGGAGAATGGCTGCATGGTTCATGCCAAGGACAAAGTTGCCGTCTTGCGCCCCGCCGCCGAGCCGGCCGAGAAGCTGCGCGAGGGATTGTCCCGGAGGATTATCCGCACTGACCAGCTCATGTCGGTAGCGCTGGACATCGAAGGCGGCCCGTGGCAGGAGCCGGAGCCTTTCCACTCGCACCCTCACGAGCAGACCACGTACGTGGCCTCCGGCGAGGTGCTGTTCTGCAGCGACGGAACCACCCCGGAAAGGCTGAATACCGGAGATCTGATTGCGATTCCCTCCGGTGTTCCGCACTCCATTCAGTTGCTGTCTCGTTCCGCGCGGCTGGTGGACACGTTCTACCCGGTACGCGAGGACTTCATCAAGAAGAGCTGATCCAGTCCCACGCGCCGGCGGGAGATCTCCGATCGAGCGCGCGGCGAAACTGCGTGGTCGATTTGCCGGGCACCTACTGCACGGGCGTCGCAGCAGGCCGATGAACATGAGGCGGTCTCTTCCTGACCTTGGGCGGAAGCGGCGGCACATCAGCCAGGGCCGCCAGAAGATTGTTGGCTTCGCGGAAAAGGTGGCGCGCACGTCCCTTGCCCTCAGTGGCCGCCAGAAAGACGCCCGCCTGCCGCTTGAGGTTCAGAGCGACGTATGTCTCAAACCCCGCGCCTCCTCCGGTCTTTTCCATCAGCGCGGATGGGCCGTCCGGATCTCCCAGTTGAATCCATCCCAGCCCAATGCCGGTCGGGTCTCCCGCATGGCTCAGACCCTGAACCGACTTCAGTTGTGACGGCTTCAGATAGACGGAGATCGGCGACCCAACCTGAGCGGTGGTTCCTGGAACATGCAGCAGATACTGAAGCACCCGGGCCATGTCGGCGGCGGTTGAATACACTCCTCCGCTGGCTCCCGATGCCTGGGTGTCGGTGCATGGGCCTTCATCCCCGGTTCCGCGCAGCAACCGGGTACATTGCTCGCTGCTGGGCGCGAGCGTCGTGTCGCGCAGACCCAGGGGCCGCACAATGCGTTCATTCAGAAGCTGAGCATAGGTCTTGTTGGCAGCGGACGCAAGCGCGTCCCCCAGTAAGTCAAAGCCAACATTGGAATATAGGGCAGCCGTGCCCGGCCGGGTAAGAAGTCTCTGCTTGGGGAGCCATGCCCAGCGAAAAGTCTGATCCGGAAAAGTGAAGTGCGGCGCCTTTGCAGGATAGGGGCCGACTTCGCGCGGCAGTCCGCCCGTGTGCGTCGCCAGGTCCCGCAGCGTGATCGGCGTCCGGCCAGCGCCTTCGGGCACAGTCGTTTTGGGCGGAGCAAACCGCTGCAAAGGATCGGTGAGCTGAACCTTGCCTTCTTTCGTCAACTGCATCAGCAATTCACCCGCAAAGACCTTCGATATGGAGCACAGCCGAATCAGGGAGTTTGGAGCCGGTCTGATTCCACTCCCGGGAAATGTCTCCCCATAGCTCTTGATCATCACTTCCCGATTGCGAACGAGAACCAGTACCATTCCAGTCACGGCTGATTGCTGAAAAATGGTCGCGCCGCGAAGATCGGCGTCTGCGAGTGACAGCGGTTGCTGTGCATCCATCCACGCCGCCGAAGCGATCAACAGAATGCCGGATAGAAGAGCCGGAGGCGGCAGGAATTCGACAAAGAACCTCATCGACGCACCTGAGCCACCACCATAGCATGCTGTTTTGCGCACCCAGATAGGAACATCCGCTCAGCCCGCGATCGCGTTTGAGCCGCCGGAGCTTGGGCGAATCCAGATCTTATAACAGAAACCGATTGCCGCCTGGCGTAAGTGCCCGGCGCGAGCCGCGCCACACAAACTCGCCGGGTGTCGACGGCGGCAGTGTGATGTCCGCAGCCATTCCCGCTCCCCGCGGTTCCAGCCGGACCTCGACCGTTCCCTTGGGATGCGGCACCGAGCCGGAAACGAACTTCAGCTTATTCAAGTGAGGCCGCACCACGATACGGCTGAAGCCGGGCGCCGCGGAGTCCACCCCCAGCACGGTCCGGAAGATCTCGATATTCGGGCTGGCACTCCACGCGTGGCAGTCGGAACGCGACGAGCTGTTCGGCAGGTCGATCGTCTCCGCAAACGTGGTCAACCCGCGGGACAGCATGTCCCGCCAGTCGTTCAGCCGATCCAGGTAGCGGTCGCCCTCACCCACTTTGAGCAGCGCCAGGTTCATGTAGAACTTGAAAAACAGCGCTCCCTGCGCCAGTCCCGGCGCCGTCAGGGTGCGCAGCATCAGGTCGCGCGCCTCGGTTCCCGTAATCACGTCTGCCAGGACCGCCAGGGTATTGGTGTGTTGCGAAAACTTCTGCCTTGCCGGTGTATCGGCGTACAGCCTTCCTCCCGCATCCCAATAAAGCCGCTGCGCCGTCTCGCGAAGCTGCTTCTCGCGCGCCCGATAAACTTCGGCAAGGCCGCTCAGCCCCACCGCGGTTTCTAACTCCGCTGCCCAGCGGTACGCCAGCAACAACAGCAGATCGTAGGGCGCCGACGAGCCGTCGGCCGCCTGCGGCGACTCACCCGAGGGCCACTCCGGAACCCAGTCGAAGTAGCGCCACCACGGCAGCGGGCCGAGCGAGCCGTCTTTCTTCTGGTATCTCTCGAAGAAGCTCAACACGGCGCGCACCCCGGGCATCATGCGGCGGACGAAGGCAGGGTCGTCGACATACCACCAGTAATCCCGCACCATCCCGATCCACCATAGCGAGAAGCCTGGTATGTATTGCTCCATCCGCGTCGGGTAGCGGCTCATGGTGCAGGCATCGCCTTGCCGCGAGTCGTTGATCTGGTCGATGGCATTGCGCATCAAGCGTGCGTCGCCGGAATTGAAGATTGAAATCAGGCATTGCACGCGTGTGTCGCCCACGTATTGGAGCTGTTCGTAATATGGGCAGTCCATGTAGGTTTCGTGGGCGCAAAGGCGGGCCGTACGCCAGCCCACATCCAGAATCCGGTTGATTTCGGGAGATCCGCCGTTGAACTGTGCGCGCCTCTCGAACGGGTAGCCCACGTAGGTCGCGCGAAGGTCTTCGATGGTGAGGGGTGAATCCTGCGTTTGCACGTCCAGCAACAGGTAACGGTACGCACGCCACCACAGCGGGCGAAAGGTGCGGCGGCCTCCGCCATCGGCAATGAACTGGTCGTGGGTACCGATGAACTGCTTGCCTTCGACCTCGTTGCGGTTCCCCTTATCCCGGCGGAAGCTTCCCGGCGCGGCCGGCAGGTAGAGCGATTCCGCGTATCCCATGTCGATGACCGCATCCTTACCGCCGCTCACTATCAGTTCGGGATACGCCGTGGTGAGATAGGTCTGATCCAGCAGCATGGTGACATGCGAGCGAGCGGGAATTTGGAAAGGTTCCGCCGGGGCGGGCAATGCCGCGGGTGGAAAGCCTCCCAGGCGGAGCCGCTGCAATCGCTCCGGCCGCTCTTCCATGGCCGGGATGGGCCGCTCCACCAACATCCAGCGGGTGTGGGCATCGCGGGCTTCGCGCCCGGCGGCCAGGCCGACCACCACCGCCGCCGGCCAGTGCGAGTCGTCAAACTCCAGGCCTTCCCAGCCCCACGGGTGCTCGGAGCCGGCCACGCGGTCGCCCGGCCCCGCTACGAAATAAGCGTGAAGTTCGGGAGCCGGCGCCGGCGAATAGGATTCGTCACGCGCGCATTTCCAGTTGGTGCCCGTGTCCACCACGCTTTCGTCCGTGGTGTCTCCGTCCACCAGGAATCCGGTTGCGAAAGTCACCTGGGCCTCCGGAGCCATTTCGCCGAAGTTCCAAACGACCGCGGCTAACACGTTCTTGCCCGGCCCCAGGTAGGGCGCTAGATCCACCGTTTCATATCGCCAGTGAAACAGGTCGCCGCGCGCCGGCCCCCAGGCTACCCGGCGCCCGTTCACGAACAACTGATAGCGGTTGTCGCCACTCACGTGGACGACGAACCGTTCCGGCCTGGCCGGCAGCTCGAAGGCCCGGCGGAAATGGTAAACACCGTATTCAGTGGCCGGGGCGCCCGGCACGGCGATCCAACTTGCGCGCCACGCACGCCGGATCGGGTCCGCGCGGCCAGGCGCGGCTGCAGCGCTCTCCTGCTGCGATGCGCCGGCAAGGGGTGCGGACGCAACCAGCGTGGCGGCGCCCGTTTCCAGTAGAAAACCGCGGCGCGTAGACCGGTACGGGCGAGCGGACGGCGAGTTTGGCATGCGTTAGAAAAGCTAGCGCGCCGCGAGTAGTCAAGTCAAACGGCGCCGTTTCCGACCTGAGACTCGCCTGGCCGGACGTTCACGCTGGAAAGTCCGCGAATCAGAATACGTTCAGGATCGAACTGGAAAGACGATTCGTTCGCCAGCGCCGCCGGACGGCGGCTTACCGAAGTTACAGGACACATGTGCGGCACGGCACTCACCGAGTAACCGTCAGCCAAGAATCAAGAAGTAAGAACGCTAAACTTGACAAAGGAGGTGCTGGCGATGAAGGGCAATTGGATGCTGACGATTCCGATTCTTGCGGGAGTGCTCGCCTTCATGGGCGGCTTGGCCATTTCCGCGCAGGATAAGTACACCGTGAAAGTTCCGAATGGGCTCTCGTTCTCTGAGTTCAGAGGATACGAGTCCTGGCAGCTCGTCTCCATCAGTCAGAACGGAAGCCATATGGCTGCGACCCTCGCTAATCCTGTGACGATCCAGGCTTACTTGGCCGGCATTCCCGGCAACGGCAAGCCCTTCCCCGACGGCGCCAAGATGGTGAAGATCCATTGGAACCCGAAAAAGATGGAGACGTTCCCCGCAGCGACGGTGCCAGGTACCCAGCATGACGTCGCCTTCATGGTGAAGGACAGCAAGAGGTTCGCGGACAGTGGGGGATGGGGATGGGCGCTGTTCGACTATGACACTCAATCCGATACGTTCAGCCCCGGCACCTTGGCTGACAAGCCGCCGCAGGGGAACGACGCCAAGTGCGGGTTCGCGTGCCACTCGGGCGTGAAGACAAGAGATTACGTTTTCACGGATTACGGGCACAGGTGACCTAGCGCCGATTCGGCTTTCCGCGCTGCACGCCAATCCTGCTATCATTTGGTTGGCTATCGGCGGTACCGTTAGCAGCAGTGTTGCAACCGATCGAGATCGGTCATATCGCTGGATCACCCCGTGTGCAACACCGAGGGAGGCTCCAGTTAGCCATGGCCGGGCCAGGACATGAGCGGCGACTGCCGTGGAGGGCGTTGGAGCGAGCTTCTTCCTCCGGCATCATTGCCGCCGCTGTTGCGATCCTGATGCTGGCGGGCGGCGGACCTTCCCGCCTTTGCCGGGCGCAGGCGCAAGAAACGCTGCCGCTCGTCACCGAGGCGGCTCGACTCCGCACCCTCACTCCCCGGGAAGCTCAACGTCAGTACCCGATCCGCTTGCAGGGCGTGCTGACTTACTACATGCCCGAATTACGCCTGGCGTTCTTGCAGGACTCCACGGCGGGCGTCTATGTCAACATCCTGGAAGCGCCTCCGCGGGCGCACACCGGAGATCTGGTCGAGGTCCGTGGCGTATCCGGGGCCGGTTTTTTTGCGCCGGAAGTCGAGCACCCCGAGATACGCGTCCTCGGCAAGGCGTCCTTACCGCCCGCCCGCCGTTTTCCTCTGCAAGACCTGCTCGGCGGCGAGCAGGATAGTCAGTTCGTCGAAGTGCGCGGCATCGTGCGCTCGGCCCGTATTGAAAGCATGCTGTTGGCCCACCGGCAGGAAGGCGTTCCGGCTCTGGCGCTCGTGGTCGCGAGTCGCAGGGACAAATTCAAGGCATGGATCACCGGCTTTGACCGGAATGCCGATTACTCGTCCCTGATCGATTCCCGCGTCGCCATCCGCGGGGCCTGTGGCGCGCTATTCAACGAGAAGCGGCAGTTGGCAGGAATCCAGTTGTTCGTCTCCGGCACCCAACAGGTGCAAGTCGAAGAAGCCGCGCACGCGGACCCCTATACCCTCCCCGTTCTCCCCACCGGCAACTTGATGCAATTCACCCCGGAAACGCTGTCGGGTCATAGAATCCGGGTACAAGGGGCGGTCACGCTCGACGAACCGGGCCGCTTCCTGTACATTCAGGATGCCTCCGGCGGCGTCAGAGTAGTGAGCCCGCAAAACGAAGCCGTGCGGATTGGCGACCGCGTCGATGCGATCGGCTTTCCCACCGCCGGGCTGTATGCGCCAGTTCTCGAAGATGGCGCCTTCCGGCGCCTTGGCCCCTCCGCCACCCGGGTTACGCCAGTGGATCTGACCAACGCCGGCTTGACTGCCGACCACGACGCCGAGTTGATCCGGATCGAGGGCACATTGGTGGGCCGCTCCGTGCGAGGTGACGACCTCGTGCTGGCGATGGAGACCAACGGCGCTACGTTTACCGCCTGGTTGAACAACCGGTCCAGCGCCCGAATGCGGTCCATTCCCGCCGGCAGCCGTCTGAACATGACGGGCGTGTGGTCCGTCGTAACCGACGACTTCCGCCGCGCAACGTCCTTTCGTGTGCTGCTTCGCTCCGCCGAAGACCTCGGCGTGATCGAGTTGCCATCGTGGTGGAATGTGACCCGCGTGCTGGTGCTGTTGGGAGCCCTGGCGATCGTTCTTGTGTTGAGTGTAATGTGGGTGATCGTTTTGCGCCGCCGCGTTCGTGCGCAAACCGCTCAATTGCGCGCAAAAGCCGAGGAGTTGTCCCGCTCGAATGCCGAACTGGAGCAGTTTGCGTACGTGGCGTCCCATGACCTGCAGGAGCCGCTGCGCATGGTTGCGAGCTATACCCAATTGCTTGCCCGGCGCTATCAGGGCCACTTAGACCAGGATGCCGACGAGTTCATCGCGTTCGCCGTTGACGGGGCGAAGCGCATGCAGAATCTGATTAACGACCTGCTGGCGTATTCGCGCGTGGGAACCAAGGGCGGCGAATTGCGGCTCACCGATGCGGAGGCGGCGCTCTCGAGCGCCCTGGTGAATGTGCGGGCGGCCATCGAAGAAAGTCGCGCGGTGGTTCGGCATTCCCCGCTGCCCACCGTCTATGCCGATCCGGTCCAGCTTGTCCAAGTGTTCCAGAACCTGTTGGGGAACGCGATCAAGTTTCGCAACAGCCTTCCTCCCGAAATCGATGTTGGTTGTGAAGAGGATCCCGGCGAGTGGACTTTCTCCGTTCGCGACAACGGTATCGGGATTGACCGGAAGTACGCGGATCGGATTTTTCAGGTCTTCCAGCGTCTGCACAACAAGAAGGACTATCCAGGCACGGGAATCGGCCTGGCGATCTGCAAGAAAATCGCGGAGCGTCACGGAGGCCGGATATGGGTGTCCTCCCAACCCGGCCAGGGCGCCACATTCCATTTCACGATTCACAGGAACGGAGGACACATACGGTGACGAGCCAGGCGACGAGATCGATTGAAGTCCTGTTGGTGGAAGACAACGCTGGCGATGTTCGTTTGACCAAAGAGGCCATGCGGGAGAGCAAGGTGATCGTCAATCTCAGCGTTGCCTCAGACGGGGAAGAGGCGCTCGCGTTCCTTCGGAAAGAGGGCGTGCACCAGTGTGCGCCGCGCCCCGATCTGATCCTGTTGGACCTCAATCTTCCCAAGAAGGATGGCCGCGAGGTGCTGGCCGAGATCAAGGTCGATACCGACCTGCGGCGCATACCCGTGGTAGTACTGACCACATCGCGCGCCGAGGAGGACATCTTGCGCACCTACAACTTGCACGCGAACTGCTTCATCACCAAGCCCGTCGACTTGGACCAGTTCATCACGGTCGTCGCGGCGATTAGCGAGTTCTGGTTTTCCGTTGTTCGGCTGCCCACGTAGCCAAAGAAGAGGGATGACTTATGCCGGAATGTAATGTACTGCTGATCGAAGATAACCCCGGCGATGCCCGGTTGGTGCAGGAGATGTTGGCGGAGGCCCAAGCCGAGTCATTTCGCGTTTACATCGCCAACTCCCTGGTGACCGCCCTGGACGCGCTGGCGCATGAGAAGTTTGACGTAGCGCTGGTCGATCTTTCCTTGCCGGATTCCAATGGGCTAGAGACCCTGTCGACCATTCAGCGGCACGCGCCCACGCTGCCCATCGTGGCTCTCACCGGGCTTAAGAGCGAATCGATGGCGCTGGCCGCCGTGAAGCAAGGCGCCCAGGACTACCTGGTGAAGGGCACGCTGACGACCGAAACGCTGGTTCGTGCCCTGCAATACGCGATGATGAGGCGCCAGAGTTCTTCTGGGCCGGCCGACGCACAGGCGGCTACCGTGGTGGGCTTCCTCGGCTCCAAGGGAGGAGTAGGCACAACCACTCTCGCGTGCCACTATGCGATCGAACTCCAGCGGCAGACCAAGAAGAAAGTGTTGCTGGTCGATTTGGACACCAGTTCCGCTTCGGCTTCTTTCCTGATGGAGACGGATTCGAAGTACACCGTCGAGGACGCGGCCACGAACCTGCACCGCTTGGATCCGTCATTTTGGAATAACCTGGTGTGCGGCACGTCCCACGGAATCGACCTCCTGCAGTCTCCCGGCGCCAAGAGGTCTTACGAGCCGCTCGACGGTGAGCGCGTCCGTCATGTGCTGCGGTTTGCGCGCGCGCTTTACGGGTACATCGTGGTGGATCTCGGACGTCTCAACGCACTCTCCCTCAGCCTGACCCCGGAGGCGAGTGAGCTGTTTGTCGTGACAACGGTCGAGATGCCGGCGCTGTTCGAGGCCGGTTATGTCCTAAAAAAGCTTCTCGATCTGGGGATAACCAGCGGACATATTCAGTTGATTCTCAACCGGGTCCCGAAAAAGGTACCGTCTTCCACCAGTGATTTCGAGCAGGCCTTGGGTCATCCGGTTTGCGCGACGATCGGCGATTACCCGGGCGAGTTGCTCGAGGCGTACGGAAACCGCCAGTTCTTCGACGAGAAGCTGTCCATCCACAAGCAAATGCGGCAACTCGTTTCGAGGGCCCTCGGCGGCGAGGAACCGAAGGCACCCAAGCCCGGGCGGGGACTCTTCCGGTTTGCGTGAGCCTTCGGCACGGCATGCAGGTCTCGCCCGGCTGCGTCGATGGAACAACCGGCGCGCAGGTTAAACACCCTGCCCCACCGGTCTACAATCGAAGATTGAAGCTGGCACTGATCGGGTACGGGAATGTGGGCCGGGCGCTGGCGCGGCTGATCGCGAACAAGCGGCGCGAGTTTCCATTCACCATTACCGGCATTCACACGCTGCGGCATGGGACGGCGGTGGACCCGAATGGGCTGGGCCGCGAGCCTGAGTTCGGGGCGCGCGCGGGCTCGATCGAAGAGTTTCTGGATGCGGCTGCGGCGGAGATCGCGGTGGAGTTGACCACGCTCGAGCCCACCAGCGGAGAACCGGCGATTTCGCACATCCGCGCGGCGTTCGCCCGCGGCATGCATGTGGTGACCGCCAACAAGGGGCCCATCGCCCACGCTTACGCGGATTTGCGGGACCAGGCGGCGCGCGCCGGGCTGGTGTTCCGATTCGAATCGGCGGTGATGGATGGCGCGCCGGTGTTCAACCTCTGGCGCCATACCATGCCGGGAGTGAAGGTGCTGGGTTTTGCGGGCGCGCTCAATTCCACGTCGAAAGTGGTGGTGGAAACCATGGAGCGCGGCGGATCGTTCGAAGAGGGCCTGGCGGCGGCGCGCGCGATGGGGATCACCGAAGCCGGCGGGGCGTTCGACGTGGAGGGATGGGATTCGGCCGCCAAGACGGCGGCGCTGGCCAACGTGCTGCTGGACGCACGCACCACGCCGCAGCGGGTTTCCACGCGCGGCATCGGGCGATTGACGCCGGAGCGGCTGGCGGCGATCAACCGGCAGGGCAAGACGGTGCGCCTGATCAGCCGCGCGCGGCGCGCCGGCGCGGGCGTCTCCGCGCGTGTGCGCGCCGAAGTGCTGGACCGCGCCGACATCCTCGCGGCGCCGCAGGGCACCTCGAACATTTTGCTGTTCCATACCGACCTGATGGGGACCTTTGGCACGGTTTCGATCGACTCCGGCGTGGAACAGACCGCTTATGGCGTGTTCAGCGACCTGGTGAGCTGCGGGGCGGATGAAACGCCGCGCCGGCTGGAAGGCTGATGTGTTAGCCGATTGTGCGACTGGATTTGGGAACCGGGGGCAGATTGGTTTTGTATCAGGGCATCGGCTTCAGCCGTGCCGCAACACGTCCGTAGGCAGTGGCTTTAGCCGCTGGCTCTCGCCGAGTCCTCAGGGGCTGAAGCCCAGACTTTTCTCCCAATCCTCCGGCACGGCTAAAGCCGCTGCCCTGATACAAAGCCCCCTGAGAGACCAGAGTCTTGTGTGCGCCCAACACCCAGCTTCAAGTGAATTCACTTGGAATCGAAAACCTCGCCATTCTGGCGTCGCGCACTCCAGTTGGCCGCGCGCCGTGTTTTTGTGCTTCGGCTTTGCTACCCTCATCGTTTCATGCCCAACGACGACTTCAACCTGCTGGCCGCGGCGCGCCAGGAAATGATCGATCACGGCTTTGCGCCGGACTTTTCACCCGAAGCGGAAAGCCAGCTTGCGGCGATCCAGCCAAGCTCGGATGCCAGCTTGCGCGATCTTACCGGCCTGCTGTGGTCTTCCATCGATAACGACGATTCGCGCGATCTCGACCAGATCGAATGGGCGGAACGGACGGCGGATGGAATTCGCGTGTTGGTAGGCGTCGCCGACGTGGATTCGATGGTGGGCAGGGGCACGCCGATCGACGCGCACGCGGCGCGGGAGACCACCACGGTCTATACCGGAGTCCACACGTTTCCCATGCTGCCAGAGCGGCTCTCGACGGATCTGACGTCGCTCAACGAAGGCCAGGAGCGCGCGGCGGTGGTGATCGAGACGACAGTGGCGGCCGATGGAACGGCCGCGAAGAGCGGTATCTATCGAGCCCGCGTCCGCAACCGCGCGCAACTCGCCTATAACGCCGTGGGTGCGTGGCTCGAAGGCACCGGCCCGGCGCCGGCGAAGGTCGCTCGGTCCGCGGAGCTGGCCGCTCAGCTCAAGCTGCAGGACGAGGCGGCCGGGATTTTGCGCGAGGCGCGCCACCGGCTGGGCGCGCTCACTTTCGATCGCCTGGAAGCGCAGCCGGTGTTTGCCGATGGCAAGGTGCAGGACATTACCGCCCGCGCCGCCAACCGTGCCGCCCACCTGATCGAAGATTTCATGATCGCGGCCAATGAAGTGATGGCGCGCACGCTGCGGGATGCCGGCGTCGCTTCGATACGCCGCGTGGTGAAAGCGCCGGAGCGCTGGCCGCGCATCGTGGAGCTGGCCAGGCAATGCGGCGACACACTGCCCGCCGAGCCCGATCCGGGGGCGCTCAACGCGTTTCTGGTGCGGCGCAAAGCGGCCGATCCGGTGCACTACGCCGACATTTCGCTTTCCGTGCTGAAATTAATGGGCCCGGGCGAGTACGTGCTGATGCGGCCGGGCGATTCGCCGCAGGGCCATTTCGGACTGGCGGCGCTTGATTACACGCATTCGACGGCGCCGAACCGCCGCTTCGCCGACGTGGTGACGCAGCGCCTCATCAAGGCGCATGCAGCCGGGACGAAGGCGGGCTACACGGACGACGAACTGGATGGGATCGCGAAGAATTGCACTCTGAAAGAGGATGCCGCGCGCAAAGTGGAACGCGCCATGGGCAAACGGCTGGCGGCGGTGGCGCTGCAGCATCGGATCGGCGATCACTTCCAGGCTGTCGTTACTGGCAACACGCCCAAGGGCGTCTTCGTGAGGATTTTCGATCCGCCGGTGGAAGGCCGGCTGATGCGCGGCCAGCAGGGCCTCGATGTGGGCGACCGCTTGCGCGTGACGCTGCTGAGCACGGACCCGGAGCGCGGCTTCCTGGATTTCGGTAAAGTATCTTAAATGGACGACGAAACCGCTCTGTTACGACATACGCTGGCGACGCTGGCGTACCGCGGAGGGAAGGCGCTGCAGGGCGCGCCGGCGGAATTCGCCGAGTTTAGCCTGGCGGCGCCGCGCACGCCGGGGCAGATTCTGGCGCACATCGGCGACCTGATGGATTGGGCGCTGACGCTGGCCGATGGTAACGAGGCCTGGCACGATTCGCCGCCGCTCACCTGGGACAAGGGCACGGCGCGCTTCTTCGCAGCGCTCGAAGCCTTCGACCGCCGTCTGGCTTCCGCTGTACCGCCGGCGTGCCGGCCCGAGAAGCTGTTCCAGGGCGCGATTGCCGATGCGCTGACCCACGTCGGCCAAATCGCCATGCTGCGGCGTCTGGCCGGCTGCCCATTCCACGGCGAGAATTACTACCTTGCCGACATTGCCGCCGGCCGCGTGGGCGCGGAACAAGCAAAGCCAGTGGCGGAATTCTAGGGGTTCGGGACACGAGGTTTTATTTCGCGGCAACACCGCTCCCTATGGTCGCGGCTCCGATTGGGCTGGGCGCGCACGCGAGCCTAACTAACGGAGCCGCGACCATAGGGAGCGGTCAAGCTGACGATTCGAACACTGCCATTCGGCCGCCCTGCCCGTCGACGACATAGCGCATGGCCGCTGGGATATGCTGCCGAAACGGAGCCGCGTCGCCGTGCAGGAGCGGTCGGCGTCACACGCTCGTAGCCAGCGCCGCGGTCTCGGCCGCGCGGGCCTTGCGCCACATTTCGATATAGGGCGCCAAGTCCCGCATCATGGCGGCGAATCCGTCGAGCGTCAACGACTGCGCTCCGTCGCTGACGGCCTTCTCCGGGTACGGGTGCACTTCCACGATAATCCCATCGGCGCCAATGGCTACGCCCGCACGCGCCAGCGATGGCACCAGGCTGCGCTTGCCGGTGGCGTGGCTGGGGTCGAGCACCACCGGCAGGTGCGTCAGTTCGTTCAATACCGGCACGGCAGTGATGTCGCAGGTGTTGCGCGTGGCGGTTTCGAAAGTGCGGATGCCGCGCTCGCAGAGAATCACGTTGGGGTTGCCGTGCGCCACAATGTATTCGGCCGACATCAACAGCTCCTTGATCGTGGAGCTCATGCCGCGCTTGAGCAGCACCGGCCGGCCGCAGCCGCCCAACGATTTGAGCAGCGCGAAATTCTGCATGTTGCGCGCGCCCACCTGCATGCAGTCGGCGTATTCGGCCACCAGCGCCACGTCGCTGTCGCTCATCACCTCGGTGACGGTGGCGAGGCCGGTGGCTTCCTTGGCCTTGCGCAGCAGCTTCAGCCCCTCAAGCTCCATGCCCTGAAAATCGTACGGTGAGGTGCGTGGCTTGAACGCTCCGCCGCGCAGCACGCGCGCTCCCGACGCGGCCACGCTTTCCGCCGTCTGCATGATCTGCTTTTCGCTTTCCACCGAACACGGCCCCGCCATCACGATCAGCTCGGCGCCGCCGATCTCGATCCCATTGATCTTGATGGCGCTGCGCTCCTTGCGGAATTCGCGGCTGACGAACTTATACGGCGCCGAGATGCGCACCGCCGTTTCCACGCCGGGCGTGGCCTCGAGCGATTCCAGGCAGGCCGTGACGTCGCCGACGCCGACTACGCCGATCACCACCCGCGACTCGCCCACAATCGAGTGGACCTTGTATCCGAATTCCTGAATACGCTCGCAAACGTGTTCGATTTCCTCTTTGCTCGCGTGCTGCCGCATTGAAATCACCATCGCCGTTCCCTCCTTAAAACAAAAAGCCCGCTCCGTGAAGAGCGGGCCGGTTTCGAAATCCATCAACGCCTGAACGCAACCAACGCCGCTCTACCCGGTCTGGATAAACCAGAACCGGCCGCTAAATGAGCTGGCGTAATAGCGTGGCATCGAAGTTCCACTCTACACCAAGTCGCCGAGCCAGAGCAAGCCGGGTAACGCCGGAGGTCTTGCCGCCGCTGCATTTTCCGATCGAGGGCGCCACGAGCACCGGCGACAAGATCGCCGGCGTTACCCGGCCGCGGCCAGTTATAATCTCTTTTGACACCGAAAACCGCTTTCCTTTTCCCCGGCCAGGGGTCGCAGTACGCCGGCATGGGTAAGTCGCTCGCCGACCAGTTTCCCGTGGCGCGGCACACGTTTGAAGAGGCCGACGAGGCACTCGGCTTTGCCATCTCGCGCCTCTGTTTTGAGGGCCCCGACGATCAGCTCAAGCTGACCGAAAACCAGCAGCCGGCGTTGCTGACGGTCTCCGTGGCCGCCTGCTCCGTGCTCGGCGAGCGTGGCCTTGTTCCCGATTTCGTGGCCGGCCATAGCCTGGGCGAATACGCGGCGCTGGTGGCCGCCAAGAGCCTCCGCTTCCGCGACGCCGTCCGCCTGGTGCGCCATCGTGGCCGCTACATGCAGGAGGCGGTGCCCGCGGGGGTGGGCGCCATGGCCGCCATCCTCCGATTGCCGGAAGGCAAGCTGGATGCGATTCTCGCCGAAGCCGCGCAGGGGGAAGTGGTCAGCGCCGCCAATTTCAACTCGCCCGACCAGGTGGTGATTGCCGGGCACGCCGGCGCGGTCGAGCGCGCCATGACGCTCGCCAAAGCCGCCGGCGCACGCCGCGCGGTGTCCCTGCCGGTGAGCGCGCCCTTCCATTGCGCCCTCATGAAACCCGCGCAGGAACGGCTGCGCGCCAATCTGGATGCGACCGAATTCGCCGATCTCGCCTGCCCTCTCATCAACAACTGGCAGGCGCGCGAAATCCGCACCGGCGCCGAGGCTCGCGAGGGTTTGTACCAACAGGTGCCGAACCCCGTGCGCTGGTTGGAGAGCGTGCGGCTGCTGGCCGCCGGCGGCGTGGAACGCGCCTTCGAGGTTGGCGCCGGCTCCGTGCTGGCCGGCCTGGTGCGCGCCATCGCTCCCGGCATCACTGTGACGAAGGCAGGCGAAGCGGCGGATTTCGAAGCGATCGGCGGGTGAGACGGCCGCTGCTCTGGCAGGCCGGCGGCTCGGCTCACTTGCTACACTGATCGGTGGTGTCGTTCGAGCACGTCCTGTTCGCGGTGGAGGAAGCGGGCATCGCGCTGGTGACCGTCAACCGGCCGGAGCGGCGCAACGCCCTTTCGCGAGCGGCGGTTCGGGAATTGGGAGCGGCATTCGATCGCCTGGCGGAGGATCCGTCGATTCGCGCGGCGATCGTCACCGGCGCCGGCGATACGGCGTTTGTGGCAGGCGCGGATATCGCAGAAATGGCCGCGCTCTCGGAAGCGGAAATGGGCCAGTACGCGCTCGACGGGCAGCGCGCGTTCCGGCGCCTGGAGACAGCGGGCAAACCGTCGGTGGCGGCGATCAACGGGCACGCGCTGGGTGGAGGGCTGGAACTGGCGATGGCGGCCACCGTGCGTTTCGCAGCGGAGAATGCCAGGCTGGGGCAGCCGGAAGTGAAGCTGGGATTGATCCCGGGCTTTGGCGGAACCGGTAGGCTGCCGCGGTTGGTGGGACGCGGGCGGGCGATCGAGATGCTGGCTTCGGGCGAGCCAATTGACGCCGGCGAGGCATGGCGTATCGGCTTGGTGAACGCGGTGGTGCCGCGGGCGGAATTGCTGGGGCGCGCGCGCGCCTGGTTGGCAAATGTATTGCAGAACAGTCCGCTGGCCGTGCGGCTGGCGATGCAGGCGGTGGATACGGGCCTGGACTGCGGCTTGGAAGAGGGAATGCAACTGGAAGCGGAGTTGTTCGGATCCGTCGCCGCCAGCCAGGACTGCCGCGAAGGCATGCGGGCATTTCTCGAAAAAAGGGCCCCGGCGTTTACGGGGAAGTGAACTATGTCGAAAGTGTGGGAAGGTCAGCTCAGTGCCGCGGGGTTGCGATTTGTCATCGTCGTCAGCCGCTTCAACAGCTTTATTACGGACCGCCTGCTGGCGGGCGCGATGGACGCGTTGACGCGCACGGGCGCGGCCGCGGACTCGATCGAAATCATCAAGGTGCCGGGCTCCTGGGAGATCCCGCTGGTGGCCGGCGAGGTGGCGCGGTCGCATCGCTATGACGCGGTGATCTGCCTGAGCGCGCTGATCCGCGGCGATACGCCGCATTTCGATTACATTGCCGCCGAGGCCGCCAAGGGCATCGCGCACGCCAGCCTGGAGACGGGCGTCCCCGTGTCTTTCGGAGTGCTGACCACCAACACGCTGGAACAGGCCATCGACCGGGCCGGCGCCAAGGGCGGCAACAAGGGCTTCGATGCCGCCATGAGCGCCATCGAAATGGCGAACTTACTGCGCACGCTGCGCCAGGCCAACTAAATGCCCGCCCGCCGCCGGTCGCGCCAGCGCGCCTTGCAGATTCTCTTTCTTTGGGATGCGCGCCACCAGCCCCTCGACGAGGCCATCGACGCCTATTTCGACACGCTGTACGCGGAGGAGCATCCGGAGCGGGACGAGTTCGCGGTCAGCCTGCTCGAAGGCGCGATTGCCCACATCGAGGAAGTCGACGGGCTGATTACCCGTCACGCCGAACACTGGCGCATGGAGCGAATGCCGGCCGTCGACCGCAACATCCTGCGGTTGGGAGTTTACGAATTGTTGCACGGCGCCACACCCGCCGCGGTGACCATCGACGAAGCGTTGGAGCTGACGCGGAAATTCTCGAGCGAGGAGTCCGTTCAATTCGTCAACGGCGTGCTGGACGCGATTCATCGCAGCCAGGTTGCGGGCGCCGCCGACGCCAAGATAGAAAGCGAATCCGGATAGCCGCCGTGGCGCGGGCACTCCTGCGTGCCGTGTCGAGACTCATCTCGACACGTTTTCGGTTCGCCTCGCCCTGCGTCGGCACCAGTGCCGGCGAGCCACGCATGAGTGCGTGCGCCCCGTCCCCGCTTACACGCGCTGCGCGATGGATTTCGCTTGTAGGAACAGCAGCAGGTAATCCGGCCCGCCGGCCTTGGAATCCGTGCCCGACATGTTAAACCCGCCGAAGGGGTGCGCGCCCACCATGGCGCCGGTGCATTTGCGGTTCAGATAGAGATTGCCGACGTGGAAACGTTCGGTGGCCTGGCGCAGGTGTTCGGGATCGTTCGAAAACACCGCGCCGGTGAGCCCGTACTCGGAATCGTTGGCCAGTTCGAGCGCGTGTTCGAAGTCCCTCGCTTTGCTCACGGCCAGTACCGGTCCGAAAATCTCCTCCTGAAAAATCCGCGCGCGCGAGTCGATATCGGCGATGACGGTGGGTGAGATGAAAAAGCCGTCGCCCGCCACCGGCTGATCGCCGACCACCACGCGGCCCTCTTTTCTGCCCACTTCGATGTAGGACTGGATGGCGCTGCGCGCGCTCCGGCTGATCACCGGCCCCATAAAGTTGGCGGGATCGTCGGCGGGGCCGATCTTGATATTCCGCGTCTTGGCGGCTAGCTTGTCCAGGAAGGCGTCATACACCTTGGCGTCGACGATGGCCCTTGAGCAGGCCGAGCATTTCTGGCCCTGGTAGCCGAACGCCGATGCCAGCACGCCGTCCACGGCCTTATCCAAGTCCGCATCGCGATCCACCACGATCGCGTCCTTGCCGCCCATTTCCGCCACCACGCGCTTGATCCAGATCTGTCCGGGCCCCGTCCTGGCCGCCAGTTCGTTGATGCGCAAGCCCACCTCGCGCGAGCCGGTGAAGGAAATGAAGCGCGTCTTCGGGTGCGCTACCAACACATCGCCCACCGCCGCGCCGCTGCCGGTGAGCACGGTGAATGCCCGCTCGGGGAAGCCGGCCTCGATCAGCACTTCGGCGAACTTGGCGCCAATCGTCGGGGTTTCGCTCGATGGCTTCAGCACCACCGTGTTGCCGGTCACCAGCGCGGCCACGGTCATCCCCACCAGGATGGCCAGTGGAAAGTTCCATGGCGGAATCACCACGCCGACGCCCAGCGGAATGTAAATCATCTCGTCGCGCTCGCCGGGCAACTCGACCACCGGCTGCGGCCCGGCCAGGCGCTCCATTTCGCGCGCGTAATACTCGCAGAAGTCGATCGCCTCGGAGACATCGGCTTCGGCCTCCGGCCACGTCTTGCCCGCTTCATAGACAAGCCAGGCGTCGAATTCGAGCTTGCGCCGCCGCAGGATGCGCGCGGCCTCGAGGGTCATCGCGATGCGGCCGGCCGCCGGGACGCGGCTCCATTGCGGGAAATACTGCCAGGCGCTCTCGACGGCGTGGGCGGCCAGCACGGCGTCCGCCCGATGGTGCACGCCTACGATTTCGCCGGGTTTCGACGGATTCACCGACTCGAGCCGGTCGCCGGTCGAGATGTATTCGCCCCCGATGCGAAGCCGGTATTCGCGTCCGAATTCGGAGCGAACCTGGCGCAGGGCTTCCTCCATGGCGCGCCGGTTAGCGGCCTCGGAAAAATCGGCGTACGGTTCATTGCGGAACTCGGGACACGTAGCGGTAGCCATGCCTATCATAGTGACAAAAGCTTCGGGCGAAAGCCAACCCCTTCGAGCCCCTGCTACAATTCCGGTGTGACCCGCGTCCTGATGATTGCCTCCGAAGCTGTGCCGCTCGCCAAGACCGGCGGTCTGGCGGACGTGGTCGGGGCATTGCCCAACGCCCTGCGCGAGTTCGGTTGCGAGACCGCCGTGGTGATTCCCCGCTACGGGTCAATCCCCCTCAAGGACGCGCGGCGTGTGTACGACCATCTTCCGGTCTACCTCGGGAAGGCCGGCTTCGATATCGCCATCTACCAGGCGCCGGCCGGCTATCCGCTGTACCTGGTGGAATGCCCGCTGCTGTTTGACCGGCCCGGCCTTTACGGTGAATTGGGCGTCGATTACCCGGATAATGACCTTCGCTTCGCCGTCTTCGCGCGCGCGGCGCTCGGCGTGGCGCGTCACCTGTTCCGGCCCGACATCCTGCACTGCCACGACTGGCAGGCGGGCCTGGTGCCCGCATACCTGCGCACCACCCTGGTTGGCGACCCCACATTCATGGGCGTGAAAACGCTGTTCACCATTCACAACCTGGGCTACCAGGGTCTTTTCCCGTTGAGCGCGCTCCAGGAGGCGGCCCTCGACGCCAGCATTTTCAACCCCGCGGGACTCGAGTTCTTCGGCCAGGTTAGTTACATCAAAGGCGGCATTTCGTTCGCCCACGCGCTTTCCACCGTCAGCCCCACTTACGCGCGCGAAATTCAGACACCGGAGTATGGCTTCGGTTTGGACGGCGCCCTTCGCGCGCGCGCGGCGGTGCTGACCGGAATCCTGAACGGCGGCGATTACGGCGAGTGGAGCCCGCAGAACGACCCGCTGATTCCGGCGCCCTATTCGGCGCAGGACTTAAGCGGTAAGCGCGCAGCCAAACAGCGGCTGCTGGCGGAACTTGGGTTTCCGGCGGAAGCCATGGAACGGCCGCTGTTGGGCGTGGTTTCCCGCCTCACGCTGCAAAAGGGTGTCGATATTCTCGCCGAAGTGGCCGGCGAAATCGTCGCCGAAGATGCCTATCTGGTGGCGCTGGGCAGCGGCGAGCCGGAGTATGAAGAGTCCCTTCGCGCCGTGGCCGAACGTCTTCCCGGACGCGTCGCACTGCGCATCGGCTATGACAACCGGCTGTCTCACCTGATCGAGGCCGGCGCCGACATGTTTCTCATGCCCAGCCGATATGAGCCATGCGGCCTGAGCCAGATCTACAGTCTGCGCTATGGCACGGTGCCGGTGGTTCGCGCGACCGGCGGCCTGGATGATACCATCGATGAGAGCACCGGATTCAAGTTCCGGGAGTATTCCGGGGCAGCTCTCGTGGGCGCTGTTCGCGCCGCTATTCAGGCTTTCTTGAAGCCGGATGAGTGGCGCGCCAGGATGCTCCGCGGGATGCAAAAGGATTTTTCCTGGAAGGCTTCCGCGCAGCAGTATGCGGCATTGTATGGGCGATTGGCGGGACGCGTGTGAATCCTTTTTTCCGGAGCCGATTCTAATAATACAGGAGACAAGATGGCAGGTCAGAACACCTTAACCTTTACCGACACTTCGTTCGACCAGGACGTCCTCCGGGCGGAAGTCCCGGTTTTGGTGGACTTTTGGGCCGAGTGGTGCGGCCCTTGCAAGATGATGGGCCCCACGATAGACGTGGTGGCGAGCGAATACCTGGGCAAAGCCAAGATCGGCAAGCTGGATGTGGACTCGAACGACAAAACCGCCATGCGCTATAACATCCGTGGCATTCCCACTCTGCTCTTGTTCAAGGGCGGCCAGGTGGTGGAGCAACGGGTCGGCGCAGTCGGCAAATCCGAAGTCCAGAAAATGCTCGATTCGCACGTCTGAGCGGCGTTTAGCCGCCAGACGCGACAGGAGCCGGCGCACTTGAAGGACCTGCGATATCCGATCGGGCCATTTGAAGCGGAACCGCCCCTCGACGGCGACGGGCGGGGCCGGATGCTGCGCCAATTGGCCGAGTCTCCGGCGCGGCTGCGCATCGCGGTCGACGGCCTTTCCGATGAGCGGCTCGATACGCCATACCGGCCCGGAGGGTGGACCGTCCGGCAGGTTGTGCATCATCTGGCGGATGCGCAGATGAACTGGTACGTGCGCACCCGGCTGGCGCTGACCGAGTTCGACCCCGTGGTCAAACCCTTTGACGAGGCTCTCTGGGCGGAATTGGCCGACGCGCGCAACGGTCCGGTAGAACCCTCCCTGCTGCTCTGCGACACGCTTTGCGCGCGCTGGGTCGCGCTCTTTGAATCGCTATCGGAAGAAGATTGGTCGCGCAGCATGCTGCATGCCGAACGCGGCGAGTTTGCCCTGGACCAGGCTCTGCCCATGCACGTCTGGCACGCACGGCATCACACCGCGCAGATCGCCGCACTGCGCGAGCGAATGGGGTGGCTATAAGAAGCCCCCGTGGCGCGGCCTGTTAGGCTGCCGAGCCGAGATTCTTCTCGGCTTTTCTTAGCTTCATCTGCCCCCGCCGCCGCCAAGAAGAGTCGAGATGACTCTCGACTCAGCAGGCTTGACAGCCCCGGATGGTGCACGGGCAAGCCGCGCCACGGCGCGACTAGCTTAGCTAGCTAAGTTAGGCCGGAGTTCCGCCCCTTACTTTGATCGCGAAGACGGTCTGGTCGTCGAAGGCGGTCTGGGAAAACTTGTCCTGGTCGCGGAAAATCGCGGCCACCATATCGGCAGCCGAGCCCTCGCAGTGGGTGCGGAGAATCTGTGCCAGGCGGCCTTTGCCATACTCATGGCCAGCGGCGTTCAGATTGTCGGTGATGCCATCGGAATAGAGAACGATGGCGTCGCCGGGCATGGCATGGAACACTACTTCCTCGTATTCGCGCTTGTCGAGCAGACCCAGCGGAACCCCCTCCACGCGCAGATTCAGGATGTCGCCGCCGCGACAGATCATGGGCGGTAGAGCACCGGCATTGGCCATCGTCATGTAACCGGCCGCCGGGTCCCATAGGAGCACCAGCAACGTAGCATAGCGCGCCTCTACCTTGCGTTCGCCCAAGGCGTCGTTGAGGGCCTTCAGCAGTTCCGCGGGGCGGCGGCGTCGCGGCGCGAGCGTGCGCAGCAGGCCGTTCAATAGACCGCCATAGAGCGCGGCCGCGGCGCCTTTGCCGCTCACGTCGCCGAATGCGATGACGGTCTGGCCGTCGCGGAGCTCGAAGATATCGTAGATATCGCCGGAGATGCCGCGCGCCGGACGCAGGCGAACCATGGCATCCAGCCCCTCGATTTCGGGCGCCGCATCGGGCAGCAGCACGCGCTGCAACTCGCGGGCGGCCTCCAGGTCTTCCTCCATGCGGCGCTCGCGCGTGGCCAACTCCTGATACAAACGCGCGTTTTCGACGCTCGAAGCCACCTGGGGCGCGAGCAGCGCCAGCGTGCGCACGTGATCGTCCGTGAAGTATCCGACGCGGTCGCTCTCCAGGTCCATCACTCCCACCACGCGATCCTGCAACAGCAGTGGCACGGCCACTTCGGAACGGATGTCGGAATGGGAAGCGATGTAGCGCGGGTCCCTGGCAACATCGTGCACGCGCACCGGCTTGCGCGAGCTGGCCGCGGCGCCGGTGATGCCTTTGCCGAGCGGGACGTTATCCGTGTTCACGCGCTGGTCGTAACGGATGCTGAACAGGTGGCGCAGCGCCTTGGCGTCGTGATCGATGAGCAGAATGCTGAAAGCGTCATAGTTGATCAGCTCGCGCACGGTGCTGGCGATCTTGCCGAGCAGTTCGTTCAAATCGAGAATGGAAGAGAATTCGCGCGAGACACTGGCCAGCATCTTCAGGGTGCGGTTGTGCCGCTCCACGCGCAGATAGAGCCGCGCGTTGTCGATGGCCACGGCCACGCGGGCGGCAATCAGCCGCAGCAGCGCGCGATCGTATTCCGAATAGGCATTGAGGCGGGTGGATTCGAGATCGATGACGCCCACCAGCCGGTTGCGGACGATCATGGGTACGGCGAGCTCGGTGCGCACGGCATCGACGGCATTGAGATAGCGCGGATCGCTGCGCACGTCGCCCACCAGCACCGGCTCACGGCGCGCGGCTGCGGCCCCGGTGAGGCCTTCACCCAGCGCGATGGACAGCTTCGAGATCAGCTCCTCGCGGTGGCCCACGGCGTGGCGTATGCGCAGGGTGCGGCTCCGCTCGCTATACAGCAGAATCGCGAACAGGTCGTAGCGCAGCACGCGCCCGATGATTTCCGCCACGTTGGCCAGCAGGCGGTCGAGATCGAGCGTCTCGGCGGTGACGGCGGAAACTTCCAGCAGGAAATCGAGCAGTTCGCTCCGCTCGCGGAAACGCACGGCGCTTTGGCGGCTAGTCGGCATGGGCTCTCGACGAAAACGGAACTTGCGCGCGCGGCATGTCGCCTCAGGCCGCGGTGGCTTCCACAATTTTGATGCTGGCGCTGGCGCCGATGCGCGTGGCGCCGGCGGCGGTCATGGCGCGCAGATCGTTCAACGTCCGGATGCCGCCGGCCGCCTTGATGCCCATCCCCGGCCCAACCACGCTACGCATCAAGGCCACATCGTGAGCGGTGGCGCCGGAGGTGCTGAAACCGGTCGAAGTCTTGACGAAATCCGCCCCGGCCTGCTTGGCCAGAGCGCACGCCGTCGCCTTCTGCGCATCGTCGAGCAGCGCCGTTTCCAGGATCACCTTCACGATGGCGCCCGCCTCATGCGCCGTTTCCACCACCTGCCGTATGTCCTGCCGCACCGCGTCGTCATCGCCGGAACGGAGCGCGCCGATGTTGATCACCATGTCGATCTCGGTGGCTCCCACGCGCACCGCGACGGCGGTTTCCGCTACCTTGGCTTCGGTGCTGGTGGCGCCCAGGGGAAAGCCCACCACGGTGCAGACCTTCACCGCCGAGCCAGCCAATTCCGCGCGTACCAGCGGCACCCAATAGGGATTCACGCACACGCTGGCAAAGCCGTACTGGCGGGCTTCGCGGCAGATCTTGACGACGTCGTTGCGCGTGGCTTCGGGCTTGAGAATGGTGTGATCGATAAGCGCGGCGATGGACGGGTCGATCTTGGTGAGCCGCTCGCTGGCGGAGACACGATCGGCGCCGGCGGCGATAATCGCTTGCGTGTTGCGGGCGCAGGTCTGGGCGCAGCGCTGCACGCAGCCGGGGCACACCTGGTCCGGCAGGTTGAGCCCTTCCCCCTTTTTGGCAACAGGCCCCGCACGCCCGACCCGCGCCAGGATTTCTTCGCCGATTTCGGCCACCAGCCGGTCGAGTTCGGTCTGTGTCACAGGGGCGCCTTCTTGGCGAATTTCCGCTCGATGGCCATGATCTTGTCGACCCGCGCCTGGTGCCGGCCGCCGGCGAACCGGGTGGCGATCCAGGTGCGCAAAACCTCTTCCGCCTGGGTTTCGGTCAAGAGCCGAGCGCCGAGCGTAAGCACATTAGAATCATTGTGTTCCCGGCTATTTCTGGCGGAAGCCTTATCATAGCACAAGGCCGCGCGGATGCCGGGAATCTTGTTGGCGGCCATCGAGGAGCCGATACCAGCGCCGTCGATCAGGACCCCGCGGGCGGCTGCGCCGGAAGCCACCAGCTCGCCGACCTTGAGCGCCAGGTCGGGATAGTCGGCCGGCTTTTCCTCATAGACGCCGACGTCGCGCACTTCCAGGCCGAGCTCGGTCAGCACCGGCTTGAGCGCTTCCTTCAAACGGAAACCGCCGTGGTCGGTGCCGATCGCGACGGTGTTTTCGGGCGGCGCGAGCTGTGAAACCTGATCTTCCGGCACTTCCAGGATGCGCACTCCCCGCGCCGCCGCGGTTTCGCGCGCCGATGCGGTGACGATAGCTTCCGGCGACACGCGCAGATCGCCACTAGCCGGAACGTCCGCCGCGGTGACTATTTGTCGCATGAGGAATCTTCATTGTAGTGAAAAAAAGGCGGGGGATCGGATGCGGCTGCTGCGGCCGGCCCGGTTTTTTGGCCCATGCTACGATAATTACTTGTCAGGTCTCGGGCTCCGTGCAACGGGCGGCTGCAAACCCCGCCAGGTCCGGAAGGAAGCAACGGTAGCGGTGTAGTTCGTGTGCCGCGGATCACCCGGGGCCTGGCATTTGGTCCGGACCGTGGCCGGACGCGCCCACCCCATGTACCAGGTCATCGCCCGCAAATACCGGCCGCAAACGTTTCACGACGTGGTCAACCAGGAGCACGTCAAGACCACCCTCGAAAACGCCATCGCGCAGAACCGCATCGGCCACGGGTACATCTTTTCCGGCCAGCGCGGCACCGGAAAGACCACCGTGGCGCGCATTCTGGCGCGCTGCCTGAATTGCGTGGAAGGCCCCACCGCAACTCCCTGCGGCGTGTGCGCGAGTTGTCTGGAAATCACCGGCGGCGGCACCGTGGACGTGATCGAAATCGACGCCGCTTCCAACCGCGGCATCAACGAAATGCGCGAGCTGCGCGAGAATGTCCGCTACCGGCCGGCGCGCGACCGCTACAAGGTCTTCATCATCGACGAAGCGCACCAGATCACCAGCGAAGCCTTCAACGCGCTGCTCAAGACCATCGAAGAGCCGCCGGAGTGGGTGGTCTTCGTGCTGTGCACCACCGAGGCGCACAAGATCCCGGCCACCATCGCGTCGCGCTGCCAGCACTTCAGCTTTCGGTCGGTGGATTTCGACGATCTGATCGCGCGCATGGCCTGGATCTGCGGGCAGGAAGGCATCGAAGCGGATCCCGAGGCGCTGGCCGTGCTGGCGCAGGCGGGCGAAGGCAGCGTGCGCGATTCGCTTTCGGCGCTCGACCAGGCCATCGCCTGCTGCGGACAGAAGATCGATGCCGCCCAGGTGCGCGCGCTGCTGGGCGCGTTCTCGCTCGAATCGCTGGGCCAGGTGACCGCCGCGCTAGCCGAGAGCGACCCGCGCCGGATGCTCGAAATGGTCGATGAGCTGGAGCGCAACGGCCACAACCTGCAACACTTCAGCCGCGAGCTGGCGCGCTACTTCCGCAACCTTCTGGTGGCGCGCATCGCCGGCTCCGATACGCGGCTGATTGCCGCCAGCGCCGCCGAGCGCGACCGGCTGGCCCAGACAGCATCGCAGTTTTCCGAAGAGGACCTGACGCGGTATCTGCACCTGACGCTCGAATTGTTTCGCGACTTGCAGTACTCGTTGCAGCCGCGCTTCCATCTGGAAATCGGCCTGGTGCGATTGGTGCACGCGGGACGCATGTTGCCGATCGAACAGGCGCTCGCCGAGCTGGGGGGAACCGAAGCGCGCCCCGCTCCGGCCGCCGCGCGTCCCAGTCCGCTGGCGCGCGTCCCGGCTGCGCCATTGCGCACCGGTCCATCGCCGTTCGAGGCCGATCGCGCCAAGAAATCGGGCCATCCGGAGCCGCAGAATTCCGGCGCCAACGCGCTGGCTCCCGCGCCGCTCGCCCCTGGCGATCCCCGTGAGCGCTTGCACGCCTGGCTTACCGGGCATGGTCTCGAGCACCTGGCCGACGCCGTCGAGAACGCGCAGATTTCGCTCAGCGGCGGCGATATCCGGATCCAGGCGCCCAAGTCTTACCACCTGTATTTGAAGGACCGCAGCTTCGCCGAAGCGCTGCGTGAGGTTTTCGGACGCCCGCTGAGCCTGAAGTTGCTCGCCGGCGAAGCGTCAGAAGCAGCGCCGCGAGAGGCAGCGCCGGCCGCCGGGCGCGCCATGGAATCGGCCGACGAGGCCTCCGGCCGTGCGCTGGCCAACCCGGAGGTGCAGCGCTTCCGCGAGGTTTTTGGCGGCGAAGTCCGCCGCGTCCGCAATTTGAAGGAGCAGCCCAAGTGAAATTACCCGGCAACATGCAGCAGATGATGCAGCAGGCGCAGAAAATGCAGGAACGCCTGCAACAGGAAATCGCGCAGATCAAAGTGGAGGCTACCGCCGGCGGCGGCATGATTACGGTGACGATGGACGGGCAGAAGAACCTGCTCAGCGTCAAGATCGATCCCGAGGTTGCCGGCGACGTGGAAATGCTCCAGGACATGGTTCTGGCCGCGCACAGCGAGGCCCTCAAGAAGGTCGAGGACGAGATCAAGGGGAAGATGGGCGGCATGCTCGGCGGCCTCGGCCTGCCTCCCGGTATGTTCTGACGATGCCCGATTTCGCCGAACCGCTGGCCCGCCTCATCACCGAGTTCAAACGCTTGCCCGGCATCGGGCAAAAGTCGGCGCAGCGGCTGGCTTTCCACGTTCTCCGCGCCGGCCGCGAAGACGCCGAACATCTCTCCCAGGCGCTGCTCGACGTCAAGGACAAGCTTGGCTTGTGCCGCGTTTGCAATAACATCAGCGATAGCGACCTGTGCTCTTACTGCGCCGACACCAACCGCGATGCGCGCGTGGTCTGCGTGGTGGAAGAGCCGCACAACATCGTCGGCATCGAAACCACCCGCCAGTTCGAGGGCCGCTACCACGTGCTGCACGGCGCGCTCTCGCCGCTGCGCGGCATTGGCCCCGAATCGCTCAAGCTGAAGAACCTGGTGGAACGGATCGGCGAAGGCGAAATCCAGGAGGTGATCGTAGCCACCAACCCCACCACCGAAGGCGAAGCCACCGCCGTGTACCTGGCGCGTCTGCTGAAACCGCTCGGCGTCAAGGTGACGCGGATCGGCATGGGCATCCCCGTTGGCAGCGATCTGGAATTCGCCGACGAGGTCACTATCTCCAAAGCCATGGAAGGCCGCCGCGAAATGTAAGCCCGCGCCAACCATACATCCGAAACTTTCCCGATGTCCTTCTTCGCAATCGTTTTTTTGATCCTAGGCTCATCGCAGTTGTATTGGGCCTGGCGGGGAATCCGGCTGGCGCGACGGAAGATCGCGTCCCGTCCTCTGCGCTGGCTGGTATGCGCGGCCATCCCGGCGATTCTGGTGGCCATTTTCGCCTACACCATTCGCGAGTTCGGGCGGCGGCCGGAGCCGGTTCAACTGACCCTGCGCGATGCGCTGCTCACCGCGCCATTCGCCTGGTGGATCGCCAGCTCCCTGGTCGGATTCCTGCTGGCGATTCCGTTTGCCACGGTGGCCGGCGTGCGCGCGGCGGTGAGACGGTTGCGCGGCCGAGCCGAAATCGAATCGCCGGCCCGGCGCGATTTTCTCGCACTGACCACTCGCGTGGTGACTGCCGCGCCGTTCGTGGGCGGCGCTTACGGCCTGTTCTACGGGCGGTTGAATCTGGAGACGGTGGAGCGGCCCGTTCGCCTCGCCAACCTGCCGCCTGCGTTTCACGGCTTTCGCATCGCGCAGCTTTCCGATATCCACATCGGGCCGTTCATGACCGGGGAACAGATTCGCAAGTTCGCCGCCATCGCCAACGCCCAGAAGCCGGACATGGTCGTTCTGACTGGCGACTACGTCACCTTCGATGCGGGCACGCAGTTTGCTGTGGTGGGAGCGCTGGCCGGTTTGCGTGCGCCCTTCGGCGTCTTTGGCTGCCTGGGCAACCACGACGCGTGGGCGAGAGTGGAAGATTCCATTACCCGCTTGTTCGCCGCGAGCGGCGTTCGCATTCTGCGCGGCGCCAGCGTCCCCATCACAGCAGGCGGCGACTGGTTCAACCTGATCGGCGTCGACTTCCAGAGCCGGCACCGCTTCGGGCCCTCCGCGCCGGTGAGCCGCATCCTGGGCAATATCGAAAGCCTGATCGCGCGCGGCCAGGTCAACATCCTGCTCAGCCATAACCCGGATACATTCGACCGGGCGGCCGCCCTGGGTATCGACCTCAGCATGGCCGGGCACACGCACGGCGGGCAGGCGGCGCTCGAATTCATCAGCCCGGAGATCGCTCCCAGCCGCCTGGTGACGCCTTACGTGGCCGGACTCTTCCAAAAACCGGGCGGGCAACTGTACGTGAATCGCGGCATCGGGACCATCGGCATGCCCATCCGCATCGGCGCGCCGCCGGAGATCACGGTCTATAAACTGGAACGCGGGTAGAGCCTGCCGTGGCGCGCGCAGTCCTGCGTGCAGCGTCGGCATTCGTGCCGACGTTGCCGGGAGGCCCTACTCTGGATTCCGGAATCAACTTTGGCGAAGTTGCATTTCCGCAGCGGGAGGCCAAGAGACCAGGATGAATTAAGTTTTGTATCAGGGCACGGCTTGAGCCGTGCCGGAGCGGGATGAACCTCATGGGCTTTTAGCCCCTGTCTGCGAGGCAGGGGCTAAAGCCCTCAGAATGCGGGCTGCCGGCGGCACGGCTCAAGCCGTGCCCTGATACAAGGCGTCTAGCTTCGGAATTCAGGCTTACTGGACGACCGTCTCGACGGATTGCGGCGCGGGTTGCTTGTGTTTGCACTCGGCGTTGGGACATTGCCAGACGGTCCCGGCTTTCAGCCATTTTTCGATCATGTACGGGCTGCCGCACTCGGGGCACTTTTCCGGCACCGGCTTGCCCCAGGCGACGAAATTGCACTCGGGCCAGCGGTTGCATCCGTAAAAGGTCTTGCCGCGCTTGGAGCGGCGCTCCACCACTTCGCCCTCGTTGCACTCCGGGCACTTCACACCGATGGTCTTCTGCTTGACGTACTTGCAGGTGGGGTAATTGCTGCAAGCGGTGAATTCGCCGAAACGGCCGGTCTTGAGCACCAGGTGGTTGCCGCACTGCGGGCAGATCTCGTCCAGTTTCTGGTCGGGCTTCTTTTGCTGGCCGCCAATCTGCTTGGTGGTTTTGCAATCCGGGTAGCCGGTGCAGGCCAGGAACGTGCCGAAGCGGCCTTTCTTTAACACCATGGGCCGGCCGCAATTCTCGCAGTACTCTTCGTCGCCCTGTTCGGAAAGATCGGCCTTATCGACGTCCGGCAAATCCACCGTCAGCTCGCGCGTGTAGGTGCAATCCGGGTAGCCGGTGCAGGCGATGAAGCTGCCATGCTTGCCCCACTTGATTACCAGCGGTTTGCCGCACTTTTCGCAGATCAAGTCGGTGGGCTTTTCCATCCGCTTGATGTTGGTCATGTGCTCTTCGGCGTGCTTCAGGTCCTTATCGAAGCGCTCATAGAATTCCTGCATGGCGACGCGCCAGTCGATCTTGCCTTCCTCGATCTCGTCGAGCTCCTCTTCCATGCGCGCCGTATAAGTGACGTCGAAGATGTCGTCGAAGCTTTCCAGCAGCAGGTCGGTCACCACCATGCCGAGCTCGGTGGGAGTGAATCGGCCGCCGTCCTTCTTGACGTACTCGCGCTCCTGAATCGTCGAGATGATCGACGCATAGGTGGACGGGCGTCCGACGCCGTCCGACTCGAGGCGCTTGACCAGCGTAGCTTCGTTGTAGCGCGGCGGCGGCTCGGTGAAATGCTGCTCCGGCCGGATAGCCTTGAAGCGCAGGCGCTCGCCTTCGGTCACCAACGGCAGACGATGCTTCATCTCCTCGTCTTCCTCGTCGATCTGGTCCTTGCCCTCCTGGTAGACCTTGAGGAAGCCTTCGAATTTCAGCACCGAGCCGGTGGCGCGGAAGAGATAATCGTCGCCATTCTTGCCTTTGGCGCTCACGTCGATGGTGGTCTGGTCGTACAGCGCCGGCATCATCTGGCTGGCCACGAAGCGGTTCCAGATCAGCCGGTAGACCTTTCTTTCGTCTTCCTGCAAATATTTGTCCACCACATCCGGCGCGTAGGCCATGGAAGTGGGACGAACAGCCTCATGGGCGTCCTGCGCGCCCTTCTTGGATTTGTAGAATATCGGCGAATCCGGCAGGAACTCGCGGCCGTAGCGCTCGCCGATGAAATCGCGCACGTCTTTGACGGCGTCGTCGGAAACGCGCGTGGAATCCGTGCGCATGTATGTGATGAGGCCGACGGTGTCTTTGCCGACTTCCACGCCCTCGTACAGCCGCTGCGCCAGCATCATGGTGCGCTTCACGCTGAAGCGCAGCTTGCGCGACGATTCCTGCTGCAAGGTGGAAGTGATGAACGGCGCCACCGGGAAGCGGCGCTTCTCGCGCGTGGAAACCGACTGCACCGTGTACGCGGCGTCTTCGAGCGACGACACCACGCCGTTGGCGGCTTCGGTGGAACCGATTTCGGCGGTCTGGCCGTTGATGCGCGCCAGGCGAGCCGTCAGCCCAGGCGGCTTCTTCGCCGCCAGGTCCGCATCGATGGTCCAATATTCCTTGGCGATGAACGCGCGGATTTCGCGCTCGCGCTCCACGATCACCCGCAGCGCCACCGTCTGCACGCGGCCGGCGGAGAGGCCGCGCCGCACTTTGTCCCACAGCAGCGGTGAAATCTTGTAGCCCACCAGCCGGTCCAGCACGCGGCGCGCCTGCTGCGCATCCACCAGGTTCACGTCCACCTGGCCCGGCTTTTCGAATGCCTTGGCGACCGCCTTCTTGGTGATCTCGTTGAACATCACGCGGTAAATCCGCGGCCCGTTCTTTTTTTCCGAGAGCTCTTCCTGCAGGTGGAAGCAGATGGCTTCGCCTTCGCGGTCCGGGTCGGCCGCCAGATACACATCCTGCACTTTCCGGGCGGCTTGTTTCAGCTCGGCGACCAGCTTTTTCTTGCCTTCGATGACTTCGTAGCGCGGCTCGAAACCGTGCTCGACGTCCACTGCCAGATCCCGCTTGGGTAAGTCCTTAATATGACCGAGCGAAGCCTTGACGATAAAGTCCTTGCCCAGGTATTTGTTGATGGTTTTCGCCTTGGCGGGCGATTCCACGATTACCAGAGCTTTTGCCATATTATGCCGTTTCTTCAAGAAAACAGTCTAATCCCGCGCTCGAAAAAATGAATTTGCCGGAAACCCAGACTGTGCTACCACACTTTAACAAAGTTTTTGCCGGGAAGTTGCCTGACCAGGCCCATCATCTCCAGTTCGAACAGCGCTGCCAGGAGCTCGGAGGTCGAAGTATCGTCCACTTTCGCCAGCAGATCGTCCAAGTGCGTGGCAGCATCTACCTGGAGGGCTTCGAGCGTGCGGCGGGCAACCGGGCCCAGGTCGGGACCGGGTTCATTCGGATTAGATGCTTCAGGCGCCGCGGGGGTTTCGCCGCCCTCCGACAGGATGCGTTTGCGGCCTCTATCGATTAGATGCCGGCGGGATTCGGCGGGCAGTTGGGAAACCACGTCATTCCAGTCCTGCACCAGGCGCGCGCCCTGCTTAATCAACAGGTTTGGGCACCAGCTCAGCTTCGAAGTGATGTTGCCGGGAACCGCAAAAACCTCGCGGCCCTGATCCATCGCGAGCCTGGCCGTGATGGCCGAGCCGCTATACTGCGCCCCTTCCACCACCAGCACTCCCAGGCTGATGCCGCTGATGACGCGGTTGCGGATGGGGAAGTTCTGTGGGAACGCGGTAGTTCCCATGGGGAATTCGGAAACGATCAACCCCTTGCGCGCCAGATCCGCCATCAGGCCGCGATTCTCCGACGGGTACACCACGTCCACCCCGCAGCCGAGCACGGCGATGGTGTCGCCGCCCGCCGCCAGCGCGCCCTTGTGCGCCGCCGTATCGATGCCGCGCGCCGCGCCGCTTGCGATGGCGAGACCAGCGTGTGCCAGGTCCGAGGAGAGCCGCTCGGCCACCGCCAGACCGTACGGCGTCGCACGGCGGGTTCCCACCACGGCCAGCGAAAGCCCGCTCAGCAATTCCACCCTTCCGCGAGTGAAAAGCACGATGGGAGGGTCGAAGATTTCGCGCAGCGCCTGCGGATAGCGCGGATCGCCGATAGTGACGGCCACGGCGCCGGCCGCCGCCATCTTCTCCTGCTGCGCCACGCCGTCTTCAAACGTGCAGCCGCTCGATATCGACTGCGCCACCGCGCCGCTCACACCGGCGGCTTCGAGTTCCGTGCGCGAGGCGCGGAAAATGGCCGCGGGCGCCCGGAACCGGTCGAGCAGTTTGCCGGCGCCTCTGGCGCCCAGACCGGGAACCAGTTGCAATGCCAGCCAGTAGAGTTCTTCATCCCGGTCGATTATGGGAGGTGTCATGGAGGGCGCGCGTTTCCGACCACGACGATAACAGCCGTGCAGAGAGCCGCGCAAGTTGGGGATGCGCGAGGCAAAAATGGTGGCCTGTTGTATTCCGGAGAGATCCGCCTGGCGCCGCCAGCCCGGGCGAAAGACAGTTAAAGACACTAGCCCACGGCAAGTCGTGGACTTTGTGCGAATATTCCTGATACCGCTCCATGTGCCCGTCGACGAAAATGGCTTGTGGGGATAGCTTGTACGCATCGTCAGTGCAGCCCGACACGCGGGGTGTTGGAGGCGGACTGGAGGTGTTTAGCTCACCGCCTTCCTCCGAAACTTCTTGATGCCGAGCGCAATCATGCCGAGATCGATCGCGGCCAGCGCGGAGGCGGTGATCCACGTCGCGATGTGTGGCACACCCGGCGCCAGCACTCCGCGCAGGCCTTCGCTCGCGTAGACCACCGGGTTCAGCAGCACCGCGTATTGCAAGCCGGGGAACGCCTTGAGGAACGCCCACGGATAGTACACGCAGCCGAACATCAGCATCGGCGTCAGGATGATGCTGAACATCAGTCCGATTTGCGTCGCACCCACGCTGCACCCTAGCGCCAGCCCACCCGCGGCAGCCAGCAGCGCCACCAGCAGACAGAAGGTGGCGAACTCGAACGGATGCGCGAAGCTGATGTTGGTGCCCGAGCCCATGGTCAACCATGCGGCCGGGATCACCACCAGGCCGGCCACCAGCGCTTGGATCATGCCGGCGATGATTTTCTCCACCGCCAGCCAGCCGTTTTCAATCGGCGCCAGCAGCCGGTCTTCGATCTCGCGGCTGAATTGAAACTCGGTGATCAGCGGCATCGCCACCGCCTGCACGCCGGCGATCACCATGCTGATGGCGATGATGCCAGGCAGCAGCACGCTCTTGAATCCGGCCTGCATCATGCCGCCCGAAGTGAGGATGCGTCCGAAGACAAAGGTGAACAGCAGCGGCTGCAGCAGGTTCTGCACCAACACCATGACCAGGCTGCGGCGGGCGACGTGCCCGTCCCGCGACAGCAGGGCGTAAAATGTTTTCCAGTTCACTCGCGCAAGCTCCTTCCGGTGTGGTGCAGAAACAGGTTTTCGAGGCTCGGTTCCTGGATGTGAACATCGCGCAGTTCAACGCCGGCCGATTGCGCCGCGTTGACGATGGGGCCGATCAACGGGCCGCCGCGGTCGGCGTAAACATCGGCCGCGGCCGCATCGGTTGAGTGCACCTCGGTCACGCCGGGCAGTTCGCGAAGGTGGCGCAGCAGTTCTTCGGGCGCGCGGTCAAAGCGCACCCGCAGCAGGTAGCCGCCGGGGATCGACGATTTCAGTTCGCCGGGCGTCCCCTGCGCGATGATCTTGCCGTGATCGATGATGGCCAGACGCTGGCACAGCTCGTCGGCTTCGTCCATGTAGTGCGTGGTCAGCACGATGGTCTTGCCCAGGCTGCCATAGCTGCGGATGATATCCCACAGCATCAGGCGCGTCTGCGGATCGAGGCCCGCCGAAGGCTCGTCGAGAAACAGCACTTCGGGATCGTGCATCATGGCGCGTGCGATGGAAAGGCGCTGCATCAGGCCGCCGGACAATTCGCGGACCATCTGGCCGGCGCGGTCGGTGAGCTTGAATTTCTCCAGTTGCTCGTCGGCGCGGCGGGCGCGCTCGCGGGCGCTCTGGCCAAAGTAAGCGCCGTGAAACAGCAGCACCTCGCGTGTGGTGAGGGCGAAATCCAAATTCGGCCGCTGCGGCACCACGCCGATCAGCCGCTTGGCCTTTACCTGCTGCTGCCAGACGTCGAACTCGCCGACGAAAGCGCGGCCGCTGGTGGGCTCGGTGCGTGTGGTCAGGATGCCGATGGTGGTGGACTTGCCCGCGCCGTTCGGCCCCAGCAGACCAAAAATCTCGCCGGCGGGAATCTCCAGCGATACGCCATCGAGCGCCAGGATTTCGATCTTCTTTTTCTTCTCCTTCCGCCCGCCGGTAGAGCGGGTAGGTCCGAAGGAAAAACCGCGGCCGCCGGCCACGGAGGGCGGCGGCGAATTATAAACCTTGCGCAGATTCTCGATGCGAATCCCAATTCCCATGGATTTGTGTTTCCTTCGTCTGGCGGGGATACACCGGATCTACCGGATGGCAGTGCGGCCCCAGGGTCCGCCCATCCGGCCGGTTGTCTCCGTAAGATATATCAAACCGCATGGGGAACGCAACCGGCAGTCCGGTCTCATGCAATGCGGGCTTGAGGATGCGGACGCTTGGCGGTCCAATTCCCACGCGCGTCGGGGCCGCGACCGGGAAGGCGGAAAGGTCGCATGGACGCTCGGGATCAATGTATCCGCGCAAGCCGAAGCGAGTAGGCGCAACAGCTTCACCGAGACTTGCGCGGCACTGAGGTATTGCTTGCCGGAATGCCTGCGTCTTGAAGCTAGCGCCGGAAGGCGCCGCGGCCGGCAAATCGCGAGTTGCCTTGCAGCCGCTCTTCAATGCGGAGGAACTGGTTGAACTTCGCTACGCGCTCGCTGCGGCAGCCCGAACCGGTCTTGATGTGGCCAGCGCCGGTGGCGACCGTCAGATCCGCGATGAAGGTGTCCTCGGTTTCGCCCGACCGGTGGGAGACGAAGCATCCGTAGGCATTGCGCGCCGCCAGTTCCATGGTGTCCAGCGTCTCGGTCACCGAGCCGATCTGATTCAGCTTGATGAGGACGGCGTTCGCGAGTCCCTTGTCGATTCCCTGCTGAAGGATTTTCGCATTGGTGCAGAAGAGATCGTCGCCCACCAGCTCGATCTTGTTTCCGAGAGCGACCGTCAGATTCCGCCAGCCCTCCCAGTCGTTTTCGCCCATGCCATCCTCGATGAGCACGATCGGGTATTGGTTGACCCAAGACTCCCAGATTTTGATGAGCTCGTCGGAAGTGATCGGCTTCTTGGTGGACTTGAAGAGCACGTACTTCCCGTCGTCCCACATTTCACTCGCGGCCGGGTCGAGGCAGATCGAGATATCGGTGGATGGTTTGTAGCCGGCTTTGGTGATCGCTTCCAGAATCAGCTCGACCGCTTCTTCGTTCGATTTCAGATCGGGCGCGAAACCGCCTTCATCGCCCACGGCGGTCGAGAGACCTTTGCCGTTGAGCACCTTCTTGAGCGCGTGGAAGGTCTCCATGCCCATGCGGATCGCCTCGGTAAACGATGGCGCGCTGTGTGGCGCGATCATGAACTCCTGGAAGTCGACGGTGTTGTCGGCGTGCTTGCCGCCGTTCAGCACGTTCATGCACGGCACGGGCAGCGTACACGCGTTGGCGCCGCCAAGGTAGCGGTACAAAGGCAATGAGTGGGCGCTGGCCGCGGCGCGCGCGGTTGCCATGGACACGGCGAGAATTGCATTGGCTCCCAGCTTCGCCTTATTGGGGGTTCCATCGGCATCGATCATCGCCTGGTCGATGGCGCGCTGGCTGGTCGCATCGAGGCCAATCACGGCGTGTGCCAGTTCTTTGCGGACGTGGCCGGCGGCCTTGAGGACACCCTTGCCGCCGTACCGCTGCTTGTCGCCATCGCGCAGTTCGACGGCTTCCTTCTCTCCCGTGGATGCTCCCGAAGGAACCGCCGCAACGCCGATTGCGCCGCCATCCAGTACAACCTCGGCCTCAACCGTAGGATTCCCGCGGGAATCCAGGATTTCACGGCCCACAACGCTAACGATTTTGGTCATCTATGACTCCTTGTAACTTGCGAATGAGGAAACTCCCACCAGACGGCAGGAGCTATCGGAACCGGTTGCCCGGAACGGTCAGAGGTGACGCTCCATCACCCGGCGCTCTCGAAGTTCGACTATAACTCATGGCGTCTGCGCGGGCAACACGACAGGCTAAGCAATAGAGCCACCGATGAGAACATTCTTGGGCCACGGATGAACACCGATGAACACGGATAAACCAATTATTCTCAATCCGTGTTCATCGGTGTTGATCGGTGGCCATGGTGCTTCTGGTGTTTTTCAGCAACCTCTCAAGCATGCCCTACCAGCCGGACTTTTTGGGGAACTTCGCACGGCGGTTCGCGTATGCCTCATAGAGCGCCGGGCTGGCGGCGCCGGCGGGTCCGGCGCGGCCGTCCGCCCCTTTTGCGTTAAGGTTGAATGAGGGGCGGCGTCCTCATAGTGATAGGAAGGCGTTCACCGTCCGCATGACGGGCGGAACCGGCAGGCTGAATCGGGCATCATGCGAGCCTTGGCATCTTTCCGCGAAGCGGTGTTGGTCGCTGTGCGGAGCGTATTTTCGAGCAAACTGCGCAGTTTTCTCACGCTGCTGGGCGTGATACTCGCCACCACCACGTTGATCGTGGTGATGTCGATGGTGCACGGAATGGACGTGTACGTGGCCCAGCAGGTGTCCGACATGGGCACCGATGGCTTTCAGGTGCAGCGGATTCCGCTGTTGGGCGATTTCGATCCCAAGAAGCTGATCGAATTGGACCGGAGGAATCCCAAGCTGACCTGGGACGAGTATCGGTATCTGAAGAGCCAACTCACTCTGGTGCGGGAATTCGGCATGTCGGCGGACCAAAGCGTGAGCGTGCACTACCGCGGCCAGGTTATGGATGGAGTGGGGATGACGGGCGTGACTGCGAACATGGGCGTCATTTCGGATCTGGGGGTGGACACGGGCAGGTTCATCACGGAATTCGACGACCAGCGGCACACCAACGTCGCATTCATCGGCGAGGATGTGCGCCAGCGTTTTTTCCGCGACACGGACCCGATTGGCAAGACCATCGCGTTGGACGGCAAGCCGTTCGAGGTAATCGGGGTGTCGGAGAAAAAGGGCTCCGCGTTTGGCCGTTCGCAGGACAACTTCGTGATGATCCCGCTGGGAACGTTTTTCAAGATATTCGGCTCGCACCCGGAGGCGAGTTTCAGCGCGCTGGCGATCGATCACGAGCACCTGGAGGATGCGCAGGACGAAGTGAGAGTATTCCTGCGGGTGCACCGAAAACTGCATCCGAACCAGGAGGACGATTTCGGGCTCCTGTCCTCGTCGTCGCTGGTGGCGCTGTGGGACCGCATCACCAAGACGCTGGCCACCATGGCGGTGGGCATCGTTTCGGTGTTCATGGTGGTGGGTGGCGTGGTGATCATGAACATCATGCTGTCGGTGGTGACGGAGCGGACTTATGAGATCGGCATTCGCAAAGCCGTGGGCGCGCGCAAGGGCGACATCATGCGGCAGTTCCTGGTCGAATCGTCGCTGCTGTCGGCCACCGGCGGGTTGATGGGCGTGGTGCTGGCCTGGCTGGTGACGGTAGTGGTGCGGTCGGTGACGCCGATGCCGATGGTGGTGCCGCCTTCGGCGGTGGTGGTGGGAGTGGGAATATCGGCGTTAGTGGGCCTGTTCTTTGGCGTATATCCGGCGAGCCGCGCGGCCAGGTTGGATCCGATTCATGCGCTGAGGTGGGAGCGATGACGTTTTCCGAAATCCGCTCTTCGGCGTCGATGGCGTTGGCCACGGTGATGGAGCACAAGACCCGCAGCTTCCTGACCGTGCTCGGCGTCATCATCGGCACCGGCGCGGTGATCGCGGTCGGCTCGATCATCACCGGCGTCAACGACGTGATGACGGAACTGGTCAGCGCGATGGGGCCGGAGACGATTCTTTCCTTCCAGTTCAACCTGAGCTTCCGCGGCGCCATCACGCCGGAGGAATTGAAGCGCAAGCCCTTCACCTGGGAGCAGTCGCAGGAACTCGAGGAGCGTTGCCCATCGGTCAAGCACGTTTCGCCCTACCTTTTGACGCCGAACGTATTCGGGCCGGGCGGCTGGACCGACCACGTGAAATACCACGGCCGGGACCTGTACCAGATCACCTTCGCCGGGACCGAGGAGGGCTACGCCGCGGGCGAAAACCAGGTGATGGTGCGCGGCCGTTTTTTCACCGACGAGGAGAACCGGCGGCATCAGCCGGTGGTGGTGGTCGGAGAAAACGTGGACAAAGCGCTGTTTCAAGGCGACGACCCGATTGGCAAGTGGATCGAGGTGGACGGCCATCAGCTTCAGATCGTCGGTGTGATTGCGCAAAAGCTGAGTTTTCCCGGCCAGCCCGACCAGCGCATCCTGGTGCCCTTCTTCACCATGCGCAAAATGTACCCGACGGCCAATGAGATCATGTTCATCATCTTCGCCAGGAAGGGACTGGTGGATCGCGCGATGGATGAAACCGAGGTCGCGCTGCGCATGATGCGCAGGACGCCGCCCAACAAGCCCGACGATTTCTGGCTCTCCACCGGCAGCCAGATGCTGGCCGACTTCCACCGCATCACGTCGACGGTGGCGCTCCTGATGGTGGGGCTGAGCTCGATCGGCCTGCTGGTGGGCGGAATCGGCGTGATGAACATCATGCTGGTGTCGGTCACCGAGCGCACACGGGAGATCGGCATTCGCAAGGCGGTGGGCGCGAAACGCTCCGACATCGTGGTCCAGTTCCTCACCGAGGCGGTAGTGCTGACGGGACTGGGCGGCCTGGCGGGGATGACGCTGGGTTGGCTGATTTCGGTGATCTTCCGTCTCATCTTTCCCAGCCTGCCCACCTCGGTTCCGCTGTGGGCGGCCGCGCTGGGCGTGTGCGTGAGCGTGGGCGTGGGCCTCTTCTTCGGCACCTGGCCCGCACTGAAAGCCGCCCGCCTGGACCCCGTGGTGGCGCTGCAATACGAGTAGTTCGGGGCAGCGCTCCGCGCCATGCCCGATCGGGGCGGATACCGCGTTAGCTTAGCGCCGACTCGGTAAGCCCGGAGGGCGAAAGAGAATCACTGCTGTCCAAAACAGGACAGGGTTGTGCACGCGGCTGGTGAATACACGGGGCTTTTGACCATGGGGATTGATCCTGTTG
>JBELAO010000038.1:0-49109 GCA_049508735.1 Bryobacteraceae bacterium | reverse complement strand
TGGTGAGTGGAGTTACCGACTCAGTCGGCAATACGTATACGCTTGCCGTAGGTCCCACGGTTCAGAGTGGATACGCTTCACAGTCCATCTATTATGCACCGAACGTCTTGCCGGCAGCCGCCGGCGCAAACATCGTTACAGTGACTTTTGCGACTGCCGCGACTTCCCCCGACATACGCATACTCGAATACAGCGGAGCGGATCCAGATAACCCGGTGGACGTGACCTCTGCGAACTCCGGCATCGGCACTATAGGCAATAGCGGCTCCGCGACAACCACCAACGCGACCGATCTGATCTTCGGAGCGGACCTGGTGCAGACCCAGACGATCGGAGCGGGCGCCGGGTTCATTCAACGGCTGCTGACGACGCCGGATGGCGATGTCGCCGAGGATGAGATGGTCGAAGCCATCGGCACTTATAGCACCAGCACGCTTGTCGGCCCATCGGCACCCTGGATCATGCAGATGGTCGCTTTCCGCACGCCATCGGGCAGCGCAGCTTCAGTTTCATCCATAGGAGTCGCGACTCCGCCAACAGTGAGCAGTCTATCGGCAATTAGTGGGCCGGTGGCGGGCGGAACGACAGTGACGATTACAGGAACGAACTTCAACTCAGGAGCGACCGTTTCGTTCGGAGGAGTGACAGCGATTAACGTGGTGGTAGTAAGCCCGACGCAGATTACGGCGACGACCCCGGCCGGTAATGCGGGAGCCGCAACGGTGACAGTCACGAACCCCGGGGCGCAGAGCGGGAGCCTGTTGAACGGGTTCACCTATACGGCGCCGATTACTCCCGCAATCGGGTACGTGCAGGATAACTCCGCCGCGTCGCAGAGCTCCCTGGCCGTGGCGAGTGTGACATATGCCGCCGCGCAGGTTTCGGGCGACCTCAACGTCGTCGTGGTGGCATGGAACGACAGTACGGCCGTGGTGAGTGGAGTCACCGACTCAAGCGGCAATGTCTATACGCTCGCGGTGGGTCCGACGATTGTGAGTGGCTACGCTTCGCAGTCCATTTACTATGCGCCGAACATCGCGCCTGCGGCTGCCGGAGCCAACACCGTCACGGTGGCCTTTGCGAGTGCCGCGACATCCCCCGACATACGGATACTCGAATACAGCGGAGCGGATCCTAATAGCCCGGTGGACGCGACGTCCGCGAACTCCGGGAACAGCGCCACCAGCGACAGCGGTTCCGCGACTACAACTAACCCGACCGATCTGATCTTCGGAGCGAGCTTGAGTCAAGCCGCGGCCATCGGCCCTGGCGCCGGCTTTACCCAAAGGCTGCTGCCCGTGCCGGACGGTAACATTCTCGAAGACCAGATGCTCGGAGTCGCCGGCACCTATGACGCCAGCGCGCTCCTCAGCGCAGCGGCTCCGTGGATCATGCAGATGGTCGCATTCCGCACGCCTGTTGGAAATGTGGCGCCCACCGCGCCCGGTAATTTGACTGCGACGGCGGCCGGCGCGAGCCAGATCAACCTGGCATGGACGGCCTCGACAGGCTTCAACGCGATAGCGGACTATGCGATTCAGCGATGTCAGGGCGCCGGCTGCACCAACTTTGCGCAGATTGCGACAACGGCGGGGACCACCTACTCCGATGCGGGTCTGTTGCCGAGCACGAGTTATTCCTACCAGGTGCAGGCTGCCGACACGGCCGGGAACACCAGCGCGTTTTCGAGCGCGGCGACCGCTTCCACGCAGGCTCCGCCACCGCCTACGGCGCCAGGCAATCTGACTGCGGCGGCGGCCAGCGCGACCCAGATTAACCTCGGGTGGACGGCCTCGGCTGGCTTCTACGGAATAGCCTACTATGTGGTTGAGCGTTGCCAGGGCGCCGGTTGCACCAACTTCGCGGTTCTGGCGACGACAGGTGGAACCAGCTACACCGATACGGGGCTGTTGGCGAGCACGAGTTATACGTACTCAGTGCAGGCAGTCGACCTTGGGGGGAATGCTGGCCCGCTTTCGAGCATCGCAACGGCGGCCACGCAGGCTCCCCCGCCACCCACGGCGCCCGGCACTTTGACGGCGGCTGCGATCAGCTCGAGCCAAATCAACCTGAGCTGGACAGCCTCGACAAGCATCGTTGGAATCGCGGATTATGTAGTGCAACGCTGCCAGGGCGCCGGCTGCGCCAACTTTGCGCAGATTGCGACAACGGTTGGAACCAGCTACAGCGACACCGGTCTGCAGTGGAGCACGAGCTATAGCTACCGCGTGCAAGCCATCGATACGAGCGGGAATTCGGGCGCGTATTCGGGCGTCGCAACTGCTGCCACCGAGGCTCCGCCGCCACCGACAGCGGCAGGCAATCTTACGGCGGTCGCGACCAGTTCGAGCCAGATTAACTTGAGCTGGACGGCCTCGTCCAGCATCGCTGGGATCGCCGATTACGTGTTGCAACGCTGCCAGGGCGCCGGATGCACTAACTTCGCGCAGATTGCGACACTGGTTGGGACCAGCTACAACGATACGGGCCTGTCGCCGAGTACGACTTATAGCTACCAGGTCCAGGCGGTAGACACGACAGGAATTGCCGGCGCGTATTCGAGCGTCGCAACCGCGGCCACACAGGCTCCGCCGCCACCGACGGCGCCGGGTAACTTGACGGCGACAGCGGCCAGCACCACTCAGATCGGCCTGAGCTGGACGGCCTCGACGAGCAGCATTGGCATCGCAGATTATGTGGTCGAGCGCTGCCAGGGCGCCGGTTGCATCAGCTTTGCGCAGATTGCGACCGTGACGGGGACCAGCTACATCGATACGGGCCTGTTGCCTGGCGCGAGCTACAGCTACCAGGTGCAGGCGGTCGATACGGCCGGAAATGCCGGCGCGTTTTCGAGCCCGGCAACCGCCGCTACGCAAATTCCGCAACCGCCGACGGCGCCAGGTAATCTGACGGCGATTGCGGCCAGCCCCACCCAGATCAATCTCAGTTGGACAGCCTCGACGAGTAACCTGGGGCTGGCAAACTACATTGTGCAACGCTGCCAGGGCGCCGGTTGCACGGACTTCGTACAGATTGCGACTCCGGTTGGGACCAGCTATGCCGACACCGGCCTCTCATCGAGCACCAGCTACAGCTACCAGGTGCAGGCCGCCGATACAGCGGGGAACCTGAGCGCCGCCTCCAGCGTGGCCACCGTCACCACCGGATCGCTGCTGCCTTTGCTCGACAGTGCGAACAATCGCTATCTGGTCCGCCAGGACGGGACGGCTTTCCTGGTCATGGGCGACTCGCCGCAGGCCATCATAGGGAACCTCGCCTCCACCGATATGGCTACCTACATGGCGAATCGGCAGCAATTGGGCTTCAACTCTCTGTGGGTGAATTTGCTGTGCACAAGCTACACGGCTTGCAACGCCAACGGGACCACCTACGACGGGGTTGCGCCATTTACCAGCGGATCCAGTCCGGAAAACTATGACTTGTCGACGCCCAACAGCGCTTACTTTGCGCGAGTCGATAGCATGCTGAACCTGGCGCTGACCTACAACCTTGTGGTATTTCTCGACCCCATCGAAACCGGCGGCTGGCTGGTGACACTCGAGAGCAATGGGAGCAGCAAGGCCTATGATTACGGCGTTTACCTCGGGACCCGGTACAAGAACTTCACCAATATCGTCTGGTTAAGCGGTAACGATTTTCAGTCATGGTCGAGCAGCAGCACGGATAACAGCCTAGTCAAGCAGGTGATGGCCGGCATTGCCAGCGTCGACAACAATCACTTGCAAACGATTGAGCTGAACTACGACGCCAGCTATTCCAACCAGGACTCCATTCTGGGCTCTTTGCTCACGTTGGATTCCGCTTACACCTATTATGAGACCTACGACATGGTGCTCCAGTCGTATAATAGTTCGCCGACGATTCCGACTTACCTCGTCGAATCGAACTATGAATACGAGAACAACACCGGCGCGCTTCCCGGTAACACCGGCCCCTACGTGTTGCGCGAGCAAGCGTACTGGACCATGCTTAGCGGCGGGGTGGGACAGATTTATGGTAACCACTACCTATGGACGTTTAACACAGGCTGGCAGTCCTACCTGAACAGCCCGGGCGCCCTGGAGATTCAATACATCAATCAGCTCTTCGGCAGCGTAGCCTGGTGGAAACTGGTACCCGATTCGACGCACCAGGTGGTCACAGGCGGGTACGGTACTTACGATGGTTCCAATTCGAATCTGACCAAGGCCACCTACTGCACTACGAGTTGGATCACGGATGGAAGCCTGGCGATGAGTTATTGTCCGAACCCGACCACGTTGACGGTGGACCTCACCAAATTCTCCGGCCCGGTGACGGCGCAATGGTACGACCCCTCGAATGGCACTTACACGGCCGTACCGGGCGCGCCTTTGCCGAATACCGGGGATCAGCAGTTCACGACTCCCGGCAACAACCACGACGGAAACCCGGATTGGGTTTTGGTGCTGAAGAGCGCATCGTAACGAGGGTTGCGTACGTAGCTTCTCTACCGGCGGATTCGATTCTATCGAAAGGACCGCTCCCTATGGTCGCGGCTCCGTTCGAGGGCACGGAGGTTAAGAACCGTGCTCCTGCACTGCGAATGGGGTTAGAATGCTTGCTTGGTTCGCGAGCCCGATGGACGTGTCCATTGCGGTGAGCCGAGGAGGCATTCCATGTCGAAGCTACTGTTATCGATGGTCGTGACGGGCGTGGCCGCGTTGGCGCAAGCGCCCCAGTCGGCACAAACGCCGCCGGCGGCGAATCCTCCCGCGGCGGCGCGGCCCGATGGGCTCTACGCCCATTTCAAGACCTCGATGGGCGACATCACCATCCAGCTTTACGAGAAAGACACGCCGATCGCGGTGCGCAACTTCGTGGGGCTGGCCAAAGGCACCAAGCCATGGAAAGATCCGAAGACGGGAGCCCTGGTGCGGCGGCCTTTGTACAACAACACGATTTTTCATCGCATCATGCCCAATGGCATGATCCAGGGCGGCGACCCGACCGGAACCGGTGCCCACGAGTGCGGCGTCACCATTCGCGATGAGTTCCTTCCCGGCCTCAAATTCACCCAGCCGGGCCGGCTTGCCGTGGCGAACACGGGAGCGCCCAACTCGGGCGGCTGCCAGTGGTTCATTACCGTTGCGTCGCGGATCCCCAGTTGGGACGGCAACTACACCATCTTCGGCCAGGTAGTGGATGGGCAGGACGTAGTGAAGGCCATTTCCAACGTGCCGGGCAAGAACCTGGCGGAAGGTGGCAAACGTCCTCTTACGGACGTCAAGCTGATCAGCGTCACCTTCGAACGGATCGGTCCGGAGCCCGCGCTTCCGCCAGCCAAGCAAGCGCCGGCGAAGAAGTAGCCGCGCCGCCAATCGACCCGCTAACACACGCCAGTCGCGTCCTTTCGCGTGGGCGCTTAGTGACGCCGCCGCGCGGTTAACTAAGGTTGACAGGCGAACTGCTATATAATGGTCATCTATATGACGGGACTGCTCCGGAGTAAGATCGAGTGCGATGGAGCGCTGTCCGGAGAGCCAGCTCGAAGCGGGAATCGAGCAGGAGGTCGTCGAGCTTTACGAGCAGGAAGCCGGCGCCCTGCTCCGTTACGCCAGCGCGCTGGCGGGCAATCGGGAGATGGCCCACGATGCGCTGCAAGAGGCGTTTTTCCGTTTCTTCCTCTGCCGTTCGGCAGGTCAAGGAATCCGGTCGCCGAAAGGCTGGCTGTTCCGCGTAGCGCGCAACTACGTGTTGGATCAGAAGAAAGCGGGCTCGCGGAACGAAGTCGGCATGGAATCGCTGCGCAACCTGCCGGGTCCCGCCGAAAGAACGGAAACTGGGGGCGCCTCCGAGTTGCTGCAAGGACTGCGGCAAATCGGCCTCTCGCCGAGGGAGATGGAATGCGTCCGGCTGCGGATAGAAGACTTGCGCTATGAGGAGATCGCCAGCGTGCTGGGGCTGAGTGCGGGAACCGTCGGCGCATTGCTCGCCAGGGCGCACGGCAAGATTCGAAAGGCCGCCGATAGCGGCCAGATCAACCGCGACGTGCGCAAGGCGGTAGCGGGAGAAGAGCGCTATGCATCCTAGGCGCGCCACTTTAGTTGCGTTCTGCGATACGGAAACTGGCGCCAGCCGAAGCCGGCGAATCGCCAGGCACCTGGCGAAATGCGCGAAGTGCCGCGAAGAGCTGGGGCGCATCGAACGCGAGAGGGACCAGCTATCGGCGCGCACCGCCGAACCGGCAGCCGACGTCCGGCAGGGATTGGCCGCCGTGCTGTCGGCGATCGCCGCTTGGCAGGAAGGACGGAATGGCGCGGCCGCGTCCGAATTGAAAGCCCGGCTACGGTGGCAAATGGAGACGTATTTTGGCTCCCCGGCTGCTTCGGCTTTGGAGGGCACCGGGATCCGGGCGGAGGAGATGTTCGGAAAGGCGAGCGAGATGCTCGAAGTTTTCTTGGGCCCCCAAGCGGCGGAGGCGGTGAGCGACGATATCTTCCGCGGAGTGGACTGGGCAGAACCGGCCGGAGAAATATGCCGATAACGCGAAAGAGCAGCTTGGATGGAATCGAGTCGGCGCCCCGATGGATCGTGGTGTTCCTGGGCGCCTATTTGATCGTCCATCTGTTTGCGCTTTACTTTTGGAACATGGCCGGACACGCTTTCTCGATTGAAGGGACTTCGGGAAGCACATCCGCACTGCCGGTGACCGCCATGGCCGCGGTGAATTTGTGGCTCTGCCTGCTGGTGCTGCGCAGTTTTCCGGCTGGCGCGCCGCTGCGGCGCGCGTGGATGCTGATTACCTGTGCCGCGGTTGCGCAAGCCGCTGCGGGCGCACTGGCGCAACTGCTGGGATCCGATTGGCAGTTGAACCCGCTGCTGTGGGGCGGCCAAGCGCGAGCCGCGTTGGTCGAGCAGATCCGGCACGGTGCGCTGATCGCCGGCGGCCCGGTACAGTTGGCCCTGCTGGCGGCGGGCATGCTGGCGGCGCTGCGGGTCCTGCGGAAATTTGGCTTCTGGGTGCGGCCTAGCGCCGCCGATTGGGCGGTGGCCAGCATCGTCTACGTGTTCACTCTCTGCCGGTTCGGCGAGGCGGGCGCGGCTTCGCTGGCGGGCAGGCCGATCGGCATTGAGGACTGGAGCTCGCTGGCCGGGCTGCCTTTCCTGTGCGTGCTGGTGCTGGAAGCCCTGCTGCTCCGGCAGTCGGTAGTCCACATGGGTAATGGGCTGATCTCCAAGTGCTGGGCGGCGTTCATGTGCGGCATTTTCTTGACCGGCGCCGGCGAGATGGCGCTGTGGGTGATTCCCCACTTCTCCCACGCGTGGCCGATCGAGATGATCGGGTCGCTGATCACCTTCCCAGCCGCGGCTGCTTTCGCGTTGGCGCCTGCTTGCTTGGTGGCGGCGCAGCGCCGGGCGATCAAACCCGCCAGCGACCGGCCGGAGGGTCTGGCAACCAGCGTTCCCGCGCTGGCGCCGTAGCCGGCAGCGGACTGCCGGCCCGGGTGTTTTCGGCGCCTTTCATTTCGGGAACCGAAACGGCAAGCCGAGCGTACCTCCGGATGAGACGCGGCTGGGCGCTTCGAGCGCTCACTTTCCTTATGTGACGACCATGTTACGCCGAATTTCGATCGCGGATGCGCGCGAAGCCGCCTGAAATGAAACGCTTCCGGTTTTTTCGCCGCACGGCAGTATAAACTGGGCCGTTTCCGCCGGCCGGAAGCGAAAAGAATGAGACAAACGGCTCCAAATTGAGGCGGTTGGACGTATAATCGCTAATGATTGCCTGGGGAGGATTATGCCCACGAATAAACACGGTTTGATCGACAGTCTGAAGCACATGGCCTTTGAAGACGAGCCGGAGAAAGCGGAGAAGCCGGTTACAACTGCTACGCCCGCCGCCGCGCAGACATTTGGGAGCGCCGCTCACACATTTGCGCCCGCCGCCCCCGCCGAGACGTTTGCGCCGGCGGAAACCTGCGCGCCTCAGCCGGCTGCATATTCTCTGCCGATCGACACGGGAGTGGTGCCGGACAATGACGAAGCCTACCGGAAGCTTCTGTCCAAGACCGATTTCGAAGGAACGGAGGTGGCCGCGACCATACACAAATTCCTGGAACCGCTCAAGGCCATCCCGGACACCGCCATGCCTCCCAACATCAAGTTCAAGACGGCCGTCCTACAGGCTCAGGCACAAGCCGGCTTGACGCAAGATGGCATTCTGGCGGTCTTTGACACGCTGAAAGCCAGGCTGCAGCAGGAAGAAGACGCGTTCAACGCGAAGGCGCAGCAGTATGTGGCTCGCGAGATTACCGGCCGGCAGGATCACATCGGCCAGATCACCGCGCAGATTACCCAGCTCCAACAGCAACTGGCTCAGTTGTCCGGGGAGTTGGTAGAGGCGCAGGGCAAGAGCACGCACGTGCAAAGCCAGTTTTCGGCGGCCGCGCAGCGCCGCGGCGGCGAAATCGAACAGCAGAAGGCACAGTACGCCGCGCTGCTAAAAGGATAAGACACAAGTCATGAGTCTGGTACCGGTTCCCAACTTCACGCAGAACCTGCAGAACTATACGCCGAAATCGTTCTGGAAGCGTCCCGAGGGCCCGTTCGGGATGGTTGTTCTGGCGGCCATCATCGTCGGCGCGGGCGTCGGCTTGTACGTGATCCTGCCGTTCCTGATTACGCTGCTGACGAACACACTGTACGCGGCCGGACTGGCGGCGGTGCTGATTGCGGTGCTCTGGCTGGCGTTCAATCCAACCTTTCGCGCGGCGGTCAGGAACTTATTTCAATACATGGTGCGGTGGTTCGCATCCTGGGTGGTGGAGACCGATCCGATCGGCATCCTGCGCAACAACCTGGACGACATGAAGAAGGCGAAGTCTGACCTGGACCAGACGTTGCAGCGTTTTGCCGGCAGCGACGAAAGGCTGCAACGCAGCATCGCCGCCAAGAACGACGAGATTACCAGTCTGGGCCACAAGGCCGCCAAGGCGGAGCAGATGGCCGCGGCCGCGAGCGACCAAATGGAAAAGGAACGTCTGATGCTGGAACGCCAGACCTTCCTTGAAAAGGCCGGGATGCTGATGCAAGGCGTGAAGCAATTGCAGGCTCTCGAAGATCAAACTTCGAAGATGCTGCACACGTTCCAGCACTGGTCGCAAATCGCCGACAGCAAGATTCAGCGGACGGAGAACAAGGTCGGCTTCCTGGCCGAGCAGCGCAAGATGATTCTGGATGCCAAGGCTACGCTCGGCGTAGGCCAGCGGCTGCTGCGCGGCAATCCGGAGCAGTTGAAGATGGTCGATATGGCCCTGGACTATCTCGAGGACGACACCTCCCGCACCTTGGGCGAGATCCGCGAGTTCTCCCGCTACACCGACAAACTGCTGACCGACGATCAAATCGAATCCGGCGCGGCGGCGGACGAAGCAGCCGGCAAGTTTGCCGAGTTCAGCCAGAAGCTGCTGACAGACGGCAGCAAGCCCGCCGGCGCCGACATGATCGAGATTCCCGGGATGGCCGCGCCGGAACCTGTCAAGTTCCCGCGGCCCGCCGCCGGCCCGGCGCAGAGCGCGGGCGGCGACTACGACAACATGTTTAAGTAGACTTTTTCTACCGGTAACGTTGAGAGGAAGAAGCAAATGGCGCGTTTGAAGCCGCAAGCGAAAGTTTTCCTGATTGCGATCGTGGCGGTGGGGGTGGTTTACGGACTGCGCTCCGCCATGCAGCACGGTCTGATTCCCACTCCGGGCATCATCAAGTCGATTGTGGCCACTCGCGTGGACCTGCCGCCGCAGACGGAGGCGCAAGTGGCCAACGTGCAGGCTATGCCGTACCCGTCCACTGCCCCGGCCAACGTTTCGGCGGCGCGCATACCGATCGACATCTGGGAGTGGAACGCCATGTTCGCGCTGCTGTACGCCAACGGCGGCAAGGAGACCACCAAGGGTTCGATGATGGAGAAGTACGGCGTGAACCTGGCGCTGCACCGCGAGGATTCCAACTCGCAGATGAAGGCCGACCTGCTGGCCTGCGCCAAGCAGTTGCACGATGGCGAGAAGACCTGCTCCTCGGGCGCCGTGGCTCTGGTGGTGATGGGCGATGGAGGCGGCCAGTGGCTGGCCGATCTGAATCCGCAACTGAAGAAACTGGGGCCGGAATACCAGGCCGTGATCATCGGCGCGGTGGGCCGGTCGAACGGCGAGGATGCCCTGCTTGGCCCGGCCGAGTGGAAATCGAATCCGCAGAGCATGAAGGGTAAGACGGTGGTCGGCGTGATTCGCGATGGCGACTGGAACATCGCGCTGAATTATATGGGCTCCAACGCTCTCAAGAACAATCCGGATCTGAACACCTACGACCCGGATGCGGTGAACTGGATCGCGGCGCCGGACGAGGACTACATCAAGGCCGTGACCGAGGTGTATGTTCCCAACCGTTGCGAAGACCGCAAGGTGGTGAAGGACGGGCGTCCGACTGGCGAGACTACCAAGGTATGTCCGGACGGCGTTGTAACCTGGACCCCCGGCGACGAACAGGCCGTGCATGGCCGCCCGGGCACGACGAAGATTGTTTCCTCGCATGAGTACGCCTCGCAGATGCCGGCCGTCATCCTGGGCATCAAGAAATTCTTCAACGACAATCGCGACGAAGTGCAGGGCCTGCTGGCGGCGAGTTTCCAGGCTGCCGACCAGGTGAAGGCCTTCGACGCGGTGCGCCGCAAGGCCGGCGAGATCTCCTCCAAAATCTACAACGACCAGAACGGCGACTACTGGTACACCTACTACATGGGTCTCCGCGATCCGAAGTCGGGCCAGTTGCTGGGCGGCTCGGCGGTCTTCAACCTCGAGGACAACGTCAACTACTTCGGGACGGACGGCAAGCACAACAACAACATGCGCGCCACTTACGAGACATTCGGTAAGATCGCCACCATGAACTATCCGCAATTGTTCAAGGACAATCCGATTCCGCCGTACAAGGAAGCCGTGGACACTTCGTTCCTCTTCGGCACGCAGGCGTTGCTGAGCACCAGCGGCGTGCAGGGTGCGAGCGCCGAGACGGTGGATTACGCCAAGGAAGCCGCCAGCGGCAACGTGGTCGGCCACAAGGCCGTCTACATCAACTTTGCGAGCGGTTCCGATCAGCCCCTGCCGAACAGCATTCCCACGCTGAACGAACTCAAGGATGCGCTGGCCATCAACTCGCAGTTGGCACTTCAGATTGACGGCTATACCGACGACGCCGGCAGCGACGCGGTGAACGTCCCATTGAGCGAGAAGCGTGCTCAGGCGGTGAAGCGCTACTTCCAGCAGGTGGCTCCGCTGAGCTTCCCGGATTCGCGCTTCACGGCCGTGTCGGGCCACGGATCGCAGAACCCGCTGGCCTCGAACGCGACCGCCGGAGGCAAGGCGCTGAACCGGCGCGTGGAGATTAGTCAGATCGGCCAGTAGTACCGCGGGAACGGAATTCTGGGCCAAGGATGAACACAGATGAACGCGGATAAGGCAACTTCTTTTCAATCGGTGTTGATCTGTGTGTACTTGTGGCCCATCGGTCTTGGCTTTTTTCAGCAAGCTCCTAAACCATGAATCACGCTTTAGCGGTATTTTCTCCCAATGCGGTTCTGAGCAAGAACACTGTCCGGATCCTGGTCGCCGTGCAGGTTGCGGTGGTGCTCCTGTTGTGGATCGTCAGTCCGCTGGTGTTGTTCCCCAAACCGGGCGAAGTGTTGCGCGCGCTGGGGGACATGTGGGATCAGGGTCTCGGCGGGGAACTGATCACCAGTTTCTATCTCAACCTGGAAGCGATCGCTCTGGCCACCGTGGTTTCGCTGCTGCTGGCTTATGCGACGGTGATGCCCTTCTTCCGCCCCATCGTCGCGTTGCTCAGCAAGCTTCGTTTTCTATCGCTGGTAGGATTGACTTTCTTTTTTACCCTGATGGCAAAGAGCGGCCATCAACTGAAACTGTCTTTACTGGTCTTTTCGGTTTCGGTGTTTTTCGTCACCGGCATGGCCGACGTTATCAATAGCATCCCGAAAGAGAAATTCGACCTGGCCCGCACACTACGCATGGGCGAATGGCGCGTGGTTTGGGAAGTGATTGTGCTGGGCCAGGTGGACAAGGTCTTCGACGTCCTCCGCCAGAATGCGGCGATCGGCTGGATGATGCTGACCATGGTGGAAGGCATTGTGCGGTCCGAGGGCGGCGTGGGAACCATCCTGCTCGACCAGAACCACCACTTCCGGCTGGCCGCCGTCTTCGCCATCCAGTTGACGATTCTCATGCTCGGCTTGCTTCAGGACTACGGGATCGGCTTGATGAAGAACATGTTCTGTCCGTACGCGGCCCTGACGCTGGAGAGGAAATAATGGCAAACACCTCATACAGCCTCGGCAAAACCCTGCTGAAGATCGACAACGTCTGTCTGGAGTATGACGGCCGTTCCGTGCTCAAGAACGTCAACGGTGAGGTGCGCGACATTATCGTACCGGGCAGGGTGCAGGGGCAGGTGGTGGGATTCCTCGGTCCTTCCGGCTGCGGCAAGACCAGCCTGTTCCGGATTATCGCGGGGTTGAACCAGCCTACGTCGGGCCGGGTAACCGTCAACGGTTTCGATCGCCCGGTGATGGCTGGTGAGGTTGGCGTGGTCTCGCAAAGCTACCCTCTTTTCGAGCATCGCACCGTGTTCGGAAACCTGATGCTAGGGGCCAAGCAGAAGGACAAGGACTCCAAGGTTGCCCATGACAAGGTGATGGCGCTGCTCAACGAGTTCGGACTGGAAGATAAGTACAATCTGTACCCCGCTCAACTATCGGGCGGCCAGCGCCAAAGGTGCGCCATTATCCAGCAGATCCTGTGCAGCGAGCACTTCCTGCTGATGGACGAGCCGTTTTCCGGCTTAGACCTGCTGATGCTCGAGAAGACCTGCGAGTTGATCACCAAGGTCGCCGATATGGACGACCTCAACACGATCATCGTAGTTACCCATGACGTCACCGCCGCGTGCTCGGTGGCCGACCATCTCTGGCTGATGGGCCGCGATTCGGACAGCGGCGGAAACAAGCTTCCCGGCTCCCGCATCGTGAAGGAGTACAATCTGATCGAGCGCGATCTGTGCTGGCAGCCTGGTATCATAACCACAGCGCCTTTCACCGACTTCGTTCGGGAAGTGAAAGACGAATTCAGGAGACTCTAAATGGGTACGAAACAACAGATCGACCTTTTGATTTGCAAATGCAAGGATTGCACTCATTGGGAAATCGGCCGTGATGTCATCATTTGCAAGACATGCGGTTTGAGCCTGCCCGCCAAGGTCACCGTGGACGACCACCACATGCTTCATTGGAAGAAGCACGAGCGCTAGCCTCCGGCGATGTGATGTCCTCTATGGGTCGGACCGCTCCCTTTGGTAGCGGCTCCGAAAGAAGTCGCGGCTCAGTTCGGAGCCGTGAAGGAACTGAGCTATCGCTTCCTATCCACTCGCCTTGCAAAGCTGCTGACTTTCGAGAACGACGCACCATAACATTAGTACTAGACGAGGGAAACTGGAAGTACCGTTTTTGGTCGCTGGGACTTGCCAGCTCTCCCGTGGCCGTGGGAGTATGTCTCCATCTGCTGAGTACAGGGAGGAGAGCCCGCAATGCATATCTTCTATTCCGATGGTTTGAGTCAAGAGGGTCTGATTCTGGCGCTGGCCGGTCGGGAGCTGAGAGTAGCGATTCAGGGCGCCGAAGATCCGGCGCAGTTCAACCTGGTAGGTGATTGCTGGGTAGCGGAAGACGGCCGGAAAGCCACCTTTGAGTTCCCGCTTGGTATGGTTCACAGCCAGGAATTGCTGACGGCGATTCAGGAAGTGACCATCGAGGGACTTAGTGCGCCGCGGCTTTGCGATTCCGGGGGCGAGTGCCTGCTCCGGCGCATGGCAGCCGAAACCGCCGGTCCGAACTGACACCCTCTCGCTGTCGACCGCTAAAGTCGCCTAGGCGTTCGGCACAGATAGAATTGTTGCGTCAAGCGGTTGCCGCGTAGAGTCGTATCCGATGTACAATTAGGCGTGACATAGGGTGTCACTCAGAGTTATCCATGCCGACGAAACTTACAACCGAAGTACTCACTGCCGCCATTGGAGGGTTAGAGATCCAGAAGACGCGGATCGATGCCCAAATCGCCGAGATCCGGCAAATGCTTGACGGCGGCTCGAAACCAGCCGCCGTTCCTTCCGAACCGCCCTCGCGCAAGCGGCGAAAGATGAGCAAGGCTGGGAGAGCGGCCATCGCCGCGGCGCAGCGGAAGAGATGGGCCGATTCCAAGCGGCAGCAGGCTGTGCCGGAATCGCCGAAGCCGAAACGAAAGCTGTCGGCGGCTGGCAGACGGGCGATCATCGCGGCTACCAAGAAGCGCTGGGCTGCCAAGCGGGCGGAAGCCGCCAGGCAGGCGGGCGCTTAATCCGCTAGCCAGACGGGAGACAATCGATCGCCTGCGCCGCCGCACGAGCTCGATCGTTACCTGCGCGGCCGCGCCGGCGAAACCCGCCGCGAGCGTCTGCTCGTGCTGGTCCGGGCCCAACCCTATGTCTGGTATCGGAAGGGCGGCCAAGTCATGTACACACTCGCCGATTACATCGGTGAAGACAAGGTCAATCTCGCCCTGCCAGCCCACGCGGACCTTCGAGATCGTCGTCGACCAACCGCCGACGCGGGCGGGTATCGATCCTTACCACAAGCTGATCGACCGGAACGCGGATGAGAATCTGGTGGATGTAACCAAGCAATAGTGGCAAGAAATGTCGAGATGACTCTCGACACATCAGGCTTGACAGCCCACGCCACGGCGGCAGAAACTGGGAGGAACGCTTGAGGCAGGCTCCATTGCTGCCCATGCATGCGTATCGCGGACCACGTATTCGTCCCCCTGAATCTTGTTTGGCCGGATGGAGGCAAAAGTATGGCTGTGCCGGCTCTGATGCACTCGTTCCGCAAACGGGATGAGGAACTGGACCGCTACATCAATCTCAAACTCGCGGCGCTGGGGCTGCCGGTCAGCCGGAACACGGCCGGCGCGGACTTCCTCGAAATCGCCGGGCCGCTGCTGCGCAACTATTGCCAGAAGGACCGGCAACTGGGAAACTGGCTCTGCGCGAGCGACAGCCGCATCCAGGATTTTCTCGATGCGTACCTCAGCGAGGTTTGTCCTCAAGGCGCCGCGCGGCTCCCGGCCAACACCTTTGTGCTGGACAGGGAAGGCATGGCCCGCGTCTTATCCTTGCCGGTGACCTCGGATTCCTTTTCATCCCCTTACCTGGACTCCTATCGTCTGCCGCAAGGCGTGCTGCACAACCCGCGTAGCGACCGGCGGACTACGCAGGGCCTGTTTCACATCGTCGAGGGAGGACTTCCGGTTCCAGCCGACAAAGCCGCCGTGCCCAAGCAGGCTTTCGCGGCACTCTGGAGCGCCGCGTTGCGGCCGCCGGCCGACCTGCTGACGCTGCCATTCACCGCCGATGAGCAAAAGCCCGCCCGCTGCTTCGTCTCCCTACTGCTGCGTCCGCTGGTCTGCCCCGCGGCGGGCCATGAACCGGAAAAGACTATGGAGATCCGCTTCCTCGCGCCCGGCAGCCTGGTCAGCAATCTCGATTTTGTGGAGAGCATTTTCGGCAACGGCGGCGATCCGTACCTGCCGGAAAACGACGCTGGGCTCGATGCGCGGCATTGGACCGGGCACACCGGCTGTGTCGTGCTGGCGCCGCACCTGGTGGGCATCGGCAAGCGAGCCCTGGGGCTGCCCCACGCCAGCGAAGCTACCGAGCGGCAGCGGCGCGACGGCATGTGCTGGTCCCGGGAAGACGAACCGTACAACGGCGGCCGCGCGTTCAAAGTGGCGTGCCGGGACGCCCGCGGCGTGATGGTCACGGTGATCGCGGACAACTATTACGGGTACTGCAAGAAAGAGGTGAAGACGCAGATCAGCTTCGCGGCCAACCTGTACGGCTCATGCGAGGAGGAACACGCGGGCGGCGCGCTGGCCTTTGCCACCTACGTTCTCGGCCAGGATTTTTTCGCCGACCGCACCGTCAGCCTCAAGGCGGCTACTTTTGCCGACGTCACGAAGCTGCTCGGCGGTCTGATCGCACCGCAGCCGGACGGCCACGCCGTTGACCGGCGTTTTCCGAACGTCTACTATGTGCCGGAGGACGCGAGCTTCCACGCGCGGGAGGGATTCGTTCGCTGGCGGAATGGCGGCGCGGAGGCGCGGCTGGCTTTGCGCGCCGAGGCCGAGTACGTTCTTCCCTCCGGTTATCGCGTCAGGCTGCAAAAGCAGGTTGCCGGCACGGCATGGCGCCTGGTGGGTTCGCGGCCCCGCGGAACGCTGTGCCACAAGCCGTGTACGGTGTCCGGCGGCGGAAAGTCGGAGATCTCCAAATCGATTGCCGACGCGGTGCTGAAGGGATCGGTCTTCGTCAAAGACTACCACCACGACATGGATCAGGTGGCTGAGGTCCTCGCCAAGGACTTCTCCGCCATCTACCGCAACCGCCCGCCCGACGAGCGCTCGCGGCGGCCGATTCTCAGCCCGGCCCGATCGCTTGGGTCGGTGATCCAGTTGCTGACGCCGTCGCCCGACTATACCGCCGAGCACAACGCGTGGGCGCACCAGCTTTCGCAGACCGTCCGCCAACTCGTCTTCACCCTGAAACGTTATTACCGGCCCGAATGGGGCGATCGCTGGCGCGAGCATTTTACGGTGGACCGGATCAACGGCTTTCTGGGCCACGAACTGAAATTCGACGATCAGAAACTGGTGTGCAATTACCTGCGCGTGGGCTACGATCCGGAGGGGGCCTGGCGGATTTTCAAGCTGCGGCCGGATTTTTCCCCAGCCCGGAAGGTGCAGATGGAGGATGACATCACCGCCTCCATCGTGCTCCCGCGCCGCGCCCTCAACGACCTGGACCCCGAGTACGACGACCCCAGCGTCAAACTGGTGGCTAACTGCGAGCGCCTCCTGTTCCAGCGGCCCGACAACGCGATCTATCGGGGAGTGGACACGCAGGCGGAGGCGGACATCGCCGGCCCGGGAAATTTTCTCTCCAACTTCGAGCCGATCACCATCGAGGCGGCGCGGGCCATGGTGGAACATGTGGTCGAGTTCGATCAATACTCCGAGCCGATGAAGCAGCTTCTGCGGAGTTTCGTCGAGCGGCCGGAAACCGGGTTCGTGGTTTCCTCGGCGCACCCGCGCCTGATTCACGGGGCACGCTCGACCAACCCGCGCTACTTGCAGCAGAGGCCCGATCTCAAGCATCCGGATGAGCTCTATCTGGCCCAAATCGCCGCCCGTCTGGCCAGGGGAATTCCGGCGGAGCGGCCGGTTTACCTTCCGGTCAACGCCGTGCTCGCGGGAAGAAGAAACAGCCCGGCGGATCCCAAGGCAGGCCTGCCGCCGCTCGCCGTGTACAGCCCGATCCACTATCAGGAATTGCCCGAGCTGTTCATGGATTTCATTTGCAGCCTCACCGGCAAATCCCCGGCCACCACCGGCTTTGGCAGCGAAGGTGCGTTGACCAAGGCAGCCTTTAACGCTTTGCCTCCAGTGGTGGATCTGAACAACGCGCTGGTGTCGTTCATTCTGACCGGATACGCCGGATTCACCACTTCGGCGGGCTACATCGGGCCGCATTACCGGGTCGACCACGACATCAGCCTGCTGGTTCCCGAGATCTGGTGCCGCATGCGGGTGGGCGAGCGCAATCCCGAATTCCTGCTGGCCCATGGATACCTGGAGAAGGTCTGCGATTTCTGCGTGGACGGCCGCACCGTGCTGGCCAGCCGCCTCGGCTATCGAATCACGCCGCTCTTCGTCGACCGTTTCCTCGGGCGGCTTTTCGAAACGCCGGACGCCGTTTTCACCGAGGAGATCCTGCGCCCGGAAAAGCAGGACATCGAACAATTCGCGGCCGGTGTGGACGCCATTGTGGAAGCTCAGACGCGTGTCGCCCGGCAGTACTTCGAGGACGGCAGCGTGGCGGCGGCCTGTCCTCCGCTGCGGGCGCTGCTCGAAATCATGGCTGAGGGGTCATCGCAAGGTAGGGGCGTCGACGATCCCGACGTGCGGCGCATGTTCACGCGCGAATATCTGATGGCGAGCGATTGGTATTGCGAGCGGTTGCGCGCCAAACAGACGCGCGATATCGCGCTGTGGACGCGTCACGTCCGCTCCATCGAGGAGTTTCGCGATAGCGGCGCTTCCTTCGAAGGGTTCGATATCGAATCGCGGCTGGGCGATGCACGCCAGCAACTGGCGCGGGTGAGCGCGCCGGAATATCTGAGTGAACTGGAGGGTACCCTCGGCGCGGATCCATTTTGCGGCGCCGGCTGGTAGAGGCTCGAAACGCGCGGACGGTCGTGCCACGGCCGGGTCAGCCCAGCAGGCGGGCGGCGGGTTTGGCGAAATAGGTGAGAATGATGCCGGCGCCCGCGCGCGCGATGGAGGTGAGCGACTCCATCATGGCGCGATCGTGATCCAGCCAGCCGTTGCGCGCGGCGGCCACGATCATCGAATACTCTCCACTCACCTGATAAGCCGCGATCGGAACGTCGAAGCGCTGGCGGGCGAGGGCGATCAGGTCGAGATAGGGCATGGCGGGCTTGACCATAATGATGTCGGCGCCCTCTTCGAGATCGAGCGCGATCTCGCGCATGGCCTCGCGGCCGTTGGCCGGATCCATCTGGTAGCTGCGCCGGTCGCCGAATTGCGGCGCGGAATCGGCGGCCTCGCGAAAAGGGCCGTAAAAGACCGAAGCGAACTTGGCGGCGTAGGCAAGGATGGGCGTGCCGGGGAAGCCGGCGGCGTCGAGCGCGCGGCGGATGGCGGCCACGCGTCCATCCATCATGTCGGAGGGCGCCACCATATCGGCGCCGGCGCGGGCGTGCGAAACAGCCGACTTAGCCAGCCAACCGAGGGTCGTATCGTTATCGACATCGCCATCCTTGACGAAGCCGCAGTGGCCGTGGCTGGTGTACTCGCAGTTGCAGACGTCGGTAATCACCAGCAGGCGCGGGACCTCGCGGCGGATGGCGCGGATGGCGCGCTGCACAATCCCAGCCTCGTCATAGGCGCCGGAGGCCAACTCGTCCTTCGTCTCCGGCAGACCGAAGAGGATGACGCCTCCGATGCCGAGCGAGTGGACCTCGGCACATTCTTTCATTAACTCGTCGATAGAAAGCTGGTAATTGCCCGGCATGGCGCCGATTTCGCGGCGCACGCCCTCGCCGGGGCAAACAAATAGAGGAAGAATAAATTGGCCCGGATGGAGGTGTGTTTCGCGGACCAGCCCGCGCAAGGATTCAGTGGCGCGCAGCCGCCGGAGGCGATGAGTCGGGAACGGCATATCACCCAGGATTGTACCGCGCTGGCGGCGGGCCAGGCCTTTGGCGCGGCCGGTGAGCGACATGAGAATAATCGCGTGCCCCAAATCACTACATCATGTGGCCTCGAGACGACACGGAGCACAAAAAGGCCGCGCCACGGGTACAATAGGTTTTTGATCGTCACTCTCACCATCAATCCGGCCATCGATCGAATCCTCAGCGTCGACCGGTTGGCCTTCGAAGACCGCGCCTACATCAATTCGATCCGGCAATCGGCCGGAGGGCGAGGGATCAATGCGTCTGGCGTCATCCACTCGTTCGGCGGCCAGACGCAGGCGGTGCTGATTTCGGGCGGCGCAACGGGCAAGCGCCTCGAAGCGCTGCTCAAAGACTGCGGCTACCCAATCGTACAGGTGCCGGTGAAGAACGCCATTCGCACCAACCTCACTATCACGGATAAGCAGGGGCTGACGGTGAATCTGAACGAAGTGGGGCCGGCGCTCACCGGGCCGGAGGTGGCGCGGGTGGAACGCGCGGTGCGGCAGGCATTGGATGGCGCGGACTGGCTGATGCTGTGCGGCAGCACACCGCCGGGCGTTCCCTCGTCCTTTTACGCGAAGTTGATTGCGGTGGCGCGGCAAAAACACGTGAAGACGCTGCTGAACGCGGGTGGTGATTCGCTGCGGGAGGGCATAGAAGCGCGGCCCACGGTGGCGACGCCCAACCAGCCGGAAGCGGAGCGACTGCTGGGGCGCACGATTCTGACGCGCGCGCATTCGCTCGAGGCGGCGGGGCAGCTCCGCGCCATGGGGCCGGAATCGGTGGTGCTCTCGCTGGGCAGCCGCGGGGCGGTGGGCGCGTTTGGCGATGGACTGGTGGAAGCTCTGCCGCCGCGGGTGGACGCGGTGAGCCCGATCGGTGCGGGCGACGCGCTTACGGCAGTCTTCGCCTGGTCGATGAGCCGCCGGCAAAACCCTGCGGAAGCGCTGCGCTGGGGCGTGGCGGCGGGCACGGCATCGGCGCGGCTGCCGGGAATGAATTTCGCTTCGCTGGCGCAGACCGAGGAAATCTACCGCCAGGTGGAAGTCCGGCGCGTGGAATGACGCGCGGCGAGGCAGCCGCCGAGCACGGCCTGCTGCGGTCGGCGGGGGTAGTCTCGGCGGCGGTTTTGCTGAGCCGCTTGACCGGCCTGGTGCGGGAGGCGGCGATGGCGCGGCTGTTCGGCGCCGGCGCCGTCTATGACGCGTTCCTGACCGGCTTCCGCATTCCCAACCTGATGCGCAACCTCTTCGCCGAAGGGGCGCTATCCTCCGCGTTCGTCCCCACCTTCACCGAATCGCTGACCACCGGGACCGCGCTCGAAGCGGCGGAACTGGCGCAGGTGGTGGCGACCGCGCTCACCTTGGCGGCGGGCGCGATTTGCCTGCTTGGAATGATCTTCAGCCCCCAATTGGTGCGATTGCTGGCGCCGGGATTCGCGCGCGTGCCGGGCAAGTTCGAGTTGACCGTGCTGTTGACGCGCGTCATGTTCCCCTTTCTGCTGCTGGTGGCGCTGGCGGCCGAAGCGATGGCGATTCTGAACGCCCGCGGGCGGTTCGGCGTGCCGGCGCTGGCTTCCATGTTCTTCAACATCGGCTCCGTGGCGAGCGGGCTGGCGCTGGGGCTGACGGTGGGCAGGCGATGGCCGCAAGGGATGATCGTCTCGATGGCGGCCGGCGTATTAATCGGTGGCGCGCTGCAACTGGGCTGGCAACTGCCGAGCCTGCGGCGTGCCGGCATTTCGTTCCGGCCTCGCATCGATTTTGGGCATCCGGGGCTGCGGCGGATTGCGCGGCTGATGCTGCCGGCGCTGATTGGCAGCGCGGCGGTGCAGATCAAAGCGATCGTGAACGCGAATCTGGCCTCGGGCCTTACCGATGCGGCGGGGCACGCACTAAATGGACCGGTGAGCTGGCTGGCATACGCGTTCCGATTCCTGCAATTTCCACTCGGCCTGTTCGGCGCCGCCCTGGCCAGCGCCACGCTGCCGGCCATTTCGCGTAGCGCGGCGCTGGGCCGCTTGGACGAGTTTCGCGCCACGCTGGCGGGTTCGCTGCGGATGGCGTTGCTGCTCACCATTCCATCTTCGGTGGGGCTGGCGGTGCTGGGCGAAAGTATGATCGGCGTGGTGTACCAGGGAGGGCGTTTCGGAGCGTATGACACGCATCAGACGGCGTTGGCGCTGGCGTGCTATAGCGTTGGCCTGGCAGGTTACGCGGCGCTCAAGTTGCTGGCGCCGGCTTTTTACGCGCTGGACGACGCCTGGACGCCGATGGCGGTGAGCGTGGCCTCGATTGGCTTGAACTTGTTGCTGGCGATTGGCCTGGCGCGAGGCGCGCGCATGGGGCAGGCGGGGCTGGCGCTGGCCACCTCGCTGGTGGCGCTCGCCGGCGCGGCCGCGCTGGCCGCCGCGCTGCGCAGGCGCATCGAGTCGATCGAGGGCCCCCGGCTGGCGGTGAGCGCGGCCAAGATCGCGCTGGCGGCAGCGGCGATGGGCGCGGTGTGCCGCGTCTCCAGCCTGGCGATTCACGGCGCAATCGCAGGCGATCGGCTGGCGCACCTGGCGGATCTGGCCGTTTCGATTCCACTCGGTGTGGGAGTCTTTTATGCGCTGGCACGGGCGCTCGGCATTGCGGAACTTCGGACGCTCGAAGCTGCATGCTACACTGCGATTAGCCATGCTCGCAGATCTAAAGCTGGCGATCCGCCTGCAAGAGATTGACACCCACCTGGTAGGCTTGCAGCGCGAGATCGCGGCTTTACCCGTTCACATTTCCGCCATCGAAAAAAAACTGGTATCGCACGAGCGCAAGCTCGAAGCCGACCGCGCCGCTCTGGTGGCCAACCAGAAGGAACGCAAGCAGAGCGAAGGCGATATCCAGGTGTGGGAACAGAAGATTTCGAAACTGAAAGGGCAGATGGTCGAGGCCAAGACCAACGAGCAGTACCGCGCCTTTCAGAGCGAGATCGATTTCTGCCAGGCGGAGATTCGCAAGCTGGAGGATCGCATTCTGGATCTGATGGGCGAATCCGAACCGCTGGACCGCAATGTGAAGGCCGCCGAGGCCGCGCTGCGGACCGAGAAGCAGCAGGTGGAAGCGGAGAAGAGCGGCGCGCGCGAGCGCACGGCGGAGGACAAGAAAGCCGCGGCCGAGTTGCAGCAGGAACGCGCCGCGATCGTTTCGCAGATGTCCGCCACCACGGTGCAGCGATACGAGCGGGCACGCAAGGCGCGCCGGGGAATCGCCCTGGCCGAAGTGGTGGACGGCCGCTGCATGGCGTGCCAGATTGCGCTGCGGCTGCAATACTTCCAGGACCTCAAGAAGGACGACCAGATCCTGTCCTGCGAAAGCTGCCAGCGGCTGCTGTACTACAATCCCCCGGTTGCCGTCGAGGACCTCACGGGAGAGCCGGCGCCCGCCGTGCAGGAATAGCGCGGTACTTTTTCCTCTCGCGCACGCTCCCGCTATCCGATATCCCGATGCGTCACCTTGGCGTGGTATCCGGCCTTGGCCAGGTTGCGGGCGATTTCGTCGGCCATCATCACCGAGCGGTGGTGGCCGCCGGTGCAGCCAAAGGCGATGGTCAGGTAACTCTTGCCCTCGCTGATGTAGTGAGGCAGCAAATAAACCAGCAGGTCCGAAATGCGGCCGGTGAATTCCACCGTCTGCGGAAACGACCGGATGTATTGCGCCACCGCCGGATTCTTGCCGGTGAGGTGTTTGAACTTCGGGATGTAATTCGGATTGGGCAGGAATCGCACGTCGAAGACCAGGTCGCTATCGGGCGGAACGCCATTGCGAAAACCGAAGCTGGTGACGTAGACCATGATCTTCGATTCGTCGCCCTGCCCGCGAAACCGTTCGCCGATGAACTCGCGCAGCTCGTGCACGGTGAATTTCGAAGTATTGACGATGAGGTCGGCCATGCCGCGGATTTTCTTGAGTTGGGCGCGCTCGCGCTGGATGCTCCTGGGAATCGAACGGTTAGTGCCCAGCGGATGCGGGCGGCGGGTTTCGCTAAAGCGGCGCAGGATGGCGGTATCTTCCGCCTCGACGAAAATCAGGCGGGCCTTCACCGTGTCGCGGATCTGCGCCAACACCGCGGGGAAGCGGTCCAAGCCGCCGCCTTCGCGGATATCCACTACCAGCGCGGCAGACTGGAAACTGGAGCTGTCGCGGGTGAGTTCCGCGAACTTGGGGATCAGCTCCACCGGCAGATTATCCACCGAGTAATACCCAAGATCCTCGAACGCCTTGAGCATGGAACCCTTGCCCGACCCGCTGAGGCCGGTGATGATGACCAGTTCGGGTTGGGCGGCCGGCGCGGCGCGTCTGGGCCGGCGCGCGGGCGCGTTCTTGGCTTTGGGAGCGGTTGCAACCGGGCGGCGCGGCATGGAGCTGGCTCAGGCTTCGATCAGGTCGAAATGGCCGTCGCGGCGCCGCACCAGCACGTTCACGCCATCGGTTTCGGCATCGAGGTACACCACGTAGTCGCGGTTCTCCATTTCGAGCAGCGCTTCCTCCAGCGTCATCGGCTTGCGCTTCTTGTGATGGCCCACGTGAAAGACGCGGTGCTGTGGCGCGGTTTCCTCCTCAGCCTCCACCTCCACCTCAGGCGCGGGAGCTTCGATTTCCACCTCCGAGGCGCTCTTGCGCGGCGTGCGCTTGATGTCGCGCCACTTGGTGCGCGCCTTCACGGCCTGTTTTTCCAGCTTCTCCGCGGCGGAGTGAATGGCCATGAACAGGTCCGTGCTGGAGCCCTCGCCGGCCAGTTGATGGCCGTAGTAATTTACCGTGGCTTCGGCTTGATGCAAATGCCGCTCGACCGATAAGATGACGTGAGCCTCGCATTCGCGCCTCCCGTCGAGAAGCTTACCGATCTTGGCGAACCGCGCCTCCAGCTTCTTCAGCTCCGCCGGCTTCAGTTCCACTTGCCTGCCCGTATAGGTGATCTTCATGCACTCTCCCCGTGTCCGCTCATCCCGCCGGAACGTCCCACTTCCTTTATAGCGCGTTTGGCGAGGCGAGCTTTGGGCCTGGGCCGCTGACGAACCGGCCTGGTCGCACCTGGTTGCGTGGACGGCGCTCTTCGGAGCAGTCCTTTGCGAGTATCTGGATCGATGTCAGCGTCAGCTTGAAAGCGGATCGACCCTGGCGAGTTTCGCCATCGCTGTGTCGCGTCCCCCCGTTCACGCCGCGGCGCGGAGTTTATCCAGGAAGTGGAACAGCGACGCGCCGACCACGGCGTTCAGCGCGCCGAACAGGAGCCAGCTCTGGTAATCGAAGGGGGGCTGTTGGGCGAGCAGCATCCGCTGCATCACCCAGTACAGCAACTGGTGGAAGAGATAGAAAAAGAACGATAGCATCAGCCGGATCACGGTGTTGTCCACATTGAAGTGCACGCCCACCGAAGCGGCAAAATATCCCACCAGAGTCTTGCAAATGCCGAACATGCCGAGCGGGTTCTTGGAGAGCGAATCCTGCGCCAGGCCGATCAGGGCGCCGGTGAACAGGCCGCCGACCTGGCTGCGCTGCGTGAGGGACAGATACACCACCACCAGCAGCGGCATCTCCAGGAAACCAAGAATGGGGAAAAACAGCGGAACGTAAACCTGAAAAAGGATCGCCAGCAACGGGACGACGACGAAGACCCAGGCGCGAAAACGAGAGACCGGGCCATCGCTCTGGCTGAGCAGCATGCGCCCGGAGGAGTACGCCATTATCTCTTAGTGCTCCCAACTGGCTCGCCATTGGCCTGATTGGAATGGCGGGTAACTTCGGTGGTCTTGGTGGTAGCGCCGGTGACCGGCTTGGGGCCCGCATTGACCGGCGCGGAGGCGGCTGGCACGGCGGCAGCCGGCGCGGGTATCCGCGGCGGAGTTGTGGCGATCCCGCTGAAGTCGGGTGGACCGGATTCCCCGGAGCCGAACTTGTGGCCCTGCGCTTCACCGGAAGCCTGATATTCCAGGCGCAGTTTATCGGCTTCGGTAATCGGCGGCGAGGCGCCCGCGGCGGCGGGCAGCCCGGGCTTGGACTCATCATCGGGCGTTGACGGCGCGATATACACCGGCTGGTCGGCGACGGGAGTGGGCGGGATGTCCTGATGCGCGCCCTGGGTAATAATCAGCACGTCCTCGAGGCCGTGCTGCAACCCCACCGGGTCGAGCAGGATCTCCTTGAATGGCTGTGCGTCGCGGACACTCCGCACCACGCCGACCGGAAAGCCGCGCGGGAAAATGCGGTCGTCGCCCGAAGTGTAAAACCACTGCCCCACTTGCACCTTCTCCTGAATCGGCACGTAGTCGACCTTCAGCAGCGGAGTTCCCTGGCCTTTCAAAGTGCCGCGCACGGCGCCGTCCTGGGAAACCACGCCGGCGGCGAAATCGGCGTCGGTGGCGAGCAGGATCTCCGATGCAGTGGGGTAGGCGGCAATCACCTTGCCGACGATTCCATCCGGCGTCACCACGGCCATGCCCCGCTCCACCCCGCGCGTGCTTCCGGCGTCGACGTAAACCACCTTGGCGTTGGAGCCGGCGCCGGTGCCGATCACGGTGGCGGCCAACGTCTTGGAAGGGATGCGCGCCTGAAATACGCCGAGAGCCTTGGCGCGCTCGGCGGTGTTCAGTTCGTTCTTGAGGAAAATGTTCTCCAGCTTGAGATGGCCCACCTGGTCGCGCAGCCGTCGGTTTTCGGCGTCTTCGTCGTGCAGCAGGATGTAGTTGCGAAAGAAGCCCACGCTGCCGCCACGCAGCAGTTCCACCACGCGGGCGAAGGGTGTGACGGCGGTCACCGTCCACACGCGGATGAAGCGCACGTCCTGATCGTTTTTCACCTGAACCGCCAGCAGCAGGAACTGCGCGAAGATCACCAGCAGAAGGATGGTGAGGCTGCGGTAACGGTTGACGAACGACTCCATACGCGCGCCCGCGTTCCTTTTAGTCTATCGAAATCTTGCGCAGCAGACGGAAATCGCTGAGCATGCGGCCGGTGCCCAGCACCACCGACGCCAGCGGGTCGTCGGCGATGGAGACCGGAAGGCCGGTTTCCTCGCGGATCCGCTTGTCCAGGTTCTTCAGCATGGCGCCGCCGCCGGTGAGCACGATTCCGCGGTCGCTGATGTCGGCGCTGAGCTCTGGCGGCGTGCGTTCCAGGGCCACGCGAATGGCGTTGACGATGGTGGCCACGCATTCCGAAAGCGCTTCGCGAATCTCGGTGTCGTTGATGGTGATGGTGCGCGGCACACCCTCGATCAGGTTGCGTCCCTTGATTTCCATGGTCAACGGCTTGTCCAGAGGAAAGGCCGAACCGACCTCGATCTTGATCGCTTCCGCCGTGCGCTCGCCGATCAGCAGGTTGTACTTGCGCTTGAGGTACTGCATGACGGCATCGTCCATCTCGTTGCCGGCCACGCGCACCGAGCGCGAGTAGACGATGCCGGAAAGCGAGATCACGGCCACGTCGGTAGTGCCGCCGCCGATATCGACCACCATGTTGCCGGAGGGTTCGGTGATCGGCAACCCGGCGCCGATGGCGGCCACCATGGCCTGCTCCACCAGGTGCACCTCGCTGGCCTTGGCGCGATAAGCCGAATCCATCACCGCGCGCTTTTCCACTTGCGTGATTTCGCTGGGCACTCCGATCACGATGCGGGGATGCACCAGCATTTTGCGGCCGTGCGCTTTCTGAATGAAGTAATTCAGCATGCGCTCGGTGACCTTGAAGTCTGCGATCACGCCATCCTTCATCGGCTTGATGGCGACGATGTTGCCCGGCGTGCGGCCCAGCATTTCCTTGGCTTCCTTGCCGACCGCTTCCACTTCGCCGGTGGACTTATTGATGGCGACGATGGACGGCTCGTTGACCACGATGCCTTTTCCGTGGGCATAAACCAGGGTGTTCGCCGTGCCGAGATCGATGGCGAGATCCGAAGAAAACAAGCTAAAAAGAGAACGTAAATTCATTGATAGGGTTATTTCGCGTCAGGAGGACGTGCCTGGGACGCCACAGTGAAGTCCTTTAGAATAATAGCACGATTAGTGTGCCGGCAGGCTGTTTTCGCGGCGCCATAGACTGCCCAGTCGCGGCCGCGCTTATTGGGATCTCTTAAGATCGCGCCCCTTCTGGAAGAACTCCGCCGCCTTGGCATCGTCCTTCTCCACGCCGGTACCGTTCGTATACATCCACCCGAGGGCCCCACAGCCTGGCGCATCACCGCCGTCGCAAGCCTTCTGGTAGAGTTGGGCGGCTCTGGCCTGATCTTCCTGTACGCCCCTACCCCTGCTGCACATCATGCCGAGGCTGACGCAGCCCGTTGCATCGCCGCCATCGCAGGCCTTCTGGTAGAACTCCACCGCCTTGGCATCGTCCTCTTTGACGCCCTTGCCAGCCTCATACATCGCGCCCAACTCCTTGCAGCCGGTCGCGTCGCCGCCGTCGCAGGCCTTTCGGTAGAGGCGGACCGCCTTGTCATCGTTTCTCCACACCAAACTGCCGCGGTACGTCGAGCCGGGCTCGTTTACGTACGCAGGCATCAGCGACACGCCGTGGGCGTAAACCCATCCGAGGCTGGTGCAGCCCCTCGCTGAGCCCGCGTCGCACGCTTTCTGGAAGAACTGAACAGCCCTGCCGTGATCCCTCAGCACGCCCTCGCCGTTGGCATACATGTAGCCGATGGCACCGCAAGCCCATCCATCGCCGCCGTCGCACGCTTTTTGGTAAAGCCGAAGCGCCTTGGCTTCATCTTTCTGAACGCCTTCGCCCTTTTCGTACATGTAACCGAGGCGAGAGCAACCCAATCCGTCGCCGCCGTCGCAGGCCCTCCGGAGGAGTTGAATCGCCTTGGCATCGTCCTTTTGCACGCCTGTGCCAGAGAAGTACATGCCACCGAGGCAGGAGCATCCCTCCGCATTGCCTTCATCGCAAACCTTCGAGTAGAGCTGAACCGCCTTGGTATCGTCGTGTTCGACGCCCTTGCCTTTGCCATACATGTAGCCGAGGTTCAGGCAGCCCCTGGCGTAGCCGCCGTCACACGCCTTCCGAAAGAGCTGAACCGCCTTGGCCTCGTCTTTCTGCACGCCCTTGCCGTTGCCGTACAGTCGCCCGAGACCGCTGCAACCTTTTGCTTCGCCGCTATCGCAGGCCTTCTTATAGAGTTGGAAAGCCTTCTGGTAGAACTGGACAGCCTTGGCTCTATGCTCGTCGATCCCGTCTTCATACATCTTGGCGACGTCGTAGCAGCTCTTTGCGTTGCCGGAGTCGCAGGCCTTACGAAGCGACCGAGTGTTGTCACACCCGGTCTGCGTGAGCAGCGCAGCACCCAGCGCGAGGAGCACCATGAAAGCTGCCTTGCCTGACATCCCGAATCGCCTCCCGCATACCCGCGCGGGACGGCGCCCACTCGCGATCCTGGCAGCTTTGCTGCTCGCCAATTGCTTTAGTACACCACCCGGCGTAGCCGGAAACAAGCAGGTACGAGAGCGGGGGTGCGCACCACAAGAGCTAACCTAGCGCCGACTCGGGAAGCCCGGAGGGCGAAAGACAGTAGCCCAAGGCGTGAGCCTTGGGAACCGCATGAAACGCGCAGCCCCGGAACGGGGCGGAAGACATTCCCGCCGGCGGGATTCCCACGCCCCGTTCCGGGGCTGCGACTGGATACCTCGGACCCGCGGCTTGCGCCGTGGGCTACTGTCTTTCGCCCTCCGGGCTTAGAAATGGCCCGCCGCGAAATCTCCCGGTCGGTCCAGCCGTGAGTCAACTCTTATTGGGGGTGGGCGCCGGTCGGCTCCCGGCGTAGGCTCAATTCAACTTGTCGGGAGTGCAGCCCGGCACAGCGCGCCTACGGCGCTAGCACGAACAGGAAGCCATCGGTGACGCCGCCGCCGTACGAGCCTTGCACGGCGTTGCTGGTGGTGGTCAGGACGCCGCCGGTGAAGCCAGCCACGTACAGGGTGCCATCCGGCGCTACCGCCAGGGCCTGCCCGCTGTTGATGCTGACTCCGCCGAAGTAAGTGACGTAGCCAAATCCGCTCGGGCCGGCCACGTGCGGAATCACCTTGGCGGCGACGATATCGACGCCCTGCGGCCAGGTGTGTTCGGGAGCGTTCGGCGTGACTGGCAGATCCGGCGACAGCGTGTAGCCGGTGACGTAGATATTATTCTGTGCATCGGCGCCGATGCCATAACCCACGTCGGCATCCGAACCGCCCAGGAAAGTAGAATAAACCAGGAACTGCGGCTCCGGGTTGAACGGGTTCACCACGGTAACGAAGATGTCGCCATTACCGCCATAGACCGGCTGCGCCGCATCCGGGGTAACCGGAAAATCGCTCGACAACGTGTAGCCGGTCAACAGAAGGTTCCCGTTGCCGTCCACCGCCATCCCGCGCACCTCTTCGCTGGCCGAGCCGCCTATATAAGTGGAATAGATCAGCGATTCGGTCCCGAACTGGGTGGGATCGAGCACGGCGACGATCAGATCGTAACCTCCCGCCAAGCTGCCCTGATACGAGAATCCAGCCATCGGAAACTCGGTCGATTCCGTGGAGGCGGCCATGTAAACCAGGCCGTTTGGCGCAACCGCGACTGCGCGCCCGTCATCGTCCAGTTCGCCGCCCAGCAAGCTGGAATAGAGGGGAACCGCGCTGTTGGTGTTGAACTCGATGAGAAAGGTATCTTGCCCTCCCCACAGATCGGTCTGATAAGCGTTGTTGGTGAGCGGAAAGTCGCCTGCCAGCGTGGTGCCGACCACGTAAATATTGCCGGCCTGATCCAGATCGATGGCGTTCCCGTAAGTGTTGCCCTGGATGCCACCGAGAAACGTGGTATAGAGCAGCGACACTTCGCCATAGAGGGAGGGGTTCAATTCCAGGACGAACGCGTCCGTCAACTCACTGGGGCCGGTAGACACGCCGGTAACGGCCGGCGTGGGAAAGGTGCTCAGGATGGAATTCCCGACAACCGGAAAGTCGGTGGAAGTGGTGCGCCCGGTGAGGTAGATATCACCCTGCGCATCGAGCACCATCGCCAGCGGCACATCGATTGCCGATCCGCCAATGTAACCGAAATAAGTCGGCTGAAATCCGCCCGCGGCGCTGGTATCGAGAATGGCTATGAAGATATTAGTCGATCCCGCGATGGGGGCGTTCGAGTAAGCCCCATTCACATAGGGCATGTTGGTGCTGTTGGTGGGCCCGGTGATATACAACAAGCCGTTGGCCGTCAGCCGTACGGCGTTCACCTGTTCGTCGCCAGCGCCGCCAATGTAAGTCGAGTAAACCAGCAGCGGGTCGATCACCAGCGGACGGCTGCGATCATAGCTGCCGACACGGAAAGCGGCCAGGTCGCGCGCCAGCAGGACGTAGCGGCCGTCAATCGCGACTTCGCCCTGCCGAACCGCGGGACGCTTCTCGATGAGTGTGCCGCCAGCCCCATCGACTTCCAGATCGCCGGCCGGCGTAATCCGGAGGCGATCGGCGCCGCGGAACCGCATGCGAATGGAACCCGCGTCGGCGCCCGGCGCCAGCACGAAGTCATACTCCAGGCGGCCCTCATTTCCGTAATAGACCGCGTCGATCCCGCGGTACACCTGCGAATAACGCACCCGCGCATAGCTGGCCACGCCGGTGTGCCAGTTGGAGCGGGGGCCGATGAAATAATCGGTGCGGACGGCGAGCGGATCGAGTGGCTGGATGCGAGGCGCGGCCGCGCCTTCGAGCACCAGGTCCACGCGGCCTCCAGGCAAGCCGACCGATGGGCCGCGATCGGTGAGCGCGACTTTCACGCCGCCCGAACGCGCCAGGTAACGCACGTCGGGGCTCCACTGGCCCTGGTTGGCCTCGAACCGCAGCGGAAGCCCTGCCAGCGCGGTGCGGGCCGCCGCTAGCGTGGGTACGGGCGGCGCGGCATCCAGGCAGCCGGCTGCGCAGGCCAGGAGCGACAGCAATCCTAGGGATCGATACATGAAACCTCTATTAAACCACGCGCCGCGGCACTCGACGAGTGGGCGGCCGTTTCACAGGCGGCGCCTCGGCGCTACAGTTAGGACATGCGGAACTTTGTGTGCACTGCGTTGATGGCGTTGGCCGGAGCATGGGCGTCAGACCCGGCTGTAGTTCAGCCGAGAGAACTGGCGGGGCAACTGGCGGGCCATCGCGGCGCGATTGTGGTTCTGCAGGTCGGCCCGAACGTGCTATACCGCAGCAAGCACATTCCCGGCTCCATCTACGCCGGTCCCGCCAACCGGCCCGAAGGACTGGAGCTGCTGAAGGCCGAGGCTGCCAAGCTGCCGCGCGATCGCGAAATCGTGCTCTATTGCGGCTGCTGCCCGTGGGACCACTGCCCCAATATCCGTCCGGCCCTGGAGCTGATGCGGCAAATGGGCTTTACGCACGTCCGGGCGCTCTATGTGCCGGACAACTTCAAGGCCGATTGGATCGACCAGGGGTATCCGGTGGAAGAAGGCGCCGGCAAGCCCTGAATCAAACCAGCAGCTTGAACGCGTGAACCCACTCGTTGCGCAGAAAACCAGGGAGACACCAGAGCATGCACAACGGTTCGATGGCGCGTGCGGCCTCCGCGCTGCCCATATCCGCCACTTCCCAGCCGAACTGATCGAGAATTCCGCCGACGCTCTTCTTGGCGGCCTCGCTATTGCCGCAGATGAACATGGTTGGCTTGCCGCCCTTGAATTGCGGATTCACCATTAATGCACTGCCGACGGAATTGAATGCCTTGACGAAGTTGGCGCTGGGAAACTCGCGCTGGAGCCGCTCCATAAGCGATTCGTCGTGGCTGGTGAAGAGCTTCAATACACCGTTGACGGGCGGCGCGTCTGCAACGGGATTGGTGGCGTCGATGACGGTTTTCGCCGTCAGGTTCCCCACGCCCGCCGACCGCAGCGCTTCCGCCGCCGCTTTCCCCGTGACCGCCAGCACGATCAGTTCGCCGAATGCCGCCGCGGCGGCGAAGCTGCCGACGCTCGCCTGGGGACTCTGTGCCGCCCACTCCGTTAACTTGGCGGGCGTCCTGGTGCCCATCATTACCTGGTGGCCATGCTTCAGGAAGCCACCCGCCAGCGCTTTCGCCACATCGCCCGACCCCAGAATTCCGACTTTCATCCCCCCTCCTTTTACGGCCTTCGAACCGTCTCACAGGGAATTATATCTTTCCACCCACTGGCGAGCTAGAGGTGGAGCGGAAGCCGTGGGCAGTGGCTCGCAAAGACAGCGGCGGCAAGACCGCTGGCGCTACCAGAAAACTCGATCCCGGTAACGCCGGCGGTCTTCGCCGCCGGGGTTTTTGTGCGGAGCATATGCGGCGGGACGGGGACCTGCCCCACGCCGCTTTGCGCGGCCAAGTGCCTTGTGAATACTTGTGATGTTGTACCATTATGGTTTGCCATGAAGGCGCTTCTGGATACGTTGCGGGCTGGAGATCGCGACTGGGAACTGGCGCAGGCCATCGACCCGGCGCGGTTGCCGGAACACATCGCCATCATCATGGACGGCAACGGGCGCTGGGCCGAACGGCGGCGGCTGCCGCGCGTGGCGGGCCACAAGGCGGGCATTGGCCCGGTGCGCTCGACAGTGGAAGCTTGCGCGCGGCTGGGGGTGAAAGCGCTGACGCTGTATGCGTTCTCGGTGGAAAACTGGAAGCGCCCGCGGCACGAAGTGGAAACGCTGTGGCGCCTGCTGCGTTACTACCTGCGGCAGGAGCTGCCGGATCTGCAAAAGAACGACATTCGCCTGCAAGCCATCGGGCGGTTGGATGCGCTGCCGCCGCCGGTGCGCGCCGAACTGGATCGGGCGGTGGAAGCCACCGCCAACAACCGCGGCCTGCTGGTGAACCTGGCGATCAATTACGGCGGGCGCGCCGAAATCGTGGATGCGGTGAACGCGGTGCTGGAGATGGCGCGCCTGGAAGGTTCGCTGGACGCGCTTCGCATGGACGAGGATCTGATCTCGACCAACCTCTACACGGCCTCCTGCCCGGACCCCGATCTGCTGATCCGCACCTCGGGCGAAATGCGCATCAGTAATTTTCTGTTGTGGCAGATCGCCTATGCCGAGCTGTACGTCACCGAGACGCTGTGGCCGGACTTCACGCGCACCGACCTGCTGGAAGCGGTGGTGGCATATCAGAAGCGCGAGCGCCGCTACGGCGGGTTGCGCACGGGCGCCGCGGATGCGCCGACCGACGAGACCTTGATTCCCGCGCTCGGCCCGTCATGAAGCGGGTTCTCACCGCGGCCCTGCTCATTCCCTTTGTCGTTTACGTAGTGCTCTGGGCCAACCTGTGTGTGTTCTTGGCCGTGCTCGCGTTGGCGGCCGTGCTCAGCTACCGGGAGTATGATGCCATCGCCGCGAGCTATGGCTTCGGCGCTCCGGGAGTGCTTGGCTATGGCGCGGGTTTGCTCCTGCTGGTGGTTCCCTATGCCAACGCCTGGCTGGTACTGACCGGGCTGGCGCTCGTGGCGCTGGTGCTGGCGCTGCGCTCGGCTGAGTTGGCGCACGCGCTGCCGCGAACTTCCTTGCTGGTGCTGGGCGTGATTTACATCTTCGGCTGCTGGCGGTGCGCCATCGTGTTGCACGGCCACGGCGTCGCCTGGCTGATGTACGCGCTGCTGGTGAGCTGGACCGGCGATATCGGCGCCTATTACATCGGCAAGGCGTTTGGCCGGCACCGTTTGGCCGATCGCGTGAGCCCGAAAAAATCCTGGGAAGGCGCGGCGGCCTCGGTGGCCACTTCGGTGCTGCTGGCCGGCGCTTACCTGTGGCATTTTGCCGGTGTGAGTATCGCCGAGGCGGTGCTGCTGACGGCGGTGGCCAACGCGGCGGGACAGCTCGGCGACCTGGTGGAATCCGCCATGAAACGCGGCGCCGGAGTGAAAGATTCGGGAGCCCTGCTACCCGGCCACGGCGGGTTCCTGGATCGCGTGGATAGCGCGCTATTCGTGATGCCGCTGGTCGCTGGCTGGCTGCTCGTTGCCGGAAGGTGAAGGTTTCACTTTAGATGAAAGTCCTCATCATCGGCAGGGGCGTGGTTGGCACAATCTACGGCTGGGCCTTGTCAACGGCGGGGGTCGATGTCACCCACGTGGTGCGAAAAGCGGGGCTGCCCGCCAACGACACCTTGGATCTGCTCGACCTGCGCGCCGGGCATCCCAAACACACGCGGGTTACCTATGCTCCCAAAACGGTTAGGCAGATCAGCCCCTCCGACGGCTTCGACCTCGTGATTGTCGCGACCAAGCACTACCAGGCGGCCCAGGCCATCCAGCAATACCTGCCCGGCGCGCCTCGCGCCACATTCCTGCTGTTCACCGCGAATTGGGACGGTACGGAGGAGGTCGACCGCATTCTGCCGAGGTCGTCCATGCTTTGGGGTTATGCCAAGGCCACTGGCGGCGTCGATGCCCAGGGCATCCTGATTGCAACCGTGGATCCCGCGGTGCGCCTCGGCATGTTGGAAGGCTCGGACCCGAAGAAGTTCGAGAGCGTGAAGGAATTGTTTGAGGCGGCTGGTTTCAGCCTGGACATAAAGCCAAACATCATCGAGTGGCTTTGGGTACACCATGCGATCAATGGCGGCGGAATCGGAGCCTGTCTTTGGGCGGGAGGTATCGCCGAGGCGACCCGCAGTCTCAAAACCTTGAGGCTGGGGGTTCTGGCCGTGAGGGAGGCACTCGGCGTGGCTGCGGCCCGTGGCGTCAACCTGGAGAGCTATCCCGAAGCGAAGAGCATCTTGAATACGCCCACCTGGCTGGCGAGCCTGGCCGCTGTCTATGGCGTTCGTTTCACGGAAAAAGGCCGGCGCCTTCTCAAGGCGAGCCACTTCGCCAATAGCGCGGAGGAGATGAAGCGATTCTACTTCGATGTGCTCCACACGGGAGAGAGCCTCGGCGTGGCCATGCCACACCTGTCGTCGCTGCGCGAAGGGATCGAATGTTATCCGGCCAGAAAGAGCGGAGAGTAGCGCAGTCGCGCACGCCGAGGCTGTTGCTGCCGCTGGTTTCCGCACTGTCCCGTGCTATCGTGATAGCAGTGTCGTCGCCGTTGGATCTCCACCTGGAACATTACGAGGGGCCGCTCGATTTGCTGCTGGACTTGATCCGTAAGCAGCAGGTCGACATCAAGGATATCCCTATCGCCACCATCACCTCGCAATACCTGGAATATATGGAAAAGGCGCGCGAGATGGATATCGACCTGGGGGCGGAGTTCGTCTACATGGCCGCCACGCTGATCCACATTAAGTCGAAGATGTTGTTGCCGCGCGACCCGGCGCTGGGCGAGGACGCCGACCAGACAGAGGACCCGCGCCAGGAACTCGTCGAGCGGCTGCTCGAGCACGAGCGCTTCAAAAACGCCGCCGAGATGTTGCAGCAGAAACGGATGATCGAAGAGAACGTCTGGTCCAATCCGCAGATCAAAGCCTTTTCGAGCGAGGACGACGACCCCGGCCTGGCGGTCACCCTGTTCGACCTGGTGAAAGCGTTCGGCGAAGTCCTGGACCGCGCCAAGCTCCGCCCGGTGTACGAGGTGGAACAGGCCGACGTGACGGTGCCGGAGATGATCCGCAACCTGCGCGACCGGTTTCTCGCCGTGTCGCCGGAGCAGCCGATCTTCATCCTGCGTGTGCTTGAGGAGCAGCGCACGCGGCGCGCCATGATCGCACTGTTTCTGGCCGTGCTCGAAATGGTCCGCATGCAGGCGGTGGAAGTGACCCAGAAAGATCTGTTCGGCGAGATCGCGCTGCGCAGGCATCGGAATTTCGATGCGGTGTTCGCCGACGAGCAGCCGATCGCCACAATTGAAAAAGATTACCTCTGATGGGAATGGAAGAACTGGAAGATCAAACAGAAGCGGCCTCGCCGGAAGGCGAGCCGCCGCAGTCCGAAGAGACGGGGGACCCGCGGCAGCCGGTTTCGATGGACGATCTGCTGGCTGTGCCGGCGGCGGACGATGCGCCGGTTTCGCTCGCCGATGCGCAGTTGCGCGCGGTGGTGGAGGCGATCGTCTACGTCGCCGAGGAACCTCTGACGGCGGCGCAGATTGGCGCGGCCCTGCTGCAACCGGTGGATCGCGTTCAGCAAGCGCTGACCTGGCTGATGGAGGAATTCGATAAGCCCGAACACGGCGTGGCGATTCGCGAAGTGGCCGGCGGCTACAAAATGGCCACCAAAGCCGAACACCATGACGCGGTGCGCACGTTTGTCAAGAGCCTCAAGCCGCCGCTCAAGCTCTCGCTGCCGGCATTGGAAACGCTGGCCGTGGTCGCCTACAAGCAGCCCGCTACGGCGCCGGAGATCATGGAGATTCGCGGCGTGCAGGGCGCCGGCGTACTGAAGACGCTGCTCGACCGCAAGCTGATCGCCGCCGCCGGGCGCAAGAATGTGATTGGCAAGCCGATCCTCTACAAGACCACCAAGGAATTCCTGATTCAGTTTGGGTTGAAAGATCTGAGCGAGTTGCCCTCGCTCAAGGAATTCGAGGAAATTCGCCGCATGGCTTTCGCCGACAGCGAACCGGCGGCCGAGCAGGCGGCAACGGAACCGTCGGCGCCGGAGTCGCCGGTGGCTGAATCCGCGGCGGCCGAATCCGTGGCTGAACCGGCCGTAGTCGAACCCGCGGCGCCCGAACCCGCGGTCGTCGAACCCGCGGCGGCCGTGGAACTCGAGGCTCCGGCCGCCGGCGTTGAGCCGCCTTCCGGAGACAACTGATGGCCGAAGAGCGGCTACAGAAGATTCTCGCGCATGCCGGCGTGGCCTCGCGCCGCCACGCGGAGCAATTGATCACGGAGGGCCGCGTCTGGGTCAACGGCGTCGCGATCACCGAACTCGGCTCCAAAGCCGATCTGGAGCGCGATCACATCAAAGTGGATGGCAAGCTGCTGCATGCGCCCAAGCGCCTGGTCTACCTTGCGCTGTACAAGCCGGACAACACCGTCACCACGGTAAGCGACCCACAGCATCGCGCCACCGTGATGGACCTGTTGCACGGCGTGAAAGAGCGCGTTTATCCGGTAGGCCGCCTGGATTATCACAGCGAGGGGCTGCTGCTGCTGACCAACGATGGCGAAATGGCCAACGCCATCATGTCCGCCACCACGCACCTGCCCAAGACCTATGTGGTGAAAGTGAATGGCACGCTGACCGCCGACCAGGAGGAGCGGTTCCGCCGCGGCGTCCCGCTTTCCGGCAAGCGCACGCTGCCGGCCGGGCTGAAGGTGATCCACGCCGCGCAGAATCCCTGGTACGAGGTGCGTCTCTTCGAAGGCCGCAATCATCAAATCCGGTTGATGTTCAAGCATTTCGATTTTCTGGTGGAGAAACTGCGGCGGGTGCGCGTCGGCCCCATCGAGCTGGGGCCGCTCAAGCCGGGCCACTTCCGTCACCTGACCGAAGACGAGGTGGGCAGACTGCGGAGCGCGTTGCGCGCGAAGCCGGCGGCCAGGCAAGAGGGCGCATGAACCGCATCGCGGATATCCTCGGTTCGGCCCGAACCATCGCCGTGGTGGGCCTTTCGGCCAAGCGCTCTCGCCCCAGCCATGGCGTAGCGGAATACTTGCAGCGGGCGGGCTACCGCGTCATTCCCGTCAACCCGAATGTCACCGAAGTGCTGGGCGAAAAGTCGTACGCGTCGCTCGATGACGTTCCCGGGCCGGTCGACATCGTCGATATCTTCCGCCGCCCGGAGCACGTGCCGGCCATCGTGGAAGCCGCCATTCGCAAGGGCGCCAAGGCCATCTGGATGCAGGAAGGCGTAGTGCATGAAGATGCCGCGCGCCGCGCCGAATCGGCCGGCCTGGCCGTCGTCATGGACCGCTGCATCCTCAAAGAGCACAGGCGCTTGGGGCTCGCGTAGCCTGAGGTGGGGTAGGCGCTTTCGCCTGCCAACCCTGCCAGCGCAGCCGTTTTCGAGGGCACGGCTCAAGCCGTGCCCTGATACAAGACTTGCTTTTTCCTGGTCTTCCGCTGTGAAGATGCAACTTCGCCGAAGTTGACTTTGAAATCCAGGCTTGGCCCGGCCCTAATACGCCCATCGCCAGAGGCTGGCGCCCACCGTGTAGCCGGCGCCGACGGCGGCAAACAGAACCAGGTCGCCTTTCTTGAGGCGTCCCTGGCAGATGGCGTCGCGCGTGGCCAGTGGAATCGTAGCCGCCGTTGTGTTCCCGTAACGGTCGATGTTGATCGAGACCTTTTCGGGCGCGATGCCCAGCCGCTCCCCGGCTCCATGGATGATGCGCAGGTTGGCCTGGTGCGGAATCATCGCGCCCACGTCCGCCACGGTGAGCCCGTTGCGCGCCAGCAGATCGCGGCAGGTTTCGTACATCTTGCGGACGGCGTACTTGAAGACCTTTTGGCCGTCCTGCTTCACGTAGTGCTGGTGCTTGTCGACGGTTTCGTGGGACGCCGGCAAGCGACTGCCTCCCGCCGGCATGATGAGCGCATCGCCGCCCGAGCCGTCGATTTCGCCCATAAAATCGATGAAGCCAAGCGGACCGTCGCCCTCGGCGACCGGTTCGACGAGAACCGCTCCGGCTCCGTCGCCGAACAGGACGCAGGTGGCGCGGTCGGTGTAATCGATGATGCGGCTCATCGTGTCCGCGCCGATCACCAGCACCTTTTTATACGTGCCGCCCATGATCAGATTGGCGGCCGTGGTAGTGCCAAAAACGAAGCTCGAGCACGCCGCAATCAGGTCGAACCCCCAAGCGCCCTTGGCGCCCAGCCCATTCTGCACCAGGCAGGCAGTGGAGGGAAACATGTGGTCCGGCGTAACCGTGCAAACGATGATGACCTCCACTTCCGAAGGGTCCATGCCGCGCTGCTGAAGCGCGCAGCGGGCGGCGGCGATCGCCAGATCGGAAGTAGCCACTCCCGGGTCCGCAATATGACGCTCGCGGATGCCGACGCGCGTCATGATCCATTGGTCGTTGGTATCGACCATCTTCTCTAAATCTTGATTGGTGAGGACGCGGGGAGGCGTATAGCAACCCAGCGCCGTGATTTTGGCCCTTGGCAATGTTTTTGTCCCTTTAAAGAGTTCAGGGTAACCCATTGAGGTATACCGCGCGCAAGTCGTCGTGGCGCGGCGTGCCCGTGCACCATCCGGGGCTGTCAAGCCTGCTGAGCCGAGAGTCCTCTCGGCTTTTCTTGCCGCGTCGAATGGGTGCCCATAAATCGGGCGCTATCGCGCGGGGCGCGACGCTTTGGAGCGGGCGGCGCGTTTGCCGGCCGCCGTCAACGCTGCCGCGTGCCGCTCGGCCCACAGGCCCAACCCGAGGATCGGTTCCTCGAGCGACCGCCCGAGCGGCGTCAGCCGGTATTCCACGCGCGCGGGCACCTCGGGATACACTCTGCGGTGCACCACGCCGATTTCTTCGAACCGTTTCAGGGTGAGCGAAAGCTCACGCTGCGTCACGCGGCCGATCGAGCGCCGCAAAACCGTGAAGCGTAACGGCCCCGAAGAGCGCAGCAGGTTGTACAGCACTGGCATGGCCCATTTGGAAGCGATCACCCCCATCAGCCGCGTCATGGGGCAATCGACCACGTCGCCGGCCGGCTGGCTCCCCTTGGTTGGCAACTGCATACCAGATATGGTATTCATCCCTACTTGCAAATTATAGCATGGTATGGTTAGCATACCAATGAGAGGACCAATATGGCGCAAGAGAAGTGGAATTTCGATCCCGTGCATTCCGATATCGGGTTTTCCGTGCGGCACCTGATGATTTCCAAGGTCAGGGGCCACTTTCAGAAATGGACCGGCTCGCTCCTCGTCGATGAGGCCGACCTGGCCAATTCCAAGGTCGAGGCAAGCATAGAAGCCGTCACCGTCGATACCAAGGAGCCGCAGCGCGACGACCATTTGCGCTCGCCCGATTTCTTCGACGCCGCGAAGTACCCCGTAATATCGTTCCAAGGCACACGCGTCGAGAGGGCCGGTGAGGATGAGTACAAAGTGACCGGCAACCTGACGATTCACGGAGTCGCCAAGGAGGTCACGCTCTCCGTCGAATACCTGGGCCGCAGCAAGGACCCGTGGGGCGGGCTGCGCATGGGTTTCTCGGCCAAGACCTCGATCGACCGGCGCGACTTCGGCCTCACGTTCAATATGACGCTCGATGGCGGCGGAGTGGTGGTCGGCGACCGGGTCGATATCGTGCTCGAGATCGAGGCCGTCAAAGCCGTCCCAGCCGCGCAGGCCGCCTAGCACCCGTGGCGCGGCCTGTCAGGCTGCAGAGCCGAGAGTCATCTCGGCTTTGCTTGCGCCGTTGAATCGCCACCACCATCGGCGCTACTACACCGAGAGTCTCGCCATCCCCGCGCCGCACACCTCCGCCGGCACGGCAGCTCTGGCGATTGCGCCGCGGCGGTATCCTCGAAGTATTGCATCAGACAATACTGCACGCCCACCAGCGGGCGGGCCACAGCGAGGATCTATGGCGATGGATCGCAGACGGTTCGTGATGACTTCCACGGGGTGGGCTTTGGCCGCACCGGGCGCGGTTGCGGCGCTGGCGGGCGGCCAGACTGCCGGCGCCAGCCTGAGGTCCTATGGCTCGGGACATTTTGGCGAATGGGTGCAGGACGAGTTCGGCCTGCCGGCGTTTCATTACACCTGCGACCAAACCAGCGACCCACTGGCGGTCAGTCCGGTGACTCCCGGCATCCTCTCGGCCACCGACCACGTTCACCAGGTGGGCAACGACCGCATCATCGCCATCGTCTCCAACTACGGCCACGTGCGCGTTCGCCAGGATGAAGGCGCGCCCAAGTTCCTCAACGACTACGTGCCGGAGATGAGCCAGTTCTCGGGCGGCTTCGGCTATCTCACCGACGGCAAGGAAACTCTGAGCACGCTGTATCCGCAAAGCGGCGCCAGTTTCGACCGCGTCTTCGGCGCCGGCTATCTGCGAAAGAAAGTGGCGCGCGGCAATTACAGCGTCGATCAAGTCATCTGCGCTCCGTTCGGCGACGATCCGGTTCTGCTCTCGCAGGTGACCATCGCCAATCGCGGCGCCGCTCCGGCCGCTTTGCGATGGGTCGAATATTGGGGCACGCTGGTTTACCAATTCTCCTTTCGCCCGTTCGTGGAAATGCTCGCCGGAGCTGGCACGATGGTGGATCTGCGCCGCCGCTTCGGACGGCGATTCATGCACCAATTCCGCGCCTTGGACGGCCGCTATGGCCTGACCGAATCGAAGCAATTCCTCGGGCGCGCGCCGCAAGAAGAAGCCGCGTGGCAGCGGGCGAAGGCCGGCCTGGCCGCTCATCCCAACTCTTTTCTGGGACCGATTCCGGAAACCGTGCCCGAAGCTTCCTACGACGACCTTAACCCGCCCGCCACATTCCTGATTTCGCTCGATGCGCCGTCGAGCAGCCTCAGCGCCAATGGCAAAGCGTTCTTCGGATTGGGCGGCGCGGTGAAACCGGATGGCGTCGGACGGACCCTGGATGGAGATCTGGCATCGGACGGTCCGGAAAGCGCACTGTTACTGGAACGCGCCATTCATCTCGAGCCCGGGCAACAGCGCACACTGTATTTCCTCTACGGCTACTTGCCGGACGGTTTCGACGCCGCGTCGCTGGCCACGAAATACCGCGCGCGCACTGCCAGCGTCTGGAAGGATTCGAGCGCCGAATGGAAAAAGAAGGGGATGCGTTTCAGCGTCGGCTCCGACCCGTGGGTGGAGCGCGAGACGATCTGGAACCACTATTGCCTCCGCAGCTCCCTGACTTACGACGACTACTTCCACGAGCACATCCTCAACCAGAACGGCATTTATCAGTACTCGATGGGATTTCAGGGCGCGGCCCGCGACCCGCTCCAGCATTGCCTGCCCTTCCTGTTCAGCGATCCGGAAATCGTCAAGACGGTTCTGCGCTACACACTGAAAGAGGTTCGCGCGGATGGGTCGATTCCATACGCCATCGTCGGCCACGGGGCGGTGGGTCCCATGGTCACCGATAACGCGAGCGACCTGCCGCTGTGGCTGCTGTGGACCGCCAGCGAATATGTGCTGGCTTCCCGCGACGTCAAGTTCCTGGACCAGGAAGTTCCCACCTGGCCGCTCTACGGACCTACCGCCGGCAAAGAGCGCGTGCGCAAGCTGCTCGAAAGGTGTTACCGGCATGAGGTGGATCAAGTAGGCGTGGGCGCGCACGGTGTGATGCGCATGCTGAATGACGATTGGAACGATGGCCTGCTCAGCGTGTGGGCGCAAAAGGCATTCAAGGAATGTGTCGAGCAGGGCGAGAGCGTGCTGAACTCGGCCATGGCAGCCTGGGTATTCGATCTTTACGCGCGTCTGCTTGGAGTTGCCGGCGACGCGGAGCTGGCGGCGCACGTTCGCCAGAGCGCGGACGCGCACCGCGCCGCGGCAGCCAAACAATGGACCGGTACATGGCTGCGCCGCGCCTGGCTCGGCCCCACGCTGGGTTGGGTGGGAGAAAGCACGCTGTGGCTGGAGCCGCAGCCTTGGGCGCTGCTCGCCGGAGCGACCACGCCGGAGCAAAGCCGCGAGCTGATCCGCAACATGGACGAGCTGCTGCGCCGCCTGTCACCCATCGGCGCGGTGCAGATGAATCAGGGGCCGGACGCTCCCAAGGGCGGCGTTTGGGAGCCCGGAACTTCGGTCAGCGGCGGCATCTGGCCTTCGCTCAATCAGACCTTGATCTGGGCGCTGGCGCGGCACGATCCGGCCATGGCTTGGGATGAGTGGAAGAAGAATTCGCTGGCCTGCCACGCCGATAGTTATCCCGGCATCTGGTACGGCGTATTGAGCGGCCCCGACACGTACAATTCCACGCTCAGCAAACACGCCGGCGAGACCGTCAACAACCTCTATTTGCATTACACCGATTTTCCCGTGCTCAACCTGCATTCGCACGCCTGCTCGCTCTATTCCGCGGCCAAGCTGATCGGGCTCGAGTTCACGGCAAACGGTTTCGAGTTGCGGCCCGGCTTGCCGGTGGAATCGTACCGCTTCGAATCGCCGCTGGTCGGCGTCATAAAATCGTCCGGTGGTTCCTACGAGGGCTGGTATGAACCGTCGCAAGGCGGTGCGTGGAAGATCGCAATATGGCTGCCTGCCGAACAAGCCGCCCGATTGACGCACGCGGAAGTCAACGGAGTCAGCCAGACGCTGGCCAAGGCCGCCGATGGCACGCTGGAGCTGGTCGGCCGGAGCGAACCGGGAAGGCCCCTCCGCTGGCGGCTGCGGTAGCGTGAGCGTAGAATGAGCTTGGAAGGAACCGATGAAACTGAGCCGGTTGAACTTGTCGACTGCGAGTGTTTCGCTGGCAGCGTCGCTGGTCTGGTTCGCCATGGGGCAGAACGCGGCGGGCCTCGTCTGGCTGGCCTGTAGCCTGGTTTGGCTGGCGCTCGCGATCGGCGGGTTGCGTCACCCGGTTGAGGGACCTCATCCGACGGCGCGGCTGATGCGCAGATTGTCGCGCATGTTGCTCTGGAGCTAAGCGCGCGCGTGGCGCGGGCTGTCAAGCCTGCTGTGTCGAGAGTCATCTCGACATTTCTTCGCACCGGCCTCCAGGGTTTCTATGATTTCCGCCTCGCAAGCCCGATCCCAGAACCGGACAGTCAGTACGTATTTCAGACAATAAAAACCGAAACACCGTTGATATCACTGGGTCAGGGCTGGCCTTTGAATTGCAATTGATTTCGGTTTATGTCACCCACGGAATGGATCCGCGACCTGCGGCTGGCTCTTCGTCTGCTCGCGAAGAATCCGGGCGCCACGGCGTTGGCCGTGCTTTCGATTGCACTGGGAATCGGCCTGACCACCGGCCTGTTCGCCGTGGGCGATGCGGCCCTGTTGCGTCCCTTGCCGGTGGAGAAGCCGCAGGAGCTGTGGTCGGCGACCTCGCGCGGCGACGATGGCAACTTCATGATGTACGGCTGGCCGGATTATTTGGATATGGCCAAGGCGCTCGAAGGCCGGGCGCAGGTTGTGGCCTCGCAGAGCCGCGGCGTCCAGGTGGGCGAGGACGATAACAGCCAGCTCGTCATCATCCAACCCGCGTCGCCGAATTATTTTCAAGTGGTGGGAGCGAGGGCCGCGTTGGGCCGCGCGTCGCTCGGTGAGGCCGAAGGAAGGCCGGAGACCGTATTGGGTTACCGGCTGTGGCAGACGCGTTTCTCGAGCGACCCGCACATCGTCGGCAAAACCGTCTTGCTCAACCACAAAGCATTCCTGGTGGCGGGCGTGATGCCGGAGGCGTTTCCGGGCATCCAGCGCGGCATTGCGGTCGGTGTTTGGGCCAGTGCGGATGCCTGGTTCCACACGTTTGGGAATCGGGAGGAGGAGCAGTCGCGCGAGGGCCAGTTCGAAATCGTGGTGCGGTTCCGCGCTCCGCTGACCGAGGCGCGCGCCGAGGCGCAACTCGACGCCGCCATCCGCGGTCCTGGTAAGCACAAGCCAGCGCCGCGCGGCGCTGCCGGAACGGCGCTCGAGTGCTTCGCGCGGCCCTGGCTGAACGACGTGCTGTTCGGCGGCGGGATGCTCGCTGTATTCGGATTGGTTCTGTTCGTGGCTTGCGCCAACGTGGCCCAATTGCGCCTCGCGCAGGGCGAAGCGCGCCGCAAGGAATTGGGTGTGCGAATCGCGCTGGGCGGAGGCGGCTGGCGGGTGGCGCGACAACTCTTGCTCGAAACCGCTCTCCTCAGCCTGGCGGGCGCCGGGTTGGGCCTGCTGCTGGCGCAGACTCTGATCGAGAAGGTCACCCGGTTCGCCAGCGCAATCGACTCCTTCACCGATTACGGTATCCGGCTGGATTACCGCGTGCTGGCATTTTCGGCCGGTGCGCTCCTCCTGGCCGTGGTGGTTTCCGGTCTCTGGCCCGCACTGCACGCAGTGCGGCTGAATATTTCCGATGTGCTGAAGCAGGCGCAGGGCGTGACCGCGCGGCGGCGTGGCTGGCAGCAGAAAGGGCTCGTCATATCGCAGATCGCGGTGAGCGTGGCTCTATTCGGCATCGCGGTGTTGTTCCTCACCAGCCTTCACCACGCCACCGAAATCCGGCCCGGCATGGATCCGCACAAGAAGTTGCTGGCATTGTCGGTAATCCCGAAGCTCAATATCCCGCGCGCCGCCTGGTGCGACCAGGTGAGCGAGCGGCTAGCCGCGCTGCCTGGCGTGCGCGGGGCCACCTACGCGCGGCGGCTTCCGCTGAGCGGTTCCGGCGGCGGGCTGACGGCGCGGGTCGAGATCCCGGGGATGGCGCCGATGGGCTTGTTCCTCAATAACGTCGGCGGCAACTACTTCCGACTGATGGGCACGCGCGTAGTGGCGGGGCGGAGCATCGATAGCCGCGATACCGCCGGCGCGCCGCTGGCCGTGGTGGTCTCGCAAACGTTTGCCCGCACGGTGTTCGGCGGCCACGACGCGCTCGGCAACTGGCTTCGCATCGATGGCCAACTGCGCCAGGTGGTCGGTGTGGCCGAGGACGGCCCTTCGATTGATTTGCACGAGCAGCCGCAGCCCTTTATCTTTCTCCCATACGTCCAGGCCGTGCCGGACGACCTCACCATGCTGGTGGAAACCGCGGGCGAGCCGGCGGCGCTCGATCGCGCCGCCCGTGCCGCAATCCATGGTCTCGACCCTGGGGCGCGCGTTTACGAATCGACCACCTTGCAGAAGACTCTCGATTCCCGCCTTTCTCCCGACCGTTTTATCGCCACCGCCATCAGTGCGCTGGGCGTCAGCGTGGTTCTGCTCACCGCCGCCGGCCTGTTCGGAGTGCTGCTGTATGCCGTGAACCGGCGCACGCGCGAATTCGGGCTGCGCATGGCGTTGGGCGCGCGGCCGCGCCAGATCGAGCGCCTGGTGATGGGCGAATCGCTACGCATGGCCGCGATCGGTGTGCCGATCGGGCTCGCCGCGCTGGCGGCCGCGGCCCAGCTCGCCGGCTCGATGCTGCTGGGCGTGACGCCGCTCGATCCGCTGGCGTACGTGCTCAGCGCCGTTGCCGTGGTGGGGCTGGCGGTTGCCGCCGCGTGGCTCCCGGCCCGCCGCGCCACGCGCGTGGACCCCATGGAAGCGTTGCGGGCGGAATAGAGCTTCGGTCCCGGTACTCAGATGGTACTGGCATCACGGACTTTTCGGCGTGATCGCCGCCCAACTCGAGTTACAATTTAGCCCACTGCCACGGAGAAGTTTTCCCGTGGCTAGGGGTTCTTTCTCATGTTTCGCGCGCTGCTACATAGCCCGCCCAAGCGGGCCTACTGCGGGACGGGACTGGTGTTACTCGGTCTATCACCGGTCTACTATACTCATCTGCCTCTTCAGTCGCAGTATCCAGGCGTCATCTGTGTGTTGTCGCTCGCTGTGCTTTCCTTCGTATTCGCGTTTCTCCAGGACTGGATCGACCTGACCTCCGGCGTGAAAGTGGAACTCGCCTGGACTTTTGGCGCCGGGTCGGTGCTGACGATGAATGGCGAGGCATGGTTTCAAAACCTGATTGCCACCTGGGTTCCTTACGTCGAATGGAGACATTGGCTGGGCCTGATCGGCCTGGCGTTCCCAGTGATGATGCTGCTTCCCGTCTTTATCGTGTTGCTCGGTGTTTTCGGGTTCCCGAGGAAATGGCCGGAGCGGGCATACCTGCTGGGCGGCCTTGGCCTGGTATTCCTGTTCATCGGAGAGATTTGGTTCAATCTGTTCCGCATTCACTTTTTTCGCGAACCCAGTCTGGAATCCTACCCGGCGTGGTTAGTCTGGGTGCCGGCCTGTCTGGTTGCCGGAACGTTGGGGATGCTGCTCGGCTGTCTGCCGCAATGGTCGCACCGGCCGTCGCGGCTTGAATCCGCGATGCCCTTCTGCTATCTGGCCGGAGCGGCGCTGATGGCGCTCGGTCTTTTCTGGGACGGGATGGCCGCCGTCGCCCCGCTGCCGGCGTTGCTCGGCGCCTTGGCCCCTGCGTCTTTCATGACCTGGCGATGGATCACCGGCACGCTTGGTGAGCACTCGCACTGACCAGGCGAACCGTGTCGAGCGAGGGCGTCCGCCCCACGTCAGCCGATCTCGTGGAGCAGGATGCGGTAGAACTCCTCTTGGGCGTAGCGCTCCCGCCAGGGCGTATGGCCGCAGCGCGGCAAGACGACCAGGCGAAACTCCCCGAGCGCGGCGGATAGAGGTTCGGCAACTCCCGCAGCCGGCGAGGAATCCGAATCGCCGTGGATAGCCACCACCGGACATTTCACGGTTCGCGCCTGCCGCAGCAGTTCGCCGGATCGGCGCATCGCGGAAGCTTCTTTCCACACCGCCTGGTAGATCTCGCCGCTAACAGTGACATCGGGTTCGTCGATTTCGACAATCGGAGCATATGCATCCGCCTTGGCGGCGAGGCGGCCGAGTTTTTCGAGGGTTGCGGAAGCGACCGGCGGCAAGACCGCCGGCGTTACCGGATCCGGCGCGGCGGGTTTGCCGAGAGCCGCGATCGCCGACAAGTAATCCGTCTTTTCGGCGTCAGTCAGGCGAGCGAGCCGGTGAGTCTGAAGGTGCGCGGCATAAGACTCGTCGAAGGGAGCGCTGCTCACCAGAATCAGCTTGCCGGCCAATTCCGGGTAACGAGCGGCGGCGAAGAGGCTGAGCCACGCACCCCAAGAGTAGCCGATCAGGACGGCGGGAATCCGGGCGTGTTGCAAGAGGACATCGCACAGCTCCTGGATCTGTCCTTCGACGGAGCGAGCGGTTTGCAGCGGCTCAAGCACGCCTTGAGCCTGCGACAGACGGCGAGCGACCGGCGCCATCTCGCCCGCCGCGCCGGGCCCGCCGTGGATCGCGGCCACGCGGAACGGCGCGGCTCCGTAGAATCTGAGATTGGTGTCCGTCACCGGGCGCGCTTCAAGAGGCGGCGCTACATCGCCAGGCCGGTTAACGCGATGGCGATGCCCGCCACGCCGGCGATCACGCCAATTACCGGGAACATCATTTTGCGCGCGATGAAGTAAATCGAGCTCATCACCAGCGCGATCTCGAGCAGGCCCTCGCCCAGGTCATAGCGTAATCCGCGGTGTTCGGCGGCCTCCGAAGCCTCCTCATGGCCCTTGGCTTTCTCCATGAGTTCTTTACTCTCTTTGTCGTATTTCTTCAGCCTGCCTTCGTTGTCGGCTCGCATTTTTTCCGCGGCATCGCCCTTGGCGCCGAGCACTACGAGCAGGCTCGACCCCAGTTCGACGTTATGAGACTTGATGCGAGCTGCCTGGTACTCCGACCAAGTGTCATTGGCCTCGGACTTGGTAATGATGGCCTCCGTGTGGGTGCGGTGCGACATGATGGAGACGATTGCCAGCGCAACCGCCAGCACGGCCGCCAGGATGCCGACTATCTGGCCCCTAGGGTCAGACTCATGTCCTTCGTGGTGGATTTCTAGCTCTGCCATATTGGTCTTCGTATTATATGCCAGAACGCGGGGTTTCTTGACGCAGTGATGCCGAAAGGAATGGGTTGGAGAAGATAGGATTGCGTTGCGGGTGGCCGGGCTAAACCGGACTTATCGCCGTGCGTATCGGCCACCCGATGGATTGAGTAGAAACTTCGTCGACGTGAGCCCGCTGGATGGCGGACAATGTCGGGTCGATTCGTTCCTTGCTCTCTGATATCCGACGGGCGGCAATCACTGCTATCCGTATTCCGCCGGCGGTTAGGAATCTCGAGATCCCAAGTCTTCCGTCGAGAGTCCAGCCCGA
>JBELAO010000037.1:0-49764 GCA_049508735.1 Bryobacteraceae bacterium | reverse complement strand
TGACTCCGAAAGAAGTTTTGGAATTTGCCAAAAAGAACGATGCCAAGCAACTGGATCTGCGGTTCACCGATATTCCGAGCTTGCAGCATCACGTTTCCTATCCGCTGAGCGAGCTCGACGAGAGCAGCTTCGTGGACGGGTTTGGAATGGACGGATCGAGCATCCGCGGCTGGGCGGCGATCCACGAAAGCGACATGCTGCTGATCCCGGATCCGGAGACGGCGCTGATGGACCCGTTTGCGGAGACGCCGACGCTGATAATGATCGGCGACGTGCAGGACCCGATCACCAAGCAGCGGTATGAGCGGGACCCGCGGTGGATCGCGCGCAAAGCGGAACTGTACCTGACCAACAGCGGCGTGGCGGACACGGCGTATTTCGGGGCCGAGGCGGAGTTTTTCATTTTCGACAACATCAGTTTCGACCAGAACCAGCACGAGGGATATTACTTTATCGACGCCGAGGAAGGGCGCTGGAATTCGGCGCGGCGGGAAAACAACCTGGGCTACCGGCCGCGATATAAAGAAGGATACTTCCCGGTGCCACCGACGGATCATTATCAGGATCTGCGCAGCGAGATGGTGCAGACGATGATTCAGTGCGGGCTGCATATCGAGTGCCATCATCATGAAGTGGCCACCGGCGGGCAGGCGGAAATCGACCAGCGCTTCGACAAGCTGGTGAAGTCGGCGGACAACATGATGCTGTACAAATACATCGTCCGCAACACGGCGAACCAATATGGGAAGACGGCAACTTTCATGCCGAAGCCGCTGTTCGGGGACAACGGGAGCGGAATGCACACGCACCAGAGCCTGTGGAAGGGCGGCGTGCCGCTGTTCGCGGGCGACGGGTATGCGGGCTTCAGCCAGATGGGGCTGCACTACATCGCGGGATTGTTGAAGCACGCGCGGGCGCTCGCGGCGATCATCGCGCCGACGACGAACAGCTACAAGCGGCTGGTGCCCGGGTATGAAGCGCCGGTGAACCTGGCGTACTCGCGGCGGAACCGGTCGGCGGCGTGCAGAATTCCGATGTACTCGGCGAATCCGAAGGCGAAGCGGGTGGAGTTCCGTCCGCCGGACACGGCGGCGAATCCGTACCTGGCGTTCGCGGCGATGCTGATGGCGGGGTTGGACGGAGTGCTGAACAAGCTGAACCCGGGCGAGCCGCTGGACAAGGACATCTACGACCTGTCGCCGGAAGAGATGAAGGCGGTGCCGTCGATGCCGGGATCGCTGGACGAGGCGCTGAACTGCCTGGAAGAGGACCACGCGTTCCTGCTGCGCGGGGACGTCTTCAGCGAAGAGCTGCTGGAGACGTACATCGAATACAAGCGGAAGAACGAAGCCGAAGCCGTGCGCCTGCGCCCGCACCCGTACGAATTCGCGCTGTACTACGACGTGTAAGAAGAAAGCGATTTTGAGCCACGGATGAACACCGATCAACACAGATAAGAAAGAGCCTTGTTTTCGACTCTTGTTTTCTTTCTTATCCGTGTTGATCCGTGTTCATCCGTGGCTTTTCTATTTGCAGCCAACTCCCCATTGCCTCGCGCGGTGCTTTGTCGTACAGTAGACCGAGCGGAGGATTTATGGCCTTTTGCACGACCTGCGGCGCCAAGGTCAACGGCGCGTTCTGTACCCAATGTGGAACACCGGTTAGCGCGGCCGGGCAGCAGCCGCCCGCGCCGGCGCCTCCGCCGATTCAGCCGTCCGCCTACCAGGCGCCACCGATGGCCCCTCCGCCGCCCGCGGTGCCGGCACAACGCAAAACCAGTCCCTTGGTCTGGATTCTGGTCATCATTCTCGGCCTGTTTGTGCTGGGTGGCGTCGGCGTGGTCGGCGTCGGCATGTTCGTCGTGCATAAGGCCCACCAGCTCGGCTTCGATCCGGACGAGTGGCATCGCAATCCCGGCTTGGCCGCCAGCAGGATGATCACCGCGTTCAACCCGAACATGGAACTGGTGCGCATCAACGAAGGCGACAACACCATCACCATGCGCGACAAGCGCAACGGGCATGTAGTGACCATGTCTTTCAACGATGTCCAGCGGGGCCGCTTTCGCATGAACGTGCGCGGCGACAACGGCGCCAACGTGGAAATCGGCGGCGACTCGAGCAAGATTCCTTCCTGGATTCCCGCCTATCCGGGCGCCAAACCCGAGGTCGCCTTTTCCGGGTCGAGCGATCAGGGCGAGGGTGGCACATTCACTTTCAAGACGTCCGATTCCGCGCAGGACGTGATGAAGTTCTACCAGGATAAGATCAACGGCATGGGCCTGAAGACCAACCTGGTGGCCAACAGTTCCGATGGAGGCACCATTGCCGCCTCCGAGGAAAACGGCCGCAGTCTGAACGTGACCGCGGGCGCCAGCGGCGGGCAGACCAGCGTCACCGTAATCTACGGGCGCAAGTAGGGCGCGCGAGCGCGCCGCTTGACAGGGTCGAAAGACCGCCTGGAAGTTCCCGGAACCGCGGGCAAATCACCGGCGACAAGATCGCCGGCGTTACCGGTTTTTCATGGAATTCCGCGGACCGTCCGCCGATCCCGACAGGGTCGAAAAATCGCCCCAAACCACGGGGGGAACCCCGAGGCTCGCGTAGTTTTTCGTCCGCTTTCGCGGGCCAACGGCCCATGAGGGCAGACGACAAAAACCGATCGTCTATCCTACCTCTGGCCCTGGCTCAGCCCAAATTCCGCGGATCAGGAGTTCGGAGACTCTTCGTCTTTTTTCGGCGGCGCCCCGCGTCGGCACGAGTGCCGACGCGGCACCGACGGGTGTGTGCGCCACGCCGGAATGGCGCAGTTATTTCCTGACAGGCACCTAGCGGGGCAGCCGCCAGATCAGGTAAGCCAGCCCGATGGCGAATCCGGCGCCGGCTTGATACTCCTGATTCTGGACGTACAGGCGAAAGCGGAACGGCGCTGGAGTCGACTCGGGATCCGGAGTCAGGCGCGGCCACAGCGCTCGCACCCGCTCCGCATAGGATGCGTAGCCGGGAAACAGGTGGCGCAGGTGCTGCTCTTCAAGCTGAATCACGGGCAAGTAGACGAACAGGAAGACACCGGCGAACAGCAGCGCCAGCCACGGGCTGCGCGCGGCGATGGCGAGTCCGGCAGCGGCCAGCAACGTGCCCAGGTAAAGCGGATTGCGGGTGTGAGCGTACGGTCCGCCGGTGGAGAGTTGCCGATTCTTGTCGAGACATCCCGCCGCCCAGCCGCGCAGCAGGAGACCACACACCGAAACGGGAACGCCCCAAATCAACGACGCCGGCAGGGGCCTAGACAGCCAGCCGAAGACCAGCACGATGAGGAACCCGGATGGCACGCGCAACCGCGCCACGGCATCGGCGTAAGGCTTGGGGAATTGAATCATCGGTGGCTGCACACGCTGTCGCCGCGCGCGCTTTCGAGCGCGGCGCGTAGGGATTCGAACACTTCCTCTGGCGCGATGTGGCGCATGCTCTCGTCGATTTCGTCGAAGCGCTTGTAGGTGGTCACGGCGCTTGGCCAGCGCAGGACGCGGAGCGAACCGCCATAAGGGCCGTTGCGTGCCGGATCGGTGGGACCGAACAGCGCGACGCCGGGCTTGCCGAGGGCCGCGGCCAGATGCATGGGTCCGCTATCCACCCCTACCACGGCGGCAGCGCGGCGGGTGGCATCGATCAAACCGGGCAGGCCGCTGGCGTGCGGCCATACGGCGTCCGCTCCCTTTGGTCGCGGCTCTGAAAGAACGCGTCGGAGCCGCGACCGAAGGGAGCGGTCGGCGGTCTCAGGCGGAGCGGCGGGTATCCCCGAAAAAGCCGGTTGGCAGGCGGAATCCGTTTCGGACCCAAAGACCGGGGCGCCTGCCCCACTTGCCAGCGAATCGTTCGGCGGGAGAGTGGGATAGACGCCCGGGTTTCGGGTCCGAAGCGGACTTTCGTCTGTCAACCCATACAGGCTTCCCGGCGGACCGTTGAGCACCAGCGGAAGCTTGCATTCGCGCAGCAGCAGGCCGCCCAGCGTGAGGTAATTCTCGAGCGGCCACTGCTTGGCGCGCCAGCCGGCCATGGGTGACGCCAGCACGAAATCGCCTTCCGGCAAGGGCGCTTCTGACTGGCCGGGCGGCAACGGGAAGACGCGAAGTGGGTGAGTTGCGCCGGCGGCCGCGGCGAGGTCGAGATTGCGATCCACCACATGCGCGGCGGCGCTCGAAACGCGGTGGGTATAAAAGACGCCTGCCGCGGCTTCGCGCAGTTGGCCGCGGTCCCAGCCGAAAATGCGCTCCGGCCTTGCGGCGGCAGCCACTACGGCGGATTTCAGCAGGCCCTGGAAGTCCACTGCAAAGTCGAATGGTGCGGAGCGCAACTGGCGCAGGGACTCGAGCAGGCCAGCGGCGTCGCGGCGGCGCAACAGAATCACGCGGTCGACAAACGGGTTGCCCTCGAGCAGCGCGGCCCACTGCGGTTCGATCGCCCAAGTGAGGTGCGAGCCCGGGAAGCCTTGCTTGAGAGAAGCCACGGCGGGCAAGGCGTGGACGATATCGCCCATCGCGCCGAGCCGTACCACGAGGATGCGGGGAGGGTTCTGGTTCAACGGAGGCTGCCAGTCCTTATTCAATCACAATTCGGCGGCGGGACTGGGCTCTGACAGGCCCGCCGCAGAGGTAAGGCGCAAGTCGACGCTTCCAGCCCGGACGGGCGAAAGATATTAGCCCGCGGCGTGAGCCGTGAGGAAACCCGATGATCCCCCACAGCCGCGGAACGGGGCGGAAGTCCCGGCCGCAACGTCTTGCGCCCCGTTCCGGGGCTAAGCTCACTCTGCTGCCCTTCCCGACGGCTTACGCCGTGGGCTACGATCTTTCGCTCCTTCGGAGCTTGGCCCGCATCGGGCGCGCGGTCCGTTCGCGGGCCCCTCGGTAACGATACACATCCCATCATTCGGAAGCGAGAGATCCTTTCCCGACCGTCCGATACGCTGCGGCGAGTAAAGCCGCTGGCCCCGGTAATTGCGTGGGAGGGTAAAGGCCGGTTGCTCTTACGGTGCGGACCCACTCCAACCATTGCTCATGGACGGGGCGGCTTACGGCCACCGCGGCGATTTCGAAATCGAAACCGGCATCTTGCGGATCGCCGTACTGCACTTCGACACTCCACTGGCTGTTGGCCACGGCGATTTCGCCTTCACCCTGCGGCCACCAGCCGTTTACGTCCTTGCGATGCACCAGCACCCAGAGATGCGCATCACCCGCCAGACGAGCCGTACCTGCGACAACACCGCGCCCGGAAATGCGATCTCCGCGATGGGGCGAGCGAATCTCGACCGAGCAGCCTGAATCGTCGTGAGTTGCACGATGCCGGAAGGATTCGATACGCCTCATGGTCGAACCGGGGAGCACGCTCTTCAATTTCGATCTCCAGTCGTGCCGCGTGAGCGTGCGCGCGTTATACCGCTGCTGCTGCCAGCCGTCCCCCGTCGGATCGAACGTGGGAGCCTCGGTCCGGGTGAAGAACGCGGTTGTGCGAACCACCTCTTCGAGCCGAAACATGGAGTCCGAACGCAGAAACTCGAAGAGGTTGTGAATGCTCCGAATCTGGATATCGTCGAGGATCAGCAGCGCTCCCGTTTCGAGATGAGGATAGAGAGAGTAATACTCGAGGTCCGGGAACGGGTAAGCGTGGGGACCATCGATCAGCGCCAATTGCAGTTTTTCGGCGAAGCGATGCTGGGGCAGGGTGAGTTGGGACGGGCCTTCGACGAATGTGACCACCCCAGGCCGGAGCATGGCCGATCCGCGCACGCGCGAAACGCTGTTGCCGATATCGAGTGCGAACACGGTATGGCGCTGGCTGAGGTGAGAGAGCAGCAAGGTGGTGGCTCCGCAACCGGTTTCCGCGGAATTGCGGATCGGACGCGCGCTCACATGCGCCGCGATTGCCGAAAGAGCGTCGGCGGAGAGCGAGCCCGCTCCGTGCAGCGCCGGCTGCACCTCCAGAATTTGCCGCAGGATTTCGCGGGTCGATGGTGTCAGGCGTTCTCCCATCGTTTCACCGGAAATCGTCATGATCAGCGCCGCCTGACCGCCTCAGAATACCAAAGTGGAACGGCGCCCAACAGTAGTCCAAGGTTAGGCGCGTAAGGAAGGTCGTCACGTTGATAGCGAGGCGCGGCGGACGGCGGAGCTGGTGCAGGGCGTCACTGGTTGGCAGGCGGAAGCGCCTGCCCCACTTCTCGCGCGATGACTGTCGGAATCCGTGACGCACTACGCTAGAAGACGACGGCTAGCGCGCGGAAGATCGCCTCCGCGGCCAGGTCCGACCACAGCACCAGATACCTGCCCAGGGACGTGGCCACCATCAGCACCACCAGCACCAGGAAGCCGGCGCGCGCCAGCTCAAGGTAAATGGCGATCGGGATGCGCGCGGCCAGCAGCAGCTTGGAGCCATCGAGCGGCGGCACCGGCAGCAGATTAAACAGCGCCAGGTAGATGCTCAGCAGCACTCCGCGTTGGGCGAATCCGGAGAAGCCGGGCGCGGCGTGGATCGTGGCGATCGAAATTGCGGCCAGCAGGACCGCCATCACGATGTTGCTGGCAGGCCCCGCGAGCGCCACCAGCGCCAAGCCGTTCAGTCCACCGCGAAGTTTCGCCGGATTGGTGGAAACCGGCCGGCCCCAGCCGAGGAAGCCGCCGCCCATCAGCGAAGTCACGAACGGCAGCAGGGCGGTGCCGATCCAATCCACGTGGGCCAGCGGATTGAGCGTGACGCGCCCATCGTTGCGCGGCGTATCGTCACCCAAGCGCGTGGCGACCCAGGCGTGCGCAAACTCGTGCGGCGCGGTGAGCATCCACAGCAGCAGGACGTTGATCAACGCATACTGAATTTGTGCGAGGTGCAGGGTGTCTCCATTCCGGGCTGGTTTAACGGCGCCGCGCCACCGCCGCCCATAGCAACAGCAGAGCGGCTACCGCCAGCACGGAGACTATGGCCGTGGTTCCGATACCTGATTTTAGCAGTGTACCCGCAAGCGGGCGTGGCAAGCTAAAGAGCTTGCTGAAAATACACCAAGAGCGTCATCGCCACGGATAAACACAGATGAACACAGATTGAAAAGAAACTGGTTTATCCGTGTTCATCCGTGTTCATCCGTGGCCCAAAAAAGTTCTTTCGGACTTTTTCGAGCAGCGTCTAAAGCGTGCTCTGCCAAACTACTCCTCGCGCAGAGCGGAGACGGGATCGGTGCGCATGGCGCGCAGAGCCGGGAAAGCGCTGGCGGCGAAGGCGACCGCGAGCAGTGCCAGCGTTGCCGTGGCCAGCGTAACGGGGTCGCTGGGGCCGACGCCGAACAGAAGCGCGGCGACAATGGGGCGCATCGCCACGCACCCGGCGAGCCCGAGCGCGGCGCCGATGGCGGACAAGCGCAGCGCGCGGCCGGCGATCATGCGGAATACGCTCGCCGGCTGCGCGCCTAGAGCCATACGAATGCCGATTTCCCCGCGGCCCGCGGCGACCAGGTACGAAAGCACGCCATAGAGGCCCACCGCCGCCAGCAGCAGCGCCAGCGCGGCGAACCCGCCCAGCACCTGCATCTGAAATCGCTGCCGTGCCACGGATTCGGCCATCTGCGCATCCATGGTCTTGAACTCCACCGCGATTTCGTGGTCCACAACGGCGACCGCCGCACGGACCGCGCTCGACAGGCTGGCGGGAGCGAGCGGCGTGCGAATCATCAGCGCCGGTTGCGCCAGGCGGTTAGCTTGTGTGTAACAGACGTAGGCCTGCGCCATGGCCGGCTCGGCGAGGCTGCTCTGCCGCACATCCGCCGCGATGCCCACCACGGTCAACCAGGGCGCGCCACTTCCATACATGCTGTCGAATTGGATGCGGTCGCCCAGCGGGCTGCGGCCAGGCCAGTAACGGCGCGCCATTTCGGAGCTGACGATGGCGACGCCGCCGCTTGACGCGGTATCGGCGCCGGTGAAATCGCGGCCGCTCACGAGTGGAATGCGCAGGGCGCGAAGATAGCCGGAACTGATGACGGTGTAGACCGCGTCCGCGTCATCGGGAAGCTTGCGTCCCTCCACCTTGAAGGAACCATCGCTACAGCAGTCGCCCAGGGGAGGAGTGTCGGTAGTGCCGGCAGCCTCGACGCCGGGGATGGCCCGCACGCGCTCGAGCAGGTTGGCGTGCTCCGCGCGCAGTCGCGGCACATCCTTATCGTCACCCGTGGAAGCGAACGTGAGCGTCGCGGTCAGCACGTGATCGGCTTGAAAGCCGGGATTGACGGCGCGCAGCCGCAGGAAGCTGTTGACCAGCAGGCCGGCGCCGGCCAGCAGGACCAGCGACAGGCACACCTCGGAAACCACCAGCGCCGATTGAGTCCGGTGCGCCCGCCGGCCCGCCGTGTAAGTGCGGGAGCCTCCTTTGATGGCTTCGTTCATATTCATGCGGGCGGCGCGCCAAGCGGGGAGCAGCCCGAAGAGTACGCCGGCGGCGGCCGTGATGGCCAGCGCGAAGAGCATGACTCCCGTGTCGACCCGAATATCCGCGGCGCGCGGCACTTCGGCGGGCAGCAGAGCCTTCAGCAGGTCCATGGACCATAGCGCCAGCAGCAGGCCACCGGCGCCGCCGGCGAGGGCCAGCAGCAAGCTTTCCGTCAACATCTGACCGAACAAGCGCGCGTGGCCCGCGCCCAAGGCGCGCCGCACCGCCAGCTCGCGGGCCCGAGCGGTCACCCGCACCAGCAGCAGGTTGGCCACATTCACACACACGATCAACAACAGGAAACCGACCGCGCCGAACAGCACCAGCAGCGCCGGCCGCACCTTGCCGACGATATGCGAGTTGAGAGAAACAACCGAGGCGTCCTTGCTCATGAACGCGCCGGGCTCCTGGAGATAAAGGCGATGCTGAATCGCTCCTACGTCGCTCTGGGCCTGGGCGAAGGTCACGCCTGGCCGCAGCTTCCCAATCACGCGGAAGTTGTGAGCCGTGCGGCTGGGCGTATCGTAGCCCGCGGCAGTCACGGACAGCCAGATCTCGCTCTTGGGCGGGTAACTGAAGCCACGCGGCATCACGCCGATCACGGTCACGGGGAATCCGCTGATGCGAAGTGCGCGGCCGATGATCTTTGGATCGCTACCGTAAGCCCGCTGCCACAAGCCGTAGCCGAGGATGACTCGCAGCGGAGCGCCGGCGATCTGTTCGCTCGGCAGGAAGGCGCGCCCCAGCGCCGGTTGAACACCCAACACGTCAAAGAAGCCGGGTGTCACCGAGGCTGCGAAGGTGTGCTGCGGCCGGTCGCCGCCGGTGTCCACATCGCCCAATCCGAAAGCCGCCAGGGCGCTGAAGCTGCGGTTCTGCTTGTTCCAGTCGTCGAAGTTCGGATACGCCACCGGCCAGGCGGAGCCGTCACCGCCCCGTTCCGCAATCCACGCCAGGCGGTCTGCCTGCGGGTACGGCAGCGGGTTCAGTAACACCGCCTTCACGACACTGAACAGGCTGACGCCGGCGCCGACGCCCAGTGCAACCGTGAGAATCGAAACCGCGGTCAGACTGGGAACACGGCGCAGCGCGCGGAGAGATTGATGCAGATCTCGCAACATGGTAGACGCTCTGTGCAAGCAGGATGCCACGCCAGGCGGGCCGCTGGCGAAGTGGATTGGGTTGCCGGCGGTGCCGCTAAACGCCGTCTTTTCTGGCGGCGCGGCTGGAGACGCAGTGGGCTGCTTGCGGATGCGGGCGGCCCGCGGCCCTGCGCCCTGCTGTTCGTTTTTGGGAACGGGCGATCAGGAACGCGCCGCACCGCTCCAGGGCTGCTATGCTGGCGGGAGCGGAGCCTCCGATGAGTAAAAAGGTTCTGATTGTCACCGGCGATGGCGGAGACGGCTATGAAGCCCTCTATGCCTACCACCGTTTCCAGGAATCCCGCTGGGAGCCGGTGGTGGCGGCGCCCTCGCGCAGACCTTTGCACCTGGTCTTCTTCGATGCCGAACCCGGCTGGGAAACCTACGTCGAACGCCCGGGGCCGCGCCTGGATGCCGACGTGGTGATTGCGGCCGTGGCGGCCCACGAATTCGCCGCGCTGCTGTTCCCGGGCGGACGCGCTCCGGAGTATCTGCGCAACGATCCCGACGTGCTCGAACTGGTGCGCGATTTCGCCGCGCAGGGTAAATGCATCTGCGCCGTCGGCCATGGCATTCAGGTGCTGGCCGCGGTCGGGTTGACCAAGGGCCGCACGGTCACCTGCCACGCCAACGTGCGGATTGAAGTGGAGCGCAGTGGCGGCGTCTACAGCTCCCTGCCGGCGGTTCGCGACGGCAATCTGGTCACCGCCCAATCCTGGCGCGCTCACCCCGAGTTCTACCGCGAGATCTTCAGTGTTCTGGGATAGTTTTTCTTGGACGCGCCTGCCCCGCGGCTTATTCTGGATTCCGAAGTCAGCCCGATCCGTTACTGTGACTCTGCGGCACGGCTCAAGCCGTGCCCTGATACAAAGCTAAATCATATCCCCAAGCGCTCGGAAATGTAGAAACTCGGGGGCACGGCTTCAGCCGCGCCGCAACGCGATGTTGCCGATGGGCTTTTAGCCCCTGGGCAGCAGACAGTGGCCCTCAGAATGCGCGTCGGCGGCACGGCTTAGCCGACCCCTGAATACGACGCGTCCAACTTCGGAATTCAGGCTTACGAACTGCCGATGAGGATGCCGGTGGCGAAGACCAGCGCGCCACCGAGGCCGACCTGCAAGGCGGCGGAGAGCGGCGGGGTTTCCATATAGCGATTGCGGATCCAGGTGATGAGGCCCAGTTCGACCACTACCACCGCGATGGCGGCGGTGAGCGCGGCGCGGAAGCTGGGGATCATAAACGGCAGCGTGTGGCCGATGCCGCCAAGCGCCGTCATCAGGCCGCAGACCAGGCCGCGCATCCAGGGATGGCCGCGGCCGGTGAGGCTGCCATCGTCGGAAAGCGCTTCGGCGAACCCCATGCTGATGCCGGCGCCGATGGAAGCCGCCAAGCCGACCAGAAACGCGTCCCACGGCCGGTGGGTGGCGAAAGCGGCGGCGAACACCGGAGCCAGCGTGGAAACCGATCCATCCATCAATCCGGCCAGGCCCGGTTGCACGATCTGCAACACGAACAGGCGGCGGTTGGCGGCGTCTTCCTGCTCCTTGGCGGAGGGCCGCAGCTTGTCTTCGGTGAGCTCCTCGGCGCGCTGTTCGTGCCCCCGCTCCTCCTGGGCCAGATCGTCCAGAAGCTGGCGAATACTGGCATCCTGGCTTCGCGCGGAGGCGCGCTCGTAGAAACGGCGGGTCTCGACTTCCATCGATTCGGCCGTGCCGCGCACCGTCTCGAGACGCAGCGGGCGGAACAGCCAGACCGGCTTGCGATCGACGAAGCCCCGCACGTCTTGGCGGCGGATCAGCGGGATATGATCGCCGAATTTGGCTTGCGACAATTCAATCAAGCGCCGCCGATGGCCGGATTCCTCTTCGCGCATGCCGGCGAAGACGGCCGCCGTGGCCGGGAAGTCCTCGCGCAGGCCGTCGGCGAAATCCGCGTAGATGCGCTCGTCCTCTTCTTCCAGCGAGATGGCCAGGGCCAGCACCTCGCGTTGCGACAGGCTATCAAAACTTCTCATTCCCTCCACTCTAAATCAAACGCGGACGTGTTAGCATCGGGCTGGAATGGCTTTCGCGGATCTCACCAAGCAACTGGCGCAGCAGGCGATTCTGTCGGCCACCAAGGACCCGCCCGCGGCCGCGGGCGCGGCCGCTCCGGGAGGAGCCGCCGGGCCGGTGATTCTCGCGCAGCTTGCCCTCATGCAGCGGGCGCTCAAGGAAGACGAGGAACTGCTGGTCCTCTATCACACCGGCGGCGAAAGGATCCGCGTGCTGGAGATCTTTCTGCCGTCGCCCGAAGTCGCCGTGCTCACCGGCGCGCTGGCGCGGGCGATTGTGCCGGCGGCATCGCTCGAACTGCTCTGCAAGGTGGCCAAGGTCGCGCCCCAGGCCAAGCCCGTGCGGGTATCCTTCGTCGTATCTAAGTCCAAGTAGCGCAGCGCGCTCAGATTTGAAAATCTTCGTCGTGCCAGATGCCTTCCGCATCCGGGGCTGGCGTGCGCGGCGGCGGCTCTTCAGCCGCGGAAGGTTTCTCCAGCCGGTCGACGCGCGCCATCAGCGTGGTCAGCATGGCGCCGATGGCGTCCGGCAGATAGGTGTGCTGCAAGTCGGGATCGTCCTCTGGCGCGTGCGCCCTGGAGCGGGTCACCGGCCGCCCCGGGACGCCGACCACCACAGAGTTGGCCGGCACCGATTTCACCAGCACCGAATTGGCTCCGATGCGGCAATCGTCGCCGATTTCGATGTCGCCCAGCAGCTTGGCGCCGGCGCCCACCACCACCCGGTCGCCCAGCGTCGGGTGCCGCTTGCCATGGCTCAGGCTGGTGCCGCCCAAGGTGACGCCGTGGTAAATGGTGACGTCCGCGCCCACTTCGGCCGTCTCGCCGATCACCACCCCCATGCCGTGGTCGATGAAGAAACCGGGACCGATCTTGGCGCCGGGGTGAATTTCGATTCCGGTGAAGCCTCGCGCCAGTTGGGAGAGCACGCGCGCCAAGAGGCGAAACCGGTGCCGCCATAGCCAGTGCGTGAAGCGGTACATCCAGATGGCGTGCAGGCCGGAATAGCACAGCAGGACCTCGAGCGCGTTCCGCGCCGCGGGATCGCGCCGCAGCACCGATTGGATATCGCGATGTATAGTGAGCAGCGGATGCAGGTGTTCGCGGGTCGACGCCATTCTATTCAGTGTAGTGCAGCGGCAAACGGCAGGCTCAAAAGGGCGGCTTAGCGTAGTGCGTCGAGCAGCTCCGGCGGCTAGAACACACAGGTTGGCAGGCGAAAGCGCCTGCCCCACTTCACCGCGCGATACTAGGTCCTCGACCGGCAGATTCGGTTCAATCGACGGGACCGCTCCCTATGGTCGCGGCTCCGTTCGGATGCGCGTCGTGCTCCTAGAGCACTACATCTAGGGGTGCCACAATTGCTTGATGGTGTCGCCGACCAGCGCGAGCGTGATGCCGATCATGAAGGCTACCGTGATCCAGGTGACCAGGTTGAACCAGCGGGGGTTGACCCATTCTCCCATCAGGTCCTTGCGATTGATCAGCAGGATCATCGGAATCAGCACGAAGGGCAGCAGCACGCCGTTCAGCACTTGCGAAAGCAGGATCATCTGCACCAGTTGAAAGTGCGGCAGCAGAACCACGCCGGCGCCGAAGACGATCAGCAGCGTATAAAGCAGGTAGAAGATCGGCGCTTCGCGCAGCTTCTTATCGACGCCGGTTTCGAAACCCAGCCCTTCGCAGACCGAATAGGCGGTGGAAAGCGGCAGGATGGAGGCGGAAAAAATCGAGGCGTTGAACAGGCCGGCGCTGAACAGCAGAAACGCGTACTGGCCGAACGGCTTGAGGCCGAGCGCGGCCTCGCCGGCATCCTGAATGTCCTTCGGCGCCACGCTGTAAATGGCTCCCGCGCAGGCCACGATGATGAAGAACGCAATCACGTCGGTCATGATGCAGCCGACGATCACCTCCACGCGCGACGCGGCGTACTCCTTGGCGGTGATGCCTTTTTCGACCACCGCCGATTGCAGGTAAAACTGCATCCACGGCGCGATGGTGGTGCCCACCATGCCGATCAGCATGTAGATGTAATCGCGGTCCAGCATGAGCACGGGCTTGACGCTGTAGATCGCGGCTTCCTTCCAGTCCGGTTTCACCAGAATGCCGGAAATGATGTACGACCCGTAGAGAACGCAGGCGAACAGGAATATCTTCTCCACGCTGCGGTAATTGCCCTTCACCACCAGAAACCATACAGCCACGGCGGAAAGCGGCACGGAGATATAGCGGCTGATGTGGAATAACTCAAGCGAGCTGGCGACGCCGGCGAATTCCGCCACCACGTTGGTGAAGTTGGTCACCACCAGCAAGGCCATCATGATGAAGGTAACCCGCAGGCCGAATTCCTCGCGGATCAGATCCGACAGGCCCTTGCCCGTCACGGCGCCCATCCGCGAGCACATTTCCTGGGTGATGATCAACACCAGCGTGATGGGCAGCAGCGTCCACAGCGGCAGGTAGCCCCAACGGGCGCCGGCGGCGGAGTAAGTATAAATGCCGCCGGAATCGTTGTCCACCATGGCCGTGATGAACCCCGGCCCGATGACGGCGAAGAATACCAGAAGGTGGTTGCGGTACCGGCTGAAGAGTCGTCCCATCCCTATTTCTGCCTCAGCACGGAAATGATGTCGTCGGCGGTGATCACGCCGGTTAGCTTGCCTTCCTCATCCACCACGGGCAAGGTGAGAATGTTGTACTTGTCGAACTGTTCGGTGACTCGGTCCTGCGAATCGTCGACCGCCGCCTGAATCAGCGGATCGCTGGCCAGTTCCTTCAACCGCGAGCCGGCGGAGGCCACAAACAACCGCGCCAGCGGGATGGCGGCCACCAGCTTTTCCCGCTCGTCCACCAGAAAAATCGTATTGAGCTGCTCCAGCAGATCCTCGTTGGCACGCAGCGCCACCAGCGCGTCGGCAACGGTAGCCGCTTCGGAAAGCGCCACGTATTCGGTGTTCATCATGCCGCCGGCGGTGTCTTCCTCGAACTCCAGCAGTTCCTCGACCTCGGTTTTGGGCTCGGCCTCCATTTCGCCCAGAATCTCTTCGCTGGTTTCGTCCTGCAGCTCGGAAAGGGCGTCGGCGGCTTCGTCGGGCGCCATCTCCTCGACGATATCGGCGGCCTTTTCCGGTTCGAGCGATTCCAGAATGGCGGCCTGCATTTTGGGATCGATCTCGGAAAGCGCGTCGGCGGCGACCTCGCTGTCGATGGTTTCGAAAATCGCCTCGCGCTCGGCCGGGCTCAGATCTTCGACGATGTCGGCCAGATCCGCCGGGTGGAGTCCCTCCAGCTTTTCATAACTGATGGCGAGCCGCAGCCGCCGCAGCGGATCGGATTCCACCACGTTGCAAAGCTCCCAGCGGATCGAGTTCGGCGGAATGGGCTCTTGCAGGCGCCGGATCCAGCCTCGGGGCATTCCGCCTTGCAGCAGACGCCGCACCATGCTGCGCAGCCCCACGTCCACTTCCACCACGTGGAGCGTGGTGCGTCCGCCCTCCTGGCGGAGCTCCATGGTGAGATCGGTCACCCGCACCACCTTGCGGCCGGTCACGTCGATGATCTGCTGGTCCAGCAGGTCGCGGGCGATGCGCAGGATGCAATCGTCTTCGTGATAGGGTACGAGCTGTTCGTCGCTAAGGCGGATTCCCGTGTCGCGGCCGATCTCGGCGATCTGGTCATAGCGCACGGTCAGCCATGCGTCGCCTCCGCCCACCAGATAACGGTCGATGCGGGAGGCGTGATCGCGGGGAACCAGCGCGGCATCCTTGACGCGCCCGATGCGGTGGCCCTGCAGGTCGAGCACCGGCATGCCCATCAGCTCGGTAAAGAACAGCAGATTCTCCGCCATCGAAGTCACCGGCGCGCCGTCTGCGCAGGCCGAGCGCGCGCTTACCAGCTTCGATGTCGCTCGTTCGGATACGCTCTACACGGCTTTTGCTCTGACGCCACTCCCAATATGGCGCATCCGTGCGCGGAATCGCAAGGAAAAAAAGAGCGGTGGTTGAAGCCGATGCCGTTCGCTTACCGCAACGGCAAGAAAAGCCGAGATGAGTCTCGGCTCTGCAGACTTGACAGTCCCGGATGGTGCACGGGCAAGCCGCGCCACGTCATCGGCAAGAAAAGCCGAGATGACTCTACTCTCGGCTCCGCAGACTGACAGTCCCGGATGGTGCACGGGCAAGCCGCGCCACGTCGCAGTTCCGGGCTCGCGTCAATCGAACTTGGCCGGAGTGTAGCGGGGCGTCATCAGGTGCACGATGATGAGGGCCACGAAGTAGGACGACCCGCAAACCGCGAACACCGGAATATAGCTGTGGGTCCACTCCACCATATAGCCGGTGAACTTCTGGAACAAGGCGCCGCCGATTGCGCCGACCATTCCGCCAATCCCCACCACGCTCGCCACGGCGGCCTTGGGAAACAGGTCCGACACCACCGTGAACAGATTGGCGGACCACCCCTGATGTGCCGCCATGGCCAGCCCCGTCAGACCCACCACGACCCACAGGTTCTTGGCAAAAGGAGCGTAGAGCACGGGCAGAACGGCCACCGCGCACACCAGCAGGGCGCTCTTGCGCGCGACGTTCAGGCTTCTGCCGCCCTTCATCATGGCGCCGGAGAGGTAGCCGCCGCCTACGCTGCCGATGGAGGCCAGGCCAAAGGCCAACGCCACCGGCCAACGGTTGGAGTGAAGATCCAAGTGGAATGTCTCCTGCAAGAAACCGGGCAGCCAGAAAATGTAGAACCACCAGATGGGATCGCTGAGGAATTTGGCGATGGCGAACACCCAGGTTTCCTTGCAGGGCAGGAGGCGGACCCAGGCGACCTTCTCCACGCGTTCCCCGGGATCGCTCTGAATGTGCGCCAGCTCGGCGGCGGAAACCGAAGCGTGATCCTCCGGCCTGGCATACATCAGCAACCAGAACACCAGCCAGACAAAACCGGTTGCGCCGGCGACGACGAAGGCGCCGCGCCAAGTGAACGCAGCCACCAGCAGCGGCACCAGCAGCGGGACCGCCAAGGTCCCCAGGTTGGCGCCGGAATTGAAAACACCAGTCGCCAGCGCCCGCTCGCCCTTGGGAAACCACTCCGCGACGGTCTTGATACAGGCGGGAAAGTTGGCGGCTTCTCCCAGACCGAGAAAGAACATCGCGATGCCGAACGTCAGGACCGAACTGGCGGCGCCCGGCGACATGGCGGCGACGCTCCACAACACGATGGCGATGGCGAGTCCTTTGCGGGTGCCCAGCCAGTCGGTGAACCACCCCGCGCCCACCAGTCCGATTGCATAAGCGATTTGGAACGCGACCAGAACGTTCGAATACTGGATGGCGTTCCAGCCGATATAATGCTGGAGCGTGTCCTTCAGATATCCGAGCACGCCACGGTCGACATAAGCAATCACCGTGGAGAAGAAGAGTAGCGCGCAGATATACCAGCGATAGTGCGACGCCAAAGGGCGGACTTGGCCAGGCTGCATGAAGCTCCGATTATATCCCTCGGCAACGCCCTGCTGTCCTTCCTCGATCTCCGATTGTGCCGGCAGAAAGCTCTTGGCAGACGAACAGCAGCGCCACCAACTTCTCGCCATCAGCGACTGCGAGCGCGTCGCCGTAATCTCCGCCTGTGACGATCTGAGTCCAGGCGCGGCGGAGACCGGAATCCATAACCTATCTAGCAGAAGACCGCTATATCCGCTTTGAGTGCTGCCGCGCAGGCAGGGGGATGGTTCGCAAGTTATTGCAGGGAATGGTGGCGGCGGGGCGACTCGAACGCCCGACCTACGGATTATGAGACCGTCGCTCTAGCCAGCTGAGCTACACCGCCATCAAGGTACAAGTGTATCAAACCATTTTGCTTCGCTGCGGCCTGATTGGCATAGGGTATTCACCTGAGTCGCCGTGTGGAAATCCGCCGCTACCCACCGGCTACTGGTGTTAACCGATGTGTAATACACTTGGTGGTCTCGGTGCCCGGTGTCAAGCGATTTATTCCAAAGCGTTTAGTGAAATATGCTGCCGCTTGCGGCAAAACGTGATAAGTGCTTTTTTAATCGTAGTTTAATGCTCGTAGCGGGAGGCTTTCCCACAGTGTTTTCCACAGAGGCTGTGGATTCTGTTACGGTGCTTCCCCTCAATTGGGGGAGGGTGCGTAACCCCTTCCGTCACGCCAATTTGCCGTCGCGACGCAGGCGGCGTGCGAGCGATTCGGGGATGGTTGCCTCGACCACGCAGTGGCTACCGGAGTAACGGGTCTTAATCACCCTTCCAAACTGGTGGAGTAGCGCGAGGGTGGCGCCATCGGCCGCGGGAATGCGCAGAGTCACCGCCAACGTGAGATCCACCGGGAGTGCCGCGTCAATCGAATCCAACAGGCGGTCGATGCCCTCTCCGGTGAGAGCGGAGATGGCGATTGCGCCGCCGGTCTGGCCGGGAGCGGTGGCCGAAAGGCGGCGCACCAGCGGCTCGGCCGCGGCGCCGGCACGGTCCATTTTGTTCAATACCAGAATGCGCGGGACGTGAGCGGCGCCAATTTCATCCAGCACTTCGCCCACGCGGGCGGCCTGTTCCGTGGCGGAAGGCGAAGCCATATCGACCACGTGCAGCACCAGTGCGGCCTCCTGAATTTCCTCGAGCGTGGCGCGAAAAGCCTTCACCAGCGTGGTGGGCAGGTTGCGGATAAAGCCCACGGTGTCACTGACCAGGACGCGGCGGCGCGAAGGCAGCAGCAGCGGACGGACGGTGGGGTCGAGGGTGGCGAACAGGCGGGCGTCGGCGAGGACGGCCGCTTGGGTGAGCCGGTTGAAGAGAGTGGATTTTCCGGCGTTGGTATAGCCCGCCAGCGCCAGCGTGGCCAGCGGAACGGCGCCGCGGCGCCGCCGGTTTACGGCGCGGCCTGTGCGTACGCTCTCCAGTTCGAGCTTGATCTTCTGTAGCCGCTTCGCGATGCGGCGGCGGTCGGTCTCGAGTTGGGTCTCCCCCGGCCCGCGGGTGCCGATGCCGCCGCCCAGCCGGGACATTTCGACGCCGCGCCCGGACAGGCGGGGCAGCAGGTAATTGAGTTGCGCCAGTTCCACCTGGAGGCGCCCTTCGCGGGTGCGGGCGCGGGCGGCGAAGATGTCGAGGATCAATTGAGTGCGGTCGATCACCCGGGCGCCAATCGATTTTTCGAGGTTGCGCTGCTGGGTGGGAGTGAGTTCGCGATCGAAGATGACGACGTCGGCCGCTCCGGCGGCGACCGTGGCGGCCAACTCGGCGGCCTTGCCGGGCCCGATGAAAGTGGCGGCTTCCGGCGCGTCGCGCGATTGCAGCACGCGCTCCACGACCGTGGCGCCGGCGCTGAGCGCGAGTTCCGCCAGCTCGTCGAGCGACTCTTCGCTGCCTGCCGGGCCCCAACGCGCGGAGGCGGCGCGCGACTTCCACTCCAGCCCCACCAGGATGGCGCGCTCGCGGGAGGGCCTGGTTGCCGGCGTTTCTTATGCCTCCGATTCGGCGGGCACCGGCGCACTCGGATTGCCAGTGCCGGTTCCGCTCGAAACAGTGGCTTGCGAGCTGCCGCTGAAGGAGTGGAGAGGCTTTTGCAGCACCACCGTGGAGACTGCGTGCTTAAAAATCAACTGCTCCTGATTGTTGGTCTCCAGCACCAAAGAGTACTTGTCGAAACTCTTGATTCGGCCGGAGAGCTTAACGCCACTCATCAGGTATATCGTGAGGACGATTTTGTCCTTGCGCGCGTTGTTGAGAAAACTGTCTTGAATGTTTTGCGCCGGTTTTTCCATCGCACCACCCCAAAAAAGACCGCATCGGGAGCCACCAAGTGTTACTGCGGCGTTAGTAATTGTACACCGAATTGCGACTCAAATTCAGCAGTGCCGATGGTAGCTGTCTCAGCGGGCAGCCGCCTCGATCCGCGGTCATGGGTTCGTTTGTGGAATGACAATCGAATGGGTCGCTCAGAGTTTGTGGGCAATGCCGGCGGTCAGTCGGGTATACTTGCAAGTGGAAGGCGACTATGGCTGTCGAGAACCTCGCGGAAGCGATCCGCTTATTGACCCCAGCGGAACAGGAGTCCGTCAGACTGTCCGTCGAGTTCCTCAAGCGAAAGAACCCGGCCCCATCATCGCCGTTTCTCACGGCGGTTGACGAGTTTGTGGAGCAACATCCCGAACTGCTGCGCCGTCTGGCTCAGTGACCTTCTATCCGACCATATTCGGCGGCTCCCTCGGAATCCGGGGACGTGGTGGGCAGGTTGCCAATCCGCCCCAGAGTTGAGGCTGGGGAAAGCCTCGACTTGGCCTGCACGCTTCCGCCCGGGTGCTCGTCAGGCTTTTTGTGAGCGTAGCTCGCCTATGGACGGGACTGCTGGCGGTGTCGGCTTTTGCCGCCGATCCGCAGTTGGGCCATGTGCTGGCCACCGTGGAGGCCCGGTATAACCACGCGAAGACGCTCGAAGTCCTTTTCCAGGAACGATATACGCGCCAAGGCGAACCGCATCGGGCGGAGGGAGGACGGCTTCAGTTGCGCAAGCCGGGCAAGATGCGGTGGGATTATACCGATCCCAAAGGCAAGCTCTTTGTCTGCGACGGCAAGTATCTTTACCTGTACACGCCGGCCGATAACCGGGCGCAGCGGATGAAGCTGAAGGAAACCGACGATATGCGCGCGCCGCTGGCCTTCCTGTTGGGTAAGCTGCATTTCGAAAGGGAGTTTGGCAATCTGCAGGGGACGCAAACGGGCGGGACCTGGCGCATCACGGCCGAACCGAAAACCGACGATCTACCGTACCGGGCGGTGGAATTCGTGGTGGCGCAGGATGGGCGGATCGCGGAGGTCAAAGTGACCAGCTACGACCAGGCGGTGCTGGATTTCCACTTCGACCAGGAGAAGGTGGACCCGCCGCTGGGCGCCGGGCTGTTCCAATTTCAGTTGCCGCCGGGTGCGCAGTTGACCGAGGGGGACCAATAGGCGATGGCCGAATTCGTCACCAAGTATGCCGATGGGCGCGGCGAGATCCACCAGCAGGTGGCGAGCGCCGGTTCGGAAAAAGAGCTGCGCGACCGCTACACATCGCAGGGCTTTCTGGTGTATTCGGTGAAGACGCGCAGCGGGGGAGGCGGCTTCGGGCGGAAGAAGAAAGTCAACCTGGAGAAGTTCCTGATCTTCAACCAGCAGTTCGTGACGCTGATCCGCGCCGGCCTGCCGATTCTGAAGGGGCTCGATCTGCTGGCCGAGCGGCTGACCGATCCCAAGCTGGGCCCCTACATCAAGGCGGTGCGCGATGAAGTGCACTCGGGTACGCTGCTTTCGGAAGCCTTCCGGCAGCAGGGGATATTTCCGAAGATCTATGTGACTTCGGTAATGGCCGGGGAGAAGAGCGGCAGCCTGACGGAAGTGCTGGACCGGTATATCGCCTACCAGAAGATCTCGCTGGCGGTGAAGAAGAAGGTGATGGTATCGCTGCTGTACCCGAGCGTGCTGATCGTGCTGGTGATCATTCTGATGGTGTTCCTGGTGACCTACGTGGTGCCGACGTTTGCCACGCTCTATACCAGCATGCACGCGCAACTGCCCGCGCTGACGGTATTCCTGATCGCGATCGGCACGGGGGCACGCAACTACATCCTGGCGCTGGCCGGGGCGCTGGTGTTGGGGATCGCGGGCTTCCGCTGGTGGTCGCGGCAGGAGGCGGCGCGGAACCGGATCGACCGGATCAAGATGAAACTGCCGGTGGCGGGCGAAATCTGGCTGAAGTACCAGGTGGCGCAGCTTTCGAGGATTCTGAGCACGCTGCTGACGGGCGGCATTCCGCTGGTGCAATCGCTCGAGACGGCGGCCGATTCGCTGTCGACGCCGGTGATGAAACAGGCGATTGAGACGGCGGGCAGAATGGTGCGCGAGGGGCAGCCGCTTTCGGCTTCGCTGCGCGCCTCGAAAATGTTCCCGCCGCTGGCGCTCGATATGATCGAAGTCGGGGAATCGACCGGCGCGCTGCCGGCCATGCTGAACAGCGTGGCGGAGTTTTTCGAGGAAGACGTGAATACGCGCATGACGGCGACACTTTCGCTGATCGAGCCGGCCATCATGATCGTGATGGGCTCGGTGGTGGCGTTCGTACTGATTGCGCTGTATCTGCCGATCTTCTCCTTGGCGGACACGATCCGGTGAGCTAAAGCGAATGGCGAGCATAGACAGAATCCGGCTGATCGATCCGCTGGCGGAGGCGCAACAGGCGCGGGCGATGGCGGCGCGCTACCGTTCCGAGTATGTGGATCTGCACGAGACCGCGATCGACCACGATCTGTTCCGGTCGATCCCGGTGGACCTGATGTTCCGCTATAATTTCGTGCCGATCCAGGCGCGCGACGGAACGCTCGAGATCGCGCTGGCCGACCCGCGCAACCTGACCCTGATCGACGAGTTGACCGGGTTGCTGCACAAGCGGCTGCGGGTGAAGGTGGCGACGCTCTCGCAGATCGCCGAGCTGCTGAAGAAGACCGAACAATCGCAGCGGGTGCTGGAAGAAGTCACGGAAGGCTTCACGCTGGACGTGGTGGCGGAGGATGGCGACCAGGACGAGACGCTTTCGATCGACAAGCTGACCGCGGTGGATAGCGACATCGCGCCGGTGATCAAGCTGGTGGATACCACCATCTTCAACGCGCTCGAGCGGCGGGCGAGCGATATCCACATCGAATCGCGCGACCAGGAAGTGGCCATCAAGTACCGCATCGACGGCGTGCTGCACTACGCCATGCCGCCGATCGCCAAGGACTGGCAGTCGACCATCATTTCGCGCATCAAGGTGATGTCCGAGCTGGATATCGCCGAGAAACGCGTCCCGCAGGACGGGCGCTTCCGCGTGCGCTACAAGAACCGGCTGATCGATTTCCGCGTGTCCATCATGCCCACGATTCACGGCGAGGACGCGGTGCTGCGCGTGCTCGACAAGGAATCGATGAGCGAGAAGTTTTCCAAGCTATCGCTCGACGTAGTGGGGTTCTCCGAATCCGATCTCACCAAATTCCGGCGCTACATTCTGGAGCCGTACGGCATGGTGCTGGTGACCGGGCCGACCGGCTCGGGCAAGACCACCACGCTCTATGCGGCGCTGAGCGAAATCAAGAACGACGAAGACAAGATCATCACCATCGAAGACCCCGTGGAATACCAGATCAAGGGGATCACGCAGATTCCGGTCAACGAGAAAAAAGGGCTGACGTTCGCGCGCGGACTGCGGTCGATTCTGCGCCACGATCCGGACAAGATCATGGTGGGCGAAATCCGCGACCAGGAGACGGCGCAGATCGCCATCAACTCGGCGCTGACCGGCCACCTGGTGTTCACCACCGTGCACGCCAACAACGTGCTGGACGTGCTGGGGCGCTTTCTGAACATGGGCGTGGAGCCGTACAACTTCGTTTCCGCTCTCAATTGCATTCTGGCGCAGCGGCTGGTGCGGGTAATCTGCGAGCACTGCCGGAAGCCGGTTCGGTATGCGGAGTCGATGCTGGTGGAAAGCGGCCTGAACCCCGACGAATGGCGCGATTTTCCGTTTGTCGAAGGAGCGGGGTGTTTCGAGTGCGGCGGGACCGGGTTCCGCGGGCGGTCGGCGATTCACGAGCTGCTGGATTTGAGCGAAAAAATTCGCGAGATGATTCTCGACAAGCGGTCGACCTCGGAGATCAAGCGGGCGGCGCGCGAGGATGGGATGACGTTCCTGCGCGAATCGGCGGTGATGAAGATGCGGGCCGGAGTGACCACGCTGCGGGAAATCAATAAGGTGACGTTCATTGAGACGTAAAACCATGCCGCCGTGGCGCGGGCTGTCAAGTCTGCTGTGTCGAGAGTCATCTCGACATTTCTTCGCCCTTGGGTGGGACAGTCGATCGGTTTTTGTCGTCTGTCAAGGCGCTGGCATGACGGGGTCGCCGAACCGCCTCGAAGGTCCGGGAATCCCGGCAAAGCACCGGCGACAAGATCGCCGGCGTTACCGGAATTCCAGGCGCGGAGGCTCGCCGTGTTCCTAGACCGGCTCAAGGCTTACATCCAGGATCCGCCGCCGGATCTGGCGGTGGAGATTTCCGAAGCCGGCCTGGCCGGAGCGCGGCTGGGAGCGCGGACCGAGCTCGGTTTCGCGCCGCTCCAGCCGGGCGCGCTGGCGGTATCGCCGGTGCAGGAAAACGTGATCGATCCGGATGAATTCTCGCGCGCGGTGCGAGCGCTGGTCGGCATGGAGGCAGGCCGCAAGCGCCGCGACGTGGCTCTCATTCTGCCGGATTACTGCACGCGCATCGCGGTGCTGGATTTCGATTCGTTTCCCGGCGACGCGAAAGAACAGGCGTCGCTGATCCGCTTCCGGCTCAAGCGGAGCGTACCGTTCGACGCCGAATCGGCGGCGCTGAGTTTCTGGGCGGAACCGGGCGCATCGGGGAAAAAGGTGGACGTGCTGGTGGCGATGGCGCCGCTCGAAGTGATATCGCGCTACGAAGCGCCATTTCGCGCGGCGGGCATGAATCCGGGGCTGGCGATCCCATCTTCGTTGGCGGCGATTGAGCTGGCGCCGGACGGCGGATTGAGCGTGCTGGCGAAGCTCACCGGGCGCGTGCTCACGGTAGTGGCGCGGCAGGCGGGCGTGCCGAAGCTGGTTCGCTGCCTGGAGCTGCCGATCTCCGATTTGGACGAGGTAACCGCGGTGCTGGCGCCCACCTTTGTCTACCTGGAAGACAACTTGGGAGGCAAGGCGGAGAAACTGTACCTGTGCGGCTTCGGCGCGGAGACGGATGAAGCCGGGCGGCGCTTCGCCGACGAACTAGGCGTCGCGGTGGAAACGGTGCGGTCGCCCCTGGGCGTGCCAGGGGAAGAGAACGCAGGACTGTTGGGCTATTTGCGATCGATCGCGAGAAACAACTGAGATGAGGATTCCGATCAATCTGGCGAGCCAGCCCTTCCGGCGCGACCGGCCGATATTGGTGGCGTCGGCGCTGGTATCGGCGGCGCTGCTGGTGACGTTGGCGCTGCTGGGGTACCTGACGCTGCTCGACCGGGCGCAGCTCGAGAGCCTGCGCGGCGACGTGAGCCGCCTGGAAAGCCGCCTGCGCGTGGTGCGGGCGGAGCAGACGCGGATGGATACGGTGTTGCGCCAGCCGGAGAACGCGAGCGTGCTGGAGCGCAGCGTCTTTATCAACGATCTGATTTATCACAAGGCGATCAGTTGGAGCCGCATGTTCGCCGACCTGGAGAAGACGGCGCCCTACAACGTCCGCATCACGGCGCTGCATCCGACCATCAACTCGCGCAACCAGGTGATGCTGGATATGACGGCGGCATCGGACCAGCCGGAAGGGATTGACGATTTGCTGAAGGCGCTCGAGGCGTCGCCGATTTTCGGCTACGTGTACCAGCACAGCACGCTGCCGCCCACGCAGGCCGAGCCGCAGTACCGCAGCCGCATCACGGTGCCCTATGACCAGAAACTTTGATTGGGCCAAAATCAAGCAGCCGCGCGTCGCGGTGCGCGCCTTGATCGGCGTGCTGGTGGCGGCCAACCTGGCGGCGGCGGTGATGGCATTCCGGCCGTTCGGCGGATCGGCCGACGATCTGCGGCGGCGGGCGGCCGGCCTCGGGGATCAACTGGCGGCGGCACAAGCGCGCGTGGCCATCACGCGGAAGCTGGTTGAGAAAGTGGAAGCAGCGCGCCACGACGGCGACCGGTTCCTGGCCGAGTATGTAGTGGACCGGCGCAAGGCGTCATCGGCGCTGAACGAAGAGCTGTTCCGCATGGCGGCCGAGGCCGGCGTCAAGACGGGGCAGGTTGCGAACGAATATGAGGCCATCGAAGGCAGCGACACGCTCGAGATGGTCAACATTCAGGCGGCGTTCGAGGGCTCGTACCAGAACCTGACGCGGCTGGTGGACCTGATCGACAAATCGCCGCGGTTTCTGATGATCGAAAGCATACAGGCGGCTGCGCCAGCGGGGAAAGCCGCGGTGATGGACGTGCAGTTCAAAATCCACACGTTTGTGCGGGGCGCGCCGGAGGATGCGCAGTGAAGACCGGCCTGGAGGATAAGCGAAAAGTGGCCGCGCTGGCAGCGCTGGGGCTGCTGGCGGGGTACTTCTTCTACGCCAATGTGCTGGCGCCGCAGGGCGCGCCGCCGCCCAGCGGACGCACGGCTGCGAACGCTCCGGAAGAGTCTGCGACGGATGCCGCGCCGGCGCGTCCCACGGTTGCCGCGCCGGCAGCCGCGCCATCGCCGCGTGGGGCAGCGCGGCCCGCGCGGCCGGCGGACCGCAACCGCAGCGAGGAGTTTCATCCGGTGCTGCATTCCAAGAATCCGGACGAGCAGATCGATCCCAACACGGTGGACCCCAGGATACGGCTCGACCTACTGGCCAGATTGCAGAGGGTGGCGCCGGCTGGCGGCGGGCGCAACCTGTTTCAGACAGGCCCCGCGCCGCCGCCGAAGCCGGCTGGGCCGGAACCGGTCATCAAGCCGGTGAAGCCGCTGCCCGGCCCGCCTGACGTCTTTCATACGGAACCGGTGGTGGCGCAGGGTCCGCCGCCGCTGCCGCCAATCACCTTCAAGTATTATGGGCTCACCACGATTCGCCGGAACGGCAAGCGCACCGCGTTTTTCATGAGCGGCGAGGAAATTCTCATTCGGGCGGTGGGCGACGTGGTTGTCGGCAGCTACAAACTGGTGAGCATCGGCCTGACTTCGGCGACGGTCGAGGATGCGCAATCGAAGCGGCAGCAGACGGTGCCGCTGGCCGAGGAAGCGCAGGTATGAAAAAGATCGCACAAACCGGTGCGATTGGCAGGCGAAAGCGCCGGCGCGGGTGCACGACGAGAGAGTGGCGAAGGTGTCCATCGCCAGTGAGTTCGCATGAATCCGGGTGCAGGGATACACGAGGCTTTGCTTTATCAGAGGCCTTGTATCAGGGCACTGGCTTTAGCCGTGCCGAAAAACCAGGCGAAGAGCTTGGGCTTCAGCCCCCGCGGACTCAGAAAGGGCTCAGTGGCTAAAGCCCTTGGATACCGACGTGTTGCGGCACGACTAAAGCCGTGCCCTGATACAAAGCCCGCCCAGTTTCCGCTTCCGGGTCGCGCGGGGCGCCTGCCCCACGAGGGCGAGCGCGGCTTCGCTCTGCTGCTGGTGTTTCTGATGGCGGCGGTGATCGGCATCACGCTGTGGGCGGAGCTTCCGCGCGTGGCCATCCAGTCGCAGCGCGCCAAGGAACAACTGCTGATGGAGCGCGGCGAGCAGTTCAAGCGCGCCATTCAGCTTTTCCTGCGCGCCAACAAAGGGACGCGATTCCCGGCCGACATGGACGATCTCGACCGGGGATTCAACAACATGCGTTTCTTGCGCCATCGTTACAAGGACCCCATGACGGGGAAGGACGAGTGGCGCATCATCCACATGCAGGGCGGCATGCTGACCGATTCGCTGCTGACCAAGCCGAAGGACAGCGGTAAGCCGGAGGAATCCACGCTGGGGCAGAACGTCAGTGCACGCTTGGGGCTGGGGGAAGTGGCCACCCCCGGCCAGGCGCAGCCGAGCGCGTTGAGCCGGCGGCGGCCGAGCGAAGGCGGCACGGGCGGAGGAATCGGCCCGGATGGGCAGCCGATTCAGCCGGCCGATCAGACCAACGGGCCGCAGCCGGATAACGGGTCCGGCGGAACGCCGGCGCAGGGAAGTGCCGGCACGCCGGGCGGCGCGGGATCGCCCTCCGGCGCCGCACCGGGTTCAGCGGGTGTTCCTGGAATGCCGGGCGGTCCAATGTCGCCCTTCGGCGCGGCGCAGGGTGCAGCCAATGTTCCGGGGATGCCGGGTGCGCCGGGACAATTTCCAGGGCAGTTTCCTGGGCAGCCGCCAGGCATGCCCACGCCGTTTGGATCGTCGGGCGGCAATCCCGCCGCCAACACGGGAGACAGCGGGTCAACCGTCGGCGGCTATGGTCCAACGGTGGGGAGCAGCTCGACGCCGGCGAATGCAGCAGTGGGAGCCGGCAGCGCGAATGCGGCAAATGGGGCCAATACGCCGAATGGGATCGGGCCGGGTTACGGTCCGGGGCAGAACAATGCGGCGGCGAATATGCTGGGCGGTCTGCTGGGAACGCCGCGGCCGGGGGGCTTTCCGGGGAATGCGCAAGGCCAGGGCACGGTGGTCGGTGGGGGCATGGCGGGCGTGGCCAGCAAGATGGATGCCGAAGGTCTGATGGTCTATAACGACCGCACCAATTACAAGGAGTGGGAGTTCGTGTACGACCCCAGCAAAGACCGCCCGCGACAGGACCCGCGCAACATGCTGATTGGCAACCAGGCGGGCACGCCAGCGGCTCCAACGCCAGGCATGACGCCATCCAGCCAGGCGGGGACGATGACCCAAACCGGTCCAGGCGGATCCAGCGGACAAATGGTAACCAACGCACCGGGCGGCACGGGCGGAACGACTGGATCGAACGGGCAGACCGGCACGCCCACGAACGCCGCCAGCACCGGCCAGCAGGGCGGAGCGATCGACATCCGGCCCGGGAAAAAGTAGCGCGGGCCGGATCGGTCCGAACGACTGCTATGCTGGCCCACCAGCACCTTACTCAAGCTCCTCGACTCAACCAGACATCACAGCATGATGGGAGAGTCATTGTCTTCAAAATGACTCATGAAAGTTCTTTACAATTTACATTATGTGATGTATACATTACTTGTAGTCATTTTTATTTAACATCGAAGGTTTCACATGTCAGATTCGGAAAAGTGGGCGTGGTGGACGCTGGGAGTGGTGGCGCTGACCATCGCCGCGTACGGCGCCTTGGTCGCATTTCTGGGGCACGGACCGGCCACTTCCGCGGTCTTCGCGCTGTTGGCGCTGACCGCAATCCCGGCTTCCAGCCGTCGCTATTTCACAGGCACAAAGTTCGACGAACGGGAACGGGAGATTGCAAGCAAGGCGAACCGGGCGGGTTTCGGCGCGCTGTGGGTCGCGTTCGTTGGCCTCATTATGGCGATCTATTTCGTCAAGGGATGGAACGCCACACTGACCGTGCCCGCGTGGACTCTTATGGAGACTCTCTGGTGGGCCACGACGCTCATTTTTGGCGTGGAAGCCGTGGCGACCATCGTGCTCTACCGCGGCGGACCGCATGCCTAGCCGGGAACCGGAGATCGCGAACCATATCCGCCGGTTCCGTTTCGAGCAAGGAGAGATGACCCAGGAGTACCTGGCGAAACAGGCGGGCGTGACGCGCCACACGATTATGGCGCTGGAGGCAGGCAAGTATTTCCCTTCGCTGCTGCTGGCGTTCCGCATCGCGCGGGTTTTCGGGGCGCCGGTCGAGCAAGTCTTCGAGTACCGCGGCAACGAGAGGAAGTGACTGCGGCTACAGAATCACCCGCTGGTCGCCCTCGCGGCGGGTGACGTGCGTGCGGTCCAGATATTCGAGCAGGGGGATCGCGTACTTGCGCGAGATGCCGGTCCACTGTTTGAAATCCGGTACGCCAAAGCTCGTGGAACGCCGTTGGGCAAGCATGCCGCGCAGCTTTTCCATCGCGGAGCGATGAAATACCAGCTCCCGATTGACGCGGATCAGACGTTTCTCGCGGATCAGGATTTCGAGCAAGGTGCGCGCCCGCGCGGCTTCTACACCGGCCTTTGCAAGCACTTCGGCGACCGCGGGAACGGCCAGCCCAGCCTGCTCAAAGGCGCGCTCGATGGCTTGGCGAGCCCGCCCCTCGTCCTCACGCAGCACCACCGCGTGGCCGGGCAATCGCACGATGTCGCCTTCCGCCACCACGCAATTCGAAGCTGCCAGCAATGCGTCCAGCAGGAACGGCGGCATATCCGGGGCCAGGCTCGAGCGCAGCTCCGCGCGCGCCATGCCGTCCAGCAGCGGATGCTCGAGGTGGAAAGCGCCGACGGTTTTTTCCATTCGGCCGCGGGCGGCCTCGAACCACGCGCTGTCGACGAACCAGGGCGATGCGAGCGGCAGCGCCACCACGCCTGCTACGGCTGCGGCCTGAGCGATGGCGGCCGCGGCCATTCCCGTGCGTGCCACCAGCTCCGCCATGGCCATGCCGAAGGCGGCTTCGCGCACCAGCAGGGCGATGCGCGCCGCCGCGTTCGCGCCGCCGAGTACGTTGAGCCGATGGGCTACGTCGAATCCGCGCGCGTAACGGCGAACGCCGATATCGATCACCACCCCGCCGCCGATCGTCACCACCGGCGAGAACATGCGGATGATGAAGCGGTCGCCGGGCAGCAGCAAGGCGGGCTTGCGCAGGATCAGCCGCGCGTAAGCGGTTTCGCCCGGGCGTAGCGTGGCGCCGCCGAACAGCCGCACCTCGGCCTCGATCTCCGCCGTCCCGGCGTGAAAGTGAACCGGCGCGCGGTGCTTAAGGGGCTTGGCCGAAGGCAGCAGTTCCAGCCGGCACTCGATCTGGCGGACGGCATGAAAGCGGCCGGGTTCGGATAATACATCGCCGCGCGCGAGGCCGGCCGGTTCGATGTCGGCGAGGTTGAGGGCCGTGCGCTGACCGGCCACCGCGCGCTCCGTCCTCTCGCCGTGTACTTCGACGCCGCGGACGCGCAAGACGCGCCCGGCAGGGTAGACCTCGATCTCCAGATCTCTCGAGACCGCGCCCGAAATCAGCGTGCCGGTCACCACCGTGCCAAATCCTTTCACGGTAAATACGCGGTCGATGGGCAGCCGGAAGTAGCCGGCGGAATTCTTCTCGGGCACCGCCGAGGCCACTCGCGCCAGTTGCCGGCGCAACTCGTCCAGGCCTGTGCCGGTGGTCGAACTCACCGCTACCACGGGAGCGCCTTCGAGGAACGAGCCCGCCACCAACTCCGCCACTTCCATCCGCGTCAGATGGAGAAGCTCCTCGCCGACCAGGTCGGACTTGGTCAGCACGATCAGCCCGCGCGGAATCTCAAGCAGGCGGCAAATATCGAAATGTTCGCGGGTCTGCGGTTTGACGGATTCGTCGGCTGCCACCACCAGCATCACCAGGTCGATTCCGCCCACGCCGGCGAGCATGTTCTTGACGAACCGCTCGTGGCCGGGCACGTCCACGAAGCCCAGCCGCAGGTCGGGCGTCAATTGCAGGTGAGCGAAGCCGAGATCGATGGTGATGCCGCGCCGCTTCTCCTCCGCCAGGCGGTCCGCGTCGATGCCGGTGAGTGCCTTGACCAGTGCGGTCTTGCCGTGGTCGATGTGCCCGGCGGTACCGACGATGACGTGCTTCATGGGGGACCTGGGGCGTGCGCTCGCGGAAGAATTCGGACCGATCCATTCTCGAACAGTTCCGGCGGGTTTTCAACCGCGCTCCGCGAAGAGCCGAGCGGGGTGTCGGCATTCCCGCCGATGGTGGCTGGCAAAGAACCGGCGGCAAAAGACCGCCGGCGTTACCAGCACAAACTCGAGCGCGGTAACGCCGGCGGTCTTGCCGCCGGTGATTCTCGGCGACATGCAAAGTCCGTAGAACGATCTCTGTTTGCAATCGGGTGGGGTGGTCTGATACTATCGGTGAGGCAGATCGGAATCCCTCCCAGTGCTAAAATCCAACCACGGAGTCACAGAATCAACTGAATGAGCTTTACCGTTTTTCTTGGCAACCTCCCGTCATGGGTTACCGCCGATGACATCAAGCAATGGCTCGCCGCCGAAGATCTGGTGGCCGACGCCGTCAAAGTGATCCGCAATCACGAAACGCAGGAATCGAAGGGCTTCGCGTTTGTCGAAGCTCCAACAGCCGATGAAATGGCGTCGATCATTCGCCGCTTCGATCGTGCACCTTTGGAAGACCGTCTGTTGCGAGCCAATCCGGCGCAGCCCCCGAAGGGCAAAGAGAGCCGTGGAGCGCAGCCGATTGTAGCGCCCAATGTCACCCGAACTGTCAGACCCGACCGCAAGAAGCGCAGCGGCCGCGACCGGGAACAGGCGCCCCGCAGCGCATTCGCAGCCGAGCTGGCGAAGGTTCTCTAGGCTCGCCGGGCCGCTCTGCCGGGCGGTGCGCCGCCTCCGCGCACCCCACACCTGTGACGTGGAGTCACAAGCATCCATTATTTATTCCACTTGTTTTCATAGAGTTAATGGTGGTGCGTCAAGTGCCTTTTGGCTGGGCATGAAATATGTTTGGCTCAGCCTGCTGCTGATGGGAGGGTTGCTGGCGGCGGGAAAACAGGATTCGGAAACCAACGTGAACAACCGGTACACAGTGGAAACCGTGGTGGTCTCGGGAGATGGTTGGAGCACCAGCCCCGCGGTGGATCGCGATCACAAGATCAGTTCCGGTCTGCGCAAGGAGATTGCCGCGCTGGTAGGCGAGAAGCTCAATCCGGAAAGGCTCGACGATCTAGCCAAGCGTCTTCGCAAGGAACTCCGGGCGCGCACGGTGGAACACCATGTGTTGCGTGGCAAGAGTCCGGAATACGTGCGGGTGGTTTTCCAGGTGGAAGTGCCGCCCACGCGGTTCGACGCTTCCGTGCCCAAGTTCCTCTACCAGGGCGAACAGGGCTGGAGCGGCGCCGTGGAGGGAACTGCGACGGTAAACAACAACGGGTTCACGGCGGGGCTGGTGAGCGATGGCGACGAGCTGGTGGAGCGCTACACCGGCGTGGTGGCCCGCTATGAGAGCCAGCCGGTGTTGGACCAGCGCGCGCGGCTGCTCTTCGAATACGCCACTTACCACGAATTGTGGAACCCGTCCACCGTTACATCCGCGAACGCATCCCAGCTCTATCGCACGCGAGACGAATTCCAGCCGGTGCTGTCGGTGCGGGTGGCGCGGCCGCTCGAAGTGAGTTTCGGCGCCAGCTTCGAAAGCCTCGGGGCACAGGCGCCCGGCGCGCAGCCACTGGCGGCCAACGCTTTTGTCGCCGGTGCGCGATACCACCAGGAGATTGAGGGAACGATGGATCAGGCGGTCGAGGCAAATTACGATCTGCGCGCGGGCAGCCGCGCGCTGGCGAGCGACTACGCCTACAGCCGCCATCGCTGGGGATTCCGCTACCGGATCACCCACGGCAAGCACGAATTGGTGGATGATGGTTGGGGCGGCATGATTTTGGGTACGGCGCCGCTGTTCGAGCGTTTCGTGCTGGGCAACAGCACCAGCCTGCGCGGATGGAATAAGTTCGACGTGGACCCGCTGGGCGGAAACCGTGTGGTCCACAATTCCGTCGAGTATCATTACGGCGTCTTCCAGGTCTTCTGCGACCAGGGGGCAGTCTGGGACAGCGGCCAGGCCGCAGTCGCCAGGACCTCTGTCGGAGCCGGCCTGCGCCAGGGCATTTTTTCGGTGGCCCTGGCGTTCCCGTTGCGCGACGGGAGGATGGATCCGGTATTCATGGTGGGCATGAATTATTGACGTGGGCATGAACGATTGATGGCGCAGTTGTGCGCAGTGAGGACGGGCCGAAGAAGCTGGCTTGTGGCCGGCCTTGCCCTTCCTTTGCTCATTGCGCGCGCCAGCAGCATGGACGTGGCGTTTGACGGCGATACGCTTCGCCCGGTCCTGCCCGATGTCCACTTCATCAGCGGACGCGCTTTGGAAAGGCTCAAGGATGCGCGTACGGTGGTGTTCCTGTCGCAGATCACCCTGCTGCGGGAGGATCACGTAACGCCTTTCCGCCACGCGCCGCAGCGGTTTTACGTGAGCTACGACATCTGGGAGGGGCGGTTCAAGGTCACCATTCCCGGCGCCACGCCGGAATCGCGGCTGGGGCTCACGGCGGAGCAGGCCGAAGCGTGGTGCATGGACAATATGACGGTGAGCGCGCTGGGCGTGGCGCCGGACCGGGATTTCTGGTTGCGCTTCGATCTGCGCACGGCCGATCCCAAGGACATGGCCAGCATCGTCAGCGAAACCGGCATCAGCATCAGCGGGCTGATCGAATTCTTCAGCCGCAAAACGGACGGAGAACCGCACTGGGCGATGGAGAGGCGGTTGCGGCTGACGGACCTACGCCGTACGCCGAGCCGGCGCAACTGGTGAACCGGCTTCGCAACAGGCTGATCCTGATTTTTCTCGCGGCCACGCTGCTCCCTCTGCTGGCCACTTTGTGGATCACCTCGGCCGGCTCCAAGTACCTGCTCGATTTTTCCACCACGCGGGAACTGGACGCGCTCAGCCAATCGCTCCAGCAAACCGGCCGCCAGTTTTACCAGCGCGCAATGGATGATGTGAAGCGGCGCGCCGCGCGCGGCGAGGCGCCAACGGCGGAGTATCGCGCTTCGCAACGTGCGCAGTGGCCGGAGCCGATCGAGACATTCGCCGGCAGTCTTGAGAGCGAGCGCTGGGTGCGCACCGGCGCGCAAGGCGATCGCCTCGATTACCTGGTGCGCCGCGGCGACGATGTTCGCGTGTATTCGGAGGACCTGGGAGTGCCGATGGACCGGCTCAGCCGGCAGATCGGCGACGCGCGGCGCCTGGTGGAGGACGCGCGGGAACGCGATTTGCGGCGCGGTTTCCGCTTGACGTACATTCTGCTGGCGGCTTCCTTCTGGCTGGTGTCGCTGGCGCTGCTGGTGTTTCTGGCGCACCACGTCAGCCGGCCGATTCAGCAATTGACGGAGGGCCTTTCGCAGCTCGCCGCGGGCGATCTGGATGCGCGCGTGCCCACCGATCGCGACGACGAGGTCGGCCGCGCCATTCAAGCGTTCAACCATATGGCCACGCGTCTGAAGCAATCGACCGAGCGGCTGGTTTACCTGGGGCAGATGGCGAGCTGGCAAACGCTCGCGCGCAAGATGGCGCACGAGGTGAAGAATTCGCTCACGCCCATCCGGCTGACGGTGGAAGAAATGCTGGCGCGCTATCAGGATGCCGACCGCGGCTTCATGGCGCAGGCCACCGACATCGTGGTGGATGAGATCGAAACGCTGGAGCGGCGCGTCCGCGCGTTTTCCGAATTCGCCGCCGAGCCGCCGGTGCTGCCGTGCGAGGTCGATATCAATTCGCTGGTGGAAGAGCGCGTGGCGCTGCTCAAAACCGCGCATCCGGAAGTGGCGTACGATTGCCGGCTGGCGGCCGACGTCCCGCCCATCAAGGCGGACGAGGACCTGCTGAAGGGCATCCTCACCAACCTGCTCGAGAATGCCGCGGAAGCCGCCGGCGCCGGCGGCCACATCCTGGGCGTGACGGCGGCGGAGGACGGACGGGTGGCGATTGAGGTACACGATTCGGGGCCGGGCCTGAGCGAACAGGCGCGGGCTTCGCTGTTTCAGCCGACCATTTCGTTCAAGAAGCACGGCATGGGGCTGGGGCTATCGATCGCGCGCAAAGGCGCGCTGCTTTCCGGCGGGGACATTGTCGCAGTGAAAGGAGAACTCGGCGGCGCGGGCTTCCGCGTGCTGCTGCCAATCGATTCGAATGGCGTCCAAACGCTTGCTGATCGTGGATGACGAAGAGAATATAGGCCGCTCGCTGCGCATGATACTGGAGCGCGAGGGCTACGCGGTGAACGTGTGCAAATCGGCGGCGGAGTTCCGCCGGCATCCGGACGCGGAGCGGGCCGACGCCTACCTCTTCGATATCAAGCTGCCCGATGGCAACGGCATCGAGCTGCTGAAGGCGGTGCGGCAGAACGCCGCCGCCGCGCCGGCCATCATGATTTCCGGACACGGCACCATCGCCGACGCGGTGGAAGCGACGCGCGCCGGCGCTTTCGATTTTCTCGAGAAGCCGCTCAGCCGCGACCGCGTGCTGGTCGCGGTGAAGAACGCGCTGGAGCAGGCCGGCCTGCGGCGCGAGAACGAGCGCTTGCGCGAACTGGTGGGCGGCAGCCCGAAGATGATCGGCTCCAGCCCGTCCTGGCAGCGCGCCGTGGAGCAGGCCACGCTCGCCGCGCGCTCCGATGCGCGCGTGCTGCTGATCGGCGAATCGGGTACCGGCAAGGAATTGCTGGCGGCGCATATTCACGCGCTGAGCCCGTTTGCGAACGGCCCGTTCGTGAAAGTGAATTGCGCGGCGATTCCCACCGAGCTGCTCGAAACCGAGCTGTTCGGGCACGAGAAGGGCTCCTTCACCGGCGCCACCGGCGCGCGGCGCGGCAAGTTCGAGCTGGCCGATGGCGGCAGCATATTCCTCGACGAAGTGGGCGATTTGCACGGCGCTTCGCAGGCCAAACTGCTGCGCGTTTTGCAGGAAGGCGAGTTCCACCGCGTGGGCGGCGAGCAGATCATTCGCGTCGCCGTGCGCGTGATTTCCGCCACCAATCGCGACCTGGCCGGCCTGGTGGCGCAGGAGAAATTCCGCGACGACTTGTTCTATCGCCTCAATGGCGTTCCCATCCGCGTGCCGTCGCTGCGCGAGCGCCCGCACGACATCCGTCTGCTGGCGGAGTATTTTCTCGAGGAATTCTGCACCCGCAACAACTTCCGCGCGAAGAAAATGGACGATACCGTTTTCCCGGTGCTGGAAGCCTACGCCTGGCCGGGCAACGCGCGCGAGCTGCGCAACGTGGTGGAGCGCATGGCGATTCTCACCGCTGGCGAAAGGCTGTCGCGGGATTCCATCCCCGTCGAAGTCCGCGTGCTGCGTGAGACATCGGCCAAATCCACCATTCAGGAAGCCAGGGAATCCGCCGAGCGCGAGCACATCATGCGCGCCTTAGAAGAAACCAACTGGAACGTCTCCGGCGCCGCGCGGGCATTGGGGATGGAGCGAACCAACCTGCACAAGCGGATCAGGGCGCTGGGGCTGAGCAGGGGAAGGTAGGCAGGCCGCTGGCGCGGTCCAATTTCCCTGACCCGAGTGCGACTACAAAGCCGGTGACCCACAATGCACCACGTTGGTGGAGGGCTCGTACAATGGGAATATGCCGACACGAAGGAAGGCGGCTGCCGCTTCCAACGCTCCGACCCGGTCGAAGGCAGCCGCTTCCAAGGCGAAGGCCGTGCGCCAAAGCGTGACGATCCCGGCGCCGCTGGTCGCTACCGTGCGCCGCGAGGCGAAGCAGCGCCACCTCAGCATTAGCCGCGCGCTGGTCTCGCTGGCCGAACGCGGTGCCCGCGCCGACCTCGATGCCAAGGCGAACCTGAAGGCCGTCTACAAGCGGTTCATGGATGAGCAGGAGCCCGCGCGCAAGAACGCGGCCGGCGAAGATCTGATCCGCACGGTTTTTGGGAAGGACACGATTGCCGCCGCTGCCGACACGCTATCCTAAATTCAGGCGCCCCATCTTTGAGTCGGATTTCGCTTCATGCTTGTGCGGAAATCGGGTAACCTCCCATGGAACCTACCTACGTCATAGGAATCGATCTCGGCACCACTAACTCGGCGCTGGCGTTCGCGCGCGTGCTGCCGGATGCGGATCCATTCGCGCCGGCCAACGTGCAGGCGATGGCGATTCCGCAACTGGTCAATCCGGGCGAAGTGCGGGAAGAAGATCTGCTGCCGTCGTTTCTCTACCTGGCCGGAAGCTCCGACTTTCCGGCCGGATCTCTGGCGCTGCCTTGGGACGCCGACCGCGATTTCGTCGTCGGGCAGTTGGCGCAGAAGCGCGGCGCGGAGAATGCCGGGCGGCTGGTCGCCTCGGCCAAGAGCTGGCTCTCGCATTCGGGTGTGGACCGCACGTCTCCACTGGTGCCGTTTCGCGCACCGGAAGGCGTCGAAAAGATTTCGCCGGTCGGGGCCAGCCGCCGCTACCTGGAGCACTTGCGCCAGGCTTGGGATTCGGCATTTCCCGACGCTCCGTTCACGGGCCAGCAGGTGCTGGTTACGGTGCCGGCTTCGTTCGATGCGGTGGCGCGCGAGCTGACGCTCGAGGCCGCCCAACAGGCCGGCTATCGCAATCTCACATTGCTCGAAGAGCCGCAGGCCGCTTTTTATGCCTGGATCGAACGCCACGCCGATTGGCGCGAGCGCGTGCGGGTGGGCGATCTGATCCTGGTGGTGGATATCGGCGGCGGCACCACGGACTTCAGCTTGATCGCGATCACCGAGCGCTCGGGCGAACTGGCGCTCGACCGCGTGGCGGTGGGTGAGCACATTCTGCTGGGCGGCGACAACATCGATCTGGCGCTGGCAGGCGTGGTTTCACAGCGTCTCGCCGAAAAGGGCACGCGCATCGACAGCCGCCAGTTGCAGACCCTCTGGAACAACTGCCGCATCGCGAAAGAGAAACTGCTGGAGGCCGGCTCCAAACTGCGCGAACAGGCAGTGACGATTCTCGGCAAGGGCAGCGGCGTGGTGGGCGGCACCATCAAAGCCACGCTGCACCGCGACGACATCGAGCGCGTGCTGAGCGAGGGGTTCCTGCCGGCGGTCACGAGCAACGACATGCCGAAAGTCGAGCGCCGCGCCGGCTTGCAGGAAATCGGTCTGCCGTATGCCACAGACCCGGCCATCACCCGGCACCTGGCGCGCTTCCTGCGCCAACAGGCGGCCACCTCCGAGCAGGGAGCCGTGCGCCGGGGCCCAAGCGGCCTGGCCTGCCCCACGCTCGTGTTGTTCAATGGCGGGATACTCAAGGCCGCCCTGGTGCGGGAGCGCCTGCTCGCCACCCTCAATTCGTGGCTGGCCGCGGAGGGGCTGGAGCCGGTGAAGCCGCTCAGCGGCGAGGATCTGATGCACGCGGTGGCGCGCGGCGCGGCCTATCACGGTCTGGCGCGGCGCGGCCACGGTGTGCGTATCCACGGCGGCGTGCCGCGCACATACTATGTCGGCATCCGCTCCGCCATGCCCGCGGCGCCCGGATTTCCGGCTCCCGTCAAGGCGCTCACGGTGGTGCCGTTCGGCATGGAGGAAGGAGCCGGCGTGCGCATCCCCGGCCGCGAGTTCGGCCTGGTGGTGGGCGAGCCCGCCGAGTTCCGCTTCTTCACTTCCGCCACACGCAAGAACGACCAGCCCGGCGACCTCATCGAAGACTTCGGCGGCGAGATCGAAGAGCTCTCTCCCATGGATGTGACGTTCGGCGCCGGCGAATCTTCCAGCGAAGTGGTGCCAGTCTCCTTTGAAACCGTAATCACGGAAACCGGCCTGTTGCAGCTCTGGTGCGTGGCCCGCGATAACCGCCGCTGGAAACTCGAGTTCAACGTGCGCGAGCGAGTCTCGGCGGCATAGAGGCTTCGTGCGAAGCGCCGCGCTCAGCCCGGATTCCAAGGTCAACTGGGCGAAGTTGCATTTTCAGTGCGGAAGACCAAGGAAAAGCAAGTCTTGTATCAGGGCACGGCTTGAGCCGTGCCGGAACGGGATGAACCTGTTGGGCTTTAAAGCCCTAGAATGCGCGCTGCCGGCGGCACGGCTCAAGGCGTGCCCCGATACAAGGCGTCCAGCTTCGGAATTCAGGCTCAGTTGACGGCGAGATACAACGTCTGCGTGTTGGGGGCGCCGTTCACCGTGAAGGTGACTGGCGCGGCGGCGTTTGCCGCTATGGCCGGAACCACCACGTTGAACTGATACAGACCCACGTAATTCGGCGCCAGTCCGGCATACTTCACCGTCGCGGGAGCGCCGCCAATCGAAATACTGAACGATGGCAGCGCATTACTCGCCTCGACGATCTGCCCTTCCGGAATGGCCGGATTCACCGGACCGAAGCCTACCCCATAGAGCACAATCTCATCGCCCGGATTGGCCGGCTGCGAAGTCAGTCCCGAGATCGCGCCGGCGGGCAGCACGTAATTGTTGCCGTCGAATGCCACCGCGTATTGCAAGGTGCCGATCTTGAAACTAGCGGGCGCCAGCAAGCCCGGATCGACTGGCTCTATGGTCAGGTTGTAGGAGACGCTCGAGCCCGCGGCGGTCTTCACTACCAGCGGCTGTGTGCCCGCCGCGACATTCGGCACCTGCGCGTTCACCTGGCCCGGGCTGATGTACTCGACGAAAGCCGGCGCCCCACCGATGGTCACCGAAGTTCCATCGAGCATAGTGGGGGCATTCGAGCCGGTGAAGTCGCTGGTCTGCCAAGGGCGCGAGTCCGCCGCCAGGTTCGACCCGTAGATTTCGATCCACGAGCCCGGCGCAGCGCTCGGGAACTCCCCGTAAGCGCTCGCGCTGACGACGCCGCCGCTTAAGACGGAGGGTGGCGGCGAACTGGTTCGACCGCCAGTGAGCTCCCGGATGCGCAAATTGCCCGAATCGGCGAGATAGATGTTGCCGCCGGCGATGGTGATTCCAGCCGAGGCGCCGATTTCGGCGCTCAGTGCCGGCCCACCATCGCCCGAAAAGCCGGCCGTTCCAGTGCCGGCTATGGTGTTGATGGTTCCATCAGCCCCGATCTCGCGCACAACGGCGTTAAAGGCCTCGGTAATGTAGACGTTCCCGGACGAATCCACCGCGACGCCAAAAGGCCCTGCGACACCAGCCTGGGTAGCCGGACCGCCGTCGCCGGAGTCGGCGTCCATTCCGTTGCCCGCCAGAATACTGATGATGCCGCCCGAAGTCACTTTGAAGACATACCAGCCTTGGTAGTTAGCGATGTACAGGTTCCCCGCTGCATCCACCGCTATGCCGGTAGGGCCGCTGATGCCGGTGCTGGTGGCGGGAATGTTATTGCCCTGGTTGTAAAAAATAGAACCGTTACCCGCGACGGTGCCGATGGTTCCGCCAGGGGTGACCTTGCGAACGAGGTGATTGAGGTAATCGGCGATATAGAGATTCCCGGATGCATCGAAAGCCAGGCCATCGGGAAAGTTGAGTTCGGCGCTGGTAGCGGGTCCGCCATCGCCTGAGTAGCCGGCTGTCCCGTTCCCGGCGTACGTGGTAATAATACCGGCCGCGGAGACCTTGCGAACCACGTTGTTGTAGGTGTCCGCGATGTAAAGGTCGCCTTGAGAATCGAGAGCGATGGCGAAGGGCTGGTTGAGGTCGGCTTTGAGCGCCGGGCCGCCGTCGCCCGAGTAGCCTTGGGCCGCGCCCGCGAACAAGTTGATGACGCCGTTCGAAACCAAGCAGACCTGGTCGGCTGCGCCGTTATTGATATACATGTTGCCCGCCGCATTAACGGCCACCGCCAAAATGCCGCCGAACTCCATTTGTAATGGCGGTTCCCCGTAGCAAGCGTAATCCTCGGTTCCTCCGCCGGCTACGGTGTTGATGGTCAATCCTTGCGACCGGCAGGGGCTGGCGTGAAAGAAGGCGGCCATGCCGACAAGGCAGACGAACCAGCAGCGCCGCCCGCGGCGAACCCTGTGAGCGCTCTCTAACATTTTGGCTCCTTTCGATGTTTTCGATATTTTGGATACCACCTTGATCCGTTCGAAACGACTTGGCTGCCCTCGCGAGATTACCGCTGCGCCAGCGCAACGGCAGCGGTGTGAGTGCCTCCGGGCGGCGTCGCCATGGTCAGGGCAATCGTCGCCATGCCGGTACTTGCGGCCGAGATCCACTGATCCACGCCGTGCGGGAACCCGTTATCGAAGTACGGCTGGAATCCCGCGGCGCGCGAGCGCACGTGCCAGGATCCATCCTCCAGTTGCGTCTTCAGCAGGTACTGAACGCCACGCTGGTAAGCCGGGCCGGAAACCGGCAGGCCGGAACTTTCGATCGCGATCATCGCCAGGCCGGTGGTGTAGGCGCCGCTCTCCATCGATGCGATGTCGCCCCACCCGCCGTCGGAACGCTGCGCCGCCAGCAGTTCGCGGCGGGCCGAGGTTATGGCGTCTTTGCTTTGGCCGGCCCACACTAGGCCTTGTAGCCGCCAGGCCAGGTCGTAATTGGTCCTCGGCCGGAACCCGGCGATCCACGCAGCCGCAAGCTGAATCGATTTCGTGTACGCCGCCCTGTCCACTTGCGGCGTGTACAGTTGCAGGCCGCGCATGGATAGCACGGTTTGCCCGAGCGTATCGGCGCACAGCGGCGGTCTCGCTTCAGGACCGTAAGCCCAGTGGCCGTCAGCCATTTGGTGCGTCTGGATGTACATCGCAACGGCATCGGTACTGAGATCCGGCTTGTACCCTTCCGCATCCAGCCCCAAAAGAACATAGGCCAGAATCGTCGGGTTGGCGTTGATCCCCGGCACGAAGAAGCCCTGATGCAGGAGGTCGCGGACGCCTCCGAGCGCCCCCGCATTGACCTTCACTTGCTGGGCCGCTATCTGTTCGTCCACCGTAAAGCCTCTCTTCCGCGCCAACGCCACAGCCATGGCTGTGATGCTCTGGTTATGGCACGAAAAGCATCCCGCCTTCGGCACGAAGCTCGCGTCGGTGCGCTGCAAGAGCGGCAGGCTGCTCAGAACCGCGGACTGAATCGTATTGCCGCGCCGCATGGAAGCCGGTTGTGGTGCCGCGGCCGCACTGGTGGCCCCGGATTTCATCAGCAAATCGACTACCGGCGTTTCGCCGTGCAGCTTCGCCAGATCGAGCGCCGTGAGCCCGGTATCGCCGGATCGCGTATGCTGGCTCTTGGCGTTGACGTCGGCCTTCTTCTCGATCAGCATCTTGATCTGTTCCACCGGAAGCAGGTCGGATACCGCGGCGTACATCAGGGCCGTGCGGCCGGTGGGATCGGCGGCGTTCACTTGGGCGCCGTGATCGAGCATCAGCCGGACCAGATTGGGATTATCCAGAACCACGACCTGTCCGAGCGCGATGGTGTATTGCATCGCATCCAGATTGCGGGCCGCCAGCAGGTCGATGCACTTCATGCAATCCGCCCCGACCGCGTTGGCCAGCGCGAATCCAGCGACATCCTTGAAATCGGCGCCGTGCTCGAGCAGAGTTTGCATGGTTTCCGCATCGCCGGCGAGCGAAGCCTCCAGCAGCGGAGACGATTGCGCGCCGGGATTCGACGTGGGATTGGGATTCGCCCCGTGATCGAGCAACAACTTCACGATCGGCGCGCCGCCGGGCCGGCCCGCCGCAACCATCAGCGGCGTTCGTGCTTCGTCCGACTTCGCATTCACATCCGCGCCATGAGCCACCAAAACCCGTGTCTTCTCCAGATCGAGCGCGGCCCACATCAGCGCGGTAGCCCCGGCGTCATTGGGCTTGTTTGGATCGGCGCCCTGCCCGATCAGCCGCTCCAGCGTTGCCGCATCGGTATAGAGCACCGCGTACATAAACGGGGTCGAACCCTCCGGGCCGCGTGCGTTCAGAAGTTTGGGGTCCTCCGCCACCATCTTGCCGAACGACTGCCGGTCGGCCGCGCGCAGCGCCTCCACCATCGCGATCGCCTTGGGATCGAGCGGCGGCAACTCGATTTCGTTCGCGAGCGAGTCCGGCCATGGCGCACCCTGCTCGATCCACGCCTTGATGATCTGAATCTGGTCTGCGTGAAGAGGCCCCGTGGGCGGCATCTGCAATCCAAAATCGGAACCGGTCAAGCGGTGATACAGGAAGCTGTTCTCGAGGCTGCCCGGCATCACCCGCCGCGAGCCAGGCTTCATCACCGAGCTCCTGCGGTCAAGGCGCAGACCATTGTTCTGTACGGTCGGCCCGTGGCAGCCGATACAGTTCTGGCGGAAAATCGGCTGCACGTCGCGCGCGAAATCCACTTTGGCTGGTGTTTGACAAAACACCAGCGGAACGAGGCAAAGGCCCGCCACGGCGGCAGCGGCAAATGGTCGGAACATACCCAGGAAGTCCCCTCTCTCTGGTTTAATTCTTGGTTGAGTATACACCGAAAAATGCCCGTTTTTTGCCGATGGATTGGCGGTATTGCGGAGAGCGGTACCAGGATCCATGCGGTCGTCTGTATCTTGCATCACGGCGCGCCAGGTGGCAACGCGTCAGCCGGGACCTGGGCGTCCTGATATGGCTGGGATGAACCTGTGGCGGCACCGCCGGTTTACCCTGAGCGGCTATCGGGTCACTCCGACCGGAGGGCCTGCATGACGTCGATTCGGGCGGCCCGTGCCGCCGGGATCACGGACGCCATCACGGCGGCTAGCAAAAGCACCAAAGCCGAGAGGGCAACGGGCAAGGCGCCGGGCGTTTGCATATTTCCCAAATAGCTGCCAGCCAGTTGCGCCAGCCCGTACCCGCATACCGCGCCCACCACAAGGCCGCCGATCGCGATCGCGGCTCCTTCGGCGATCACGCGTGCCAATAAATGGCGGGGCTGCGATCCCACTGCCAGGCGGATTCCGAACTCACGCGTGCGCCCGCTCACCGAGAATGCCAGTACGCCCGCGACGCCAATCACCGCAATCAACAGCGCTACCGCCGCGAAGACGCCGAACACCACGGCATTGAGCCGATCCGGCGTGAGCACTTCCGCGCGAACGTCTTCGAGCGTGGCGGCGCGTTCCACCGGCTGGTCCGCGGACAAGACGCGGACGATGCGCGTGATCGGCGCCACCAGCCCATAAGGATCCGAGCGTGCGTGAACGAACATACGCCCGCCAAAGAGCTGCTGCTGTTCGAAGGCGTGATACACGGTCATCATGGGCCGGGGCGCGACGTGCTCATCGTCCAGGTCGGCCACCACGCCGACGATGCGCCGGGGCGCGCCGCTAATGCCGATGAACTTGAGCACCGGATCGGTCCACATTATGTGATGGTTTACCGCGTCCTGATTGGGGAACATTCGCTGCGCCACGCTCTGGCTCACGATGACAACCGACTCGCTGTCTTTGCGATCGGCGTCGTCGAAATCGCGGCCGGCGAGGATGGGTACACCGAGCGTTGCGAAGAACCCGGGCGAGACGATTCGAATGCGCGCGCTGGGATCTTCCTCGCCCGCCGCCCGGACGTGGCCATCGGCCGAGAACGTCAGCCCGAAACCGGCGTTGCCCGCGTCGCGCCACGGAACGGCCGTGCCGATCGCGACGTTCTCAACCCCCGGCAGCTCACGGACACGCCGCGTCGCTTCTTTATAGAACTCCACCACCTGATCGGGCGTCTTGCCGCGTGACATCACCGGCACGTTCACCGCGAGCACATGGCGCGTGTCGATGCCGGTACGCGCCGCCTCGAGCGAGAGCAGCGTCTTCACCAGCGCGCCAGTTCCGGCGAGCAGCAGGAATGACGCGGCGATCTGTATCACGGCGAAGACCCGCAGCCGGCGATTGGCGTTGCTCGTAGTACGAACGCTGCTACTCGACAAGCCGAATCCCTGCGAACCTCCCGACGACGGCAGGTGCGGAACGAACGCCAATAACACCGCGGCAACCACAGCCAGTGCCGCTCCGACCCATAACATGCTGGAGTCGACTGTCAGCTCGAGAGCGCGCACCGAAAAGCGGGAAGCATACACCGCCAGGACGGCAACCATCGGGCGCGCGATGAGCACGCCGACGGCCGCGCCGGCGCCACACAGCAGGAGGCTCTCGGCTAATAGCGCGCGGCGCAACGCGATGGTGCCCGCCCCCAGCGCCGCGCGGATCCCCAGTTCTCCTTCGCGGCGCACTGTACGCGCCAGAATCAGGTTCGCCACGTTCGAGCACGCAATGACGAACACCAGCAGCGATGCCGCCATCAACACCAGCAGCACGGTCCGCGCTCCGCTGGTGAGCTCGTCGCGCAGCCGCACCGCGCCGATTCGGATGTCCGCTCGGTTCGGGTAGGCTTCGGGATGTTCCCGCATCATGGTCCCATGCACCGAGCGCAATTCCGCGCGTGCCGCTTCCAGATCCACGCCGGGCGCGAGCCTGGCGAACAACTCGGTCATCCGGTGCACCCGGCCCTGCACCATGGTCGCTGAAAGGTGGTGCGGGCTGGTCACGACATTGGCGATGATTTCGGTGTCGGCCGGATATGGCACGCAGGGTTCGAGCACGCCCACCACGGTAGCCGAACGGTTACCGAGAACGCCGGAATCGAGATCGACCGACTTGCCCAGTACGGAGGGATCGCTCTTGAACGACGTCGACCAAAAACGATACGTCAGCACCATCGCACCCGCGGCGCTCGGACCGTCATCACGCGCGTCCAGCAGCCGGCCGAGCACGGGCCGCAGCCCCATCACCTCGAAATACGATCCGCCGACCACTCCGGCGGTAACCTCGCGAGGCGCTCCAAGGCCGACCATGGTGAAGCCAATCCTCGAGAAATCGCCGAACGAGCTCAGCGTTTTCAGCCGCGAGCGCAAATCCAGGATCTCCGGAACCGAGAAGTTGACGTTAGCGACTCCCACGCCGCGCGCGCTTTGCCGGATGTAGATCAGCCGGTCCTCGTCGCGATTGACCAGCGGCCGCAATAACACGCCGCGCACCAGGCTGAACATGGCGGCGTTGGCGCCGATTCCAAGGGCCAGGGTCAGCACCACGGTCAGCGTGAACCCTTTTGTGCGAGCGAGCGAACGGCCCGCGAATTTCAAGTCATGCAGGAACGTTTCAATGTGATCGAGCATCCCGATTGCTCCTGAACCCAGCGATTTTGGCTTGGTAGCAATGCAATCTGTGGACCGTTTCCGCGGACGGGGCAAGTGCCTGAAACCATTGATTCGAGCCGGGATCGCAGGCGACTGCGAGTGTCCATTTTTGGGAATCGTCGAACTGGGTGGTGGTTTTCGCTGGTACCTAATCTCACCGTCAGGGGACGGGGTTTACGGGGCGACCCGCGCCGCGATCACGCGCGGAATTCCGGCCAGGTCTGGCGTGACTTCGATCTCCGGCCAGCCCGCGAGCAGCTCGCGCACTTGCGGCTCACAACCGAAACCCAACTCCATGATGAGCCAACCGCCGGGCAGCAGCACGCGAGGCGCGTCCGCCACGATGCGCCGGTAAATTTCGAAGCCGGTCGGGCCGGCGAAGAGCGCGGCGTGCGGCTCATAATCGCGGACCTCGCGCTGCAAGCCCTCGCGCTGGGCGAGCGGCACGTAGGGTGGGTTGGAAACGATCAGGCTCATGCTGCCCGCCGCGAGGGCCTCGGCCACATCGCACACCACGATGTGCACGCTCGCCGCCAGCGCCAGCGCGTTCCGCGCGGCGACAGAGGCCGCGGCTGGCGAGATCTCGGTGGCCCAGGTTTCCCCGCCGGTCTCCAACGCGAGTGTCACCGCCAGAGCGCCCGAGCCGGTGCCGATATCGAGAATGCGGAGGGGCGCGGTGTCTGGCAATCCGTGGCCAGGACCGCTCCCTTTGGTCGCGGCTCCGATCGAATGCCGCAGCGCAACTTCGACCACATGCTCGGTTTCGGGGCGGGGAATCAACACGTCGGGGGTCACGCGAAATTCGTGGCCGTAGAACTCCTGCCGTTTGGTGATGTACTGGGTCGGCATGCCCTGCAAGCGCTGGTGCAGGTAACGCCCGTAGTGCAGCCACTCCAGCTCTGCCAGTTCCCGTTCACCGTGGGCGTAGAGATACACGCGATCGCGGCTGAGCGCGTGCGCCAACAGCACTTCGGCCGTAAGCCGCGGCACGGCGATGCCGCCATCCTCCAGCAGGCGCGTACCCTGCAGGAGTGCCGTGTGGAGAGTCATCGAACCTAGTGTACTGTCCCGTGCAAGAGTCGACGATGAGCGCGACCGGGGGCGTCCACCCCACTTCAGTTCGCCGCGGCGCCATCCAGACCACCTTCGTGCTTGAGCTTCTCGGTCTGGTAATACGTGGTGAGCGCGTCGATGATTTCGTCCAGCTTGCCTTCCATCACGAAATTGAGCTGGTGAAGCGTGAGGCCGATGCGGTGATCGGTGACGCGGTTTTGCGGGAAGTTGTAAGTGCGGATCTTCTCGCTGCGGTCGCCCGAGCCCACCATGCTGCGCCGCTCGGCGCCCAGCGCCGCCTGCTGCTTCTCCAACTCCAGCTCATAGAGCCGCGAGCGCAGCACGCGCTCCCCCTTGGCGCGGTTCTTGATCTGCGATTTTTCGTCCTGGCACGAAACCACCAGGCCCGTGGGCAGGTGCGTGATGCGCACCGCGGAGTAAGTAGTGTTCACCGATTGGCCGCCGGGGCCGGAGCTGCAAAAGGTGTCGATGCGTAAGTCCTTGGGGTCGATCTTGACTTCGACTTCGTCGGCTTCCGGCAGCACCGCGACGGTGATGGCCGAGGTGTGGACGCGGCCCTGTTGCTCGGTGACCGGAACCCGTTGCACGCGGTGCACGCCGCTTTCGTACTTCAGCCTGCTGTAGACCTTGTTGCCGCTGACCAGCGCGATGACTTCCTTCAAGCCGCCCACCGAGGATTCGCTGGACGAAGTCACTTCGATCTTCCAGGACTGCGTCTCGGCATAGCGCGAGTACATGCGAAAGATCTCGGCGGCGAATAGGGTGGCTTCATCGCCGCCCGTGCCGGCGCGGATTTCGAGCACCACGTTCTTTTCGTCATTCGGGTCCTTGGGCAATAGCAGCACGCGGAGCTGCTCTTCGATGCGAGCCAGTTCCGGCTCCAGGCGCGCCGCTTCCTCTTCCGCCATGGCCCGCAGCTCCGGATCGCTCTCCGCCAGCATGCCGCGCGCCTGCTTGAGGCTGTCCTCCACCTTTTTCCATTCGCGGAAAACGGATACCACTTCGGCTACGTCGCTGTGCGCTTTGGTGACTTTGCGGTATTGGTCGGAGTCGGCGATCACCGCCGGATCGGCCATTTGCGCGTTAAGCTCGTCAAAGCGCTTTTCAAGCTGTTCGAGTCTCTGGATAAATTGCATGGCTTATTCAGTGTTCCGCAACAAACTTACTAACCACTACCTAACTCTGTGTCTTTGGTCGCGACTCCAGATCGGAGCCGCGACCGTTAGGGAGCGGTCGCGGCCAATTGAAGTGGATATCTCAGGAATTGGACCGGGTGCCTCATGACCCGCTAGCCGATGACCAGCTCGCCGCCCTGGGATTTTTCCAGCGCCATGGCGCCTTCGAGCGCGTGGATGGCCACCGCGGCCTGGTCGTCGGCAGGCGGCTTGGTCGTGATGCGCTGCAACCACAGCCCCGGCGCGGCCACCACCGCCAGCAGCGAATCGCGCCGCTTGGCGGCGAAGCGGATTACTTCGTAGCTCAAGCCGATAATCAGCGGCAGCAAGGCCAGGCGGCTGACAAACTTCGCCGCGAAGCCGTCGAAGGGAATCAGCGCGTAAACCGGCACCGCGACAAACATCAGCATCATCAGAAAACTGGTGCCGCAGCGCGGATGAAAAGTAGTGAACTGCTGTGCGCGCTCCACCGTTACCGGATCGCCCGATTCGAAATTGAAAACCACTTTGTGCTCCGCGCCGTGATACTCAAAAATCCGCCGCATGTCGCGGAACCGCGATACGCCGTACAGAAACGCCACCAGAATCGCCACCCGGATGATCCCCTCAGCCAGGTTGAAAGGGATGCGCCCGGTGAGCAGGGGGTACACTTTGCCCAGCTTGGTGGTCAGCAGCAGCGGCATGAACTTATACAGAAAGATCATGAATGCGACCGAGACCAGCAGGTTACCGGTCATCGCCCAGCCGGGCATTTCCTTGGGCGGCTTGCTACCGGGCGCCGTAGGCTCGATGTCCGCCAGCGCCTGGTCGGTGGAGAATTTCAGTGCCCCATAACCGAGCTTGAGCGCCTGGTAGAGTGTCCCCACCCCACGGAAGACCGGCAGTTTGAAGATCTTGTGTTTCTCGGAAAGGCGCGGCAGCGGCCTTTCGTCGGTGACCAGGCTGCCGTCTTGCCTGCGCACCGCCACGCAGTAACTGTGCGGGGCGCGCATCATTACGCCTTCCATCACGGCCTGCCCGCCGACGAGAGTCTCCTCACCGCTTTCGAGGATCGGCAGCATCTGGCTATGCAGGAAAAAACGGAGTAACACGCGTGGAGACACGGAAAGATTCACCCTTTCTCCAATTATACAGGAGTGCGAGCGCCCGCTGCCCGCGCACCTTCGAAACGGAGCCGCGACCAAAGGGAGCGGTCACGCCGAAGTTTCAAACACCGCCATTCGACCGGCAGCGCTACGCCACAGGCGGCCCAGCCGCAGAAGCCACTGCAGTTAGACGAATCAGACGGGAGGTCGCTCGAATAGCAGACGCTCTCTTCGGCTGAACCGCTCCCTGCGGTCGCGGCTCCGTTTCCGGCAGCTCCTGCCTTCGAAGCGGAGCCGCGACCAGAGGGAGCGGTCACGCCGAAGTTTCAAACATCGCCATTCGATCGGCTGCGCTACGCCACAGGCGGCCCAGCCACAGGAGCCACTGCAGTTAGACGAATCAGACGGGAGGTCGCTCGAATAGCAGACGCTCTCTTCGGCTGAACCGCTCCCTGCGGTCGCGGCTCCGTTTCCGGCAGCTCCTGCCTTCGAAGCGGAGCCGCGACC
>JBELAO010000036.1:0-53611 GCA_049508735.1 Bryobacteraceae bacterium | reverse complement strand
GTTCTTCGCGTTGCGTCGAATTGAACCACATGCTCCACCGCTTGTGCGGGCCCCCGTCAATTCCTTTGAGTTTCAGCCTTGCGACTGTACTCCCCAGGCGGCATATTTAACGCGTTAGCTCCGGCACGGATCAACTGAATGACCCACACCAAATATGCATCGTTTAGGGCGTGGACTACCAGGGTATCTAATCCTGTTTGCTACCCACGCTTTCGTGTTTCAGCGTCAGTTACGGTCCAGAAAGCCGTCTACACCGCCGGTGTTCCTCCTGATATCTACGCATTTCACCGCTACACCAGGAATTCCACTTTCCTCTCCCGCACTCTAGTCACTCAGTATTCGGCGCACCCTCCCGGTTGAGCCGGGAGATTTCACACCAAACTTAGGCGACCGCCTACACACCCTTTACGCCCAGTAACTCCGAACAACGCTCGCTGCCTACGTATTACCGCGGCTGCTGGCACGTAGTTAGCCGCAGCTGCTTCTGCAGGTACCGTCACTATCTTCCCTGCCGAAAGAGCTTTACACCCCGAAGGGCTTCATCGCTCACGCGGCGTCGCTGCATCAGGGTTTCCCCCATTGTGCAAGATTCCCCACTGCTGCCTCCCGTAGGAGTCTGGCCCGTGTTTCAGTGCCAGTGTGGCCGTGTGCCCTCTCAGGCCGGCTACCGATCTCTGCCTTGGTAGGCTTTTACCCTGCCAACTAGCTAATCGGCCGCGGACTCCTCTCTCAGCGCATTGCTGCTTTCTCCTCACGGACTTATGCGGTATTAGCCACGGTTTCCCATGGTTATTCCACACTAAGAGGTAGATGATCCACGTGTTACTCACCCGTACGCCACTTTACTCACTGGATTGCTCCAGCTTTCTCGTTCGACTTGCATGTGTTAGGCGCGCCGCCAGCGTTGATTCTGAGCCGGGATCAAACTCTCATTGAAAATAATGAGAATGGCCAGGGACAAGCCCCGACCTCAAGATCGCTCCGCTATTTACTCAGAGTTCTCTGACGAGTTTTCCTTACTGCATCCAACCAGATTGTCAAAGATCTGCGCAGTCCGCCCCGGCATCGATAATACCGGAACCAACTGCAGGCCTCGAAACTCGGTATCGACGGCAACGCACAAAACGCGTACGCCATCGAAAAAATCGGAAGTTCAAAAAGAGCCAAACAGGAAGGCCGTATTCCACTTCCCCGGTGGCCCGGGAAAGCTTTGTTACCATTCCTTGCAGGAGTCTCTCTATTTATACCACTCTCCGCCCAGCAGTTGCAAACCTTGTTTGCTTACCGGAAGACTCAGATTGGGCGGCTTTGTTAGAATATCAGAGTTTTAAGTCCGTGTGCAACTATTTTGTCAACAAAATGCCATGTATTTGTTAATCGCATGAAAACATTTGATTTATAGGTCCTTGTCGAGCCCCATCGCTTGCTACAATGAGAGCCATGCGGCTGGCTTTTGTGGCATTCCTCGCGCCACTGGCGCTCTCAGCGCAGACTTTGCCTCCGGCGGCGACGCCTTCGCAGCCTCGCCCGGACGCGGATAACCCGCTGCTTGCGCGGGTGGCGGAAGAGGCCGACGTTATGTGGCAAAACATCCCCAAGACGCTGACCATCGAAACGCTCGAACAGCGCAGCGTCCTGCCGCCACCGCGCTTCAGGCCGCGCGTCGGAACTGCCGCCGCGGCTCCCGCCGTGCGCTCTACAGTCCGTCAGATCGTGTCGGAATATAGCGTGGGCACGCTGCGGGACGCCGATTCCGGTGACCTGCACGAGTTTCGCCAGGTGATTTCCGTTGACGGCCAGCCGGTGCAAACCGAGGAGAGCGCGCGCCGCGCCCTATCACTCGGCCTGCAGTCGCCCACCGACCGGACCCGCAAGCGGATGCTGGAGCAACTCACCCAGCATGGTCTGGTCGATATCGCCATCGACTACGGCCTGATCTTGCTCGAATTCACGCGGCGCGGATGGCAGAACCTGCAATTCGGTTCCTCCACGCGAGCGCGCTTGGGCACCGATACGGCGGTCGTGCTTGCCTGGAAGCAACTCTCCACGGCCGGCGGCGAATTGGAGTTCCATGGCCGCAGGGCGGTGCGCCAATCGCTCCAAGGCCGGCTCTGGATGCGCAAGTCCGATGGATTGCCGCTGCGCGTGGAAGCCTGGGCCGAGGTCGTCGACGCAGGCTGCACCGTGCGCGACCAGGCCAGCGTGGATTATGTCATGTCGTCGCACGGCTTCTTGACGCCGGTTTCGGTGGTGCATCGCCATTTGGTGGACGGCCGGGTGATGACGGAGAACCTTTACCGGTATGCGCCGTTCAAGATGTTTAGCGCCGAGGCGGACATCAAATTCACCGAAGCGCCGGAATCGCCGCCCACGCCGGCCAAGCCATGACCCGCATCTTGTACCTGCACGGGTTCGCCTCCGGCCCCGCATCCAACAAGGCCCGCTTCTTTTCGCGGAGCCTGAAAGCGGCCGGAGCGGATGTGGCGGCGCTCGATCTGGCGCGCGGCGATTTCGCCCACCTCACGATCACCGGCCAACTGCAAGCCGTGCACGAGGCCGCGGCTGGCGAGCCGGTGGCGCTGATGGGATCCAGCATGGGAGGCTACCTCGCCGCGCTCTACGCCGCGCGCCACGCCGAGGTGACGCGGCTGGTGCTGCTCGCGCCGGCCTTCGGCTTTGCCCGCCGCTGGCCGGAACGTTTGGGACACGAAGCCGTGGAGAACTGGCGCCGCACCGGCTGGATGGAGGTGTTCCATTACGCCGAAGGCCGCAGCCGCGCGGTCTCTTATGCGCTGCTGCAGGATGCCGCGCAGTATGAGGACTACCCGGACTTCGCACAGCCAGCTTTGATCTTCCACGGCGCCCAAGACGATGTGGTCCCGGTGGAACTATCTCGCCGCCTCGTCGCGGGCCGTCCCAATGCCGCCCTGCAAGTGGTCGATTCGGGCCACGAGTTGCTGAACGTGTTGGACTCGATCGGTCCCAAGGCCACGGAGTTTCTGCTGCGCTGAAGCCGGCGGGCGTGAGAGTGTCGCGGGCCCCCGGCCTGCGAACCCCAGTTTTAGTTCCGGCCGCCCAAGGCGAATCGCTGGTACTCCGGCACCGCCGCCGGATCTTGCTGCGCCTTCAGCCTCTCGAACTCCAGCGTCTGCTTCTGCGCGTCTTCTTTCCTGCCCGCGCTGCGGTAAGCCTGCGCCATCAGGTAGCGAACCTGCGCGCTGCCGGGCTCCAGCCGGATCGCAGTCTCCAGTTCTTTCACCGCCGCCGCCGCGTCGCTGGAGGCCAGGAATGCGCGCCCCATTTCGGCATGGCACAGCCATAGGTATCGAGGCGGCACCAGCTTCAAAGCCGCGCGCAGCGACGCGAGGGCCAGATCCGGCGACCCCTCCCGGATCCGTAGCGTCGACAACAGGATCTGCGCCAGCCAGTGATCCGGCGTATGCTGCACTTCTTTCTCCAGCTCCGCGAGCGCCGCCGCCAGATCGGTTTCGATCAGGTAGGTGGCATACGTGTAGTGCACGCCCGGCGCGAGCGGATACCGTTCCAGCAACTCCGCGTAAGCCGCGCTCGCCTGCTCCGGATGATGGCTCACCAATGCCCACGACGCTGTACCCGCCAGCCGCACCACCGCGCGCTGCTCTTCGCTCAACCCGTCCATCGTGCGCGCCACCGCCAGCGAGCACAGGCCCATCGTGTCGATCACGGCCGGCGAGTTCTCCGTGCCGTCCGCCAGCGGCCGCAACTGCTCCATCGCCGCGTCGAAAACCGACGCCTGGAGCAGCAGCGCCGCCGCCTTCAGCCGCACCGTCCGCTCGAACTCATGGTTGCCGCGAATCCCCAACTCCTCGCCCCTCCGTATGTCCGCCAGTGACTGCTCCGGGTCGTTCAGCTCGGCCTCCGCCAGGCCCAGAAACGCCCACCCCGGGCCCATCTGCGGCATCAGCTTCACTTCCTTCCGGAACGCATCGCGCGACTCCGCGTAGCGCTTCAGGTCGTAAAGCGAAGCCGCCAGGTTGAACCAGCCCTCCGCCCAAGCCGGTTGCATCTCCACCCCTTGCCGGTACAGCTTGGCGGCTTCCGCCGGCCGCGCCTGCAGCGCCGCTTGAGCGCGCTTCGCCACATCCTCGAAACTCCCCGCGGCCGGCGTCTGCTCCTGCGCCAGTCCGACCGCGAGCGGCAGCACCGCGATCAACAGTGCGCGCGCCGTCCTCTTCAACCCTGCGTCTTCCATGTGGTATTACGATAACGCAAATAGGAGTTATTCTGAAATGGATGCGTCTCTGCGTCCTAACCCTCGTGCTGGCCTGCGCCGCCGTGCCCCAAAGCTCCGGCCCCGAACAGCTTTTTCACGATGCCGTTGCCGCCCAGCAGCGCGGGGATGATGCAGCCGCCGTCCGCGAATATCGGGAGTTGCTCAAACAGTATCCCGGCGTCGTCGAGGCCCGCGCCAACCTCGGCGTGATTCTCGCTCGTCAGGGCCACTACGACGAAGCCATCGAGCAGTACCTGGCCGCCCTCGCCGGCCATGAGTCCAACACCGGCCTCCGCTTTAACCTGGCCGTCGCCTATTACAAGAAGTCCGCCTTCGAGGAAGCCGCTCGCCAGTTCGACATTCTGCACCGCGCCAACCTCGGCGACGCGCGCGTCTCCACCCTGCTCGGCGATTGCTACGCCCACATCGGCCAGGATGAACAGGCCCTCGCCATCCTCGGCCCCCTCGAGACCGCCAGCCCGGACGATCTCGCGGTCGCATCGCTGTTGGCGCCTATCCTCGTCCGCACCGGCCATGCGCGCGAAGGCATGGAGCGCTACGTGAAAATCGGCCGCCTCGGCCACAGCGCCCTGGCTTATCTGCTCGCCGGCCAGACCGCCCTCAAGCTCAGCCTCTTCGAGGACGCGCGCGATGACGCCGATGACGCCATCAAGCTGAATCCGCAACTGCCCGGCGTCTACACTCTGCGCGGCATGGCCCTGCCGCTGCTCGGCGACTCCCAAGGCGCCATCGAAGCCCTCAATAAAGCCCTGGCCGCCGACCCCAACGATTTCGAAGCCCACTTCGGCTTGGGCAAGGTTCTCCGCACCGCCGGCGACCTTCCCGGCGCGCGCCATCATATCGAGCGCGCGCTCCAACTGAAGCCGGATTCCGACGTCGCTCATTACGAAATGGCCCGCATCGAGCGCGGCGAAGGCAAAATCGAAGACGCCGTCCGGGATTTCGAACGCGCCATCCGCCTCAACCCCACCTGGGCGCAGCCGCACGTCGAGCTCTCCGCGCTCTACTTCCGCCTCAACCGCCAGGCCGATGGCGAACGCGAGAAAGCCGAGTTCGACCGCCTCAACGTTCTCGTCGGCCGGCCCAATAACTGATTGTCATGCGAGTTAGTAACATCGGCTAACTCGCGCAACCGATGTTAGTACCAAGTCGTCGGAGACCTTAGTTAGTTGACTTACTCTGAAATCCGAGGTTAGGCGGCTCGCATCCCAGTTATCGCAGATATTTGCGAACTTATCCTGAAATCCGACGTTCGAAGGCTCCTGTCAGTCGCCTCATGAAGCGAAGTGGGGCAGGCGCTTTCGCCTGCCAACCCGGCCAGGGCAGCCGTTTTCGCAAGCGGGCGCGGCTTCAGCCGGGCCGCACTTGCAGACACGGGAAGGGCCCTAGGCTCAGCGCTTTCAGCACACTGAGAATAACTTGCGCGCCGTTTCCGCGCGTTAAGGCGCCCGCCTTACTGCGCTTCTTTCACCTTCAGCACCTGGTCGGCACGCACGTTCTTGAGCGTCTGCACAATGCCGGACGGCCAGTGTATCTCGACTAAGTCCGCTTTCGCCTCCGCGCCGAGGCCGAAGTGCACCGGGCCGTCGCTCGAAGAAGCGTAGCCCACGCTGGTCGTCATGTGGTTGTACTGCGCGCCCGCCTTGGTGACGATTTTGATCCGTGCGCCGATGCCGTCGCGGTTGCTCTTGGTCCCTTCGAGCGCGATGTCCAGCCAGTGCGCCGCCCCCGGACTCCGATTCATCCAGATGCGGCCCGGGCCGTCGATCTGCGTGGTGACCACGTCCACCCGCCCGTCGCCATCCAGGTCGCCGAAGGCCACCCCGCGGAAACGTCCCGGCGGCGCCGCCGTCAAACCCGCCTCCGCTGTCAGCGCCTGCCATTTTCCGTCTGCGCCCGTGTTGCGGAATACGCTGTTCGGCTGATTGACCATGCCCCCCGGCATGGCCAGCGAAAGCACGTCGCCGCGCGTCACAAACAGGTCCTTCCAGCCGTCGTTATCGAAGTCGAAAAATCCCGGTCCGTACCCCGCCATCGGCCAGCACAATTTGCGCATGCCGCTCGCGGCCGTCACCTCTTCAAACCGCGTTCCGCCGACGTTCCTGAAGATCGGAAATGTCTGCCGCTCCAACGCCACGAACACAATATCCGGATAGCCGTCGTTGTTGTAATCCCGGAAATCCGAGCCCATCCCCGAGATAAACACTCCATCTTCCGGCAGCGCCACGCCGGCGGGAAACGCCACTTCCTCGAATTTCTTGCCGCCTACGTTGTGGAACAGGAAATTCGCCTGCGTGTCGTTGGGAACGAAAATGTCCGGGAATCCATCCAGGTCGTAGTCCGCCATCGATGCCGACATGCCTTTGCCCGGATGCGCCCGAATTCCCCATTCCGCCGATACATCCTTGAAGGTGCCGTCGCCCTGGTTCAGGTAAAGCTGGTTGGGCGTCTCTCCGTATTGCCGTGGGTCGCAGTATTCCGGCTGCCCTTTGTAACCGCACTTGGGCTCGGTCGCGTAGTCCCACTTCATATAATTCACCACGAACAGGTCCAGCAACCCATCGTTATTCACGTCCACCCACACCGCGCCCACCGCCCACAGTGGGCCGTATTGCGGGTCGGGCGCGTTCTTGATCCCTGCCTTCTCCGTGACGTCGGTGAACGTTCCGTCGCGGTTGTTGTGATAGAGGGTGTTGTGATAGAGACCAGCCACAAAGATATCCGGGTAGCCATCGTTGTCGTAGTCCGCCACGGCCACGCCTTCGTCGTAGCCGACCCCGGCCAACCCGGCCTTCTCGGTGACGTCGGTGAAGACCCCGTTGCCATCGTTACGGAACAGCCGGTTGTAATACTTCGGGTCGTCCTTGCGGAGCGTCGCCAGCTTGGCGCCATTGGTGAAGAAGATATCGGGACGCCCGTCCCGATTGTAATCGAACACGGCGACTCCGCCCGCCATGGTCGCAGGCGCCTGCCGGCGTCCCGCATCCTCGCCGTTTTCGTGCTGGAAGGCGATCGCCTTCAACTCAAATTGAATCGGCGAAGCCGCTCCGCCCGCCAGGTGCGGCGCAATCAGCGCCGCCACGCACGCGAGCGGCGCCAGGAGGACCGCGTAGCGTCTGCCGTTCGACATTTTCTTCCGCATTGTCACCATTCCTGAAATCACGCCCTGTTAGGCGCTAGAGTAACACTGACCGACCAAGCCCGGAGGGCGAAAGACAGTAGCCCAAGGCGTGAGCCTTGGGACTGGCTGGAACCGCTGGAAAGCCCCGGAACGGGGAAAGGGTCCTCTCGCCGACGGAGTTCTTACGCCCCGTTTCGGGGATGTGTTCAGGCCCTTCGGCCCCACGGCTTGCGCCGCGGGCTACTGTCTTTCGCCCTCCGGGCTGAACAAACCAGCAGAAACTGGACATTTCAGGTCGGGATGCTCTTAAGTTGGGTTGCCGGTCCGCACAAAGCAATTGGTTCAAGACACAAAAAAAGGGGCGGCTTGCGGCCGCCCCTTTTGGTTATGTAAGCCTCACACTGCGAGACTTAGAAGTTATACTTAAGCGCGAACTCAACCACGCGGCGGACCAGGTTGGAATCATACAAGACATGACCGCTGGTGTTCGGATTCGTGTTGGTTGCCGAGAACGTGCCAGTTCCGGGCTGAGTGAAGTTGAGCTCGAGATCGTTCGCTCCACTCATGTTGAACTGCGGCAGCGGGTGATTCAGGAAGTTGAACGCAGAGAACCGCAGCTCGACTCTCTGGTGCTCCTTGAAGGCAAACCGCTTGTAAATCGCCAAGTCGCTGTTGAAGAACGCCGGCCCCTTGATGTACGGCCAGATGACGTCCCCATTCTGTCCCGGAGGCGGAACAGTAAAGCAACTCGGGTTGAAGTACTGGCCCGAAGAAACGTTCTTCCGCGGATCGCAGGTCAGCAGCGGAGTCAGCACTTCCGCGTTCGTGCCGAGCCATGTGGACGACGACACGTTCGAAGGATACACGGCTTGCATGTTGGGGAAGGTGCCCTGGATCGGCGAGCCGGATTGGAACTGCGTGATGCCGGAAAGTACCCAGCCATTGACCACGCCACCCGCGAATGCGTTGCCCTTGATCGGGCTCGGCAGGCTGATTACGTATGCGGCGTTGAAAAGGTGCGTGCGGTCCCAGTTCAGGACGCCGTAGTTGGCGGCCAGGCTATAGGGATCGATCGACTGACCATCCGCGGCGCCGTTGCTGCTGTTGCCGTCGCGAACGCCCATCGCCTTGCTGAACGTGTAGTTGGTGGTAAACGTAATGCGGCCCGTCTGTTTCTGCCACGAAGCCACAAACCCGTTGTAGTTCGAGTAGCTGCCATGCGATACCAGCGTCATGGAACTGTAGAATTTCAACGGAAGGTAATCGTTAGCGTTGAAGCCGCTCGGAAGCGACTGGCCAACCTTCACCTGCGTCACACCCGTCAACGGATCCGGTCCAAAGTACGCGCCCAGCGGGGCGATGTCGACGTTGGAGAGGTTTCCGTTGTTGCTGTCGTTGATCAGGTCATACGAATGGTTGCCGGTGTACTGGAGTTCGAGTACGCTCCGTCCGGGCAGCCGCTGGTCGACCGTGATGTTGTAGGTCCAAGTATAAGGCGTCCGCTCGTCACCCATCTGCATGATGCCGGACTGGCCGCTGCCTTGACCTAAACCGGCCGTTCCGCTGGCAGGCGAGAACGCCGCGAAGTTGTTCCAGCCCACGCAGCAATCGCCGGTGGTTGAGAGCGATTCCACGTTGACCGGATCGCTGAATGAACCGCCGCTCGCCGTGTTGTAAGCAAGCTGGAAGCGGTACAGGCCGATGCCGCCGCGAACTACCGTCTTGCCGTCGCCGAAGATATCATACGCGGCGCCGACGCGAGGCAGAGCGAAGAGCGGCTTCGAGGGGAAGCCGGAGATCGGGATCGCCGAATTGATCTGGTGCCATTGCAAGCCGTTCCAGTTGACCGTGCTGCTGGCAGAGTTCACGTACGTGGCCGGATCCCAAACAGCGAGACCGGGGCACGGCGAAATCGTGGCAGTGCCGAGGGGCAAGCCAGGGCAATTCACTTCCGTCCACTCGCCAAGGTGGTCGAAGCGGATACCCAAGGTAAGGGTGAGCCGCCGGCCGGCCTTCCACGAGTCGTTGACGTAGAACCCGTAGGTGTAGTATTTGAAGTTGTTCGTCACGCAGCCGTTGGCTTGGGCGAAGCCGTTTTCGTGGGCGATGACTTCATCCGCGATCGGATTGCCGGTCGAGGTCTGGCCCCAAGTGTCGTAGTCCGTGGAGCCCATCGTGGAACCCTGGCCGCAGTCGCTCTGATAGTTCTGGGCGTAGTCCCAATAGAAGCCCGTCTTGAACGTGTGCTTGCCGACTACGTAGTTGATGTTGTCGGAAAGGCTCGGCGTGGCGGAATCCTTGCCGAACGCGTTTTTCAGGCCCTTGAACACCGAGCCGTACTGCTCGGGATAGTAGCCGACCGTCACGTTGTTCCAACCATAAGTGTCGGGAAGCATCGGCGTGAACGGTTGCTTGAAGAAGCCGGTGTAGTTGAAGCCCAAAGCGGAGGGATTCACCGCATTCGCATTGCCCAGAACGACCGGGTTGTCGAAGATCGCGTCGGCGAATACGAATTCATTGGTCAGCGTGGGGCTGAACACATGGACCAGGTTCGCGCTATATACGTTGGCGAGCTGGGTGGCCGTCTGCGTCGCTGGATAAGGCAGCGTCGCCGGAGATCCCCACCACCACACGTAGAACGGATTCTGATCGATCTCGTGCTGGTGATTCCAACTGAAATACAGCTTGGTCTTGTCGCTGATGTTGTAATCGCCGCGGAGACGGAGTTCCCACCGGTTTACCGGCGGTCCGAGGAAGTACGAGTAGTTGCTGCCCGAACCATTGGCGGTCGGATCCTCGTTGGGCGCCGGAAACGTCTTCATGTAGGCTGCCGAATTCGGATCGATCAGGCTCTGCGGAATCATGCCGCCCACGATGTTCGTGAGGCTGCCGCAGCCGTTGCCGGTGCTGGTGCCGTTGATGCACGGAACCACCGCGCCGTTGGAATGGCCATTGGCGAAGCCGCTGCCCAGGCTAGCGATATATGCCGGGCTGAAGTTGCCGGCCTGCATCTGGGAAGTCGGCAGGAAGAATTGGTATGAGGTGCCCGCGGGTGTCTGTTTCATGTACTCGTAGGCGCCGTAGAAGAACAGCTTGTCGCGGTTGCGGTTGAACTTGGAACCGGGGATCAGCACCGGGCCGCCGAAATCGCCGCCTGGGTACCAGTAACTGTCGCTGATCGGCTTCAAGCCCTGCGATTTGTCGTAAGAGTCAATCGCATTGAACTGGCCATTGCGGGCATAGAGATAAGCTTGCCCGTGGAACTGGGCGCTGCCGCTCTTGCCGTATGCCTGCAACGTGACCGGCCCCTTGGCGAACGATGCGTCGTAGGCCGATGTCAGGACCGATACTTCCGCCACCTGGTTCTGGTTGATATTGGCGGTCTGCGTACCCTGGTTGCCCGGGTCGAGCAGGTTCGCGCCGTCCGACGTCATGGTCATGGCGCCGTTTGCGGCCGTGCCATTGGCGGAAAACGCGCCGATGGGGCCCGTGTTGATCTGGGTGGTGTAGCTGTTCCACATGCCTTGGCTCAGACCTCCGGTCATGGCCATACCAGGCATGATCTTCATCAATTCAGCCGCGTCGCGGCCGACGATCGAAAGATCGGTGATCATGTTCTGGTTCAAGGTCTGGCTGGCTTGCGGAGAATCGACCGGGACAGCCGACTCGCCGGATGCCACGATTTCGATTTGTTCCTTGGTCGTGGCAACCTGCAACGTGATAGTCGGAATGCCGACCGAGGCGCCCTGCGTCACGATGATGTGCTGCATCTCATAGGTTTGAAGACCCGGAGCTGCAATCGTCACCTGGTAACTGCCGGGCAGTACAGTCGAGAAGCTGAAGACGCCGGAGCCGTTGGTGACTTCGTCGAACGTGCTGTTGTTGGCTTCGTTCTTCAAGGTCACCTTGGCGCCCGGAATCACAGCGCCCGATTTGTCGGCTACGGTGCCGGCGATTGAACCGGCTGCGCGCTGGGCGAATGCCGGTAATTGACAAAGGATGAGGACTGCGACAAGCAGCCCAAAGAAAATGAGGTTCGTGGCCCGGCCCCTACACCCCTGTAGGACCTGACCCTTTGCCTTTGGATTATACGTGTAACCCATTTAGCGAGATCTCCTCTTGTTTTTGCTTCATCACCAAACTAACGCTAGTTCACGCTCCTGCACGACGGCAGGACGAGACTCTAACGCTCTAATACGTGAAAACCCTGTCCGCAGCAGAATAAGTCGTTTCACCTACTGTGTCAAGGGTGTTAATCCACTGAGAGTTAGGCGGATTCGGGGCCCATCGGACAGCCCCCCTTCCCAGGTCGGCGAAACCCTGTCCGGATACAAAAATTGGAAGAAAAATGGACGGCTTCGGACGCCATCGGGTATATGGGTCCCATTTGCGGGAGATCCGGGTTCACAATGGATAACAAACGGCTCCGCCTATGCCAATCCGGCCTGATTCAGGCCAACATTAAATTTACATAATTCACGAATTCGGCGGTTTGCCGCCCGGCTCCGGTTCGTGCCGGGAGTTTAGTAGCCAAATGTCCTTGAATCAGTAGCCTGGGTGCTTTCGACACGGTTTTTTGTGTTCAATTGCACAGAACGAGGTTTGGCCTGTGAGTTTGGCCCGCTCCGTGCTCAGTCAATTGCGCCCGCCCGGAGCCGCGCTTGAAACTCTCCGTCGATTGGTCCATCATGGTCACGGGTTATGCGTATCTTTTTGATCACATCCTTAACACTATTGACCGCGTTCGCGGCCGCGTCCCAGACGACCACCACGGGCTGGCAGCTCGTGTGGAGCGATGAGTTCAACGGTGCGGCCGGCAGCCCGCCGGATCCCACCAAGTGGAACTACGATATTGGCCACGGCAATCCGTATGGCTGGGGCAATGGCGAGGCCGAGGACTACACCAATTCCACCGCCAACGCTTTTCAAGACGGCAACGGCAACCTGGTGATTCGCGCCATTCGCGATTCCAGCGGTAACTACACATCCGCGCGCCTGCAGACCGGCGCTCCCGGCGCATCCACGAGCACCGCGGATCTGAGTTGGACGTACGGCCTGATCGAGGCGAGAATCAAGCTGCCGACCCCCAGCCTGGGCGTGTGGCCCGCATTCTGGATGTTGGGCGAGAATATCGGAACCATCGGCTGGCCCTGGTGTGGCGAACTCGACATCATGGAGAATTTCGGCGCCTTCGGGAACGTGAATGACACCTCCATTAACAACGGCACCGCCCACGGGCCGTTGACGCCGGTCGGTTCGGGCAATTACAGCGACTATAGCGCCGGAGGAAAGTACACGCTGCCGCTGGGCGAAACAGTGTCGGACGATTACCACGTTTACGGCATCCAGTGGTCGGAGAATTCGGTGGCGTTTTATGTCGATGGCGCGCTCTATTACACCGCCACGCCATCGGTGGTTCCCTCAGGCGAGTGGGTATTCAACGGCAATCCATCCTTTATCCTTCTGAATCTGGCCATCGGCGGGCCCAGCACATTTCTCGGTACGCCGAGCGCCTCCGCGCCGTTCCCCAACCAGGACATGCTGGTCGACTACGTCCGCGTCTATCAGCCGGTCACTGTCACCGCTACCACACCGGTCATTTCGCCCTCGGGAATCCTGAATGCCGCTTCTTACCTGGGCGACATCGCGCCCGGCGGCCTGGCTTCCTTGTTCGGATACAATCTCGCGGACAACACGTATCAGGGCTCGCAGGTGGTGGACGCCAACAACCGCTTCCTGACCCAGGTGGCCGGCGTCAGCGTCAGCGTCAACGGGCAGAATGCGCCGCTCTATTTCGTCAGCCCGGGGCAAATCAACTTTCAGGTTCCTTGGGAAATCGCACCCAGCCCCGCGGTGACTGTGCAGGTGACGCGCGCCAGCGTACCAAGCAACGTGGAGACGATTACCATCGCGAACACCGCGTCGCCATCCATGTTCCTCAACAACTACACCACTGGCGTGGCGTGGATCACGGGAACCGTGGCGGAAGATTGCCCCGCCTCGCAGTGCACGGTGCAGGCCGGTAACACGTATCAACTTTGGGCCAACGGATTGGGACCGAAGAATCTCCCGGAGCAGGATGGCGTGGGCGATACCGCGACGAACTTGAACGACCTATCGGTGGTCGGCGGCCCGTCGGCCTGCCAGTTGACGGTGGGCGGCATCGCCGCCACAGTAACCTACTGCGGAGCCGCGCCGGGCTACATCATCGACCAGTTGAACTTCACGTATCCGGCCGGCGTTCCGGCGGGCGCGCCGGTCGAGGCTGTGCTCACCGTCACCAACCCCACCGGCAGAGCCCTCACTACCGCCACCGGCCGCTTCTGGCTGCCACCGCCCACGCCGCCGACCGTGGCCCAACAAACGGGGCAGATGCTGGCGCAAATGACGCAGGCCCAGAAACTGCAACTGGTGACAGGCGCGCTCGGCCCCGTCACCAACATTTTCAACCCGCCGAATGGCGCGGGCGGCTATATCCCCGGCATTCCCGCGCTGGGCATTCCAGCTCTCTACTTTGTCGACGGCAGTTTGGGCGTAGCCGATAGCAAGGCACCGTCGACGGTTCTGCCTTCCTCCATCGCCAGCGCGGCTACCTGGGACACGAACCTCGCGTACCAGTTCGGCACGGTGATCGGCGCGGAGGTGAACGCTTGGGGGATGAACGTGAACCTGGGCGGTAATACCAACATGATCGGCCGCGAGCCGCGCGACGGCCGCACCTTCGAGACCAAGGGTGAAGATCCCATCCTGGCCGGCAAGATCGCCGCGCAACATGTCGCGGCCATTCAGGCCCAGCACGTGATCGCTGGCGTGAAGCACTATGCGTTCAACGACCAGGAGACCGGCCGCACATTTAGTAACGTCATCATCGACGACCGCGGCGGCCGCGAGAGCGACCTGCTGGCCTTTGAGATAGGCGTCAAGGATGGCGGCGTTCAGTCGGTGATGTGTTCCTATAACCTGCTCAACGGCACTTGGGCCTGCGAGGACCCATACTTACTCACTCAGGTGCTGAAGAACGATTGGGGCTTCAGCGGGTTCGTCATGTCGGACTGGTGGGCGCTGCCGGCTTCGGGGCCCTCCTCGCAGACGGTGACGGCGGCGAATGCCGGACTCGATCAGGAACAGCCGGACGACGAGTTCTTCAACGCGGGCGCTCTCGAGGCGGCCGTCGCATCGGGCCAAGTGCCGCAATCGCGCATCGATGACATGGCGACGCGAATTCTGCACGCCATGTATCAGGTGGATATTTTCAATCAGCCAGCCGCGGTCACCACCACGCTTCCTCCGGCGTTAGTTGCCACCGACGAAGCAATCGCACAAAAGGTCGAAGAGCAGGGTGCGGTGCTGCTCAAGAACGCCAATGGGCAGTTGCCGCTGAATGCGGCCAAGCTCAGCTCGATCGCGGTGATTGGCTCGCACGCCAATCTCGGCGTACTCACCGGCGGCGGCTCGGCACAGGTCTATCCGACCGAAAAGGTGGTGCTCGATGAAGGCTATCCCGCGGTTCCCGGCTGGTCGCAGGTGATCTGGATCCCGTCTCCGCCGGTTCAGTATATTCAGGCCGCGGCGCCCAACGCGACGGTGCTATACAACGATGGAACCAATGCCACGTCGGCGGCGGCGCTGGCGGCTTCCGCCAACGTAGCGATCGTGTTTGTCAGCCAGTGGACCAGCGAAGGAATGGACATGCCGAGCCTGAATTTCACCGACCTGATTCATTCCACGCCCATCAATCAGGATGCGCTGGTGGAAGCCGTGGCGGCGGCCAATCCGCACACCATCGTGGTGATGGAAAATGGCGGCGCGCAGGTCCTGCCGTGGCTGGGCAGCGTGAACGCGGTATTGGAATCCTGGTTCCCCGGCATACGCGGCGGCCAGGCGATCGCTAACATCCTGTTCGGCAGCGTGAACCCTTCGGGCAAGCTACCGATCACGTTTCCTGCCAGCGTCAGCCAATTACCGCGTCCGGTAATTCCCGGATCGAATAGTGCCAGCACGCCATTCACGGAGAACTACTCCGAAGGCCTGCTGGTCGGCTACAAGTGGTATGACGCCAATAACTACACTCCGGAGTTTCCTTTGGGTTTCGGACTGTCTTATACCACTTTCCAGTTTTCCAATTGGACGCTGGTTAACAATCTGACAACAAGTAATCCCAATATCCAAGTGACATTCAACTTACAAAACACGGGCGCTGTGACCGGCGCCGAAGTCATGCAGGTATATCTGGCGCTACCGGCCAGCACCAACGAACCGCCCAAGCGCCTGGTGGGATGGCAAAAGGTTCCGCTCAATCCCGGCCAGCAGACGGGCGTAACAATTGAAGTGGACGAGAACGATTCCTCGCATCCGCTCTCCTATTGGGACACTAACTCGAGCAGTTGGCTGACCGCGGCAGGCACTTACACCGTATACCTCGGCAACTCAGCCGCGCAATCCGGTTTGCAAGTGGCTGGAACCTTCCAGATAGGCTCGTAAAAGTGAGGCGGGTCCCCGACCTGCCAACTGTTCATAGCAGGTCCCCGGACCTGCCAACAGTTCATCTATGTTGGGTTGACAGGCGGAAGCGCCTGCCCCACCTCAGTTTTGCGGTATGCTGGTTTCCCATGAGGCCGCTTGGACTGTTCTTGTGCCCACTGCTGATAGTACCCGCGTTCGTTGCGGCCGACCCAGCCACTTACAGCGCCATTCATCCACAAGTGAAGAAGATTGTGGAGGAAGTTTCCGCCGAACGCATTCGCGCCACAATTGAAAAGCTGGTGAGCTTCGGCACCCGCCACACACTGTCCGCGCAAGACGACCCGCAACACGGGATCGGCGCGGCACGGAAATGGATCTTCGCCGAGTTCCAGAGTTACAGCCCTCGCCTCCAGGTGCGCTACGACCACTGGCGGGTGAAGAAGACCGGCCGCATCTTCAAAGACGCCGACCTATATAACGTGATCGCAGTGCTGCCGGGCAAGTCCATGCCGGAGGTCGAGGTGTTGGTGAGCGCGCACTATGATTCCATCAATCTGGGCAAGCTGCCGGCGCCAACCGCCGCGGGCGGGCCGCTCGAAGTGGATTGGGAGAAGACCGCCGAACTGCCCGCTCCCGGCGCCTGCGACGATGCGAGCGGCATTGCGGCGGTGATGGAACTGGCGCGGGTGATGAGCCGATACGAGTTCTCGAAGACGCTGGTGTTCGTTGCTTTTGCCGGCGAGGAGCAAGGGCTGGTGGGCGGCACGCTGGAAGCGGCCAAAGCGAAGCAGGACGGTACTCTCATCGAAGCCGTGCTGAATAACGACATCATCGGCACTGACGTTACCGGCGACGGCCGCACTGGCAACGGCTCGGTGAACGTTTATAGCGACGACCGGATGGATAGCCTGGCACAGGGGCTGGCGCGCTACGTGAAATGGGCCGGCGCGCTCTACCTGCCCAGCCTGAAGGTGGATGTGCAATACGCGCAGGACCGGTTGGGCCGCGGCGGCGATCAGACGCCGTTTCAGCAGCAAGGCTTCGCCGCGGTGCGGCTAACTACGCCCAATGAGATCCTGGCCAACCAGCATCACGAAGCGGACACGCTCGAAAACATGTCGGTCGAATACACGACGCGTGTAGCCAAGCTGAATGGAGCCGCGGCAGCCGCATTGGCGTTGGCGCCGCGTACGCCGGATATCTTCGCCGCCGGCGCGGCGAATACGCCCACGGCGCGGCGGCTGCCGATGATTTCGCGCGGCAAAGGTTATGATGCCGTCCTGCGCTGGCACGCTTCGGCCGCGGACGAAAACCTCAAAGGCTATGCGGTAGTGACGAAGGCCACCACGGCGCCATTTTGGGAGCAGGAGATTTTCGTAGGCAAAGTCACCGAGCTCACACTCGAGGGAGTGTCGATCGACTCGACCAGGTTCGGTGTGAAAGCCATCGGCAATGACGGGACCGAGAGCCTGGTGGCGGCTTACGTGTACCCACCCTCGGGAAAGCTGGAGTATCGGACGGAGCAGTAAGCGGCGACTCGCCGTGCTTTACAGAGCCGGCGTCAGTCCGTCAGTCCCACCGCCAGCCGAGTGGTGCCGTTGCCGTCCTGGTCCTCGCTGTCGGCGCCAATCGATTCCTGGCAACCGACGCAGTAGCGCGCCCAGGGCAAGGCCTTCAGCCGCTTGGCCGGGATCGGCTCCTCGCAGGCCAGGCAAATGCCATAATCGCCCGAGTTCAGGCGATCGAGCGCCGCTTCGATCATCCGCAGTTGCAGGTAGTCCAGCCTGTTCAGACGCAGCGACACGAATTCGTCGTGCGTGATCTGTGCCTGGTCTTCTTCCGCGACGCGGCCCATCCGCGCCAAAGTGTCGAACTTGATGCCGAGTCCGGCGAGCACATCGTGCCGCTTAGTCAGCAGCATCTCCCGGTAATTCCCGTTACCGGCCGTCGCTGGCTGCTTCATCGCGCCCTCCCGCTGTGAATCCCATCACAACAATTCATAAGGTCAACGCAACGTAACAGAATTCTCGATATAAAATCAACCAACGACTTGGTTAGTAATGGTCTTGCCGTATTTGGACAACGGGCGGCCGTTCTCCAAAGATGGCCCCGCCTTTGCGCTCATTTGCCAGGCAGCGGGTACTCGGGTGGCAGATTCATCGAAAGATCTTTAAGGATTTGCCGCTCCGGCGGGGAATACCGGGCCGCGAAGTCTTCACTCTGCAACCTGGCGGCGCCCTCCTCCGGCGGCAACCGGTGAAGCCTGCGGAGTTCCTCCCCCACCAGCCAGCGGCGGTCGTCCGGCAACTGGTTGAATGCCTGAAACTGGCGGCTGATCAGCGCCTGTTGTTCCACCGGCAGACCCTTCAGCACCTGGTATTGGCGGAAAAGGCGTTCACGCGCCGCCGGGGGCAGATTGTTGTAGCGCTCGATCGCCGCCCGCATCCGCTCCTGCTGCTGCGGGTTGGCGCGCTCCATCAGGCGCTCCTGCTCTTCCGGCGTCATCTGCAGGAACCGCTGCCCCGCGTTCAACGGGTTATTCAGCTTGTGACCGGCCGCGGACGCCGCTCCGCCATTCGGATGCGCGGCGGCCGGCGCCGCGGCATGGGGACGCGACGGCGGCTTGGCCGGCTTGGCGTTGGTTTCATCCGCCCACCCAGCCGCGGCCAGCAGGCAAGCCCAACCCGCGATGGAACAAAGCCCCGGCATGCTACATCCTCGGCGTGGAACCGTCCGGCTTCATCATGCGATTAAACTGGTCGAGCACTTCCATCTCGTCCAGCGCGTGGACCACCTGGTCCGGCTGCAAGCTCTCCACATGTGCCGTCGTCACCGGCGGCGCTGGCGCCCTGCGCGGCGACGGCCAGTCCAGCAGCACTCCCGCCAGCACCAGGCAAGCCACCGCCGTTACCGGCAGCGCCCCGTAAACCAACCGGAGGCCCATCCGGCCCCACAGCCGCTGCCACCAGGAGATTTCCCCCTCAATCCGCGCGAACAAGCGGCGGTCGAAATCCGCCGTTACAGCCGGCGCTTCCCAGCCGTCCAGCGCTTCCCACACCGCCCGCTGTTCCCGCACGAATTCCCGGCACGCCGCGCAGGATTCCACATGCGCTTCCAGTAACTCCGCATCGCTCCCGCCCAGCGCGCGGGAACCATACGCAACCAGGATTTCCCTGTCCTCCCGAGCTTCCAGTGGACACTTCATAACGTCCTTCCCTAGGCCATATGGGCCAAACGGGCACGCAGTGTTTCGTATGCCCGGAATAGTAATGACTTCACCGCAGATTCGGAACAGTTCAGCACTTTGGCGATCTGCGTATATTCCATCTCCCTATACTTATGCATCAGCACCGCTGCCCGTTGCTTGCCCGGTAGTTCTGCCACCGCGCGCCTCACTTCGTCCAGCCTTGCTTGGCGGACCATCGTCTGCTCCACCGACGGCCGGCGGTCTTCCACCTGCAGCACAGGCTTATCTTCGGAACGCTCGTCCAGCCGCTCCTGGCTCCGCTCATTCCTGCCGTCGCGGAGCGCATTCAAAGCCAAATGCGTGGCGATCCGGAAAAGCCACGTGGTGAACTTCGCCGTCGGTTCGTATGTTCCGCGCGAGCGGTATACGCGCAGGAACACCTCCTGCGCCAATTCCTCGGCCACGGCCTGCTGTTGTACCATCCTGTACAAAAAATGTACAACCGGCGAACGGTGCTTCTCCAGCAATTGGGCGAAGCTCTCCCCGTCGCCTTCCTTCACCCGGAGCATCAGCTCCGCATCATAGTCCAGAGCCGCCGTGGCTCCTCCCATATTCGTATTAACCCTTTCCGGCATAGGAGGTTGCGGCAAACCTGCAAAAACCTGACCCTACTCCTCTTTAAGCGAACGTTCCATCAAACGCCGGATGGCTTCGCGCGGAGATACCCCGTGGTACAACATCTGGTGCATTTGCTCGGTGATCGGCATCTCCACGCCGAAGCGCCGGGCCAGTTCCACCGCGGCGTCGGTGGTCTTGATCCCCTCCGCTACCATCTTCATTGAGCCGACGATCTCGCCGAGTTTCCGTCCGCGCGCCAACTCGATTCCCACCATGCGGTTACGGCTGAGCTCGCCAGTGCAGGTGAGGACCAGATCGCCCAGGCCCGCCAGGCCCGACAGGGTCTGCGCCCGCCCGCCCATTGCCACCGCCAGCCGCGTGATCTCGGCCAACCCGCGCGTAATCAGCGCAGCCGTCACGTTATTGCCCAGCCCCATTCCATGAATCACGCCGGAACCAATCGCAATCACGTTCTTGATCGCACCGCCAATTTCTACACCTATCGAATCTAGGGAAGTGTAAACCCGGAAAGTGGGGCCGGAAAACGCCGACTGGATGCGCCGGTTCAGATCGTCGTCTGATGATGCTACTACCAATGCAGTTGGTTCGCCGCGAGCAACCTCCTTTGCGAACGTCGGACCGGAAAGAGCCGCCACTTGCACCGAAGATCCGCCGACTGATCTAATTATTTCCGACATTCGTAGAATTGTGCCGACTTCGAGACCCTTGGTGGCGCTAACGAAGATCATGGATTCGCCGAGCGAGGGCAGCATCTGCGTGTAAACCCGCCGCACGTGGTGGGAAGGCATCACGCTCAGCACCACCTCGGCTGCCTCCACCGAAATCCTCAAGTCACTGCTAACTGACACATTTGCAGGAACTTGAAATCCAGGAAGATAGGTGTCATTGACTCGCTCGGCTTGCAGCCGCTGGGCGACATCGTCTTCATAAACCCAGAGTCGCACCTGCTCGAAGCGCGGAGCAAGCACGATGGCCAGCGCCGTTCCCCAAGCCCCGCCGCCGATTATGGCCAACCGCTTCACCTTTTTCCGCCTCCAAAAGTGAACTTGCTCTCGGTGCCCGCCCGCAGCCTTTGAATATTATTACTATGTTTGTAAATAATCAATACAGCACCAAATACTGCCGCCGCCTCCACAGGCCAAGTGGGCACCGCGATCAGCCAGACCGCCAGTGGAAAAACCGCAGCCGCCACAATCGAGCCCATGGAAATCTGACGCGTCCACGCAACTACCCCAACGAACACCACCAGCACCGCGGCCAGAGCCAGCGGCGTCAAGCACAAAAAGGCGCCGACAAAACTTGCCACCGCCTTGCCGCCTCGGAATGCGAGGAACACCGGGTAAGCGTGGCCCAACATCACCACCACCGCGGCGGCCGCCATTGAGCGCTCATCGCCACCGGTCAATTTGCCCGCTACCCACACTGCCCCATACCCCTTGGCGATATCGAGCAGCAGGGTGATCACGCCAGCCGTCCGGCCGGTGGTGCGCAGCACGTTGGTGGCGCCGATGTTACCGCTGCCCGCGCCGCGCACATCGCCGCCGGTTTTCAGTTTCACCAGAATGTATCCGAACGGAATGGCGCCGAGGAAATAAGCAATCAGGCAAGCGGCAAGCGGCATCATGACTGGAATGGGAACTCCGCAAGCTTAGTGTATACGCTCCCGCCGGGGCGCAATTGGCTCTGGTACAGGTAGAAACCCGCGGCCACGAAGCTGCCGAATTCGAGCTCCGAAAGCCCGGCGATGGCTTCCCGCAGCGCTTGTAACGCCGGCGGTCTTGCCGCCGGTGTTCTTTGCTGACTTGAGCGATCCTTGATTCTCGCCAAAGTGAGGTGCGGCGAAAAGGCGCGAGTTTCTGGCTGAACGCCCAAGGCCGCGGTAGCGCGGTCCGTCTCCGCCGCCAACTCGGCCAGGCCGGGTGCTTCGATGCCGCACCAGAATATGCGGGGCGCGTGCGGGTTGGGGAAGAAGCCCAGGTCATGGATGCGCACTGGGATGGCCGCTCGCCGGGGCAAGCCAGCCAGCGCCGTCTTGAATTCGGCCAGCCGCTCGTCCGGCCATTCGCCGATGAACTTGGTGGTGATGTGCAGGTTCGCCGGCGGGCTCCATTGGACGCGCGCGGTGGGCCGAAGTTGCTCGATCAGCCGTTCCAGGTTGGCGGCCACGCCAGGCTCGAGATCCAGGCCGGTGAACAATCGCATTCGCGCTTTCCATTGTAACGGCGGATGGGCGAAGATGGTTCGGCGATGCTGGTTTGGCGATGATGCAACTCGGCCCCATTCTCAAACGGCCCTTCTACGCGCGGCCGACGGCGGAGGTGGCGCGCGCTCTGCTTGGGCAAGTGCTGGTGCATGGACTAACCGCCGGCATCATCGTCGAGACGGAAGCGTATCCCGGCCGCGACGACCTGGCCTCTCATTCCGCCCGCGGCATCACCGATCGCACCCAAGTCATTTTCGGCCCTCCCGGCCATGCCTACGTCTATCTGATTTACGGAGTGTACGAATGCCTCAACCTGGTGACCGAGCCGGCCGGCACGCCAGGTTGCGTGTTGATTCGTGCCCTGCAACCGGTCGCGGGCATTGAGCTGATGCGCGAGCGCCGCCCCGCCGCCCGCAGCTTGGAAGACATTGCGCGCGGTCCCGGCCGCCTCACCATGGCGATGGCGATCACCCGCGCGCATTACGGCGTCGACGTCACTCGCGGCAGCCTGGTAGTGCGCGGGCCCGCCGAACCGCACTCTTTGGCGATCGAGGTGACGCCGCGAATCGGCATCCGCATCTGCGCCGAGCGCCCCTTGCGTTTCATTCTGCGCGGCAACCGCTTCGTCAGCGGTCCGCGGAGATGGGCCGCAGGGTGAGTAAGTCGTCAATTGACTCTTCCGCAGGCCGGAAGTTGCCCAGCAGATCCTTCGGATCGCGAGGGAATGTCACCCCTTGCGCGACGGTCAATTCCGCGGCGGACGGATGTCCCGCCCGGGAGTACTTCTGACCAACCTCAGCCATCGCATCCTTCGTCGTACTCCCCCAGTGCGCTGCCTACTTTGCCGATTGGATGCGGACCTCTTACAATGAAGAGGTAATGAAGCGCAGAGTCTCCAGAGCCTTCTCCTATTCGGTGTTTTACGAACAAGCGCCGGAAGGCGGCTACGTGGCGTTCGTGCCAGCCCTGCCGGGTTGTCATACGCAGGGTGAGACGCTGGAAGAGACCGAGCGCAGCGTCAAGGACGCCATCGCGTTGTACCTGGAAAGCCTGACGGCCCATGGTGAGCCGATTCCCGAGGAGGGCCCGTCATTCCAGGGAAGGGTGACGGTGCCCGCCGGCGTTCCCGTTTAATTTACTCGTGACCAAGATTCCGTCTCTCACTGCGCGGAGGGTGGTCCGGGCGCTCAAGCGCGCCGGATTCGTCGAGGATCGGCAGAGTGGAAGCCACCTGGTGTTGATTCATCCTGAGACGAAGGCCCGAACCGTGGTTCCCGTCCATCCTGGCCGGACCATCAAGGCGCCACGCTACGCGCCATTGTTCGGGATGCGAACCTCTCAGTCGTCGAGTTCATCGAACTGCTCTGATCGGAAGTCGCGTCTCCTCGAGGTGCGGCACCGCTCCTGATCCGCATCGCCACACGCGCCGGCCACGGCGCAGCCCAACCTGCGGCCCGACTCCCCGGACGCGTGCTGGCGTATGGTTAAATAGCACGCATGGTGGTATTAGGAATCGATATCGGCGGAGCGCAAATCAAGGCTGGAATGGTCGACGAAGCGGGCGCCATCCTGGCGTCGCGCACCATCGAGACGCCGGGCGAACTGGATTCGCTGCTTCCCTTGTTGCACGATGCCATCGACTGGCTGATGGATGCAACCGCGAACCCCGCCGCCGTCGGCGTCGGCTGCAAAGGCATCATCGATCCCGACAGCACACGTGTCGAACGGCTGCCGGGAAGCTTGCATTTCCTCGAAGGCCTGCGCCTCAGCGATTTGGTGGGCCTGCCGCCCGAAGTGCCGGTGTTCGCCGATAACGACGCCCGCGTGGCGCTGGCCGGCGAGATGGCGTGGGGCGCCGCGCGCGGCCACGAAAACGTCGTCATGCTCACCCTCGGCCAGGGAGTTGGCGGCGCGGTGCTCGCCGGAGGCCACCTGCTGCGCGGACACACCGGCTTGGCTGGCAACCTGGGACATATCACCGTGGAGCCGAATGGAGCGCAATGCTCTTGCGGCAATCGCGGCTGCCTGGAGACCGTGTTTTCCGCCCGCGCCATCGAGGCCCAGGCCTGGAGCGCCGTGCACCGCGGCTGCGCTTCCAGCCTCACGCTGCTGTTTCGCCAGCAGCCGCAACTGGTCAACTGCCGGACCATTTTCCAGGCCGCGCGCGAAGGCGATGAACTGGCCTCCACCATCGTCCTCGATGCCATCGGCAAACTTGCTGCCGCGCTGGCCGGCCTGCTGCATGCGTTCGATCCCGAGATCGTCATCGTCGGCGGCCATCTCGCCAATGCCGGCGCGGATTTGCTGGCCCCGTTGCAGGACGCCGTGTGGGAGCGCTCGCGCGGCCTGCTGGGCCGCGATGTGCCGCTGGTCGAACAGCAGGTGGCCGATAAATCCGGCATTGTCGGCGCCGCCGGCCTGGCCATGACGCCGCGTTCGTAGCGGGCGTCCGAGGCGTAGCAGTATCGCTGTGGGGGCGTGCCGCGGCCAGTCCTGGCTGCAGCGTCGCCAGTCGTGGCGACGTTTCTTGGTAACGACAGTCTCGCCCGCTTCAACATTCAAGGCGAAGAAATGTCGAGACGACTCTCGACACAGCAGGCCAGACGGCCCGCGCCACGTGCCTCCTTATCCCGCGATGGGCACGTGAATCAGCGTCAGTAGATCTTCCGGCTTGGCGGTTAGCGGCGAGTTGAGGTACTGCTCGAAGGCCGGAGCGTCGCGCAGTTCGTATCCACTCTTGGGCAGCCATGCGCCGTAGATGCGCTGGTAGGCTCTCCCCAGGCCCTCATACGGTCCGCGATGGGTGGCCACCGCGTAGCGGCCGCCGGGCAATTCCATCACGCCGAACTCGCCTTCGGGAGACACCGGGCGGCTCACGGCCACGGCTGCGTCGTAACGGATCTTATCCTCCGGCGTCACGTCCGGATCGTCATGAACAATGCCGAACATCTTCATGCCGGGCCCCAGCAGGCCACGCATGCCGGCCCACGCCATCAACCGGCCCCAGGTAGCGCCGACCTGGCTGTATGGGCCGACGTGGCGCAGGAAAACCACCCGCACCGGCGCGAGCTCTTTGACCTCCGGCGGCGGAACGTCTCCGTATTCCGGCGGATGGTAGCCCGCTACATCGTCAATGTGAGTGCCGGACGCCACTTCCGGGGCGGGCTTGTGCGCGGCACGGTATGCGGACGGTGGAATTCCGAACATGGCTCCAAATGCCCTCGTGAAGGATTCGTGAGTTTCGAATCCGGCTTCGAATGCAAGTTGCGTTACGGGTTCATCGCGCAGTTTGAGATTCCGGGCGGAGCGCTCCAAACGCAGCCGCCGGATGTACTCCTTCAGCGTTTCGCCGACGAGTCCGCGAAAAATGCGCGCAAAGTGGAATTGCGAAAAGGCCGCCACTCGGGCGACCTGGTCCGGTTCCAGGTCATCGTCCAGATGCTCCTGAAGGAACACCAGCGTGCGGACGATGCGCTCGTAGTAATCCTGCTCAGTGGATGCTTTCATCGCCGCGACAGGCGCGCCGCCCCGAAGGCCAGCGCCGGAAAGGCCAGGTAGCTGAGGCCAATCTCCGAATAGTATTTCCCCACCGTCATCTGCATCGGTCCAAAAGCGAACATGGGGTAGTCGAATAGAAGGTTTACGCCGACCCAGAGCGCCCCCACCAGCACCGCTTCGCGCAGCGCAACCGGGCGGTTACGAAAATAGACGCTCAGCAGCGCCCCGCCGGTGAGGATCAAGATCAGATTCATCAGGGTCTCGAACAGTGCGGCGTTCGGCTTCTTCAACGGGAACAGAAGAAATGAGATGGCGAAAGGAATCAGCCAACTCGCGAGGCCGAGCAGCGCGGCGCGTTTCCAAAGGATCATCGGTTGCCTCCAAGATCAGAGTGTAAGGCAGGCCGGTTCAAAGCGCTTGATCGATTTTGCGATTTTTGCCGTGGTGCGGCTTGCCCATGCACGATCCGGGGCCGTCCGGCCTGCTGAGTCGAGACTCTTCCTGTCCACGCTGCAATGCGCGTCGCCTACTGCGCGGTTGGCCGGTCGGGGACCGGCCCCACTTTGGCTGCCAGCGCGCCGGCCAGAGCGGCGGGATCGTGGCCTTCGGTCTTGATGGAATAGCCGCCGATCAGGCGGCCTTTGCGGAAGATGAAGAGGCGGCCGAGATACTGGTCGGTAGCTGCGAACGCTTCATCGGCGAGACTGGCTGCCGTGACCTGGCCGAAGCGCGCGCGCAACTTCTGCATAACGGCGCTGGCCGAATCTGGCGACGCTTCGAAGGCCACGAAAGCCTTGCCGAAATCGTATTGGGCCACGTAGCCGCGCTTGAGCAGGCGTATGCCAAGCACGCTTTCGGGCACCAGGCGCAGCGACTGCCGGCCTTCGCCGGGAAACCAGGCGAGCGCATCCGGCAGAGCGGTGCTGCCCGGGATGATTCGGTCGAGAGCCGCCAACCACGCCCGCAAGGCCAGCGTGTGATTGCCCTCGGGATTGGCCGCGATCTCGACGAAGTAGTTCCCCTTGACGAACATGGCGCGGCGCGGCGCCACTTGTCCCGCCATCCCGATCCGGTCCGTGGCGAGCGCTGGATCGCGATCGGCGGAGAAGATGCCATAGGCGCCATCGGCATCACCCATATCGGAAAGATCGACCACGAAGGCGATCTCGTTCTGCCGGCAAGTGACACCCTTCATGCTGCGAAAGCCGTAAATCAGGTAGCCTTCGGCATTGCCATCCATGTACTCGAAGAGGTTGGCGGCTTCATAACTGCGCGCCGGGCCGCTTTGCGACCAGCCGGGCACGAGCGCGCAGGATGGCGCCGGGGCGTCGGCTGCCCGGGCGAAGGCGGCGAGAGAGAGAGCAACACACAGCGTTAGGAGCCGTTTTGTAACGAAGCTGACCGCGACCTTAAGGGAGCGGTCGCCGGCGACTGAAGCCGTGTTCACATCCCCCGGTACTTTTTGGACCGTGCAAAACAGCCGGTTGGCAGGTCGGGGACCTGCCCCACTTGGTTCCCTTGGCGTGCCGGTGAGGATATATGCTAACAACGGAACAGCTCCTGCGCGCGGAGCAGCCGCTCCGGCACCTTCACGCCGTGCGGGCATTCCACCGTGCAGGAAACGCAATCGCCGCAACTCGCCGCCACGTGGGCGGGCGCTAGCGAAAGGAAGTGCTCCCGGCCGAGCGCGAACTGGCCGTAGCCTTCCGCGTAAGTGACGAAGCGCAGCATGTCTTCCACCGGCAGTCCCTGCCGGCACTGGCCCTGGCAAGCGCCGCACATGCGGCAGTAGAGCGGACCGATGCGCTCGAGCTGAGCGGCCAGCCGTTTCTCGTCGTCATGACCGAAGGGCGCGGCCATGGCCTTGATGTTCTCTTCGAGCTGATCGATATCGGTCATGCTGGGGATGGTGGTCGAGACACTTGGGTTGCGAACCACCCACTTGAGCGCCGACAACATGCCGCCATCCTGTTTCAGTTTTTGATAGTTGGGATCGGTTGGCGCCAGGCGGCGAAAGCCGCCCGCCATCACCTTCATAGCCACGGTGCCCTTGCCGGCCTTAGCCGCTTGTTCCAACACCGTGGTGACCACCGGTTCCAGAGTGAAGTTGTAGGCAGAGAGAATCACGTCGATCTTGGGATGCGCGGCCAGGAACGGGATCAGCGTGGGCTGGCCCTTGTGCGTGCTGACGCCGGCGAAGCGGATTTTGCCCGCCTGCTTGGCGGTCTGCTGCGCGTCGATCAGCTCGTCGGTGATGTCCTCGGGCTTCTCCTTGGCGTGCAGGTACCAGATGTCGAGATAATCCGTGCCGAGTTCCTTGAGGCTGGTGTCCAGGTTAGCGAGCGCGTCGGCGCGCGTGTGGGCGCCGCTCTTGCTGGAGAGCACGATGCTCTTGCGCCGGTTCTTGAGCGCGGCGCCGACCATGCGCTCATTGTTGCCGTTCTGGTAAACGCGGGCGGTGTCGAAGTAGGTGATGCCCATGTCGGCGGCACGCTCGATGACGCTGCCGTCGGAAGTGATCATGCAGCCGAACCCGACGGTGGTTACCTTGAGTCCGGTCTTCCCGAGGACGCGGTACTCGATGGCCGGCGTGGCGGATTTGGCGGCTTGGGACGGCGCCGGCAGCGGGTCGGAGGACCGTGAGGCGGATGCGGCGGCGGGCAAAGCCAGCCCGGCGGCGGCGAGAAAACTTCGGCGCGAAGCGTTGCGATTCATGGGCGACTCCTATTCATCATTACCAGATGTTAATATCCTATTGTATTTCAGAGTTGAGGTCTACCCCATGCGTTTCACCCGCCGCACCATGCTGCAACTCACCGCTTTTTCCCCGGCCTTGCGGCCGCTGCTGGGGCAGGCGCCGCCGCAGCCGCGGTCGACGGTTGCCGTGATCCAGGGCGAGGACCGGCGCAAGAACATCGCCGCGGCGCTGGAAGCGATTGACGATCAGATCGGCCCGGCGCTGCGCGCGAAGAAGTACGTGGTGATCAAACCCAATTTCGTTTCCACCACGAACCAGCTCGCCGCCACGCACGCCAACGCGGTGCACGGCATCCTGGATTACCTGGAGCCGCGCTTCAAAGGGCCGGTGATGGTGGCGGAGGCTTCGGCGGGCGACACCATGGAGGCATTTGAGGAGTTCCGCTTCGGGCAAATCGCCAGTGAGCACAAGCCGTTGAAAGTGGATCTGGTGGATTTGAACCGCGAAGCCAGGTACGTCACCATTCCGCTCATCGACTACGATCTGCACGCCAAGCCGGCGCGGCTGGGCGCGCGGTTGATGGACCCGGACGCTTTCGTCATCTGCGCCGCCGTAATGAAAACGCACAACACGGTGGTGGCCACGCTTTCGGTGAAGAACATGACGCTGGGCGCGCCGCTGCACAGCGCACCGGGCGTGACGCCGGAATGGAACGACAAGCGCGTGACGCACAACGGGCTGCGCCAGACGCATTACAACATCTTCCTCACCGCGCAGGCGATGAAGCCGTTTTGGGGCGCCACCGTGATCGATGGCTACGAGGGGATGGAAGGCAATGGTCCGGCGTCCGGCACGCCGGTGGCTTCGCGGGTGGCGATTGCGTCGCGCGATTATATTGCGGCCGACCGGGTGGGGATCGAAGTGATGGGCCTCAATCCGAAATGGCTCGGCTATTTGAATTTCTGCGGCGATTTCGGCATCGGCCAATACGACCTGAGCAAGATCGATATTCGCGGCGCGAAGCTGGCAGCGGTGCGCAGGAAATTCCGCCTTCATCCCGACATCGAGCGCGAGCTCGAGTGGATGGGCCCGATGGAAGAACTGCCGCGGGTGGTGGGGTAAGGAAAGCACAGGCCGCAATAGCCAGGTGATACCACCTAACCCCGGAAGGGCGACGGAACGCGCACTCGATTACCGGCACTGGCCCTTCTCTTCCGCCCAGTTCCGGGGCTCAAGTGATTCGTTTGCGTTCCCAGCGCTCTCGCGCTGGGCTATCGTCTTTCGCCCCTGCCGGGGCTCGCTGGCTCGCTCCACCCGGCTGACAGATCAGGCATATGCGGCACGTTCGGAAACTCGCTGTTTTCCGGGGAACCAGCGACGCCCAACTTTCACGTCCCGCACCCGCAGGGCAGAGGGCACAGAAGAGCCCGGCGGATGCCGCATGTTAATCTCGAAGGTTGGCATTTGAACGCATCGTCTGGATTGTGCTCGACAGTGTTGGCGTGGGCGCTATGCCCGATGCGCCGGAGTTCCACGATCCGCCAGGAGCCGATACCCTCGGCAACATCGCACGCCTGCGCGGACTGCGCCTGCCGAACCTGGCGCGGCTCGGTATCGGTAACATCGAGCCGCTGAAGGGAATCCCGCCCGCCGCGGTTCCCACCGGCGCTTACGGGCGCTGCACGCTGGCTTCGCCCGGCAAAGACACCACCACCGGGCATTGGGAAATGGTGGGGATTCATCTTTCGAAACCGTTCCCGCTATACCCGCACGGGTTTCCGCCCGAGGTGCTGGACGAATTCGAGCGCAGGATCGGCCGCCACTCGCTGGGCAACGTGGCCGCGTCGGGAACCGAGATCATCCGCGAACTGGGCGTGGAGCACATGCGCACCGGTTCGCCCATCGTGTACACCTCCGCAGACAGCGTCTTCCAGGTGGCCGCGCATGAAGACGTCATCCCGCTCTGGGAGCAGTACAAGATTTGCGAAACGGCGCGGGAGATTCTGCGCGGCCCGCACGAAGTGGGCCGCGTGATCGCGCGCCCTTTTATCGGCGAGCCGGGAAACTTCACGCGCACCGCCAACCGGCACGATTACGCCGTTCCGCCGCCCGCCGATATGCTGCTCGACCGGCTTGAGGAGCATGGCGTCCTGGTGCGCAGCGTGGGCAAGATCTTCGACGTGTTCCTTGGCCGCGGCATCCGCGATGGCGTCAAGACCCTGAACAACGCGGACGGCATGGCGAAGACGCTCGACACCATGGCGGAACCCGGCGCCGGGCTGATCTTCGTCAACCTGGTGGATTTCGATCAGCAGTATGGCCATCGCAACGACGTGGAGGGCTACGGCGCGGCGCTCGAGCAATTCGACGCCTGGCTGCCGGAGTTCGAAGCCGCGCTGCTGCCCGGCGACCTGGCCATCTTCACCGCCGACCACGGTTGCGACCCGACCGTCCCCGGCACCGATCACACCCGCGAGTACGTCCCCTTGCTCGCGTTCGGCCCCCAAGTGCGTGGCGGCGTAAACCTCGGCTTGCGCGCTTCGCTTTCCGACATTGGCCAGACCGTGGCCGCGAATTTCGGCGTCTCCATCGATCAGGGCGCCAGCTTCTTAAAGGAAATCTCTTCTTAAAGGAACTCTTATGAGAAAACCAGTCATGGCGGGCAATTGGAAAATGTACAAGACCCCCGCCGAAACCACCGCATTTTTCGAGAAATTCCGGCCGCTGGTTGCGGCGTCCGGGCACTGTGAGATCGTGATTGCGCCGCCCTTCACCAATCTCGCCGCGGCCGTGGCTGCCGTCCAAGGCACCGCCATTCGGATCGGCGCGCAGAATATCGCCTGGGCCAAAGAGGGCGCTTTCACCGGCGAGATTTCCGGACCCATGATCGCCGCCGCCGGGGCGTCACATGCCATCGTCGGCCACAGCGAACGCCGCCAGTATTTCGGCGAGACCGATGAGACGGTCCTCAAACGCACGCAGGCCGCGCTCGAGTACGGCCTCACCCCGATCGTGTGCGTGGGCGAGCGGCTGGACGATCGCGAAGACGGCCGGACCGAGGCTGTCCTGGTCAGCCAGTTTCAGAAAGGCATCGCCGGTTTGAGCGCGGCGCAGTTCGCCAAGATCGTGATTGCCTATGAGCCCGTGTGGGCCATTGGCACCGGCAAGACCGCGACACCCGAGATCGCCGCCGACGCTCACCGCACCATCCGCGCCGAGGTGCGCGAGAAGTACGGCAAGGAAGCTGCCGACGCCATCCGCGTTCTTTATGGCGGCAGCGTCAAGCCCGACAACGCCCGCGTCCTGATGGCGCAGCCCGAAATCGACGGCGTCCTGGTCGGCGGCGCCGCGCTAGATCCCGTAGGCTTCGCCTCCATCGTCAATTTCTGAGGTGGTGCAGGGCCGTCAACGCCAGCGAAAGGCACCGGCGGCAAGACCGCCGGCGTTACCAGGAATGGCGCGCGGTAACGCCGGCGGTCTTGCCGCCGGTGCCTTGCCAGGCCCGACGACCGGGAACGCCGGGATCAGCACCGCCTCTCGTGATATGCTCACTTGGTTGCGCGAAAGGAGCGTTTATGAAGGCGTTGCCGCTCGCCGTGGCACTCGCCGTCACAGCCTTGCATGCCCAGAAGGCCGACCCGCTGGAGGGCCTCTGGCAAGGCTATGACGGCGAGTGGGTTCACGTCTCCAAGCAGCTCGTGGCGCTGGCGGAAGCTATCCCCGCCGACAAGTTCGCTTGGCGTCCCGGGCCCGGGGTGCGTTCCACCAGCGAAGTCTTCATGCACATCGCCCTGGCGAACTTCTACTTGCTGAGCGTCACGGGTCCTAAAATGCCGGCCGACATGAACTCGCCCGACCTGGAAAAGACGGTTACCGAGAAGACCAAGGTCATCGATTGGCTGAGGCGCTCTCTCGATGCCGTTAAGACGGCCCATGCCGGAGTTAAACCGGCCGAGCTTCAGCTCAGAGTCAAGATCAATGACCGGAACGCCACCGTGGACGGCATTTACCTCCGTATCCTCGTTCACGCCAACGAACATATGGGCCAACTGATTGCCTATGCCCGCATGAACGGCATTGCGCCGCCGTGGTCGGAGGCCGCGAAATGAACCCAGGCCACCGTGGCGCGGCTTGTCCGTGCGCCTAGGGACTGACCCCTCTGTCCCAAGGCGCCGCCTTTTGCGCCGCGTGGACAGAGGGGTCTGTCCCTAGGTGCAGGCCGCAGAGCGGGGTCTCGACTCGGCTTTTCTTGCGTTCGTATCATCCTGGAGCACGAGGTAAATATGACCTTCGAAACAAGTGCGGCCAATGGACGACGGGGAGCAGTGAGCCGGAGGTTGCTGTTGGCTCTTGCCGGCCTTGCTCTGGCCATCCCCTGTGTCGGGCAGCCGCCGAAAACGGAAGCCGATCAGGCAAGCGACCAAATCAAGCAACTCATCGCGAAATATGCCGCCGCGGCTGACGGAGCGGATGTGGAGCTCGCCTCCCAGGTGTGGGACAACTCGCCGGATGTTTCGTTCATCCATCCGCAGGGCCACGCGCGCGGTTGGGAAGAGGTGAAGAACTTCTATCGGAACACCATGGGGGCGCCTTTCTCCGAAAGGAAGTTGACCATCCGCGATATCACGCTGCACGTGTACGGCGACTCCGCTTGGGCGGAGTTCTACTGGCATTTCGAGGCCAAGTTAAGAAGCAACGGATCTACTGTGGTCACAGACGGCCGCGAAACTCAGATCTACCGCAAGGTCGACCCGGGCCGTTGGGTGCTCGTTCACGTTCACTATTCCGGCATGCCCGTCACCGCAGCCCGCCGGGGCTTCTAAAGGCCGGTGTGCTCGCCGCACGGTCCGTTTACTCCGCCGCTCCGCCGTTTTCCTTCGCGTTGTACTCGCGCAGCTTGTTGTGCAGCGTCTTGAGGCTGATGCCCAGGATCTCCGCGGCGCGCGTCTTGTTGTTGTTGGTGTGTTCGAGCGTGCGCAGGATGAGCTCCCTCTCGGCTTCGCCCACCGTAGCGCCGATCGGAAAGCGGACCACGTCGCGATCCTCGGCGGCCGCGGTGCCGGCCGGCGACGCGGCGGCCAACGGGCGGTTTTGCAGGAAGGCGGGCAGGTGTTTCATTTCGATGGTGCCTTCGCCCGCCAGGATTACCGCCCGCTCCAGCACGTTGCGCAGCTCGCGCACGTTGCCCGGCCAATCGTGCCGCGCAAACGCTTCCAGCACGGCTGGCGATGAATCCGTGACGCGGCATTCGTGCTTGCGGTTGAGGCTCGAGATCAACGCCTCGGCCAGCGCGGGAATATCCTCTTTGCGCGTGCGCAGGGGCGGCAGGTGGATGTGAAAAACGTTCAGGCGGTAGAACAGGTCCTGCCGCAAGTGACCCTCGCGCACGGCTTCCTCGGGCGCTTTGTTGGTGGCCGCCACTACCCGCACATCCACCTCGAACTCGGTCTTGCTGCCCAGCCGCCTCACCTTGGAATCTTCCAGAATGCGCAGCAGCTTGGCTTGGGTGGCGAGCGGCATCTCGCCGATCTCATCGAGCAGCAGGGTGCCGTTCTGGGCCACCTCGAAGCAGCCGGCGCGCCGTTCGGAGGCTCCCGTGAAGGAGCCTTTCTCATGGCCGAACAGCTCGCTCTCCATCAGCGTCTCCGGCAGCGCCGCGCAGTTGATCGCCACGAACGGCCCGTGGCGCCGCGTGCTCAGCGCGTGCAGCGAGCGCGCCACCAGCTCCTTGCCGGTGCCGCTTTCCCCGGTGATCAGCACGCAGGCCCGGCTCGGCCCCGCCTGTTGCAACAGGGCGAAAATCTCCTGCATCTTGGGCGACGTTCCCACCAGGTCGCCCACCGCGCCCTTGTAGCCCAGGTTGCGCTCCATGGCGCGGTTCTCGGCGCGCAACGCGGCGTGGCTGCCGGCGCGGCGGATCAGAATCTCCAGTGGCCCCGGCTGGATCGGTTTCTCGAGGAACCAGTATGCCCCCAGCTCGTGCACCGTCTTCACCGCGGTTTCGATGTTGCCATACGCGGTCAGCACGATGGCAGGCGGCATGTCCCCCGCGTCCCGCAGCCGCGCCAGGAAGCCGAAGCCATCCAGGCCGGGCATGTTCAGGTCGGTCAGGATCACGTCGGCGTGGAAGGTGGCCAGTTTGTGCAGCGCTTCCTCGCCTTCGGCCGCCGTTTCCGCGGTCATGCCCCAGGCCGAGACCATCCCCGCCAGGCCGCTGCGCTGGCTGGCTTCATCGTCTACAATCAGCACTTTGATCGAAGGGTGCAAAGAGGTGTCCTCAGTCGTGGCGCAGGCTGCCTAGCCCGCTCCAGCCGAGAGTCGTCTCGGCTATTCTCTCCGGTCTAAACCCATTTTACGACGCAGCGGCCAGGACAGACCATCGCCTTTGGTGGTCTGTCGTACTCATGTCGCCTTGACCGGCGACAAAGACCGTTTGTCCTGCCTCACCGGCCGGCGGTGGGCGCTCGGCGCTCGCGCGCGCTAAAATGAGGAACAAGCCGTGAAAATCATGCTTCGTCGAATCGTGCCGCTGTTTGTTCTGTGCGTTCTGCTGCCGTTGGCCATCCCGCAGCAAACCACGCCCGATCAGCCGAAAGCGCCGCAGCAGGAGCCGTCGCCCGCCGCGCGATTCACCGTTCAGGCCAACGAGGTTATCCTGCCAGTCACCGTCACCGATGGTAAGGGCAAGTTCGTGTCGAACCTGGAAGCCAAGGATTTTCAGGTGCTGGACGAAGGCAAGCAGCAGCGCATCACTTACTTCAGCCACAACGGCAAGCAGCCGATCGTGGTCGGTTTCTTGGTCGACCTGAGCAATTCCAGCCGGGTTTATTGGAATATCTTTCAGGACGCCACCATGGACCTGGTGTGGAACCTGCTGCCCGCCGACGATCCCCGCTTCAGCGGATATCTGATCACGTTCGCCAACGATGCCGAAGTGGCTGTCAACACCACGCAGGATGCCGACAAGATCACCGACGTGCTGCGCAAGTCCAAGCCCGGCGGCGCGGCGGCTTTCTATGACGCGATTTATATGGCTTGCACCAGCCGCACGCTGGTGCATGGCGAACCGTACGAACCACGCCGCATCCTGATCGTGGTTGGCGATGGCCACGATACCGCCAGCAAGAAGATCAGCTTCGAACAGGTGGTGGAGCTGGCTAAGCGCAGCCTGGTGACCATCTATGCCGTCAGCACCCAGTCGTACGGCTTCAGCAATAAATCCGAGGACGAGTTGGAGCGGCTCACCAGCGAGACCGGCGGCCACGTCGAGTACCCGCTAAACAAGGACCTGTACAAGGATGTCTCCGGGTACATTTCCGTGCCAAAGGACGCCGGCAACTACGTCTATGAGGCAGGCACCGGCGGCTACGCGGCGGAAATTTCGGGCGCGATTACCGGCGCCATCGTGGGCATCGTCGGCGACATCGCCACGCAATATATCCTACGCTACGTGCCGGAAAACGCTCCCGACGCCAAGGCCAAAACGTATCATCACATCAAAGTGCTGATCCCGACCGTGCCGGGCGTGGTGATTCGGGCCCGCGACGGCTACTTTCCCGCATCCGTGCCGTCGCAAGCCCCGGCCCAATAGGCGGCGAGTTCGGCAAGCTGGTGCAGGCGCTTTCGCCCGGCAACCGGAGTTTCTACATCCTCGTAAGGCCCCGGTGACGCCGGCGATCTTGCCGCCGGTGTTCTTGTGCCCACCAGATCAGCTTCACAAACACCGGCGGCAAAGACCGCCGGCGTTACCGAAAACACAGGATCTCAGTTGCAGGATGCATCCTGCCTTGGGCAGGCGCTTTCGCCTGCCAGCCGCCGCATCCTCAGTGCGCGAGAATCCATTCCGCAATGTCGGCGACCGCTTCTCCCGATACGTGCCCCGGCGTCAGGTATTCCGCCGGCGCGCTCTTGCCCTTGCCTTCGATGAACAAGTGGTTGAGCGCCGGGTAGGTCTTTAGCGTGACATTGGCACGCCCGCCCAGCGCCGCCTTCCAAATCGCGAATTCCTTCATCGTCACCTGGTAATCGCGTTCGCCTTGCAGGATCAGTAGCGGCCGCGCGATCTTGGCCGCTTGCGCGACGGGATCGTAACCGCGCAGATCGAGCCAATAGTGCGGCCAGGCGCCCAGGATGGCCGGCCCGTCTTCGTGGCCCGGTTGCAGGTCCTTCACCGAAAGCAATTGTTTCGAGAGATCATCGATTTGCTTTCGCGCTTCGGGAGTGTCGCCGCCGGGCAGGGTTCGAGCGTACTCGAACTGATCCAGCATGACGTCTTCGAGAGGCCGCGCGGTCCCGGCCAGCACGATGCCGCCGGCCGCTTCCGGCGCTTGCGCCAGCATCATGGGCATCAGGTAGCCTCCCAGGCTATGCCCCAGCAGGAAGACGCGTTTCGGATCGATGGCGGGCTCGGCGCGCAACAGGCTCACGGCGGCGACGGCATCCGCGACGGTTTCTTCCCGCACCGTCAGATCGCGCATCTGCGCCATCTTCGCGCCGTACTCCTTGGTTCGCTTCTCGTAGCGGAGAACGGCGATGCCGTGTGAAGCCAGCCCCTCCGCGAGGTCCCGGAATGGCTTGTTCCCGAAGATGGTCTCGTCGCGGTCCTCCGGTCCGGAGCCGTGGATCAGGATCACGCCGGGCACGGGTGTTCGCGAATGGGGAACGGTGAGCGTGCCGGGCAGCTTCCAATCGCCGGTGCCGACCGTCACCGCGCGCTCGCTGAAAGCGTCCGCTTTGCTGTATGCGGGCGGCTGCCAGTCCGGCCCCGGCGCTCCCGTGAGCGGAAGCACATCGAGGAGAGCCGGGGCGAAAACCAGCGACAACAACGTTACGATTCGAGCGGCGATCATGACTTGCAGCCTTTCTGCCAGCAGCAGCAACTCGGCGGCGATGCCGTGCGGCGCCGCGCGCCCGCGGTTCAGCCTCCATTTCGCGCAAGGGGCGCTGGAAGTAGAGGTTTTGTCCGGTCCGACGTTCGAAACCGCGCCCCGGGCGGTCATCACGGCGCGGCGGCCGTGCTTCAGATCCAGTGTACACAATGGCAAGAGAAAAGCTGTGGATTTTGTCCGGCTCCTGGTTGCCACCGTTTTCCAGTGGCAGGCAGTGGGTTCAGCCGGGCTTGCGCCCTGCAAGTTCGCTATACTAGCGTTGCAACGTACCTTGAGACGCTCCCTATGAGCATGGCCCCCAGTATTCCTGCGCAGCCGCGGTTCGAGTCCGGCGAATCCGCCGCTCCGGCCGAACTGGCGCGGCGATGCTTGTATTACATGGCGCTGATGCGGGAGACCGAAGACCGCATCGAGCGCAAACTCTATCGCCAGGGCAAGATTCTGGGTGGCGTGTACGTGGGCCGCGGCCAGGAAGCCATCCCGGTCGGCAGCGCGCTCAATTCACTCCCTGAGGACGTGCTTCTGCCGAGCCACCGCGATATCGCCGCGTTCTTCATTCGCGGCATTCCGCTTGGCCGCATCTTCGCGCAGTACATGGGCCGGGTGGGCGGCCTCACGGCCGGCCGCGACGGCAACATGCACATGGGTGACATGAGCGCCGGCCTGGTGTCGATCATCAGCGCGCTGGCCGCCACCGTGCCCGTGGCCGCCGGCGTGGCCCTGGCGCTCCAGTACCGCGGCACCGGCGGGGTTGCTTTCAGCTACTTCGGCGACGGTTCCACCAGCCGCGGCGACTGGCACGAGGGCGTCAACATGGCCACCGTGCTGAAACTGCCGGTGGTCTACATTTGCAATAACAATCAGTACGCCTATTCGACGCCGCTGAGCGGACAGATGGCCTGCGCCAACGTGGCGGACCGCGGCCCGGCTTACGGTATGCCCGCGGAAATCGTCGATGGCAATGACGTGCTCGCGGTGTACGAAGCCACCGGCCGGGCCGTTGCCCACGCCCGCTCGGGGCTGGGGCCCTACCTGCTCGAGTGCAAGACCTTCCGCATGACCGGCCACTCCGCGCACGATGCCGCCGAGTACGTGCCGGCCGCGCTTTTCGAGGAGTGGGCCAAGCGCGATCCCATCCTCCTCCTGGAGCAGAAAATGATCGAGCGCGGATGGGACGGTCGCGCCGCAATCGATGCCCTCCACGCGCAGGTCCGCCAGGAAGTGGACGCCGCCGTTGCCTGGGCCGACGAGCGGCCTTACCCCGACCCGGCCACTCTGTTGGGCGGCGTCTACGACGGCGAATAGCTATGCCAACGACATATCTCGAGGCTATCCGCGAAGGCTTGTGGGAGGAGATGGAGCGCGATCCCGACGTGTTCCTCATCGGCGAGGATATTGGCGTTTACGGCGGCGCGTTTAAGGTGACCGCCGGCTTCCTTTCGCATTTCGGCGCGCGGCGCGTGGTGGATACGCCGATCTCCGAGTCCGGCATCGTCGGCGCAGCCATTGGCGCGGGGTTGATGGGCCTGCGCCCGGTGGCCGAAATGCAGTTCGCCGATTTCATTTCCTGCGGCTTCGACCAGATCGTCAATTTCGCCGCCAAGTGCCGCTATCGCTGGGGCGCCGCCGTGCCGATGGTGGTGCGCGCTCCCTCTGGCGGCGGCATTCATGGTGGCCCCTTCCATTCGCAGAATCCCGAGATGTGGTTCGTCAAGACGCCCGGCCTCAAAGTGGTCTGCCCGGCTACCGCCTATGACGCCAAGGGGCTCATCAAGTCCGCCGTGCGCGACAACGACCCGGTGATTTTTTTCGAGCACAAGGCCCTCTACCGCCGCATCAAGGAGGACCTGCCCGCGGAAGAGTTTACCGTCCCCATCGGCAAAGCCCGAGTGGCGCGCCAAGGCCGCGACCTCAGCGTCATTGCCTATGGCGCCATGGTGTGGGTGGCGCTAGAGGCCGCCGAGACACTCGCGCAAGAGGGCATCGAGATCGAAGTGATCGATCTGCGCACCTTGCTGCCGCTCGACCGCGACACCGTCTGCGAGAGCGTCAAGAAAACTTCCAAGGCGCTGCTGCTGCACGAAGACACGCGCACCGGCGGCATCGCCGGCGAGCTCGCCATCAGCATCAACGAAGCCGTCTTCGAGTACCTCGATGCCCCCATCGTCCGCGTCACCGCGCCCGACACTCCCGTACCCTTCAGCCCGCCGCTCGAAGAAGCCTTCCTCCCCAACGCGGCCAAGGTGATTGAGAAGGCCCGCTGGCTGTATCGATACTGAACCGGCACAGGTGTGCACGGTTTTCACGGGATTGACCGGGTGAGACGCGGGTTCTACAATAAGAGCGAGCTTGGATTACTCCTGTCCCGGTGCGGGTGTCGCATGGACCGTATACGTCTTTCCATCGTTTGCATCTCGATTTCGATTGTGGTCTGTCTGATCGCGGCGGGTCAACAGACCGACTCGAAGGATTCCCAAACCGACCAGGAGAAAGCCCAGACGCTGCGGGAGACCGTCGCTAAGCCGCTGACGGAGAAGCAGAAAAAGAAGAAGGAAGCGCAACTCAAGCGGGAGATGGAGTCGCCCTACCGCAAGTGGCTGAACGAAGACGTCTCCTACATCATCACCGATGAAGAGCGGGCTGCTTTCAAGCGTTTGCAGACCGACGAAGAGCGCGAGCAGTTCATCGAGAACTTCTGGCTGCGGCGCGATCCGACGCCGGACACGGTTGAGAACGAATTCAAGGAAGAGCATTACCGCCGGATCGCGTACGCCAACGAACACTTCGCCTCGGGTGTTCCGGGATGGAAGACCGATCGCGGCCGCATTTACATCGTGTACGGGCCGCCGGACGAGATCGAGGATCACTCGTCGGGCGGGTTCTATGAGCGGCCTCCGGAAGAGGGCGGCGGCGAGACGTCCACCTACCCGTTCCAGCAATGGCGCTATCGATACGTGGAAGGCATCGGCAACAACGTGATCCTCGAATTCGTCGACCCCACCATGACGGGCGAATTCCACCTGACGATGGACCCCTCCGAAAAGGACGCCCTGCTCTACGTGCCCGGCGCCGGCCTGACCATGATGGAACAGATGGGCATGAGCAGCAAGACGCAACGCTTCAACAATACCGACGGCACGCATTTGGGACAGGCAATGGGCGGCCAGCCGGAGAGCATGATGGAGTTCACCCGCCTGGAAAACTACAGCGCGATATTCAAGCCCCCGAAGACCCAGTTCCCGGACCTGGAGGCGCAGGTCTATTCCAAGATCAGCTACAACATTTTGCCGTGCAAGGTGCGCGTCGATTTCTTTCCGGTGACCGACTCCTCGGTGCTGACGTACGTCACGGTGCAGTTTGACAACAAGGATCTGCAGTTCACTTCGAAGGAAGGCCTGCAACGGGCCACGGTGAACATTTTTGGCCGCATCACGACCATGACGCGCCGCATCGTAACCACCTTCGAGGACACGGTTACGGTCAACACCGCACCGCAAATGTTGCAGGCTTACCAGGCGCTGAAATCGATTTACCAGAAGCCGCTGCCGCTGATGCCGGGTACCTACCGGCTGAACGTGGTATCCAAGGACCTGACGGCGGGGAATATGAACAACTATGAGGTCGCCATCACGGTGCCCCGCCTGGATCCGGACAAAGCCAGCACCAGCAGCGTGATGCTGGCGGATATTATCGAGAAAGTGCCCATGAAGAGCATCGGCACCGGACAGTTCATTATCGGCGAATCCAAAGTCCGGCCGCGCATGGACGATGTGTTCAAGCACGAAGAGAAGATGGGCATCTATTTTAAAGTCTATAACTTAGGGGCCGACCAGGCGACCCGCAAGCCGGCCGGCACGGTGGAATATGAGCTGGTGCGGTCCGGTTCCAACGAGAAGATCTTCGACGTCACGCAGAACTTCGACGACATCCCGGACGCTTCGGCTTCGCAAATGACGATTGAGAGGTTCCTTCCCCTGAAGAGCCTGCTTCCGGGCCAATATACGTTACGGATGAAAATAACCGACAAAAACCGTAACCAGACCCTCACACCCTCGGCCAGGTTTACGGTAACCTAGTAGAGTTCCAGATTAGCGTCCGTCTACGGGCGCGACATGGTTTCGATGGCGACGAACAAGGCGCATAACACGGCGGCTTGCATGCTGGCAGGGGTGTTGTGCATGCTTGCCCCGCGCGCCGCGAACGCCGTCGAACCGCTCAAACTCTCCGGCTCGATTGCAGGCGTTGTGAACGACTCGCGCGGCGTGCCGCAAATGGGCGCCACGGTAACCGTATACAACCGCCAGGACCGGCAGGTCGGCAAGGTACTGAGCGATGAGCACGGCCAGTTCCGCCTCGCCGGTCTTTTCCCGGCGTCGTACTCGCTGCGCGTGACGCTGGCTAGTTTCGTGCCCGCCATCCGCAGGGACATCTCGGTGGAGGCGGGCCGGCTGAGGCTTTTGCACGTCAGTTTGAACACGCTGTTCAGCTCGATACAGTTGGACTATCCGAATCTCGAAAGCGGCAGCCTGATCTCCGACGACTGGAAGTGGGTGCTGCGTAGCGCTTCCGATCTTCGCCCGGTGATGCGCTTCCGTGAGGACCCGGTGGGGGCTGGGCAGGACCCGCCGGTGACGGTGTTTGCCGATACGCGCGGAATTCTCCGCCTTTCGGCCGGCGACGGGCAGCTTGTGACCAACGCCGCCAGCGAGGCGGATCTCGGCACCGCGTTTGCGCTCGAGACCTCGCTGTATGGCAACAGTCTGCTTCAGTTGAGCGGCAATTTCGGATACGGTTCGCAGACCGGCGTGCCGGTGGCGGCGTTTCGGACCAGCTACAGCCACTCGCTCGCCGGGGGGAAACCGGTGGTTTCCGTCACCATGCGGCAGTTGTATCTGCAGGAGCGTTTGGGGCCGGTGCTGGCGGGCACCGACGCGGGGATGCCCATTCTGCGCACGCTTTCGGCGAGCGTGGATAACCGAACGCAGGTTACCGACAACGTCTCGGTGCAATATGGCAGCCAGGTGGACATGGTCTCGTTCGTGGACCATCTCACGTACCTGAGTCCGTATGCGCGGCTGGAGTGGGCGCTGGACGATGCGACGGATGTCGAGGTCGCCTATTCGTCCGGCAACGCCCGGCCCGATATGGGGGACACCGCGGCGGATGACGCCGAGTTGCGCGAGGACCTCAACACGCTGGGGATGTTCCCGCGGCTCTCGCTCGACGCCGGCCGCACCCAACTTCAGCGCGGCGAGGAGTACGAAGTTGCGGTGGCGCACAAAATTGGATCGCGCGGGGTCCGGCTGTCGGCTTACCACGAGGCGCTCAGCGATGCCGCCCTGGCGATGGTGGCGCCGACGGGGTTCTTCATGGCCGGCAACATGGTTCCCGACCTGTTCTCGAACACTTCGGTTTTCAATGCCGGCAACTTCGACATGACCGGACTGGATGCCGCGATCACGCAGAACCTGGGCGAGCACGCGACGGCCAGCGTATCCTACGGCAACGAGGGTGCGCTGACGGCGTGGCATGAGGAACTGGAAGGCAACAGCCCCGACGAATTGCGCTCGATGATCCATGCGGGGCGCCGGCAGGATGTCACCGCGCGGCTTGCGCTGACGGCGCCGCGCACCGGCACGCGGCTGATCGCGAGTTACCAGATCGCGCTCGGCGATGCGCGCTGGGTGATGGCCGGCAACCCGTATAGCATGCAGCCGCTGCGCTCGCTTCCGGGGCTGAACCTGGGCCTGCGGCAGCCGATCCCAGGTTTGGGGAAACGCGTCGAGGCGACCGCCGAGCTGCGCAATATTTTGGCGCAGGGGTACCTGGGAATCAACACGTCGGGCGGCCTGCTATTGCTGGTAGACAACCCGCGCAGCGTGCGCGGCGGCCTGGCTTTCATCTTCTGATCCGCGCCGTGGCGCGGGCCGTCCGGCCTGCAGAGCCGAGAGTCATCTCGGCTTTTCCTTTCGCCGCGTGGGCGCGCAATCTTCAACCGAGCGGCCCGGCGGACTAGTTAGCGAGACTCGTTCAGCCAGCCGATGAGGGCGGGGCGATTGATCGCAATGGCGGCACGCGAGTAGCGCAACAATCCTTCGCGGCGGAACTGGCTCATGTAATGGGTGACGATCTCGCGCGAGGTGCCGACATACTGCGCCAGCAGCTCGTGAGTGAACGGCGGCATGGACACCGTGCCGTCCTGGCCCTGGGCTCCCAGGCGCTCGGCGAAGCGGAGCAGCGAGCGCGCCAGGCGCCGCGCGATGTTGTCCACCGAAAGGCTCTCCACGCGCCGGCTGAGATCGCCGGTGCGCTGCACTAGAATCTGCAGCAGGGCCATGCCCAGGCGAGGCCGCTTGGCGATGGCCGCCTCGATTTCGGCGCAGCTCCAGGACATCAGCCGCGTGTCTTCCATGGCAACCGCCTGGTCGGACCGCGGCGGCGCATCCAGAAACGCCGATTCGCCGAATAAGTCGTCCGGCCGGTAAATATCCACCACAACCTGCCGTCCATCGCCCGCCAATCGCGAGACCTTGACTTTGCCGCTGATCACGAGGTAGACGGCCAGCGAAGGCTGCTGCTGACTGTAGATGGTTTGACCCTTGGGATACTCTACGACGTTAGTGCGCGCCAGATGCGCCAGGGGATCTTCTATGGGCCGCGAAGGCGCCATCACCGCCGGACTGGTTGCCATTTACATACCCTCCATTCAGACTGCATTACCATTGGACCCGAGTTAGGGCCGGCCGAGCCTTCTGAGTTAGCTCCACCGGAAGTGCACGTTGTATGCCACGATGATACGTCGTTCCCGGCGCAGGGGCAAGATGCGCGAATAGCCCTTTGTAGGGGGTTGACAGCGCAGAAAATCGCATCACTTCGGCGCAATGGTATAGATTCTACCGTGTAGAAACATACACTTGGAGGCATTGACCGGCGGCTTGCCCAGCCACTCCGGCGAGGCCGCAAATTTACAAGTTCATATCCCCTGGCCAATGGCAAGAGGAACGCCAGCCTTGAAAGCCGCTGCGTGTCGCGTGGCCCGGCGGTGACGGCATTACGGCACGCGCACGACGGAGTAGTGCTGGAGGACGATTCCGTCGGCGCCGTTGGCCACCGATCCTAGGAACGTAAGCGTCAGCCCCGCGCTATAAGAATCGGGCGCGCTCAAGACGCCGGCAGCAAAGTTGGTGCTGGCGCCCCAGGATTGAGTGCTAAGCTGTGCCCCGGTGGTGAGAATCGAGGCGTCCAACCGCCCCGTGAGCAGAGTCTCGGCCGCCGCGGCGCTGACGTTGAGGGCCGTCGTGCCACCCCATTGGACCGAAATCGCGGCTGCCCCGGCGCCACCCATGTGGGCGTAATCGGCGTGAATCTCGATTCGATCGCCCGGGACCAGCAGTCCGCCGGGAATGCTGCATGCGGCCAGTGCCGTCAGGCTAGCCGACGATGCCGCGGCGCCGGTGCCGCTGCACAGCACCTGCGGCGCGGGCCAGGAGGTGGAGTTGCTGGCGGTGGTACGGTAGCTCGCCAATAACACATCGGCCGGCTGCGGCGTGGAGGCTGCGGCAAACTGGATGGCGGCGCCCGCGGAGAGCGTGTAGTCGAAACCCGACTTCTGCAAAACGCCGTTGCGGTAGAGGGCGATGCTGGACGTGGGGTTGGGCACCCCGTTCAACGTGAATACCGTGTTGGAGCCGTCCACTGTGCCGACGGGCGAATCGCCATCGACGAAGTTATACGCGGAGCCGGAGCCGCCGCTGCCGCAAGGGCCGGACGAGCCGTTCACGTATACGCAGTCGGAGGGGTTGCCCACCACCGAGTCCACCTGGCCATTCGAATTAATCATGGCGACGTGGCCGGCCGCAAACCCCGGGGCCATCAGCGGCCGTGCCCCCAGGTCGGCCACCAGGCCCACCACGCCCGACTCCGGAATCGGAGTGGCGCCCGTGTCCGTGGTATCCGCTCCACCCGACGACGCCGGCGCCGTGCGCACGTCGCGGACGTGCAACGGCATCAGGCTGGACGGCACGCTCCAGGATTCCTGAAATTGAGCGAAACCGTCGCTGCTATAAGTCACCGTGTAGATGGTCGCCGGCGTGGCTGTCGTGTTGGGAACCAGTTCGACGCGCAGGTTTCCGTTGAGAACTCGGACGGTCGTGGCCTGTGTGATGACCGAGGTATTGTCGACCGCCTGGAAGCTGGTCCAACTGATGGTGAGCGTGCCGTTGAAACGCGTGCCATCGGCCTTGTACAGCACATCCTGAATGGTGGTTAACGACGGACCGGCCAGCACCGGGCACATCGACAATAGGGCGGCGACGAACAGACGGCGAATCATGATACCTCCGGAAAGATGAAAGCGGCCCCGTGTGGGTTCGAACACGAGTTGGGAGCGGAACCTTCCCGCCGATTTCAGTCTAGCCACGCGTTATCGTCTCGCCCGCGGCCTTGTGCCGCATCCATGCCGCTAACCCACGGCAAACCCTGGATTTCCACGCGCGGCGGATTCTCTTTGCCACTGGTGACCGGCCAATCCCAAGTCTCGCCGTGGCGCTAACGTGTTATAGTCGTGAGCATTGATCGTCCGAGTGCGCAATGAGGACCGTGGCGCCGTGCTAGGAGACGCGGTAACGGTAGCGGACACTCGCGCCACGCGTAACATCGGCTTGCTCAAGCACAAGAGTCTGAACCCCGGCGAAGGCCTCTGGATCGTCCCCTGCCCGTCGGTTCATACCTTTTTCATGAAGTTTGCGATTGACCTGGTGTACCTGGACAAGCGGCGACGCGTCAGGAAGGTACGTCATGCCGTCCCACCGTGGCGCGTCAGCGGATGCTGGTGGGCCCACTCGGTGCTGGAATTCCCGGCCGGCAGTGTGGCGCCGACGGGAACCCAGCCCGGCGACCAGTTGTCGATCGAGTAGCCGGCTGGTCGTTTACCGATACCGGGTGCACGATCCAGCGTCAGGCACGCCTTAAGCTCCGTAGGAGCGAAAGCAGCCCGCGGCGCGAGCCATCGGCATAGGTCGGCAGTGAGGACAAGCCTCGGAACGGGGCGGAAGAGGCTCTGGCCAATAGTCTTCCGCCCCGTTCCGGGGCTGGCGGCCAACAACCAGATTCCGCACGGCTTGCGCCGTGGGCTACTGTCTTTCGCCCTCCGGGCTGGCGCCGCTATTCTTGCGTACCTAGACGCCCAGATGCGATGCGGATTTCCTCGCAATGCAACAGGCCACGATTCTTGGCGTCGCGCACCCGCCGACACCTCCCGAACCCGACCCGGCAACCACCACGCTTACGGTATACTGGCTCTCTCGCATGCCCAAGCTGGTATCTATCGTTGGTCCGTTATGCGGAGGCGTCTTTCCGCTCCCGGAAAGCGAAGCGGAGACCTTCTCGATCGGCCGCTCGGTGAACAACACGCTTTGCATCCCGGATCCTTCCGTCTCGCGGAACCATTGCGTGCTGGCCCGCCGCGCCTCCGGGATCGTCATCGCCGATAGCGGCAGCGTCAACCGCACGTACATCAACGGCATGCCGCTGGTCGAACACACGCTCCGCAACGGCGATGAAATCAAGCTCGGCGAGTCGCTGTTCCTCTTTGTCGCCGAAGCCGCGCCGGGCACGCCGCAGGGCGAGCCGATCAAGCCGTCCACCGGAATGTACTCCGCCAGCACCCAAATGCTTCGTGTGCCGGACAGCATTCGTCTCAGCGGCGCCCTGGGGCAATACTTCGACGCCTTGCTGGGTGTGGGCGAGGCGATTGGGTCCGCCGCGCGCGTAGAAGATATAGGGCGCCGGATACTGGAATCGTTGTGCTCCGCGCTCGCGGCCGAACAGGGAGTGCTGATCGTCGGAGGGGCCAGTCCTGGCGAGCCTGACTCCGTAATCGAGTGGCGGAAAGCGCAGGGGAGCGACGGTGTTTCGGTTTCGCCTGCCGCGCTGCTGGACAAAATGACGCGGGAACCCGCGCCTGTTCTGTGGCGGCGTCCTACCGCGCCGGCCGCCGCGAGCACACCAGGCATGGCGGTAGGCCCGCGCGTCGCTTCGATCCTGGCGGTCCCTCTGCTGGCATTCGAGCGCTTCATCGGCGTCCTCTGTTTCTCGACGTCCGATCCCAAGGCGGCCTTTGAGGAAGATCATCTTCGATTCCTGAGTAAGGCCGCCGGGCTCACGGCGGCCCTGGTCGATGCCGCGCTCAGCACGCGTTACCGGGAAAGCGAAACCCGGCAGCGCTCGGCGGTTGCCAACCTGGAACACAACATGGTCGGCGAGAGCCCTCGTATGCGCCGGGTTTACGACACCATCGCCAAGGTGGCGCCGACCGATTCCACGGTGTTGATTCTCGGCGAGAGCGGCACCGGCAAGGAACTGGCCGCCACCGCCCTCCACCGCAATAGCCTGCGCGCCGGCAAGCCGTTCCAGGCCATCAATTGCGCCGCCATTACCGAGACATTGCTCGAAAGCGAGTTGTTCGGCCACGAAAGAGGCGCCTTCACGGGTGCAGTCACGCAGAAAAAGGGAAAGCTGGAAGAGGCCCAAGGCGGTACGGTCTTCTTCGACGAGGTGACCGAGATGTCTCCCACCCTGCAGGCCAAGCTGCTGCGCGTCCTGCAAGAGCGAGAGTTCGAACGCGTCGGCGGCACGCGCCCCATCCGTGCCGACGTGCGCATCGTGACGGCCACCAACCGCGATCTGGAGGACTCGATCCGCCGTGGCGCATTTCGCGCCGACCTGTATTACCGGCTCAACGTGGTCTCCTTGCTCATGCCGCCACTAAGGGAGCGGCGCGAAGACATCGAGCCGCTGGCCAATCACTTCGTGCGCAAGCACGGCCGGATACTGAAGAAATGGGTTACCAGCATTTCGCCGCAAGCCATCGCGCTCCTGCGCGGGTACGACTGGCCTGGCAACGTGCGCGAATTGGAGAACGCGATCGAGCGCGCACTGGTGCTCGGCAGTACCGACAGCATTCAGCCGGAGGACCTGCCCGAATCGGTGATTGAATCGGGCATTTCCCCGGCGGTCTCCGCGGGCGGCTTCAACGATTCCATTACGGAAGCCAAGAAGCGCCTCATCCTCGAGACCTTTCAAAGAACCAACGGCAATCACGCGGAATCCGCCCGGCTGCTCGACCTACATCCCAATTCGCTGCATCGCATCATCCGCAATCTCAATTTGAAGCCCAGACTTGAGGCATGAAGCGTTCCGGTCGGCCTCTACCAGGAAGAGCGACGGACGGCAGGTCCGGAATTCATACTTCCGGATTTGCAGGGCCGCCTGCCGCGGCTCCACGCGCACGATCCTGCCGACAACGACGAGGCTCAGGTTCACGGAGTCGAGCAGTCGCACAGGCCATTTGACGCTCAACTTCGCCTCCGAATCGACCACCAGCGGCCGCTCGGTCGTGAACAATACACCACCACTGCTGATGTTCAGAATCTGGCCCCAACCCGCATCGTCCGCGGTCGTGTAACGGACCGGCAGTGCCAGTTCAAAGCGAACGGATTTGCGGTTGCGACCGGCGCACGCCGAATCGCTGGGCGAAGGTGTCGAACAATACCTGCGGGCGGCGGCGAGCGGTTTGATCAAAGCTGCTGAGGGATGCATACGTGTCTGTAGAAGGCAATCGCCGGGCCAGCCGCACCGCCGGCAAGACTCACTGAAAACAAGGGGCTTGTGCTCGCTCGGGCGTGATCGGCGCCCGGCCGGGTGAACCCAAGTGCTTCGGCGCTAACCCGACGGTTTGTATCTGTCGCCGATTCCTGGTCCTACTGCATCGCGCCGCACACGGCGGCGCCGATCAGCGCGAGGTCGTGGCTGTCGGGCACGATTTCGAAAAAGCTGCCTTGCAGCGAGGTCATTTTGACCATTTCCTGCAAGTACATGCCGAGCAAGCCGGCATCGATGTGGTTGGCGTTGGAGCCGGCCAGGTAGAAGCGGCCGGGACCATCCAGGTGAACGCTGGTTGCAGTGGCGGCGGCCAGCGCGCGGTGCCACAATTTGACGAAACCGACCGCGCGGGCTTCGTTGTTGCGCGCGGCGAGGAAGACCTCTTCCGGTTCCAGATCGAGGAAGCGCAGACGAATGGCGCGGTTGCCCATGATGCCTTCCAGGTGTCCCACGCCGCCGCAGCCGCAGTAGCGCTCCTTGGGATCGAGCGTCACCACCGAATGGCCGGCCTCCCAAACGCCTTCGCCGCGCGGGTAGCGGCCGAAACCAACGCCATCGCCCAGGGTCCAGACGCGCACCAGCTTTTCCATCGCGCCGCGCGTGGCGGCGATGCCGGCAGCCAGCGCGTCGGCGGAGTTGAGCGCGATCACCGGCGCATCGATTCCGTCGGCTTTGAGGGCCTCGCCCAGACGAGCCGCGATGGGCAGCCCTTTCAACTGGCCTAAATTAGGGGCTTCCTCGATCACGCCGTTGCGGACCACGCCGGGTAGTCCAGCGCCCACCGAATCCACCGGCGCGCCCTGCCGCACTTTGGCGATCAAGTCGCGGATCGCGGCAATCATTTCATCAGCGTGCAGCGATTTCAGATCGATGCGGTCCGCGTCGCCCAGCTCCGGGTACGAGCGCGCGCCGCTCAGATTGATCCCCTCCACCGCGCCGGCCCACAGGTAATTGGTGACCATCACCCCTATGCGCAAACCCATCCTGGCCTCCTCAAATCCGCGTCAGCTTGTTAATACCGTTGAAGGCCGCCATTTTATAACATTCGGCCAGGGTCGGATAGTTGAATACGGTGTCCACGAAATAATTCACCGTGCCTTTCAGGATCATCACGGCTTGGCCGATGTGCAACAGCTCGCTGGCGCCCTCGCCGATGATGTGCACGCCCAACAATTCGCGCGTTTCGCGATGGAAGATCAGCTTGAGCCGGCCGGTGGTGTCGCCGCGAATCTGGCCGCGCGCGGTCTCGCGATAGTAGGCCAGACCCACTTCGTACGGCGCGTCTTCTTCGGTCAACTGTTCCTCGGTCTTGCCGATGAACGAAATCTCGGGGATGGTATAAATGCCGTAGGGATAAGTCGCGCGGTTCGATTCCATCTGGAGCCCGAAAGCGCGCGCCGCGGCGATGCGGCCCTGCTCCATCGAAACCGAAGCCAGGCTGGGAAAGCCGATCACGTCGCCGGCGGCGAAGATGTTGGGCACCTTTGTGCGATAGTTGTCGTCGACCGCGATGCGGCCGCGCGCGTCGGCATCCAGGCCGGCAGCGGCCAGGTTCAGCTCGTCCACGTTGCCCTGGCGGCCCACCGCGTAGAGAAGGGCATCGCCGGCGATGCGCTTGTTGCTTTTCAGATTGGCTACCACGCCGCCGCCCGGCGCTTCTTCCACGCTGGCCACTTCCTCATTCAGACGCATCGTCACACGGTGGTCGCGCAGGTTGTAGGAGAGCGCTTCCACCATTTCCTGGTCGGCGAATTCGAGCAGGCGCGGCCGCTTTTCCACCAGGATCACGCGCGAACCCAGAATGGCGAACATGCACGTGTACTCCACGCCGATCACGCCGCCGCCCACCACGATGAATGTCTTGGGGATCTCCGGCATGTTGAGGATCTGATCGCTGTTGATGATATTGCGGCCGTTGATGGGCACGGCGCTGGAGGCGGCGGGCTTGGTTCCGGTGGCAATCAGAATCACCGGCGCCTCCAGATCGGATTGGCCGCGCGCATTCTCCACGCGGACGTGCGTGGCATCGAGAAACGAAGCGCGCGCGTAAATCACCTCGATGCCGTTGCGCGCAAGCTGCGCCTGCGTCACATCCACTTCCGTCTTGATCACCTGGTTGACGCGGAATCCCAGGTCGGCGATGGAGATCTTTTCCTTAACGTGGTAGTTGATGCCGTAGATGCCCTGGTATTGATAGCCGGAAAGGTGCAGAACGGCTTCGCGGATGGTCTTGCTCGGGATGGTGCCCGTGTTGACGCAGGCGCCGCCGACAATTTCGCGCTGCTCGATGACCGCCACGCTTCGGCCGCACTTGGCGCCTTGAATCGCGGCCCGTTGTCCCGCCGGACCGGAGCCGATAACGATGAGGTCGTATTTCTGCATGTGGAACCCGTGCCGCCTGCCTATTATCGCAGGACCGGGTTACTGCATTATTGCACTGTTCGCATACTGCAAATGAACGTTGGGGCCCGGCAAGAAAAAGCACCGGCGTTACCGGAGAACGCGAGTTTGGTAACGCCGGCGGTCTTTGCCGCCGGTGCTTTTTCGAACAACGCGGGCGGCCTACTTCACCGAGTTAAAGCGCGATTCGATTTCCGGCCAGTTGACCACGCTCCACCAGGCGGCGATGTAATCGGGCCGGCGGTTCTGGTACTTCAGATAATAGGCGTGCTCCCAGACGTCCAGGCCGAACACCGGGAATTTGCCCTCCATCACCGGGCTGTCCTGGTTAGCGGTGGAAGCGATCTCCACTTTCCCGCCCGACTTCAACAGCCACGCCCAACCGGAGCCGAAGCGGGTGGCCGCGGCCTGGTTGAATTTCTCCTTGAAGGCATCGAAGCTGCCAAAAGTGGCCGCGATCGAATCAGCCACGTTGCCCACCGGCGGACCGCCTCCACCTGGCTTCATGATCTTCCAGAACATGGAGTGGTTGATGTGGCCGCCGCCATTGTTGCGCACGGCAGTGCGGATGGCTTCCGGAACGATGGCCAGGTTGTTGGCCAGCAGTTCCTCGACGGTCTTCGCGGCCAGGTCGGGCGCCGATTCAAGCGCCTTATTCAGGTTGGTGACGTAAGCGTTGTGGTGCTTGCCATGGTGAATCTCCATGGTCGTCTTGTCGATGTACGGCTCGAGCGATTCGGGCGCATACGGCAGCGGTGGAAGCGTGAACGGCATCGTGTGTGTTTCTCCCTCTCTTTTCAGGTAGGATAGATCATCGTTTCTCGTGGTCTGTCAAGACGCGCCTCAACGCGAGCCATCGACAGACGACGAAAACCGATCGTCCGTCCTACCTCTGACTGCATCCCAAGAACCTCGGGCCGGAGCATGCCCGGCCCGCCCCCGTTTAGTTCAATCCGCCGGCTCTTTCGAACGCATCGGCGATGCGGAACATGGTGACCTCGCCGAAATGCCGGGTCAAAATCTGCATCCCTACCGGAAGGCCTTCGGCGGTGCGCCCGCACGGAACGCTCATGCACGGTATTCCCGCCAGGCTGCCGGTAATGGTGAATATATCCGATAAGTACATGGCCAGGGGATCGTCCACTTTTTCCCCCAGGCGGAACGCGGGAAAAGGCGAGACCGGCGCTACCACGGAATCCACTTCTTCGAACGCCTGCCGGAAATCCTGCGCGATCAGACCACGCACCTTCTGCGCCTTCAGGTAATAAGCGTCATAATAACCGGCGCTGAGCACATACGTTCCCAGCATGATGCGCCGCTTGCATTCGGCGCCGAACCCCTCGCCGCGTGTGTTGCGGTACATGTCGGCCAGGGTCGCCGAACTGGCGGAGCGCGTCGTATAGCGAACGCCATCGTAGCGCGCCAGGTTGGAGCTGGCCTCGGCGGTGGCGATGATGTAATAGCTGGCGATGGCATAATCGGTATGCGGCAAGCCGATTTCCCGCACTTCGCAGCCGAGTTGTCGCAGCACTTCCACGCCACGGTGGATCAGGCTGCCGGATTCGCCCGTCAAGTTCTTTAGATACTCGCGGGGCAGTCCAAGCTTCAAGCCTTTTATGTTGCCGTCCAAGGCTTTGGTGTAATCCGGCACGGGGGCTTCAGCGGAGGTGGAATCGCGCGGATCGCGGCCGGCGATCACGCCCAGCACGCGCGCCGCATCCTTCACCGTACGGGCGAACGGCCCAATGTGGTCGAGCGAGCTGGCGAAGGCCGTCAGACCGTAGCGCGAAACCCGGCCGTAAGTGGGCGTGACGCCGCAAACGCCGCAAAAGGAAGCCGGCTGGCGGATCGATCCGCCGGTATCGGAACCGAGCGACACCACCGCCGTGCCCTGCGCCACGGCCGCCGCCGAGCCGCCGCTGGAGCCGCCCGGAACGCGGTCGAGCGCAACCGGATTGCGCACCGGCCCGAACGCCGAGTTTTCGGTGGAGGAGCCCATCGCAAACTCGTCGCAATTGGTCTTGCCCAGGATCACGCCGCCGGCTTCCTCCAGGCGGATGATGGCGGTGGCGTCATACGGCGGAATGTAATTCTCGAGTAGTTTCGAGCCGCAGGTGGTGCGAATGCCGCGGGTGACAATCACATCCTTCACCGCGACCGGCACTCCGGCCAGCGCGCCCGGGTCTTCGCCGCGCGCGATTTTTTCATCCACCCGCCGCGCCGCGCTCAGCGCGCGCTCCGGCGAAAAATGCAGGTACGCGCCGGTCTTGGGGTTCTCCGCTTCGGCGAAATGCAGCGCTTCGGCGGCCAGTTCCTCGGCGCGGAAACGGCGCGCCAGAAGTCCTTCGCGAATTTCATCGATGGTTAAAGAAGCGAGTTCCATGTTGAGTTTCAAAGCCGCACGCGTAAGCAGCCGCGAAAAAACAATAGCCATGGATGAACACAGAGGAACGCAGATCGAAAACAAAGAACTTATCTGTGTTCATCTGTACTACTAGCCCTCAGTGTATTGTTTTTTCGCGAAGAATTCATTAGGCTGCCTTTGGAATGAGCAGGTTCACGGTGGCGTTGGAAGCTGCG
>JBELAO010000035.1:0-54174 GCA_049508735.1 Bryobacteraceae bacterium | reverse complement strand
ACTCGGTCATGCGTCCCTCCTCGTACCAGAGTGTTTTTGGATAATTCACAATGATACGCTCTCGAGGGACGCTTCACCTTTGGTTGCGGCCACAGGCCGCGCTAAGTTCATCCGTGTCCTCGCGTGTCTTGGCGTTCTTCAGCTCCTAAAGCGTCAGCCCTCGGTGACTTTGCCTAACTCCACGTTCGTCAAAGTGACAATGGCTCCGGGGGCCACTAGCACTTGAGAACTGGCGCCGGCCGGCGCCACAGCGTTCTCCTGTTGCGGGCTGGCGGTCTCGAGATATCGGAACCTCGCTGCCGGCCACTTCACCTCAACCTTCTGCGCCACGCTGGAGCGGTTCAGCAGAATCACCGTTTTCTCGCCGGCCGCGCCGCTGAATGCCGTCGCCAGCACGTCCGGGTTCGAACTCGCCGCCTTCGCCCGCTTCATACCGGCGCGCACGCGGCGCGAGTAAGCCCCGAAGATCCGCAACTGGTGGCTGGATGCCACCGGCTTAAGCCCATGTTCGGGATCGGGTATCAGCAACGTCCGCGTCCATCCGTAAGAAGGCTGAACCACGTTGAGGAGGGTCCAGCAATACATCACGCCGCACGCATCCAACTGGGTCAACACCTTATGATAGAGCTGCCCCATCGCCAGCGCTACGCGGTAAGCGCGCGTCTGATATGCCCCGTTATTCACGCACAACTCGACGGCGAAGAACGGCTTGTCGCCAACTGCGTCCCGCAACTGAGCGAGGCGCGCATCGAAACCGTCGGGCGAATGAAAGTAGTCCTGATAATCGTAAAGATTCGATGCCGAGTAATCGATGGTCTTCCACACCGCCGGGTCTTGCCGGAATGCTGTAGCGGCCGCCACGCCGCCGGCCGAAAACGGGGCGTTGTGCATATGGATCTTGACGGCTCCAAAACCGGCGGCGTCCAACCCCCGGCGTAGCGCGGGCGCCATCTTCCGCCAGTTCTCCGCCGATTGCGTCACTTCATTTTGAATTCCGACGATCTCGGGAGGGTGCCCGATCTTGTCTCGCGAGACCTGGCAGTACCGCACCATGGCCTTCACATAGGGTTCGATATCGGGGGCGTCGGTCAGCTTGCCCGCGGCATCGCGCACCCTGGCCCAGGGGGGCAGTTCCCAGAATTCGAAGATGACCTTGCCGCCCAGTCGCCGTACCCGCCGCATGTACTCGAAATCGCTGGTCTCGCAGTTCGGGAAATTGTCGCCATAATAGTGCGGCGAGGCATCCTCCGGCCGGTCCCAGTTGGTCATCTCCCGGTTCAGCATGGCGCCGGTGGGATACTCGCGATGCAGCAGCAAGTTGTACTCCGCGAGGACCCGCCACCACTCCCGGGCGCCCTGCGGGCTCAATTCGGCGAAGGCGGGTGGCGTAGTGGTGCCGCCCCAGCCGAGCATCTCCTGGAAACGCGCGGTGTCATCGACGGACACCGTGGCGGATGCCACCGCCGGCGGCAGCAGCCTGCCTCGCACCGATCCATCGCCGCCGGTGAAGGCCAGTTGGTGTCGGTTCATATCCAGAGGCGCGTTGGAGGAGAGCGTCTCTTTCCCGTTCAGCAGAACGCGCAACGTCAATCGGTAGTCGGCCACAACGGTGATGGCCCGCAAGTCTCCGCCATACTCGGCGCTGTACTCTTCCCAAAGGCCTTCCGGATGGCGGCCCGGGCGCGGTTGCACGGGCGGCACTTTGCTCAGCCCGGGCGAGTCGTTATAGCGGACCGCGAGGCGCGCCTTGCCGCCGCCGACTTCCACGGTGAAGCCTCCGCAGGGGCCCGTGAAGATCCAGCGCAACTGCGCCTTTTCGCCGCTCCAGGCGTCGATCTCGATGGTCCGCTCGAACAGCGCGGGGAGCCATTCGGCGAAGTACTTGCGCGGCGTCCAAGGCACCGTCCACTTGGTCCGCGGCGATGGTGCGCCGGGGAGTTCGAATGAGTCGCCACCGGGAGACGGTCCCTTCCATGACGGCAGGTCCACTTTGGCTGAACTCGCCGGCCCGCTCGGGTCCTGCGCCGCCAGCGCCGATGCCGAGAGCACGCTCGCGGAAAATGTGCGCCGCGAAAACTTCTTCATAAAACCTCCTGCAGCAATGGCCGGGCCGCTGCTGAGCTCCCCCGGCAGTTCCACGATAATACGCTTCTTTCCGGCTGGGTTAGCCCGTGCCTTCAAGCACGGGTTTGAGCGTTGCAAGCCGGTGCGATGCTCGACACCGCGCGAAGGATTCACGAGTTCACTTCGGAATAAGTACCGAATTTGCCCCAAACTTACCACAAGCCAGACTGGTACCCGCTGGACTATCGTAAGCCAGTAATCCCTGTCATCCTACAGCCAATGGGATGTGAACTGAGGGACGAACTGGGAAGGCGCTATTTGGCCGCTCTGAATCTGGTACGTCGCGCGCAACTGCATCTCCATCACGCCGTCACGGATACCAACATCGAGTGCGCCACCACCGAACTGCGTCGAGTCGAGACCTACCGGCTTGATCTGCTTCGTGAAATCAACTTACATTGCGAAAGCCACGGCTGCGCCACGGCGGGGCTGGAAGAGATCTGCCGGCAGCCGGTCGAGGCCCACACACAGGCGGTGGCGTGATGATTCTCACCACCGGACTCTACGAGGCTTATGGGGCCGCGGTAATGCTGGCGCTGGCCGGCCTTGTCCGCGCGCAATACAAGCGCGTGCGCCGCCTTCAGCCGGCGCTCGGTGAGCGGGACTCGTTGCCGCTTTCGAGGCCAATCGAATTGGGCCTTACTAGGAAGCCTGACCGTGTCGCCACGGCCCTCCGCGCCTGGTCCGCCGAACGCGCGAGTGCCGAATTAACCGCACCTCCGCGGCCAGCGGTAACCGAACCGGCGCGAGCCACCGTGGCGGAGCCGAAGACGGAATTGCCGGCTATCCATCACACTCCGCGGCCCCAGCCTGCGGTCGAGGCTCCTGCCGCGAAGGGCTATACACAGTGGATCGATAAGTCGGGGTGGATGCCCGAACCAGAACCGGTGCCGGCGAGCATACCGGCTGCCACGCCGGCGGAACCGGCGAGCAAACCCGCTGCCAAGCAGGCGGAACCGGCGAGCGAACCCGCCGCCGACCATGCGGAACCGGCGGGCGAACCGTCCGCCAAACGCGAGGAGCGGTTCACCCCACCACCGGAGGCGCCCTTGTCGCAGAACGCCGATTACTACGAGACTCTCCAGGTCAGCCCCAATGCCGACCCCGAGACGATTCACAGAGTCTACCGCATCATGGCGGCGCGCTTTCATCCGGACAACCCGACCACCGGCAGTCTGGAGCGCTTCCTCCTGTTGCGCGAGGCTTATCAGACGCTCAGCGATCCGGAGCTGCGCGCGGAGTACGACTCAAGCCGCCCGAACTGGCAGACGGAGACCATGCCGGTCTTCTGGCAGAAGTCTTTCGTGGATGGAATCGAGGGCGAAACCAATCGCCGCCTGGGCGTTCTCTCGCTGCTATACCAACGCCGCCGGGTTAACGAGAGTAAGCCGGGAGTTTCGGTAATGGAACTGGAGCGGCGCATGGCGTTCCCGCGTGAATACCTGAACTTCACGCTCTGGTACCTGCGCTCGAAGGGCTATGTCGCGATCTTGGAAGACAACTCCGATTACGCGTTGACCAGCACCGGCGTCGACTATGTGGAAAGCGGCTCGAATACGAACAGAGTGATTCGGGAATTGCTGACGGCCGGAACTGGCGGGGAATACGTGGAGCCGCAGCCGCGTTCGAAGGTCGTGCCTTTCCCGAGGGCCGTCGCCAGAGCCCGTGTGGAAGGCTCGCGGCGAATCCAACGGCGCAGGCAAGCCGGCCGCCGGTAGACGACGGACGGGCAATAACCGGCTTAATCGCTCGCGGTTCCCTGTGGCCGCAGCTCGGTTTCGGTAGCATGTCTTAGCGGCCATACGCTATGTCGTCGACCAGCAAGGCGGTCGAATGGCAGTGTACCAATCGTCGGCGCGACCGCTCCCTGCGGTCGCGGCTCCGATCCTGGAACGCACAGCCGCTTTGAGTTGTCGCGGCTTCGATCATTTTGCTCAGTCGCACACCGCTCCAGCTTGGCCGCGGCTCTCAACGCGTCCGGGCCGCGACCGAGAGGGAGCGGCCGTGCCACATTCGTTACTTGGCGGCGCCTAACTTAATTAGGGGGTTCGCGCTGGTGCGCTGCGGCCGCCACAATTGCGCCACACCCTTAAGAAACAGTTCGGGCGGCTCGCTGTAGAGCCTCTGGCCGAGCGACAGGGCCTTGCGGCGCAACTCGCGTTGCGATTCGCGGATCAGGCCGCGGCAGAGCGCGGCCTCTCTTGACCTTGGCCCGGCAGAAGCTTCGGCCGCCAGGCGCTGCGAGAGCACTTCCAGGTTGTGATGCTCGCCCAGGCACGCCTCCAGCTCTTTGAGGCTTTTTTCGCGGGCGCGCGTGGCGGCGTTCCAGCGGCCTTCCAATAGCCGGAGGTGATACCAGTGATCCTTCACCCGCTTGCGCCATTCGTGGCAGTGCTCCGGCTGCGCGTGGCGGCGAGTGGCCGCGAAGCCCGCGCGGCCCCGTCGGTACGCGGTTTCCATGCCCGGCGCCAACGCCACCGGTCCGTCCATCACCAGCCGCCAACGGTCCACGCGCGCCGCAACCGCCAGCAGCGCTTCGCCAGCCCGGCGCATCGCGTTCCTCATGCGAGGTCCCCGCCTTTGCCGCCGCTGGTTTTCGACCAGGCCGCGCCGTATCGCGGCCAGCGCTCGCGCGGAGCGATCGTCTTTGCGACGCTCGGCAAGCTGGTCAAGAGTTTCGATCATCACAGCGCCGTCGCGGTACACCGAAAGCCGGCGCGACACATCGCGCAGCCGCCGGTTCTCGATTCGGTACATATCGCCCAACTCGCCCCGCATCAGGCGCAGAATGGCTCTGACCTTCTTTACCGATTTGCGCGCCTCGTGGATGGCGCCGTCGCGCGTGCGGGCAGTGGCCTGGCGAAGACCGGCGGCGGCGGAAGAGAGTTCTTCGTGTGCGATGCGGCGCAGACCCTCGCGCACGGATTCGCCAGGATGTAAACGATAAGGCATCTGCCGATCCTGGTATCAGCATAGAGCACCGGTGATAAAATCACTATCGGTAGGGCCGGAAGCGGCATGCCAAGCGAAGGAAAACTTCATGGTTACCCGTAAGCGTCTCCCCGGTGCGATTTCGCTGTTTCGGTTCGTCCCTTGGCTTTGTTTATTGAGCTCCCAAGGCTCGGCGCAATCCGGCGCTCCCAAGCTGGTTCCCTATCAGTGGGCGCCGGTTCGCATCGTGGCAGGCGGCTACATCCCCGGTCTCATCGCGCACCCTACCCAGCCCGGCCTGATCTATGCGCGCACCGATATCGGCGGTGTGTACCGCTGGAATCCAACCACTCGGCAGTGGATTCCGCTGCTCGATTTCCTCGGCGGAGGCGACTACAACCTGCAAGGCCCGGAGAGCGTCGCGCTCGATCCAACCGATCCCAACCGCTTCTATGTCGCAGCCGGCATGTATACCAACGGCGAGTCGGCGATCCTGGCTTCCACCGATCAGGGGGCTACCTTCAGCACATACCCGGTGCTGTTTCCGATGGGATCCAACAACGACGGCCGGGACGCGGGCGAGCGCCTGGCGGTGAATCCGTTCAACCCCAGCGAACTCTTCATGGGCACCCGCACGATGGGGCTATGGAAGAGCGAGAATTATGCCCAAACCTGGGCTAAGGTGAGCAGTTTCCCTATTCTAAATTCCAGCGATGGCTTTGGGGTGCAGTGGGTGCTGTTCGATCCGAAGAACTCCGGCACGATATACGCGGGCACCTATACGACGTCATCGATCTACAAGAGCACCGACGATGGCGCGACCTGGGCGGCGCTGCCCGGCCAACCACTCTCCTGGCCGTACAGCGTAAGCAGCGGGACGCGCGCTGGGTCGCCGATGCGTGCGGTGCTGAATCCGGATGGCAACCTATATGTCACTTATGGCGACTATCCGGGGCCCAATAACATGAGCTACGGTCTGGTGGAGAAGTTCAATATCTCCGCCGGCACATGGACGAACGTCACGCCGCCACTCGATACCAAGGACGGGGAAACCACGACGCGCGGAGGGGTTTGCGGTATCAGCCAGGACCCGACGCACCAAGGCACGGTGGCCGTCGCCACGCTGGACCGCTGGTATCCGGTGGACACAGTCTATATCACGCACGATGGCGGCAATACCTGGATCGATCTCGGCGCCATCACATCCGCCGCTGGCGTTGATGGGCCGCCTTACGGCAACTTCTATTTCAACCCCTCGGTATTTATGCCGACTTCACCCTGGCTGACATTTGGCGACACGTCCGACCCTTCTTCACCTACGCCGACGGCGAGATTCGGCTGGTGGATGTCCTCGCTCTTAATCGACCCGGTCAACCCCGATCACTTGATGTTCGCCACCGGTGCAACCCTATACGCCACCGACAACGTCTCGGCAGCCGATTCGGGCCAGGCGCCAACGTGGTATGTGCAGGCGTGGGGAATCGAAGAGACGGCGGTTACGGCATTGATCAGTCCCAGCCAGGGCGCTCACCTGTTGAGCGGGGTCGGAGATATTGGCGGCTTCCAACACGACGATCTCGCCATGTCTCCCGCCGGCGGCATGTACACCAACCCGGTCACGGGGAGCACCAGCAACGGCGGCTTGGACTGGGCCGGGCAGAATCCGTTGTTCATTGCCCGCGTAGGCTCACCCAGCAGCGCTTCGACCAGCCCGTGCAGCTACGGCGGATACTCGACTGACGGCGGCACTACATGGCAGCCGTTCGACGGCTGCGCGGCCGGCGCCACCAATGGCACCGGAACCATCGCGGTGGATGCGAGCGGGACCATTATGATGTGGACCACCACCAGCGGCTCCAGCGTGCCGCAGTATTCCAGTAATAACGGCGGCGGCTGGAGCGTTGCAGGCGGCATTACCGAGTTATTAACGGCGGTGGCGGATAAAGTGACGCCGAAGTTGTTCTATGCCTTCGACGGCGCCAACTTCTACAGCACAACCACCAGTGGCGGAACGGTTTTCACGAAAGTGAATCAGACCAAGTTTCTCTTGGGCACGCCGGCCGGCTCGCCAAATCGCGCGCCCACGTACGTGCCGGTGGCAAATTTCGCGCGCGCCGGCGATCTGTGGCTGCCGCTGGGCGGCTTCGGTCTGTTCCATTCCACCGATGGCGGCGTCACCTGGAAGCAGGTAACCAGCGTCTTGCAGGCGACCATGGTTGCCGTCGGCAGAGCCAATCCGCGGACTCGCACAGAGGTGCAATCGATCTTCGTCTACGGGGCGATTTCGCCATCCACCACGGTGGCCGTCTTCCGCTCCGACAATAACGGTTCCACCTGGGTGCAAGTCAATGACAGCGGGCACCAGTACGGCGGGCCCACGGTGATGGCGGCCGACCCGCGGGTGTTTGGCCGCGTCTATCTCGGAATGGGCGGCCGCGGCATCGTCTACGGCGACGCGGTAGTTGGCCCGAAATAAGGCTCCGGATCGCGCTCCTGTCGACGACTGACCGCTCCCTATGGTCGCGGCTCCGTTCGGCAGCACATGTCAGCGGCCATACGCTATGTCGTCGACGAGCAAGGCGGTCGGATGGCGGTGTACGAATCGTCAGCTTGACCGCTCCCTATGGTCGCGGCTCCGTTGGGCTCGCATGCTCCGTCCCCGGCCCAACCCAATCGGAGCCGCGACCACAGGGAGCGGTCAAGCTGAAAGGAGCGCCCGCAATTCAGCCGGCAGCCCAGCCTAAGCTAATGACCGGCTGACGCCGGTGCGCCGGACAGCGACTCCGCTTTGCTGAGCCGGGGCCAGTTGAAGGCGTAAAGAGCGACCAGTCCGAAGCAGAACATCGGCACGATGAAGCCGCGCGACATATCGAACTTGTCCGCCACGTAGCCCATCAATTTCGGCAGGATGGCGCCGCCCATGATCGCCATCACAATAAACGCCGAGGCTTTCTTGGCGCGCGCGCCGAGGCCGAAAATACCGAGGGCGAAAATCGTCGGGAACATGATCGACATGAAGAAGTAGCTCAGGAACACGCACACAACCGAGAACCACCCCAGCTTGGCGAAGACCAGCAGCGTGGCGGCGACATTCAGGACGGCATATAGGCCCAGGATTTTGTGCGCGGCGAATTTCCTGAGCAAGCCGGCGCCGGTAAAGCGGCCCACCAAAAAGCACACAAAGCCGAGCGATGCCAGGTTGGAAGCGCCCTTGTTGCTAATCGCCAGGATGCCCGCCTTGTTGGTCTCGAACCAGCCCAGCATCCAGTTGTGCAGGAAGCCGGAGTGAGCCGCGAAGCTGGTCATTGCCGCGTTCCAGGAGGAGGGAACGGCGGGGACTTCCGCCGTCATGTAGTTGATGAAGAAGCTGAAAATCCCGGCTTGCGCCGCCACGTAAAAGAACTGGGCCGCGACCGCGAAGACGAAATGCGGATGAGACCAGATGGAATGCGAAACCTGCGGCGAGGAATCGTCCAGATGATAATCGTCGCCGGTTTTGATGTCGGGAATTCTGGCAAAGAAGAAGATGACCGCGAGTACGATGACGACGCCGGCGATAACCGCGTACGGAATATAGAGCGTCTGGCTGCCGGTGCTGTGGCCCGCGGCGTCGCGGCCATAGAAGAACACGCTGCCGATGATGGGACCAAAAATCCAACCGACACCGTTGCAGGACTGGGCGATGTTGATGCGCGTCGCCGCGTACCTCCGCGCGCCCAGCACGGTCGTGTAAGGATTGGCGATGGTCTCGAGAAATGTGAGGCCGCTGGCGATGGCGCAGACCCCGGCGAGAAACGCCACGAACGCCATGTTGGGAGATACGCGCCCTTCGTGAACCAGGGCATTGATGTGGGTGGCGGGGATGAACCAGAAACCGCCCAGCGCGACAATCAGCAAACCGGCGATGATGCCGGCTTTATACCCCAGCTTGCTCGCCAGCCAGCCGGCCGGCAGCGACATCAGGAAGTAACCGAGATAGTGCGCGAACTGCACCCACGCGGACTGCGACTTCGTCAGGCTCAACTCCTCCTGAAAGTGTTTGTCCATCACGTCGATCATCCCGTTGCAGATCCCCCACAGCAGAAACAGCGAACTGACCAGGAGGAAAGTGAACAGGAGGTTGCTGCCATCCTCGGAGAGGAACATGCTCTTCTGATTCGTGCGCATGGTGTCCATGAAAGGCTCGGGCTGCGCAGTCACGCGCGCGACCCAGGCCATTGTAGCAGCGGTTGCGCCACGGTAGCCCGGCGGCGCTTCGTCCATCACGGAAGACTTCGCTGCGCTACCATGGGCGGTTCGAGGAGGCTAATCCATGAGTACTGGCTTTACTCGGCGACACTTCGCCCGCGCCGGCGCCGCGGCGGGATTGACGGCTCTGCTGCCGCGAGGGGTGTTCGCCGCGCCCGTTCCCAACCGCACAGCCGTCATCCGCGCCGATGACGAAATCGGCCTGGTGCGCCCGGAGCTTCATTCGCATTTCGCCGAGCATCTGGGCTCCTGCGTGTATGGCGGCATTTGGGTGGGCCCGAAGTCGCCCATCGAAAACGTGGAGGGCTTCCGCAAGGCCACTGTGGATTACTTGAAGGAACTCGGCGTGCCCGTGCTGCGCTGGCCCGGCGGCTGCTACGCGGACGATTACCATTGGCGGGAAGGCATCGGTCCCGCGGCAAGACGGCCCAAGCGGGTGAACATCCACTGGGGCAATTACGTGGAAGACAATAGCTTCGGCACGCATGAGTTCATCCGGTTTTGCCGGCTGATCGGCGCGGAGCCGTATTTCGCGGCTAACGTAGGATCGGGCTCGCCGCGTGAGATGCGCGACTGGATCGAGTATTGCAACTTTCCCTCAGGCAGCGCACTGGCCGACGAGCGCGCCGCCAACGGATCGCCCGAGCCATTCCGCGTGAAGTATTGGGGCGTGGGCAATGAGCTGTGGGGCTGCGGCGGCAATTACCGGCCGGATGGCGCCGGGGCCGAGTTCCGCCGTTACGCCAGCTACGCTCGCACCTTCGGCGATACCAAGCCATACCTGATCGGCTGCGGGCCGGGCGGCAACGACGCTAAATGGACGCGCGGATTCATGGATGCGGTGGCTGGCAGCCGCTTGCCCGACGGCTACTCGTTTCATTATTACGAAAACGGCGACCATGCGCCGCTCGAGTACACGCCGGAGGCAGCCATGGCGCAACTCAACGTCTTCCCAAAAGTCGAGCAGGCAATCATCGAGCAGCGCGCGTTGCTCGACAGCTACGACCATGGCCGCGGCATAGGGCTGTTTCTCGATGAATGGGGCGTGTGGGACCGCATCCCGAAAGCCGACCAGGATCGGAACGGCGCTTTGTGGCAGCAGTCGACAATGCGCAGCGCGGTGGCGGCCGGCATGGGGTTGAATATCTTCAATCGCCACGCCGACAAGCTGTACATGTGCAACATCGCGCAGATGGTCAATGTGCTGCAATCGTTGCTATTGACCGATGGGCCGGAAGGCAGGGACTGCGTGCGCACCACCACCTATTACGCCTTCATGCTGTTCAAGGCGCACCGCGGCAAGACCGCCGTGCGGGTGGATCCCGGCGCACGGATGCTAGCTGGCAACGTCTCGCCAAACCATGTAACGCCACCGGACATTTCCATCTCCGCCTCGCGAAGCGGTCCCGAGCTGGTGGTGAGCCTGGTGAACCCGCGAACCGACGACGATATGGATGTCGAATGCACGCTGCGCGGCGCCAGAGCCAAGCAGGGCCGCGCGCAGATCCTGCATGATTCGGATCTCAACGCCTATAACAGCTTCGACCATCCGGACCGCGTGACGATCCGGCCGCATGCGGTCGCGGTGGAACCGGACCGGCTGCGGATCATGCTTCCGGCGATGTCGGTAGCGACGGTGACGCTCGAAGTGGACTAACTGCCGCGGCGCCGGCCCGTCTCACTTCAGATACGCGTGCAACGCGCCGACTAGGTCGTCGGCGGCTTTGGCCTGCTCGTTGGTTGCGGTCCGGTCCTGAGGCAGGACGTGAAAGCGGATGTGACCTTCAATCACCTCCGCCATCAAAGCATCCATGGCGCCGCGGCAGGCGGATATGGTGTGCAGGATGTGGGAGCACTCGTCTTCCTGGTCAAGGCTCTTTTCGATCGCCGCAACCTGGCCTTTGAGCCGCCGCACGCGGTTGAGCAGCCGCTTCTTTTCATCGATGGTATGCGCCATAAAAATAGTTTCCAGAAGCCTTTACAAGTATACCCCGGCTGGTATAGGCTGAAGTGACACTCCTGGGACGCTGGTTCGGGTAAATCGAGATTAGCCTGACCGTTCTTTAGGCACTCGGCGTGCCGTGTTTCAGAATCGTTACACTCGGCTCGAGTTGTGTCGGTCGAAAGTTGCATCAATCGGGAACCTCTATGAATCCATGGAAAGCGCTATTCGCGGCCACTCTGCTGTTCGTATCGCAGGCCGCGGCGAGCGCTCAACAAACTGGCGACGCGTCAGGCGATGCGGCGAGCGGCGCAACTCCGGTTGTGCCCGAGCGCTGGAACTTGTATTTCCAGGCGACCGCCATCGGCGACGAGCACGGCACATTTAACGCGCCGTACACCGGCCCGCTGAGCCTTCAAGACTATCCCGAACATGACGTCTCGCTGACGTCGACGCTGTTTTTCACGGCCCTCCTCGCCACCAACACTCAGCTCGTTTTAAATCCGGAAATCGCGGGTGGTAGGGGATTCAGCGGTGTGAGCGGAATCGCCAACCCGCCCAACGGCGAGCTCCCGCGCGTGGCGACCGCGACGCCAAAACCATACTTAGCGCGCCTATTCGTAGCCCACGATTTCGCCTTCGGCACCGATCAAGAACAGGTGGAAGGCGATGCCAACCAGCTCGCGGGTGAGCGCCCGATGACGCGTTATTCCATCTACGCGGGCCGCTTCTCGATCACCGACTACTTCGACAACAACGAGTACACCCACGACCCGCGCGAGCAGTTCATGGCCTGGGGCGTGATGTACAACGGCGCGTGGGATTACCCCGCCGATACGCGCGGCTACACCTGGGGCCTGGTGCAGGAGTTGCACACGCGCCATTGGGCGTTTCGCTATGGCATCGCGGCAGAGCCGAGAGTGGCCAACGGCCCCCAGTTCGACCGCCGTTTGTTCCGCGACCACGGCCATTCGGGCGAAGCGGAGCGCCGCTATTCGCTGGGCGATCACGCCGGCACGTTGCGCTTGATGGGATTCGCCAACCGCGCCGATGCAGGCACCTACGCCACTGCGCTGCGCCTGGCCGCCGAAACGGGCACAACGCCCGATGTAATTGCGACACGCCGGCCGGGAACTCTGAAATACGGATTGGGTGTGAACCTGGAGCAGGAAGTCGCACACGACGTTGGCGTCTTCATGCGGCTTGGCTGGAACGATGGCAAGACCGAGAGCTTCGCTTTCACCGCTATCGACCGGCTGGCGACCGGCGGCATATCCGTCAAAGGCACGCGTTGGAAGCGGAAGAACGATGTGGTCGCGAGCTCCCTTACCGCCAGCGGCATTTCCGGCGTGCACGCGCTTTACCTGTCGCGCGGCGGGCTGGACTTTCTGATCGGCGATGGGCAACTGAACTACGCTCCCGAGTACGTTTGGGAATCGTATTACAGCGCCCGCTTGTTTCCCGGCTTCTACCTGACTCTCGACATGCAGCACGACACCAACCTGGCCTTCAACCATGACCGCGGCCCGGTCTGGATTCCCTCCATCCGTCTGCATATGGAATTCGGCCTCAAACCCCGCAAAGCCGACTAGCTAGCGGCCGTCGCATTGGCCTGTTAGGCTGCAAGAGCCGAGAGTCATCTCGGCTTTTCTTCAAACCGCGCGCACCTGCGGGATGCGGATCTCGAGCGCCGGCAGTGCCGGGAAATCGGTGTATGGTTCGGATTGATACCAATAGGCCACCGAGTAGAAGTTGTCGCCGCGATCATTGGCATGGCCGTGCTCGATCGAGTGTTTCAAGTAGCGCTCGAAGGTGACGGGGTTGTCGCCGTGCCAGCGGTAGCAGCAGTAGCGACCGCCGGTGCGCTCGGGGTTCGAGATCAGCGGCGCGCCGTACAGTTGGTGGCCGAAAGGCTGCGCGCCATCGCGCCCGCCGAAATCCCAGCTTCCCAGAAAATAGTCCTCCGACCCGGTGCCGTTGATCAGCGGCTTGGACTCATCGTCGACGAAAATCATGTCATCGCCTTCGCCCCACCAGCCGTCGGCGTTTTCAAGCACGCCCAGCGTAACGCCCATCAAATGGCCGCGTCCGCGCGTTTCGACGAAGACATAATTCGAGGCGCCTTGCAGGTTGAACTTCGCGGCTTCGCCCGTCGCCGGCGTACACGGCGCCGCCTGCCGGTACTGCGCGTGAAAGTAGAGCGCGTCTTCGGGAAGCGACCGCACGGCCATGTAATCGATGTTCGAATAGAACGAGCCCACCGCCTGCTTGCCCTCATTGGTCACAGTGAGCCGCGCGCCGCGCCGATAGGGCATGGCGAAATAGCAGTTGAGCGATTTACCGGGCGAGCAGGCCAGGTAGCGGGATTCGTAAATCCGATAGTCGGCGAGGTTCAGGCCGAAGAAATCGCCAATCGGCGTTTCCACGCTGGGCTTGGCGTTGCCGTCCCAATAAGCGCGCAGCACCAGTTCCTTCAGATGATGCTCGCTGCGGGCGGCGATGGTGAACCAGATGTGGCTGATGAGGCCGGCGCCATCGGCCAGGAAAACCTCCTTGGTGCCACCGGCGGGAATGTCCCAGAAGTCGCGGTTGCCGCCGGTGCGGTCGTAGCTCGATTGCTTGAGCGAGCGGTAATGAAGCGCTCGCGCATAACCGGGCAGTGGCGGCGCAGCCGTGTTGGCGTTTTGCGCCTGGGCGGCGGGCGACGCCGCGGCGCCGATGCCGGCCGCCGCCAGTGCGCAGCGCATGAAATCGCGTCTCGGATTGTCGCTCACAAATGTCCCGCCTTTCCAGTCTCACCTGGTTCCGTCAAAGCCGGCCAACCAGTTTTCGAACCGCACATACAATCCTACGAGCCTCCTCACTTTGTGGCAAGTTACGTGCTCGGGGAAGCGACAGGGGAGGTGCACAATGACCCGGAAGGAACGCATTCAGGAACCGATCGCCGGCCTGGTTCGACCGGAGTATCTCGAGGAGCGCATCAAAGCAGGGTGGAGGTTGGTGGGGCTGGAATGGGAACGCGATGCCGCGGAAGCAGCCCCCGTGAAGCCGCAGGGCTGGGTGGAGGAAATCCCGTACGGTCTGCAAGTTTCCGACGATTGCACGCAACTGGTGGGCAACCCCGCTGAGGTCGAAATCATCGTGCTGGCGCTCGATATGATTGTGGAGGATTGCCCGCTATCGCGCGTCGCCGATGAGCTGAATCGGCGCGGCTACCGCACGCGCCGGGCCGACTCCTGGACGCCGAGCGCGCTCTTCAACCTGCTGCCGCGAATGATCGCCGTCGGTCCGCGAGTGTTCAATAGCGAACAGTGGATGACGCGCCGGGAGCGCCTGCCGAAGGTGGGGTGAGCCGTAATAACCGCTCGTTGAGAATCGCGTCGGCGCGGCGGGAAGAAAAGCCGAGATGACTCTCGGCTCTGCAGGCCGGACGGCCCCGGATGGTGCACGGGCAAGCCGCGCCACGGTGCTTGGTGTCATCCCCGTGGGAGGACGAGTGGGCACATCGTCGCTCCTTTCGGTCACGGCTCAGAACGGATCTCGAACGCATCGGAGCCGCGACCGAAGGGAGCGGTCGAGTTGGCGCTCATGTCCGCAAGGCACCCCATCGATCATCACATGCAGATGATTGAAAGAAACCTTCTATTTGCTTTGCAGCCGTCAGGGCTTGGACAAGGTTCCAACGGCAGGTGCCACCGAATCGTGGTTCGCTGCCCTTTGCTTGCCACGACTTCGTCCACAATGAAATCGGCGTACCCATACCGGTGGGCGGTAATGGTATACAGGCCTGGCCCCTGAATCGGCGGCGTGAAGCGCCCATCTTTGTCCGTATGCGTCGAGACGACGAGCCCCATATGCTTTGGCCCGGTTTCGGTGAGCAGAGTGGGGCCGCTGGCGGTGATCAGCACATTCTCGACGGGTCTCGGCACCCAGGTCCTCGTCTCGGGGGAGGGTATAGGCACCGGGCCCTCCACCACGCCGGTGACCTCGGAAAAGCCTGGTTGGATCGGATCGAGCTTGATCTTCGGGCCGGGATCGCAGTTGTCCTGGTACCGGGAAGCGACAGTCATGATAATCGCGACGGTAATCTTGTCGTGCTCGACCCTAATATCCTCCAACGTCATAGACACAAGGCCGGGGGCTCTCGCGTTTATTGAGTAGGTCCCCGAAGGGAGGCTCGAAAACCGGAATTCTCCTTCGCCACCGGACAGAATCCGCGCCACCTCGCCGGCGGCTCCGCGAAGCGTCAGTTGCGCGCCGGGTATCACGGACCCAGACAGGTCCGTGACCACCCCCGCCAGGCTACCCACTTCCTCCGCTTGGGCCGCGGCGAGAAAAACGGCGCATGCAATGCAAGCTCGCAAGAGAGACATACTCTACGGGGAGTGTATCGCCAAGCACGCCACATGGGAAGGCTGCCCAGTTCGTCAGCGAGGGTGGACAATTCGACGCCGTCAGCCCGGAGGGCGTAAGAGAATTTAAGAGAATAGCCCACGGCGTAAGCCGTGAGGAAATCGGGGGCCCCGTACCAGCCCCGGAACGGGGCGAAACTCGCGGCAACGTCTTACGCCCCGTGCCGGGGCTTTTCCCACTGGCGGCCTTTCCCGACGGCTTACGCCGTGGGCTACGCTTTTTCGCTCCTCCGGAGTTCCACGCACGCGCAACATTGAAACTGTGAGATCCGCTTATGTGGCGTGCGCCCTCACCGCGCCACCATCAAACCCGCGGGCTTGCGGGTTCCGTCCTGCCGGACAAGGGTTCCACCGCGCCGGTCCCGCAGACGGCGACGCCGGTTTGCGTGAGGGCTGTCAGGAAGCCAACCAGCAGGTTGTAGAACACCTGCTCACTGAGCGGCTGGTTGCCGGGCAGGCGGAAGGTGACGGGCAATTCCTTGGCGATGCCAAGGCGCACCGCGTTGGTGTGCAGGCGGCCAGAGCGGTCGCGCTTATTGGCGACGCTGAGCGGCGTCTGCATCACGGCTCCGGTGCGGCCATCGACGTAGAACTGGCAGCGCGAAAACCAGCCGAGATTGGCGGGAAGGGTGGCGTCGAATAGCAACAGAGGCGCCTGGCGGCCGGGGGCGGCGAGATCGAGACTGATGGTCCGGGCGCCATCGCGAGCGCGGACCTGGAACCCCGCCTGCCGGGCAATGGTCGAGACCATCTCCGGCTGGAGTTCCATGTAAATCAGCTTGTGCTGTCCGGCTTGCAAAACCTGCATGGCGAAGGGACATTGTATCGCAGCCGGACGGGCCGGTTCGGATTTATTCGATCAATTGTCGAATTTGGCCGCAGAATTTCCAGCGGCGGACAGTCGGCACAGTTGGCCCGGGACGTGCCTTATGCCATGGTACCGAGCGGGCAAAATCAGCGTAAGTCATTGAAGCCGGCGCGGCTGGGAGGGGTCCCATGGTAAGTGTTGAGAGCAGGATGGGGGAATTGGCGCAGACGTTTACCCCTGTGTGCGGATATCGCACTGGGGAATTTGACGCTATCTGGCAAACGCGACAGCTCACGACAATTCGGAGAGCTAGTCCGGTTACGGCAAAATCCAAGAAGCTCAGTTGTAAAACATGTTCCGGCCAGCGGTGCAACGGGCACTGCCGGTTCTGAAAGTAGTTGTCCCGATTGCAGCCGGCTCAATCCCTACAGGTATTGAGCCGGTCCGGCCATCGCAAGAGTTGTCTCGGCCGCGGCCTTCCCGCGCGTCTTGAACTCGTAACGCTCGATGCGAACGGCAGCCCGTCCGGCCTCGGCGCGAACAACGCGGCCAACCGCGACAAACTTCAAGGGGCAGTTTCCGTTGAGTTGAGCGGGCCAATCCACGGACAGTTCCACCGACCGTCCCACTGGAAGCAAACCTTCGGTGGTGAACAGAATTCCGCCGCTGCCCATATTCAGGGTGCTGCCAGCGCCGCTGACGCAATCACCCTTGTAATTCAGCAGCCGATATCGCACGCCTTCGCGGAGAGGAAACCGGCTAGTTCCGCGTCGCTCCATTCTTCCTCCGAACTCCCTTATTGTCCAATGCTTCCAAAGAAAAAATACCCGCAATTCAGCGTGCTATAACGCGCGATCTCTTACAATAGACAAAAAGGCCCAAAAGAATAGTTTAGACCCGTACGTTAGTATTAGGGTATTTATTCGTTAGTCCTGATTTCGTTTCTTCAATCCATCTGCGCCGAACCTGCGGGGGCCTACGGAGTTCGGGGGCCCGATTTCGTCGTCTGGTATGCTGAGGCATGGATCAAACCATATTCCGCACTCTCTTGGAACAGGTGCGGAGCGGAGAGGTTGCGGTCGATCAAGCCCTGGAACGGATGCGCCACCTGCCGTTCGAGGACCTGGGTTTTGCCAAGGTGGATCATCACCGCGCGTTGCGCCACGGCATGCCGGAAGTCATCCTGGCCAAGGGGAAAACGCCGGATCAAGTAGTGGCAATTGCGCGTGCGCTTTTGGAAAACGCGCCCAACGTGCTGATCACCCGCGCCGACCGCGAATGCGCCGACTCGGTGAGAGCGCAGATTCCCGACGCCGACTACTCCACAGTGGCCGGCACCATTCGTTTCTGGCGCGACCGGACCATCCGCGGAAAAGGCAAAATCGCGGTAGTGTGCGCCGGCACCAGCGATCTGCCGGTGGCGGAGGAAGCGCGCATCACGGCCGAAGTAATGGGCAATGAAGTGGAATGCACGCACGATATCGGCGTGGCGGGCATTCACCGGCTGATGCACCACCGCGAACGCCTGACTTCGGCGCGGGTGGTGGTGGTATGCGCCGGGATGGAGGGCGCGCTGCCGAGCGCGATCGGCGGAATGGTCTCGTGCCCGGTAATCGCGGTGCCCACCAGCATCGGCTACGGCGCCAGCTTTCACGGTTTGGCGGCGCTGCTCGGGATGTTGAACAGTTGCGCCAGCAATGTGGCCGTGGTCAACATCGATAACGGGTTCGGCGCCGGCTACGTGGCGAGTTTGATCAACCGCGAGTAATGACGCCGTGGCGCGGGCTGTCAAGCCTGCAGAGCCGAGAGTCGTCTCGGCTTTTCTTGCGGCCTTGAATGATCGACCATCGTCGGCGCCTTCTGCTAAATGAAAAGTGCTGGGCTAGAGCCGATGCACTGACGCGAAGTTTCCTAAAATGCAGAGCCCCGCAGGCGGATGAACTCTCTGGGCATCAAACGCGTTATTGTAGATAGGCTGCGATGGACTCACCACCCCGATCTCAAACGGAAACGGAAGTAATCGGGGCGGCGGCTCATCCTCTCTCGCAGCCGAGCCACCTGTCCAGCTCCGTGCCCGAGGAAGGCCGCTTCGTCGCGGGCACGCTGGTCGCCGGGCGATACCGCATCATTTCGCTGCTCGGCCGCGGCGGCATGGGCGACGTATACCGCGCCACGGACCTCACGCTGGCGCAGCCGGTGGCGCTCAAGTTCCTCCCCGATTCGGGACCCGAGTCCCGCCGCATGCTGGAGCGGTTCCACAACGAGGTCCGCGTCGCCCGGCAGGTTTCGCATCCCAACGTGTGCCGGGTCTACGACGTCGGCGAGGCCGAAGGCGTTCCCTACATCTCGATGGAGTACGTGGATGGCGAGGACCTGGCGTCGCTGCTGCAGCGCATCGGCAGGCTGCCGGCCGACAAGGCGCTCGAAATCGCGCGCAAGGTCTGCGCCGGTGTGGCGGCGGCCCACGATAAGGGCGTGATCCACCGCGATCTGAAGCCCGCCAACATCATGCTCGACAAGCGCGGCAACGTGGTGATCATGGATTTCGGCCTGGCGGCCATCGCGGCGCAGTTGTTTGGCGCCGAAGCGCGCAGTGGAACCCCGGCCTACATGGCGCCCGAGCAGTTGCGCGGCGAAGAAGTGACCGCCCGAAGCGACATCTACGCCCTGGGGCTGGTGCTGTACGAGGTGTTCACCGGCAGGCGGGCTTACGAAGGCGCGAGCGCGGCCGAGCTGATCCGCATGCAGGAGAACGCGCAGATCACCAGCATGTCGTCGATCGCCGCCGAGATCGACCCGGCAGTGGAGAAGGTTGTCCGCCGCTGCCTGGATCCCCTGCCGGCGCGGCGTCCCGCTACTGCATTATCGGTAGCCGCCGCGCTTCCCGGTGGCGATCCGCTGGCGGCTGCCCTGGCGGCCGGCGAGACGCCATCGCCGGAACTGGTTGCCGCATCCGGCAAGACCGAAGGGCTGAGGCTGAAGATCTCCGTGCCGCTGGCGCTCGGTTTGGCCGCTCTCATCGTCGCCCTGCCTTTCGTACGAACCAACGTCGAGCTGCACAGCTTCGTTCCGATGGATCTCTCGGCGGATACGCTGGCCGACAAGATCCGCGAACAGGCCGTCGAGTTCGGCTACCGAACGGCGCCGGCCGACCGCAAGTACGATCTGCATTGGGACTGGGCTGCCGTGTGGGCTAACCGCCAGAAGACACAGACCAGGCAGGACAAGCGGCGATGGTACGAGGCGGAGCCGCCCTTGCAGCTCGGCTACCGCGAGAGCCCGCTGCCGCTGATCGCTGAACCCGATGGCGAAGTGTCCGCGGAACGCCCCGCGCCGGTGGTTTCCGGCATGATCGAGGCGTGGGCGAATAGCAAGGGCGAGCTGCGAACGTTTCGCGCGGTGCCTCCGCAAGTGGATGCCGCGACTACCGCTCAGCCAATCGATCCGCAGATCATCTCGCGCGCCGTCGGCTTCGATCTTTCAAAATGGCAGGAGACTGCACCCAGGTACACGCCGCTGTATGCGTTCGACTGGCTGAAGGCGTGGAAAGGCCGGCATCCCGCGCTGCCGCTCGATGTCACGGTGCAGGCGTCGGCCTGGCGCGGCCGCGTCACCGAGGTGCAGGTGATTTGGCCGTGGACGACCGCCGAGCGGGCGCCCGATTCGCGCCAGAGCACTTCCGACAATCCCACGATGAGGCTGATCGAGAAAGCGACCTCCGGATTGGTGATCCTGTTCTCGGTGTTTCTGGCCGTGCGCAATCTCAGAGCGGGGCGCGGAGACCGCCGCGGCGCGGTCCGTTTGGCAACCGCCTTCTTCGTTCTGCAAGCGGTCGCGTGGGTGTTCTGGGCGCACTGGGTTGCCGACATCGGAATGCTGGAGGTATTCGCCACTAATGCCGCGGGCTGGCTCAGTTCCGCGGTCCTCATCTGGTTCCTGTATATCGGCCTCGAACCGGAGGTGCGGGCCCGGTGGCCGAAATCGATCGTCGCCTGGAGCCGCGTCCTGGCCGGCCGGTGGCAGGACCCGCTGGTGGGCGCGGATGTCCTCTGGGGAGCGCTGGTCGGACTGGCTATCGTGGCTCTTTTCGTCGGACCGAACTGGTGGTCCGTCGCTCACGGCGGCCTTGGCCCCGCGACGAATGCGGACGTCGGCGCGAACACACGGCACTGGATTGCGAGCACCTTGAACAGGGCGTTCAGCGCCACGGAATTTGGCCTGATCGTGGTGTTCGCAATCTTCTGTCTGCGCGTCGTCTTGCGCAAGGACTGGCTGGCTTCCATCGCCGCCGCAATCCTCCTCACGGCCCAGGAAAACGGAGCGTGGCAGGACCGTTCAGTCGCATCCGTCGCGTTGTATCTGCTCATCTTCACCGCGCTGACGTTCGTTATGCTGCGGCTCGGCCTGGTATCCACCATGGTGGCGATTTTCTTTGCCAACGTTTTGCTGCAGACGCCGGGCGCGCAGACACTCTCCATGCCCTATGAGTGGACCGTGGTGGCGTATCCGGCGCTGGCGCTGGCCATCGTCGCGTGGGCGTTCTGGCGCACGTCGGGCCATCGCCTTCTCGAGATCAAGCCTGAGTCGTCTCTGTCGCAGGCAGCGACGAGCTGAAAGAACATGGCCAGGAATGAACACGAATCAACACGGATAAGAACACGGGAGTCTTATCGGTGTCGATCCGTGTTTATCTGTGGCTCGAAATGAGTTCTTTAGGTTTCCCAGGCGCGGTGCGGGACCCCGCGGTCGCGGTCTTGGACGCGGTCGTACAAATATAAGGTGGAGACGGTGCCCAATGATTGGTTGTAATAGCTCTGTTGGCCGAGGGCCTGCCACAAATCCTCTTCGAAATCATGCAGCGCTTTCAACTCGTCGGCCAAGGCGGGCTTTTGTTTTCCGGAAGTCGTGCGGAAGAATTTCTGGTAGCCGCCGTCGACCAGCGCACCGATTTCGGCGCCCATGAGAATGCCCGCCTGGCAGACGGCCACGGCCGCGCCGTCCTGTTCCTTCAAATCGATCGCGCACGGCCCGCGCGTCACGCGCAGTGTTCCATCGAGCGGGGCAATCGCAAAGCCCGCGGCTCGCAGTTTGTCGATGCGCTGCTCGAAAGTGGGGATCTCGACACGCGCTCGACGAAAGAACATGGCTCTATTATACCGGCGGGAGAGCCACCGATCGAGGGGCGCGGCAACAGCCGCAACAGCCAAGCATCCGCTCCCTTTGGTCGCGGCCCCGATTTCTTATCTTGGGCCGGCCACGCCGCGCGGCTTGCGAGTGCGGATTTCGCGGATCGCGTATATCTGGCGGTCCTGGCTTTCGAAGTAGGTGCGCATCAGCATCTCGCCGATGAACCCGGTGTTGAACATGATCAGCCCGGCCAGCAGCAACAGGCCGCCCAAAACCATCAGCGGGCCATGCTGGGCGATGATGTCCACCCCGAGAATCTTGCTCACGCCGAGATACAGCATGATGGCGCCGCCGAGCGTGGTACCGGCCAGACCCAGCGTGCCGAAGAAATGCATCGGCCGGGTTAGATACCGGAGCAGAAACCGGATGGTGACGATATCGAACAGCACGCGGAAGGTGCGGCTGAGGCCATAGTGGGAATCGCCGGCCGTGCGCAGGGAGTTCTGGATGGGCACTTCGGCGATGCGCGCGCCGTAGAAACTGGCCAGCGCCGGAATGAAGCGGTGCAATTCGCCGTAGAGGTGGACGTCCTTCAGCACATCGGCGCGATAGGCTTTGAAGGTGGTGCCGAAATCGCGCAGATCCACGCCGGAGGCCTTGGCCATCATCCAATTGGCGATGCGCGAGGGGATCTTGCGCAGCAGCGGATTGTCGATTCGGTGCTGCCGCCAGCCGCTGGCGATATCGTATCCCTGTTCGACTTTTTCGAGCAGCGCCGGAATGTCCTCGGGCGCGTGCTGGAGGTCGCCATCCATGGCGATGACGATCTCGCCTTGGGCCTGGTGAAAGCCGGCGGAGAGCGCGGCGGTCTGCCCGAAATTGCGGCGCAAGCGGATCACGGTGAGATGGGCGTCGGTCTCGACCAGGTTGGCCAGCAGCTCGAAGCTGCGGTCGCTCGATGCGTCGTCGACGAAAAGGACTTCGTACGGTCTCTTCAATCGCTCGAGCACCGCCGTAAGCCTGTCATAAAGCGGCAGGATGGAAGGCTCTTCGTTGTGGATCGGGATGACGATCGAAAGCATGACAGGCTGAAACCTCAGTGTAGCATTCGCCCCCTAACGCACTCCGTTCCCGGCCGCCGGCGAGCCGCGATTGCGGACACCCGTATCCCGGAATCGGACACCCCAGGACGTGTGTCGGCAGGCAGCGGGTCCACATCCACTGCACGGGGCGAATGGCAGCAAAATTGCGTAATGCGATATTGGGAATCTCATGAACAGCCTTTTGCTCGATCTCCGGTACGCGCTGCGGGCCTTGCGCAAAGCGCCGGGCGCGGCCGCGGTGGCGGTGCTGGCGCTGGCGCTCGGCATCGGAGTGAACACTTCGTCTTTCATCTGGGTGAACTCGTTGGTGCTTCATCCGTTTGCCTACCCGAACCTGGAGCGAATCGTGACCGTGTGGGAGACCCCCAAGCTCGGCGCGGAGCGCGAACTGGTGGCGCCAGCGAACTTCTTCGATTGGCAAGAGCAGGACCATTCCTTCGAACGGCTGGCGCTCTACCGGCCATGGGATGCCAACTTCACCGGGGCGAACGAGCCGGAGCGGATACAGGGCTGCCTGGTCACCGCGGACTTCTTCGCGGTGTTGGGAATGAAGCCGGTGCTCGGGCGCGTCTTTTCGAAGCGGGAAGAAGAGGCCTCGAACCCGGTGGTGGTGGTGAGCCACGGCTTCTGGCAGCGGCGGCTGGCGTCGAACCGAGGCGCGGTGGGCCAGACGATCTCGCTGGACAACCGCAATTATACGATTGCTGGCGTGATGCCGGCCGAGTTCGACTATCCGCTGGCCACCGACCTGTGGGCGCCGCTCGCTCTCGATGCGCGGGAAAGGAACCAACGCGCCACTCACACCTTGCAGGTGCTCGGGCGCCTGCGGCCGGAGGTTTCCGTAGCCGAGGCTCGCGCGGCGCTGGGTATCGTTGCGCGCCGCCTGGAGAAACAGTATCCGCAGACCAACGAGGCGCGATCCATCTACGTGGTGCCTCTGCGCGAACTCACCAGCCAAGAGACCGCACGTTTCGTCGTGTTGTTGCAGGGCACCGCGCTTTTCGTGCTACTGCTGGCTTGCGCTAATATCGCTAACTTGCAACTTGCCCGCGCCACTACCCGCCAGCGCCAGTTCGCGGTGGAAGCCGCGCTGGGCGCCAGCCGCTTCCGCATCGCGCGCCGGTTGCTGATCGAATCCACGTTGGTGGCCATATTGGGAGGCGGCCTGGGAACATGGCTGGCGTCCTGGGATCTCGAGTTCGCCAAGGTACACATCTCCTCCGAGGTATTGCGCTACGTGTCCGGCATGAGAACCATGCACATTGACGGCAGTGTGGCGGCATTCACGGTGGTGTTGGCGTTGCTGGCGGGAATCCTGTGCGCGGCGCCGGCGGTGCTGATGATGCTGCGCAGGAACGGCGCCGCGGATCTGGGCGAGACCTTGAAGGCAGGGGGCCGCAGTTCCAGCTCGGGAGCCGCTCACAGCCGGATGCGGAGCGCACTGGTAACGGCCGAAGTGGCGATCGCGCTGGTCTTGCTGGTGGGCGCCGGGCTGATGGTGGAAACCTTCAACCACATGCTGAATTCCGATCCGGGATACAACCCCAAGAACCTGCTGACGATGCGGATCGCTCTGCCGGAGAGTTCATACCACGCGCCTGAGCAGATCAACGGGTATTACGAACGCGTGCTCTCGGCGCTGGCCGGACTTCCCGGCGTGAAGGTGACCGGCGCCTATGCGTATTTGGGGACCGCCGGCGGATTCCATGTCGAAGGCCGGCCCGAACCCCGTTCGGGCGAGACGCCGATGAACGTGATCGCGATCGCCGGGAATTATTTCGGGACGATGGGATTCCCGATTCGCCAAGGGCGCGCCATCTCGCCGCAGGATGGGACCGATTCGCCGCGCGTGGTGGTTCTGAGCGAAGCCGTGGCGCGCCATTACTGGCCGGACTATCCGCGTACGCTCGATCCGGTCGGCCGCCGCGTCAAGCTGGGCAACTCGCAGTCGCCGTGGCTCACCGTTGTCGGCGTCTCCGGGGACTTCAAGAACTGGTTTACCAGCCAGCCGGAGCCGGTGGCCTGGGTTCCGTCCGCGCAGTCTCCTTCGCCGGTGATGAAAGTGTTGCTGCGGACCTACGGCGATCCGCTGGCGGCGGCGAGCGGCGCGCGCGCGGTGGTGCGCGGCGTGGACCGGGACCCGCCGATCTACGATGTCGAGAGCATGGAGCAGACCATTGCCTGGGAAACCTCGGGCATTGCGGGCGCCGCATTCGCCATGAAGAAGTACGCCATCATCGCGCTGCTGCTGGCGATCACCGGAATTTACGCGGTGATGTCCTATGCCGTGGCGCAACGCACGCACGAAATCGGCGTTCGCATGGCCTTGGGAGCGCGCCAGGCCGATGTGCTCAAGATGGTCCTCAGCCAGTCGTTCCGCATGGCCGGCGCGGGATTGGCAATCGGGCTTCCCCTGGCTTACGTTCTGACCAGGGTCGCATCCAGCCTGGTTTACAACGTGATTGTCGTGGACGTATACGCTTTTGCGGCGTTCACGCTGTTGCTCGGTCTGGCTACACTGTTGGCCACGTATTTCCCCGCCCAGCGCGCGGCGAATGTCGATCCCGCCTCGGCGCTGCACAACGAATAGCGTCGGCTGCGCCGGTACGCTTGGCGCTACGGTTTTCGGGCGCGGCCGAACATGCGAATGCGCACCACGAAGCGCCTCCCTTCGGCGCCATAGAACTGCTCGAAGTTAGGAGCGCCCTCCACGCTGTTCACGGCCGTATAATTCCGATGCCCGGTAACGTTGTTGCAGCCCAGCCGCAATCCCAGCCGGTAGCCGCGGAACACGAAACGCCGCTCGATGTGGACGTTGAGGTCGAACGTATCGGCGAAGCGTTGGGCATCCATCGGTCCCATCAGGACGCCGGAATCGGCGGTAATGGAATAGGGTAATCCGGTGCGATAATCCACCAGCATGGCCAGCGCCCAGTTCGGGCCGTGCAGCGGAAAGTAACCCCAGCCGAGGAAACGATTCGGCGCGTCCCAGGGCATGGGGACGAAGCCGCTCAGCACCTGCAACGGCTCGTCGATGGTGGTGGACAGCACGGCGTTGGAGACGGCTTTCGATCTGGTGTAACTCGCCAGCCAGCCAAACTGCTCGCCGAAGGACTGCCGCACGGTGAACGACGCTTCATCGTAGGCATCGCGACGCAAGTTGGAGAGGACGTAGTCGCCGCCGGTTCCCCAGGCCATGCTCACCAGGTCGAGATTCACCGGACCCGGCGCCCCGGTGGAAACGTAGGCGAAGCCGTCGTCACCGCGCTTGCGCATCCACTCGGCGCTGGCCGAAATGCGGTGTCCCAAGTCGCGGACCGCACCGGCGCTCCATTGGCCATAACGCGGGAACTTGAGGTCGCGTCCCCCCACGAATGTGGTGATCGCCTGGGGCAACGGCGCTCCGGCCGCATCGTAGGGCGTGATGACGGCCTGCTGGTCGAACGGCCTGGAGAACAGCGCGAGATTGCTGGGGTCGCGCAAGATGGCGTAACCCGCGGTGAGTTTGGTGCGGCTGTCCTCCATCGGCGCCCAGGCGGCTGCGATGCGCGGCGACACGGCCGCTTCGCCCACCAGGCTGTCCCGATCCAGGCGCGCGCCAGCATCCAAGGTGAGACGGCCGGCCAGTTGCCAATGATCGTTGACATAGGCCGACTCGACCGCGTTCCCGCGATCGAATATCCCCCTGCCGCTGAACGTGGTGACGAACAAAGGCAAGCCGCTCAAGCCGATCACCTCGGCTTCCGATCGTATAAATCGCGCGTTGTAATCCAAGTGCTGCGCGTTGGCGCCGATCTGCAGTTGGTGGCGTCCCAGCAACGAGTGGGCGCGGGGAAAGTAGTTGACGAAACCCTGCCCGCGGTTCCCGTTCTGGCGCGAGTCGACGTAGTAGTTACCGCTGCGGCCCTCGGGGGTGATCAGGTAGGGCGCGGTGCCTTCCGGCACTTGCCGGTGATAGACCGCCTGCCAGGCCAAACCGAATTCCAGCAGCGATCCGCCGTACCACGACTGCGAGTCCTTGGCATCCAACAGCCATTCGTGATCGCTCAGACCGGAGCTGGTGGGGATAGGGTCGAGCGGCCCCAAGCCGGAATGGGACTGGTGATCGAAGTTGCTGAGGAAGTCGGCGTAGAAAATGTTGGCGGGAGTAAGATTGACTTGGGCGTGCGCCAGGTTGCCAAACTCCCAGGCCGCATTGGTGTCCGCGCCGGCGGGCAAGCCGGCAACGTAGCCGTTGTTATAACTGCCATAAACGCTGTCCGCGAACCAGGCCTTGCCCTTGACAATGGGCCCGGAGAGAACGCCACGCGGCGTCCAGTCGCCGATGCGCACGCCGCCCCGCTGGTCGATTCCGGGAATGAAATTGGTGATGGTGTAGCGGAACAGGTCGGTTCCGTTCTCGCTGTGGATGGCGAGGGTGCCACCCGATCCGGGCCCGAACTGGGCGGGTTCGCGCGCGCCCTCCAGGTCCACCGATTGCACTCCATCGAGCGCCAGGAGCGTGGTGTAGCGGCCGTCGATGGGGTCGGTGACGTCGACGCCGTTCAGTGTGTACTGGGTCTGATATTCCGCCCCGCCGTGAAAGTGCAGGCCAGCGGAAGGATCTTCAATGGCGCCCGGGATCAGCCTCATCCCGTTGCGCAAGCTCTCGGTGGATGGGTACGGAATGTCGTTGATGTCGGTGCCGCTCAGCCGCTGCTCGCCGGCGGTCGCGGTCGAATCCACCGGATTGGACAGGGCGCCGACATGGACGCTCTGGAAGACCTCCTCCTGCACGTTGAGCACGAGGGTGGTTTCGGCGCCGCCGGCCGCGATCTCCACTGCCTGATCGCGCAACTGAAAATATCCGGCGCGGTCCACGGTGACGAGATACGAGCCCGGTACCGAAACGGTGACGGCAAACGATCCGGTCGGCGACGATACGCCTTCGATCGCGGGATGGCCCTCCTGCCGGACGCGCACGCTCGCGCCAGCCACCGGGGCATCGTTCTGGTCGACCACGCGGCCGTTCCAGGCGACCTGAGCCGCGGCCTGGCCCGCCAGCGCCAAACCAGCCAGCAACAGCGCCGCGATGCGATCCGATGGCATGCCCGAGTCCTGCCGCTATTATGATGGAAACGGTGCACGCCGGGCAGCGGTGACGCGCCGGCTAGTCCTTTTCGCCTTTGTGGAGCTGCTGCGCCAGGTAGTTTTCGAGGCCCACTTCACCGATGGCGTGGAGCTGGCCCTCCAAATGGTCCACGTGATCTTCTTCCTGCCGGAGGATCTCCTCGAACAACGCTCGCGACGCATTATCGCCTACCGCGGTGGAGGCCTTGATGGCGTGGTTGAGTTGGTGAACCGCCTCGGTCTCCAGGGCCAGGTCGCTTTCGAACATCATTTTGACGTTGGTCCCGACGCGAATCGGGCCGATGGAGGTCATGTTCGGCGTTCCATCGAGGAAGAGAACGCGGTTGATGAGCTTCTCGGCGTGGACCATTTCCTCGATCGACTCTTTGCGGTAGTAGCCCGCCAGCCGGAGGTAGCCCCAGCCTTCGCACATTTTAGCGTGCAGAAAGTACTGATTGATGGCCGTCAGCTCGGCCTTGAGGGATTCCCCCAGATATTTCAAAACCTCTTCGTTGCCATGCATAGCATCAGTCTATCCGCAAACCGTGCAAATGCCAACGCGGCGCCGGAACATGCGGCGGCGCCGAGGGCTCGACGCCTGCTCGAGTACTACGACCGCTGTGCGGAATCAGTTGCGAAAACGGTTCAAACGTTGCTTGCCCGCGCGCTCCGGATGAAGCCGCGAAATGGATCGCCGTGAGATTGAGGAGTTCTAGGCCAGTCGCTCGCCTACGCAACCATTGTATTGGAGGCGTCTTCGCGGCGAACCAGCTCAAGCCCGCAGATGCCTTCCAATTCCGCTGTGCCACAACCGTGGCTCAGGCAATGTTCGGCGATCTGGTTCAGCGCGGCGACGCGGTACTCTTCCACCCGGCGCAGCTCCGTGCTGGCGCACTCGATGTTGGTCCGGGTTACGGCGGTGCGAAGCCCGTGCTTCGCCCGGTCCACCAGATCGAGGACGCGCAAGTATTGACTTGTCAATTCTTCCTTAAGTTCGCAGCACATTATGACCCTTAGGATATATACGTTTACTAACCCAGTGGAAGATCTAACGGTACCACTTGCTAGTACTGGTATCTCTAAATCCTTTGGGTGGTTAACTCGGGTCGGACGCCGCCTGATCACGCACCGCATAATTGTAGGGTATGGAATCGGAAGGCGCTGCACGACTGCGAACCGCGACATGGGGCGATGCGGACGCGATCGGACAATTGATGGAGCGGAACGGTTTGGGCGCGCTTGATCGAGCGGCCTGGCGCACCCAGTGGGAAGCCTACCCTTTCGCCGCCGAGTTTCGGGACGTTGCAATCGGGTGGGTTCTGGAAACGGAGACGGGCGGGGTGGTGGGCTATCTGGGCAACGTCCACATGCTCTATGATCTCTGTGGGCGTAGCGTTAAGGGGGCGATCACCACGGCCTGGGCGGTGGATGCCAGTCATCGCAGCAGGTCTCTGCAACTGATGATCGCTTTCCTGAAACAAAAGAACGTCGATCTGTGGCTGGATGGCAGCGCCAGCCTCACCGCATCGAGGGTGCTGACTGGCATGAAGGTGGCGCGCATCCCGGTGGCCGGGTATGAAGTCCCCTGCTTCTGGGCCGCACGGCCCCGGGGATTCGCCAAGGCGGTTCTGCTGAGGAGAGCGATTCCGGGGGCGGGCATTCTGGCCGCGCCAGCCGGGATGCTGCTCAACGCAAGAGACACCATCCTTCGCAGCGGCAGGGGACGCGTATCTTCCACCATGCAACGGCTGGGAGACTTCGACGATCGGTTCGAGACCTTCTGGCAGAATCTCCGCGCGGACCCACCCCGCCTGCGGGCGGTTCGCACTAGAGCGGTGCTCGAGTGGAGGTTCGGCGCACAACTGCGCAACCGGTGCGCGACCATTGTCGCGGCGGGCCGGGACGGAAACCTCACGGGTTACGCCGTCCTCATTCGCCGGCAATTCCCGGATCTGGGGATGGATTTGTACGATGTGGCGGACCTTCAGTCCATTCGCGATGACCCCGCGACCATCCGGGATCTTCTTTTGGGGGCGATCGCAATCGCGCGCGAAGATGGTGTGGACGCCGTCAAATTCATGACCGGTACTCCAGCCAAGCGCGCCCCGGCCGATGAGTTGCGGCCCTACACCTATCGCCTGGCATTCTGGCAACTGTACTACAAGGTGCAGGCGACCGAACTGAAGGCGGCGTTGGCCACAGCCGACGCCTGGGACTTTTCACTTTTCGATACGTACTAGACGGGGCGCGCGGGTGTCACAATTGGCCGCCGGTGAGCGGGGAAGGCGCCCTGCACAATGCTCTCAGTCAGGCCGGAAGCGGCGAATGCGCGGGCTCATCCATGGCCGAGTTTGCTCTCCAGGCAGTCGACGATCAGCGAGTACGAAACCAGTTGCTCGAAATCGTCGAGTTCGAAGTCCAGTCCGAATTCCTCGGAAACCGCGGATAGCAGCGTTACCTGCGCCACGGAATCCCAAGCCGCGATCGAAGATTGGCTGGCGCTGGGAATCTCTTCGGCGCGCAGGTTGGGAAAGACGCTCGAAAAACACTGGGCTACCTTGTCTTTGATGTCGTTCATTGTGTTCGTCTTCAGAATCCCTTCATGGTTCATTCCGCGAGGCGGTGCGGCAAGCACCCGCACGACGCAAGGAAGTCAGCTCGCGATATCCGGTATTCTCCGTCCTGGCCCGAGCGCGTGCCCACAGCCCTGAAAAACTCCCTCAGCGGCTGGTTCCTTTCGGTCTTTTCGAAGGCAAACTCGATCTCTTCGGCGCCGCAATGGCGGAAGAGGCCATCTATCATGTGATGCTCGATCCGCCGCGAGAACGCCCGGCAACTCATCACCCAATGCGACACCCTGACCTTGGGGCCGAGTTGGGAGCCGAGCAAAACCGCGATCTTTCCCAGCGGCCCGAATTTGTCCTGGTAGGAAACCACGGCGACGACGCAATCTTTCCGTTCCAGCAGGCGCTGCCAGTCGCTCTCGCCTATGCGGAGGCCATTGAGATTAAACTGATTGGTCTTGTTGATGAGTTCAAGCGGCCGTTTGTCGGCCGAGTCCACGCGCCAGGCCAGCGTCACGGTGCCTTCGAGCGTGCGAAGGAACTCGGAAGATCCGCCATCTGCCGCCATCTCGCGGACCTCGGCGGAGGCGCGGATGCTGGACTGGCGCAGCCCGTCCTCCTCGGTCAGCTCGGGCTTGCCGAACAGATCGCGCAGGCGCCCGAGCAGGTTCCACACCGCCGCGGGATCCTTGGCGGGGAACGCGAGACACGTCATTCCCGGATAAGCGCGCTGCACTTCGTCCAATTCCATCGGGCTGTCATCGACGAAAACCACGGCATCCGCGGCGATGTTCCAGGTGTCGAGAATGCGGCCCACGGAGGCCGATTTCGGCCCCCAATTGGCACTGACGGGGAAAAGCGATTCCGGACTGAGAAAAAAGTCCCTCCGGGCCAGCGCGGCCTCCGCCGTCGCCATTTCGTTCTTCGAGCAGGCAGCCAGCAGAACGCCGCAGCTCGCGAGATGACCGAGCATCTGCTGATACAGCCCGTGCGTCTGCGTGTGGTGCTCCTGGCTCCAGGAGACGGCGTCCACCCCTATCTCACCGGCGATTCCCGACCACAACGTGCCGTCCAGATCGGTGATGAGTCCCTTCTTCGGCGCCGGCTGGCAGAGCACGTCTACCAGACGGGCTGCGAGGCCGCTCGCAAACGGAACCGTGTACGGGAAGCCGGCGATGAGCTCCATGCGGGCGTCCAGCGCGGCAGCGGGCGCTTCGATCCGCGAACGCTCGACCACACGCACGCCGGAGGTCCGCGAGATACGCAAGAGGAATCCGGCCAGTCGCCGCTCCAGTTCGAGTTCGAGAACGCTGCTCTGGGCGCGAATCGTGTTTCCGATCGGCGGCAAAGGCAGGCTGGGCGGAGCCAGCGCCACCGGCATGCGGCCGGCGAGCGCCACGATGGCGGCTTCGAGGCGCGCGTAACGCTCGATGCAGCCAGCGATCAGGTCCGCCTTCGCTTCCTTCGACCAGCCGCCGCTGCTGCGCAGGCCCAGCCGCGGATCCAGGTCGCCCCACTCCAACACCACCGCGCAGCCACAAGCCGCCAATCGCGCAGCCGATTGGATGTTGCCAGGGAGGTCTCCGTAAACTCCGCACTCGACTTCCACGTTCCTATCGTCCGGCAGGCGTTCGAGTAGATGGGCACGCAACAGGGTTGCCAGGTGGAGCGGTTCGAAGCCGCAAGCCAGGCAATAAGTACCTTCCGCGCGGTTCCCTTTTCGGGAATTGATGAGAGCCAGAGCCTGATTGAGCGTCATGCGCCTTATCTCCAGCTTGCCGGAGTGGAGCGGACCCGGACGGCTTTCATTTTGTCACCGGCGCGGGCAAATCGGCGGCGCGGATTCGCTGGATGAGCTCGATGTACTCTTCGCGCGGGAGTTCGAAGAATCGCTCCGCGTACCGGCACTCGCCGGCGCCGAGCATGCGCGAGTGAAACATATTCAGTCCCAGCGTGCTGTGGACGTAATCCAACGCCGAATTGGCGAAAGTGAAACAGCGGAGCATCTCGGTCTTGGTTTCGATCACATCGTCGATAATCAAAACGACGTTCGGGATGCACATTCCCCACACCTCATAACCGAATACGCGCACGTTCCAGGGAATCTCGCCAAGGGCGCCAGCCAGGATGAAATTGGCGGTGCGGTGATCGGGATGGCCGTCGAGCGGGAACGGAATGAAGACCGCGTCGGCTTTGCGCTCGATCAGAATGTCCGCCAATTCGGCGATCTGAGCAATGTCGTCCGCCAGCACGGGATGATTGAGAAAGACCGGAGAGACGCCGACCACGGCGGCGGCACGCCGCGACTCTTCATTGCGCATCTCCATCATTTCCTGCCGCGTGAAGCCGAGCTCTTCGCACCCATCGGCGCCGTCCGTGAGCATGACGATAGAGGCCGCCTTCCCACTGCCCGCTTGTTGGGCGAGCGCGCCGCCGCACCCGATCGCTTCATCGTCCTGGTGTGGTGCGACGACGACCATCGACTTGCCGAAGGGCGCCCGGATCGGGATGGCGCGGACAAAGTCGGAAAAGTAGTCCGTCGCCGAAGCCAGCGCCAGCATGCGCAACTCGATATCGCCCAGCCCGGCCTTCAGAAACAATTTGAACTGGCTGCGCGCGTATAGCAGAGGGAGCGCACTGCGATAGGCCCGGCGCAGATAGTCGCGAATCATTCGGCTTCTTCGAGTATCTTAACAGACCTCGCTTGGCGCTCGCGCAATACCAAATCGAGTTCGTTCAGCGTCGAAATCGGTGCAGGATGCGCATCCGGCGCTCAGTTACAATCGGAAGTTCGGTAGCGCGTCTGGCGGACTTTCGAGGGGCAACCGGGCAATGAAAAAGGTACTCTTATCGTGGAGCAGCGGAAAAGACAGTGCGTGGACGTTGCACCTGCTGCGGCGGAACGCCGGAGTTCAGGTGGCCGCGCTGGTGACCAGCTTCAACTCGGAGGCGAACCGCGTGGCGATGCATGCCGTCCGGCGCGCGCTGGTGGAGGCACAGGCGGAGCGCGCGGGGCTGCCGCTGTGGGCGGTGGAGCTGCCTGCGCCGTGCTCGAACGCGGAGTACGAAGACCGCATGCGCGTGGTGTGCCAGCGCGCGGTGGCGGAAGGAATCACGGCGGTGGCATTCGGCGACCTCTTTCTCCAGGACATTCGCGACTACCGCATCCGGCAATTGCAAGGGACTGGCCTCGAACCGCTGTTCCCGCTCTGGCTGATTCCAACCGGAGATTTGGCGCAGGAAATGATCGACGCGGGCGTGAAAGCGAAAGTCACTTGCGTGGATCCGGCCAAACTTGCCAAGTCTTTTGCCGGCCGCGATTTCGACCGGAGTTTCCTCGGGGACTTACCGCCTGGAATCGATCCGTGCGGCGAGAACGGAGAGTTTCACACGTTCGTGCACGATGCACCGCCGTTCTCGAGCCCCATCGAGGTCCGCTCGGGAGAAGTGATTGAGCGCGACGGATTCGTGTTCGCGGACGTGCTGCCGGGGTAAACGGTGGTATCGCGGACCCATGAGGGATCTCGAAAAATGCGTCTGACCCTTTCGCTCCTAAACCGTCCCCCGGGTTGGCCAAGAAGATCCGCGAACGCCACGCCCGCGCAAAGTCGCCCATTTCGCTTCGGCTGGCCCCTGAACAGATCGCCGCGGCGAAGCACATCGCGGCTGAGAAGTCGGTAGGCTATCAGACGCAACTCCGGATGTGGATTGCCGAGGGCATAAGGCGAGAAGCAAAGCGGGCGTAGGCTTCCGAGCTCACCTCATCCACCGGGGTCAAAGCCAAGGAAGCAGCCCATCGTGGCAGAGGTTAGCACACCGGGAGCCCAACACCCTTCGTCTTACTTGATCTCCACCTCATCGATGAAGAACTCGAACTTTCCTTCGCCGGGGGGACTTAGGAACGCCAGGCCGGAAAGGTCGTGGCCGTCGGTGCTTAGGCTCTCGAACGAGAACGTGTATTGCTTCCACTCGGGCGTCGCCACGAAAGTACGGAAGGTCGGATTTTGGCCTTTGGCTTCGGTGAAGATCAGCAGGCGGCAGCTTTTGCCATCGCCTTTCGCCCAGAAGGTGATGTTCTTTTTGTCGGAGAGATCGGCTCCCTGCATCATGCCGGGGCCGGGGGAGAAAACGGCTCCGCCGAACATGAAGCCGGCGCCTTTGACGTTCTCGCCGGCCACGCGCATGGCTCCCTTGGTTCCATTGGCGCCGCCCGGAACGGCCTCCATGGCCGCGGTGGATTTGCCGCCCATCACCGAATCGGTCATCACGGACCACGAGCCGAAGTTGGCGCCGACTTTGAGGTCGTCAAAGGTGCTGACCACGCCCGATTCCGACCCCTTGGGCTTCAAGGTCACGGGCGTGCCAGCCTGGCCGTTCAGATCGACCACCTTGAGCGCGACCTTCTTGGTATTGTCCGAGCTGGGGCCGACCATCACATCGAAGATGCCCGGCTCGACCACGCGATGCATGTCGGTGTTCAGCATGGAAAGCATATCCGCCGTAATGGTGAATTCGACGGTGCGCTTCTCACCCGGTTTCAGGGTGACGCGCTCGAAGCCTTTCAACTGCATGACCGGCCGCGTGACGGATGCCACGCGTTCGTGCAGGTAGAGCTGCGGCACCTCGTCGCCTTCGCGCGAGCCGGTGTTGGTGATATCCACGCGCGCCTTGGCCACGCCGCCGATTTCGATTTGCTGGGGCTCCACGCGCAGGTTCTCGAATTTGAACGTGGTGTAGCTCAGGCCGTAGCCGAAAGCGAAGAGCGGCTTTCTGGTGCTGAATTCGTAAGTACGGTTGTCGCTCGGTTTGTGATTATAGAAATCCGGCAGTGCGCCGGCCGTGTGGGGGAAGGTGATGGGCAATTTGCCGCCCGGGTTGATATCTCCGAATAAGACGTTGGCCGCGGCAGTGCCGCCTTCCTGCCCGAGATACCAGCCCTCTAAGATGGCCGGGACGTGTTCGGCAATGTAGTTAATGGAGAGCGGCCGGCCGTTGATCAAAAGGACGACGGTAGGAGTCCCGGTTTCGACCACCGACTTAACCAGATCGTTCTGTGCGCCGAGCAACTCGAGCGAATCGCGGTCACCCAGATGTTCTTCCGACCAGGCTTCGCGGTTGGTGCTTTCGTTCTCGCCGACCACCAGGATGGCCACGTCGGCCTTGCGGGCCAACTCCGTGGCGGCGGCGACCTTCTCCACCTGCGCCTGTGGATCGGCCAGCCTGACGTTGTACGCCAGCCATCCGCGCCAGCCCTGCTTGGCGTTGGTGATCTGGCAGCCTTCGGCATAAACCACCTTGGCCGAGGAGCCGACGCGCTCGCGAATGCCATCCAGAATGCTGACGCCGTGCCCAGGTTCGCGGGCGTATCCGCCTACGTGAACATCGGCGGCGTTGGGGCCGATGACGGCGATGGTCTTCAGCTTGCCGAGATCGAGCGGCAGCAGGTTCTTTTCGTTCTTCAATAGCACAACGGCCTTTTGCGCGGCCTCGACGGCCAGCTTGCGATGCTCGGAGCCGCTGGTGGTCTTTTCGGCGTAGTCGGGATCGGTATAAGGATCTTCGAACAGGCCGAGGCGGAACTTAGCGGCGAGCAGGCGGCCGGCGGCGCGGTCGACTTCGCTCTCCGGGACAGCGCCGGCCTTGACCTGGTCGATCAAGGTGCGATAGACGCTACCGTCGGAAAGGTCGAAATCGACTCCCGCTGCCAGGGCCAGGCGCGCGGCTTCGGACATGTTGGCAGCCACGTGGTGGGTATCGACCAGCATCTGGAGCCCACTTCCATCGGAGGTGATGTAGCCGCCGAAGCCCCACTCCTGGCGCAGAACGCGATCGAGCAGCCAGTGGCTGATATGCGACGGGATGCCATCGATCTCGTTGTAGGAAGCCATGATGCTTCCCGCGTGGCCTTCCTGGACGGCAGCCTGGAACGGCACCAGGAAGTTCTCGCGGATCTCGCGCTCGGAATAATTGCCGGGCGCGGTGTTGGTGCCGCCCTCCGGCTGGCTGTGCACGGCGTAGTGTTTGGGCGTGGCCATCACGTGGTGGTTGTCGATGTGGAATCCGTCGCCCTGCAGGCCGAGCACGGCTGCTACGCCTATGCGCGAAACCAGGTACGGATCTTCCCCGTAGGTTTCTTCGGTGCGGCCCCAGCGCGGATCGCGGGCCAGGCCCAGCACTGGTGTAAACACCTGGGCGACGCCGGCGGAGCGAGCCTCGTCTCCGGCGGCGGTGAAGACGCGGCGGGCCAAGGCAGGATCGAAGGTGCTGGCCAACGCGAGGGGGTTCGGAAAGCTGGTGCTGCCGTTGCTCATGAAACCGTGCAGCGCTTCGCCCATGAACAGCCAGGGGATGCCGAGGCGCGTCTTCTCGCGCAGATAGCGCTGCACGGCATTGCGCAGGATCGCGTTCTGGCGGGGCGTGTAGGTCGAGTTCTCGTCATACAGGCCGCGCAAGGCCACGCTGGCCTGATCGGGATTGAAGGTTCCGGTGGTATCGAGCAGGGAGAGGCTCGGGTTGTCGCCGCCGCAAATCTCGGCGACCTTTTCCTCCAGCGTCATGCGACCGAGCAGGTCCGCCACGCGCTCATCGATGGTGAGCTTGGGATCGCGATACTTGGGCGCGGGCTGCACGGCGGTTGACGGCTGGCTCCAGGCGTGAAGCGCGAAGAGCAGGGTAATACTCAGAAACGCGAGGACGAAAAGGTTTCGATGGCGACGTGGCATTCGGTTTCTCCTGTCGAACGGCGTGGCACTTTGGGCGCACGAACTCACACTTCCGCGGCGCGCCCACCTGAATGGTAACGCAGCTTTCGGCGGGCAAGTTCCGCAAGGGACATGAAAATTGAACGAGCGGCGAACGGGGCTGGCAAGTCACTATGGTACAACCCCGCCCACTCTGGCCGCTCCGTTTTGGCTGATCGCTTTGGTCGCGTCTCCGATTGGGCTGAGCGGAGGGCGGAGCCATGCGAGCCTAGCGAAGCAGCGACGAAGCCAGCGGACACAGCTATCGCACAGGCCGCTCTCAGGGAATCAGGGCCTTCAGGATAGGCTCGAACCAGGCGTCTTTGGCCATATCCCAGACGATGAAGTCGGAGTCGAACTGCCAATAGGCCCAGGCCCACCCCAGCGATTCGGCCGTGCGCGCAACCCAAGACGTGTAGAGAACACGCGATTCGAGGGGGCCCTTATCATACGCGCCGAATTCGCCCAGCAGAATTGGCCGGTTGTGCGCCTTTGACCACTGCTGGACGCCGGCGAAATCGTCCACCACACGCTGCTTCTCGGCATCGGTGCCCCAGGTGATGCCGGACAGGTGCGCGGTCTCCTTGCTCCAGGCCGCGCCCTGGTGCGTGAAGGTCATGGGCACGTAGTAATGCACCGTGACGATGATGTGGCGATCGTCTTCCGGCAGTTCGAGCTGGTCGAGATGCTGAATGTTGTTCCAGTGACCGGGACCTATGACAACGTTGCGCACGGGATTGGTCTTGCGAATCAGCGCCAGCGTTTCTTTTAGCAGCGCGTTCCAGCGCTCGTCCGTCACCGCGCCATTCGGCTCGTTCAGGATCTCGAAAATCACGCTCGACGGAGCATCCTTGTAGGCTTCCGCGATCTGTTGCCAGAAGGCCAGCAACTTGGTCCGGCAGGCGTCGGCGTCGTTCGCGCAGCGCCCGAAATCGTGTTCGTCGAGAATCACGGTGAGATTGTTGGCCAGCGCGTTTTTGACGACCCAGTCGAGCGTCTTCCGCCACGCCGGCTTCAGCCGGTTCTTTGCGTCCATGTGGCTGAATGCTTGCAGGTTCACGCGCACGGTCTGGAACCCGGCTTCGTGGATGAGTTGGAAATGGCGCTCATGGAAGCGCGCCTTGCCGAAGTTCTTCCACAGCGGGTCATAGCCGATGATGTTCACGCCGCGGCGCATGGCCGCGACCTGATCGAAGGGATCGATCTGCGCGGTCAAGTTGCCCACAACCGGGCCGCAGGCGATTAGAAGCGCAAGCGCCAGGAATCGCGATGATGAGTTCATTCGCTTACCAGCTTAATCCCTGTCGCGAACCATGCCAAATCCCGGCGGGTGCGGGACATGAAAGTTGCCAGGCGGTCCGCCCCACAATTCAGACAGACGTTCGGCATTAGGAAAAACCAGGTGACATTGCGCACGAGTGAGTGCGCCAGGTCGCCTACTGGGCGACAGTGCCCGCCGGCGCCGGTGCGGCAGGCGGGGCTGTCTCCGCGGCCACGGTCTTCTTCACGGGAGCTGCTTTCTTCGCTGCCTTTGCGGCGGCCTTCTTGACAGCGGCCTTCTTGACAGGGGCCTTCTTAACAGCGGCCGCGGCGGCCTTTTTGACGGGGGCCTTTTTCACGGCGGCCTTCTGGGCTGCCGGTGCGGCTTTCTTGACGGTCTTGGCGGCCGTGGTCTGCGCCTTGGCGGCCTTCGCCAGCCGCCAACGCTTCTTGGTAGCCGCGATGATACGCTTCATGCCTTCTTCACTGATCCTGCGCTTGGCCTTAGGCGCTTCCGGAGCGGCCGGCGCTGGCGTCGCGGACTGCGTCTTCGACTCAGCCCACCTCTTTCGCTGCGCTTCGGCGATGGCCCGGCGGCCAGCGGCGCTCAACTTACGCCGTCCGCGCTTCGGCGCCTGCGGCTGTGTGGCGGGCTCAGCGGAGCCACCGGAGAGCATCTGACGAAGCTGCGCGATCTGAGCGTCTATCCTTGTCTTCTGCTCTTCGAAGCCAGCGATCGCGGCGGTGATGATGTCATTGGTAAGTAGTCGTGGCATATGCTCTCCTTGTGCTCACTTACTTATATCACCTTGAAGCACGTGTGGGAAGCAAACATTTTGGGACCCGACTTATGACGGAAATATCGGCGAGGACGGGTCAGTCAGGCGCTTGGATGCAATCCCAACGGTGCGACCGCCCATTCGTACAGCGCTCCGGGGCCGGGAAGCGATTCGAGAAAACCACGAAGAAGCTGAGCGTCATCCGGCGTTTTGGCCAGTAACATGAGAAATCCACCGCCGCCGGCGCCGGCCAGCTTGGCGCCCGAGACGTATGGGCGCACGCATTCGAGAAGGGCATGGATCGGCGCGTTGGTCGTGTGCGGGTCCAAAACCTGGTTGAGTTGCCAGTGGCGATCGAGCAGGCTGCCGAGATAGTCCCAATCGGATTCCTTCATGGCGTACGCCATTTCCACCGCCAACGTCTTGATGCTGTGCAGTACCTCGACGGCTTTCACTTCACGCGCCAGATAGCGGCCTACCACTTGCCCCAGTAGGTCTTTGGCAATCCGGCGGATGCCGGTGTAATAAAGCACGAACCGCTCGCCAAACCCATCCGGACACTCGACCGGTTCCACGCGGAGGCGCTGGCGGGGACCCGGGCCGGTCATGGTCAACTTAGCACCCGGATAAATGCCGCCCACCTGATCCTGCCACCCGCCCCCGGTAGTCATGAACTGTTCCAGAGCCAGCACCAGATCCGAGAGTTCCTGAACGCTCACCTCTTCGCCGCGCAGCGCGAGGAGTGCCTGCAACACCGTCGCGGCGAGGATGCTGCTAGTCCCCAGTCCGGAGCCCACCGGCAGACTCACTTCGGTGCGAATCTCCAGGCCATCCATCGGTTCGCCGAATCTCACAAAGCCCAACATCTGGAGGGCGGCGCGATGAATCGCGAATGGGGAGCCAACGCGGGCAGCGGACGAAAAAGACCCGGCGGCGAGCACCTCGGTAGCTTCCGCGGAAACCAACCGCACCACAGGTTCATTCAGCGGACGGACGATCGTTCGAATGGGGTAGGCGCCGTTCACGGTAATCGCCATGTTGAATACCGTGCCGCCCCAATCCAGGCAAAACGGCGGAGTGTCCGACCATCCGCCGCCAAAGTCGATCCGCGCCGGAGCCGACACCGTCACGCAGGAGCCGGGCGCCGCAGGCTGGTTGCGGCCGGCGCGGAAAGACTCGGGCGTGCGTCCGGCCACGGCTTTATGCACCGCCAAGAATGCCGCGGAACGTGCGCGCGCCGAATCCTCCGCAAGCCCCGCCCGATCGTAAAACAGACTGGCCTGAAAGTGGCGGCTGGCCGCCTCCGAGGGAGCGCTCGCTTCGATCCCCACCGCTTCCGCACTCAGCGTGCGGCCGGTCTCGGCAAGCGCACCGATGCCCGGCGCATGGATCAGCAGCGGCCGCACGTCCGTCTCCGCGCGCGCCAGCGCAACCGCGGAAGCCCGCCAGTTCGCATCGCGACGCCGATCGCGCGCCTCCACCAGCGCCTCTCGATCCGCGCACGCGGTGCTGGTGGCCATGGACAGGCGAGGCAACTCGCGGTTGTTGAACAGGAAAAGCCGGGCGTTCCAGAGGCAGCGTTCGGCCGGCGGAACACCAGGCCAGACCTCTTCCGAGTCGAGGTCCAGCGTCTTCAAGGCTTCCGGAATCGGGCGGCCGAACCAGATCGGAGTTTTCGGATCGTCCTCGACCCCGTAAGTACGCACCACGAATCCGCGCCGTCCATCCGGCAGATGCACGGGAACCTGGTGCACGACGGTCTCTTCGGCCACCGCTATGGGACCGGACGCATCCGTCAGACCATGCGCGATGGCGCCTGCGCCCACGCGAATTGGCTGCGTCGAGTGACATTCGATCGCCAGCGCGCCGGACCCGAGTTCGCTTCCCGGCGCCAGGATGGTATCGACCACTCCGCCCTGGAATAGCCGCCGCAAATGAGACGTGGTACCTACGTGTGTGAACGTGCCTTCCACCAGCGAGCAGTGAAACGGAACCCCGCGCAGCAGTGCGGCCAATTCGGGCAACACGCAAGGCGCTTCGCCGGTGAGCGAGAGCGTGAACTGCCGATAAAGATCGAGAAACGGTATCTCGGACAAGGCGGAAGACAACCGGGACAGTCTGGCGGACAGCGCGGCGTCGAAATGAAGGAGACCAGTGTCGAGCGCGACATTATTTCCGGATGAGACATTGCCGGATGAGACACCGCTGGATAAGACCCCGCCGGCGGCGCGCACCTCGGCTAGAGTCGGCTGTTGCAGGAAGGAATACACCCGGCCGCGTTCGTCGAGGACATAGATACCGTGGCGCGTGCTGGTTTCCATCGGCTGCCGGATGGCTGCGCCGGCGACTCCGGGAATGTCCCACTCGAGATTTGCTGCGTCGAACGCGAGGACGACATCGCCGGAAGAAACCACCAGCCCGGAAGAGAACCGCTCCAGCCAGAGCGTGGAAAGAACCAGCGTTTCGTCGAAGACGGTGCTGTTCTCGCCCCAAGGCGTGCGCGAGGGCAGGATGCCGAAGAGTTTTCCGGTCAGGCTGTACTCAGGCAGCCGGCGGGATTCGCCGCCCGCGTGGATGACCAGCGTCCGGTTGCGGTTCCACCACGCCGGGTCGCATTTGCCGATCACCTGGAGGGCGCGCAATGTCGCTCCGCCGCTGCCAATGTGGCGGCCTTCCGGATCGGGGACCACGTGCCAGGAAACACCGCGCGGCAAATAGCCGTGCTCGGAACGGCGATGAATCTCCTGGCGGTAGATCTCGGCCTGGGCCTCAGACCCGGCGGTGATGACGATCGCGGACCACCACGGAAATCCGGCCGCCGGCTGGGAAAGACGCCGCAGGAAAACCTGGTAGGAGCGTTGACGGATGTCGCCCCGTTCCGCCTGTGCGGGCACTGGCTCGTCTTCGTTCATTCGCACTCACTCGGAAGTCGACCGTTCCCCGATTGTAACCCGGAGCGCGGGAACTCGCGGCTTCCGCGCCTGCCGCCGTTGCGGACAAGTGTGTGTCCTAGCGCTGAGCCCAGTATCGATGGCGGGCTTGCACCACCAGGCCCTTTTGCTTGGCTGTCAACTGAATAGTTCGAAACCCGGAAATGGTGACCGGCTGATCTGACGTGTAGCCCAGACTATACTGGTTGCGCAGTTCCTCCTGCAAGACATCGAATATCTGGTCTACCGTTTGCTTCCTCGAAACCTCAAAGAAGCTGCCGCCGCTATCGTTCGACATGCGCTGCAGGACGCGGGAGCCGTCGGGACCCCCGAAAATTCCATAGGCGCCCGGATCGGAATAGAGGATCGAGTAAATGAGCGTGTCGACGCGCAGCGCAGCGTCCACCGCATCCTGAAGAGTGCTCTCACTGCCGACGTCCACGCCGTCGGACAGCACGATCAGAGCTTTTCGGCCGCGTTGCTTTCGCATAACCTCGCCAGACGCCCGGACCACCGCATCGTAAAGCAGGGTGCCACCGCCCTGTTGCAGGCGCAGTTGCTGCATGGTTTCCGTGTCTACGTACGCCAGCGCATTTTCTAACGTGCCAACGGAGGAAGTAAGCGCCTGGCGCATTTGCACGGCGCTGTCGAACTGCATGATGAAAACCTGGTCCTTGTTTTCGCGGACCACCCGATCCAGGAAGCGCCGGCAGGCGCCGCGCTCGGCGTCCAGGACGCGCCGCTGGCTGGCGCTCGTATCCACCATCAGGCCGAGCGTCAGCGACAGGTCGCTCTCCCGTGCGAAATAGCGAATGGTCTGCGGGCGACCATCTTCGGACAGTGAGAAGTCCTCCCGGCTGAGGTTGCCGACCAGCGACCCGGTTTTGTTCCGCACCGTCGCCAGGACATTAACCACCCTCACGTCCGTGGAAAAAACCGGCTCGTCCTGGCCACGGGCAAATCGGACGCCGCACAGCGTTGCCGCAGCCTGAAAAACATCGCGTCTGGTGAAAGGCCCCCACATGGAGGTGTTTGGCACTTCCGGTGGATTCAGCCGGCAGGGTGCCGGCCGGCCAAGCCGTGGTATCCCGTTGGCGAGGCGGCGCACTCCCGGTCTCACATCGCCCCTCTGTCAGTCTATTGCATCTTAGTTGCCGATGGCCGTGTACAGCGTTTGCGTGCCGGCCGCGCCGCCGAGGGTGAAGGTAACCCGGGTCAGATCGTTGGCCGCGACGTTGGGCACCACGACGTTGAACTGGTAGAGACCCACCGATCCGGGCGTCAGGCCGGCATACTTCACCGTGGCTGGCGTACCGTCGAAAGAGATCTCAAAGGAGCTCGTGGGCAAGGTATTGCCCAGTCCCTGCGCGATCTGTCCGGCGGGTAAGTTCGTCGTTACCGGGCCAAAGCCGATGCCGTACAGAATAATCGTGTCTCCGGGCCGGGCACGCTGACTGGTGAGGCCGCTAACCGCGCCGGGCGGCAAAACGAACGTTGCGAAGTCCGGAAACAGCGCACCCACGTACTGGTTCCCGACAGTCAGGAGAGCGGACGGGGCCCAAAAGCCCGGTGCCGTGGCGCCGATAACGATGGTCTGCGGCTGGCTGACATTCGACCCCACGGTCACCACGATCGGCTGCGCGCCGGTGGGAGCCGTGGACGGCACCTGCACGTTGACCTGGCCAGGGCTGATGTACTCGACATACGCGGGCTGGCCGCCGATGGTGACCGACGTGCCATCGAGCGCAGTTGGGGCCGTGAGACCACTAGCGCCGGTGAAATCGGTAGTTGCCCAGGCCCGCGAATCGGTAGCCAGGTTGGAGCCGTAGATTTCGATCCACGAACCGGGCGCGGGCGAGGCCAGCGCGCCAAACTGGTAGGCGCTGATCACTCCTCGATAACTGACCGTTGGCCCTGGCAGAGCTGACAGGGGATATGGAGCAAGCGCAAGGATGCCATTCACCGACGGAGTGGACACAATGGTCTCGGCCGCCGTCGACGTGTTCAGCGTGCCAATTTGCGGACCTGTGTTGTAGCCAAGAGCGGCCCACAACGTTCCTCCTTCGAAGAGCATCGCCTCGACCGACCCCGAGCCTGCGCCGTTGCCCGTCGCGCCCACCAGAGTCGCCTCCCCGGTCGACGTGTTGATCCTGTACAGCTCGGGCCCGGCGCCACCGTTGTTGTCCCAATACAACGTGGTCGAATCGGCCGAAGTCGACAAGACCCCGGCACCTAAGCCCGAGGTCACACCGGTAGAACCGATGAGCGTTGGGGCGCCAGTCGAGGGATTGACGGAAATGAGATCCCCGTACCCGTCGACCACGAACAACCCGGCGGTGGTCGAACCAAAGCCCTGCAGATTATTGCTTAAGGAATAGTTCGGGGCGTAAGTGAGGGCGCCCGTCGAGAGATTGACCTGAAACACGTAATCGGCAGTTATCCCGTACAAGGCTCCGCCGGACACGCCGAACCCCCCGGTCGAAAGGCCGATGCCCAGCTGGGTGAAGACTCCTGTGTTGAGGTCGACTGTCCCAAGCTGGCCGTTGTAGGAATTGCACGCGTAGGCGATAGTGTCCGCAGCGTGCAGCGTGGCAGCGCTGAGAGCTGCGGCAATGCCGGCCGACAGCAATAATCGTCGACACACGTTTCGTTTCCCCTGGTTTTGATCCATTCTCCTCCCCTCCCTGTCACAGCGCGAGTGCCGCGCAGTGATGTTCCTATAGTCTACGCGAATCGCAGGCGCCTTGCTGTGGCTCTATTCGTGAGCGCGCCGGAGGCGAGCGGTCGCCTCGGGGCGTTCGCGTGGATGCGCCGGGATTCACGGCTCAGCCCTTACGCGCCGGGGTAATCAACCTCGTTAGCCTCTGCGAGCCTCGAAGCTTCTGACTGGCAGGAACGGACCATCGATACAAGTTAGATGGCCGCTCGGGGAAGCACACTTGCCGCAGATGCCGACACCACAGCTTGTCGGGTACTCGACAGCCGCCACGATCCTATCGTCCGAAACAACCTTCCGCTCGATGTCTGCGCAGGCAGCGATCATACGTTCCGGCCCGCAGTTGACGAATACGGAATCACTATTGAGCTCTCCGCCGGCGACATACTGGCTCAGTAATTCCGAGACGTTACCGTGGAAGCCAACCGTGCCATCGTCGGTTGCAACGGTAACCGCGCCAAGGCTCTCAAATTCCCGCAAACCAAATAGCTCAGCCTTGGTAGCCACTCCCAACACGAACTCGAGGGTGGCGGAACGCCGCAGGGCGTGACCGGCCTCAAGCAGGGACGCGATTCCCGTTCCTCCACCTACGAGAATATAGCGGCTAGCTCCCTCAACGCCACGAAAGTGCCGCCCATAAGGTCCGCGCAACAGAAGCATCGAGCCACTAGACACTTGAGCGAGATGCGAAGTAAGGCAACCCACGGACTTAATTACAATGCTCCGCTCTTCCGAAGAAAAAACCGCGAACGGTTTCTCTCCGAAGCCAGGGGCGCAAAGGAAATAGTATCTTCCGGAAAGGTCGCCGGATTTAGGAGCGCCTGGTAATTGGTCAAGCGTCAATTCGTAAAGCCGGTCGCTGTAATGTCGAATTCCCACTACCTGGCATTGGTGGTATTGCATACTCACAGCGGTATCCGCCGAATCCGTGCCGAGCGAACTGTGTGGTGAATCAGAAACCGAATACCTCTCGAGATCCGCAAAATACTCGCCGAATCTGTGAGTGTCTAAACCGGTAACGGCACTTCCGACCCCAAACACGTCAGCCCCCGCTTTTCTGAATTGGGCGACGTGTTCCGGGGTTCCTATCCCACCCATGCCAATGATAGCCGGGGTAGGACCTATCGCAGCCCGGATCACCTGTACTGCGCGAAGGGCAAGCGGCCGTATCCCATTTCCCGACAATCCACCTACTTGGTTCGACAAGATCGGAACGTCCCCTATGTCAACCACCGACGGGCCTATAGTGTTTGTCACTGTGATTCCATACGCGCCGGCGTTGATTGCCGCCGCTGCCGTGCGGCCAATTTGAGGAATAGTGGCTGATAACTTAACGAATACGGGAACCTGCACGGCCTGGACCACTGCATGAGTAATTGTTGCGACCAGGTCCACGTCCTGACCAATCTCAATTCCATAGCCGGCAGCATGGGGGCAGGACATGTTCAGCTCAAATCCATCGGCGACCGGCTGTAACGCGTCCGCGGCAGCGACGAATTCCTCGGCATTACCGCCAAAGACGGATACCAGCAGAAACTTGTCACTGGGAACCGCGATGTCCTGTAGTTCCCGGCAGGCAACCTGTGCTCCCGGATTCGTTAGCCCGACGGCATTGATATAGGATCCAAAGGAGTAACGAGCATATATGGGCTCACGATAACCCTGCCGGGGAACTATGCTGATGCTCTTAGTCGTAATTACACCTAGTGGATGGACGCTTGAAAAGCACCTGTCGATCACGCTCGCCTTGACACATCGAATGCCCGACGGTATAGCGAAACGCCCTCGGATCAACTTGCCGCCCAGTGGAAATGGACTTAGAAAGAATGACTCTGCGCTCAAGTACTCTGAATCGACTCGCGAATACGTCATTGAATCTCCGGAAAAGAGCGGCTATGGTCTGACGTCTCAGGTTATCATTCTTCCCGCAGGAGTTTGGATGGATCGACGGCAAGCGCTCGCCAGGCCGGAATGGCGGACGCCGCCACGCCGAGCAGTGCCATCGTCAGCACCGTGCCGCCCACGACCACGGGATCCCGCGGATTCGCCCGATACACAATCTGCTCCAGCAGGCGGCTCGCGAAGACTCCCGCCGCGAGACCCAGCACCGATCCCACGCCGAGCAGCATGATCGGCCGCCCCACCGCCGCGCTCATCACTTGCGTCCTGCGCGCGCCCAATGCCACGCGGATGCCCAGTTCCTTCATTCGCCGGCTCACGCTATAGGCAGCCATTCCGAAGATGCCCGTCACCGCCAGCATCGCCGCCAGCAGACCCATCGCGCCCAGTGCCACTGTCGCCGCCCGTGCCGGGAACAGCTCGTCCGCAAGCGAATCGGGCCAGCTCTGGACTGTAATTGGCAGATTCGGCGCGACGCCGCTCAGTGTGCGTGCAAGCGCCGCCGCCATCTCGCTCGGCGCCCGCCATGACCGCACCACGAAAATCGTTTCGATCTGCTCGCTTTGCGATAACGGCACATACACCACGGGCTGTGGCGACTCTTCGATGTCGTGATACTTGCCGTCCTGGGCCACGCCGACCACTTCCGTCAGGTTGCCCGACACAATAAAGTGCTGTCCGATTGCCGGCGTTTCGCCAAACATCTTCCGCGCGAACGTTTCGTTCACGATCGCCACATACGGCGTCTTTGCGGTGTCGTGCCAGGAGACATCCCGCCCGGCCAGCAGCCGTGTACCGGCCGCCTCCAGGTATCCCGGCGAGATCTGAAACGCGTACGGCGCCAGCACCGAATTGTTCAGTTTGAACTCTGTCGTCCCCGGCCGGAAAATCGGAGTCCCATGCAGCCCGCCCGTGAAGGGCGTGCGGTTCACCGTCCCCGCTGCCGTCACGCCGGGGATGCTCCGCACCGCCTCAATCATCGCTTGCGCTTTCTCGGCCGTCAGATCGCCTGCCTGTCGCATCTGGCTCAGGTCCAGATCCACCAGCATCGCGCCCCGCGGCTGGAAACCCAGCGGAGCGTCGAGCGCGCGCACCAGGCCGCGCACAGCGACGAGCGAGGCCGTTACCAGGAGCGTGCAGATTGCAATTTGCGCGCCCAGCAACAAGTCACGCAAGGCAAACCGGCGCAGGCGCATGGCGTCCGCCCCTCCGCTCTTCATCATCTGCAGCGGACTGCTCCGCCACGTTTGCCACGCCGGCGCCAGGCCAAACAACAGCGCGCTTCCCAGTGTCAACGCCAGGCCTGCCAGGTACACGCTGACATCCACACTCACTGTCAGAGAGCCGACGAACGGCCGCGACCGGTTCAACACACCCAACAGTAGGTCTGCGCCGGCGAGCCCCGCCGCGCCGCCCATCAGCGATACCATCACCGCCTCGGTCAGCAATTGCCTCACCAGCCGCCGCCGGCTCGATCCAAGCGCCACTCGGAGCGCCAGTTCCCGGCTGCGATCCGCCGTGCGCGCAGCAAACAGGGTTGCCAGATTCGCGCATGCGGCCGCCAGCACCAGCAGCGCCAGCACGGTCACGCTCCAAAGAAATCCGCGAATGACGTCACCATCGTCTCCGTAAAGTCCCGGATGAATCAGCCGCAGCGCCTGTCCGTCGTCGGTCTCCGGATACTCCTTCGCCAGCTCAGCCGTAATCGCATTCAGGTTCTCCGTCGCCTGCCGTGGCGTCACGCCCGGCTTAAGGCGGCCAATCACCGTGACAGCTACGGACTTCCGGTTGTTCCGGAAATCCGGCCCCATCATGACGATGGGCATCCAGTAGTCCGGCCACACAAACCGCTCGGTGCCGTGGAACCGCGCCGGCGCCACGCCAACCACGGTAAACGGATGCTTGTCGAGTTCCACGATCGTCCCGACTACGCCCCGATCGGCATCAAACATGTTTCGCCACAGAGCATCGCTCAACATCACATACGGCGCCGAATACGGGCCATGCTCGTCGGCCGCGTGGAAGGACCGTCCTACCTGCGGCTCGACGCCCAGCAGATCGAAATAATTGCCGGTGACCGCATCGCCGTGGACCTGCCTCACCGCGTTGCGCCACGTCAGCGCCGCATGAGAATACCCATAAATCCCGGCCATCCCGCTGAAGGTGGCGTTTCGCCGCTCGAAATCCTCAAACGCGGGATACGACGTAGTCAGCAGCCGTCCGATCATCCACTGCTTATGGCGAATCTGATACAGGCTTTGCGGGTCGCTCACTGCGAGCGGCTGCAGCAGGACCGCATTCAGCACTCCGAAGACGACCACGTTTGCCCCAATCCCCAGCATCAGAGTGAGTAAGGCCACGACCGTGAACGCAGGAGACTTCCGAAGCACGCGAAACGCGTAGCGAACATCCAGCAGCAGGTTCTCCACGAAGGGCAGGCCTTCTTCGGCGCGGTAGTCTTCCCGCACCGCCTCCACCGCCCCGAACTTCAAGCGGGCGTGGCGGCGGGCTTCCTCGGGAGTCATGCCGGCGCCGATGTTCTCTTCAGTCTGGATGGCTATATGCGATTCAATCTCCTCTTTGAGCCGTTCGTCGCCGCGGCGCCTGGCAGTGAAGTTCAGAAAGCGCGCGAATAACCGATGCAGGGCTCTCATGCCAGATCCTTCGCTTTCACTGCGAAGAAGCGCGCGATGATCGCCGCCGTCTGCCCCCACTCGCGTCTTTCGGCTTCCAGCATTTTGTGTCCCGCGCGCGTCAACCGATAAAAGCGCGCCCGGCGGTTGTTTTCCGAGGGACCCCACTCCGAGGCGATGGCGCCCTCCTGCTCCAGCCTCAGCAGGACGGGATACAGCGTGCCCTGATTGACCGAAAGCAGGCCGCCGCTGATCTGCTCGATGCGCCGGGCGACGCCGTACCCGTGCAGCGTTCCCAGCACATCGAGGGTCTTGAGCACCATCAGGGCCAGCGTTCCCTGCTGGACATCCTTTTTCTGTTTCATGCGGCTTCGTCCCGTATGACGGTCATTTGGCTTACCAACACGAGAATGCCACAGCTCTATTGGGAAAGCAACAGGTGATCTCGATGAGTCGCCCGGTGACACGGGGCCGCTCCTTCGAGCCGTGTAATCATTCCTGCGCCGGACCTATCCTCACAGCCGGGCAAGCATGGCGTTCGGCCCGGTGAGTTGGCAGAACCGGTCGAGGGAAGCTCCCACGGGTATACTCCCTTGCAGCAGTTCTTGCCTTTAAACGGCAGAACCTGCACGTGACAACATGGGAGAGCCTGGGCGAACCGCCATGTGTTCCCACCAATCCGGCTTCGGCCTTCCGCCTGCATGACATTCCAACGGAAGGGAGAAATTGATGACGACCATACTGATTGTTCTCCTGGTGCTGTTTGTACTCGGTGGCGGCGGCTGGGGTTACTCTCGTTTTCGCGGTTAGCGATCATCGTGGCGCGTCACCATCCCGGTCCTGTATCGCCAGGACCGGCCTGTTAACTCGATGGAGGTTGATGGATGTTCGCGACCAAAGACGATCTTGCCACTCACGACGACGACGCCGGCATAGTCGATATCGTGACCGAGGTTCGACGCGAAGAAGCTCTGCTCAAGACAGGGGCGTTGCAGAACGCGATCTTCAACAGCGCCAACTTCTCCAGTATCGCGACCGACGAGAAGGGCGTCATTCAGTTGTTCAACGTCGGCGCCGAGCGCATGTTAGGCTACACGGCCGCCGAAGTGCTGAACAAGATCACCCCGGCCGACATCTCCGATCCGCAGGAAGTCATCGCGCGCGCCAAGGCGTTGAGCCTGGAACTGGGAACCGGGATTGCTCCGGGCTTCGAGGCGCTGGTATTCAAGGCTTCACGCGGGATCGAGGATATTTATGAATTGACCTACATCCGCAAAGACGGCAGCCGCTTCCCGGCAGTGGTGTCGGTCACGGCGCTGCGCGACGATCGTGGGGCCATCATCGGCTATCTGTTGATCGGCACCGATAACACCGCCCGCAAGCAGGTGGAAGCAGACCAGAAGAAGCTCGACCAGCGCCTGCGCGACCAGCAGTTCTACACCCGTTCCCTCATCGAATCCAACATCGACGCGTTGATGACCACCGACCCGCGCGGCATTATCACCGACGTCAACAAGCAGATGGAGGCGCTTACCGGTTGCACGCGCGACGAGTTGATCGGTGCGCCGTCCAAGAACTACTTTACCGATCCGGAGCGGGCCGAAGCGGCTATCAAGCTGGCACTGAGCGAAAAGAAGGTCACCGACTATGAGCTCACTGCGCGCGCCCGGGATGGCAAGAAAACAGAGGTCTCCTACAACGCCACCACGTTCTACGACCGTGATAGAACGCTGCAGGGCGTATTAGCGGTCGCGCGGGACGTCACGGACCGCAAACGGAACGAGCAGGCGCTTCAGGAAACGAACGTCGAGCTGGAGAGCGCCAAGTCCGCCGCGGAGCAAGCCAACCTCGCAAAATCGGACTTCCTTTCCAGTATGAGCCATGAACTTCGCTCGCCGCTCAATGCGATCCTAGGCTTCGCCCAACTCATTAATTCCGAATCCCCGCCGCCAACACCCTCCCAGGCGGCAAATATCGATCAGATTCTCCAGGCGGGATGGCATCTGCTGAAGTTGATCAACGAAATCCTCGATCTCTCGGTGATCGAGTCCGGAAAGGTATCGCTATCGACGGAATCCGTGTCGTTGGCCGAGGTCATGAACGAATGCCAGGCCATGATGGAGCCGCAGGCGCAACAGCGCGGCATCAGCATGACCTTTCCCCGGTTCGACAACCCGTTCTTTGTCAGTGCCGACCGGACCCGGTTGAAGCAGATTATCATCAACCTGCTTTCCAATGCGATCAAATACAACGAGGAGCGGGGAACGGTCATCGTTAATTGCACCACGACCACCCCGGGGTTCACTCGCGTCAGCGTCCAGGACACCGGCGCGGGATTGTCTCCGGAAAAGCTGGCCCAACTGTTCCAGCCGTTCAATCGTCTCGGACAAGAGGCGGGCGGCGTGGCAGGCACGGGCATCGGCCTGGTGGTGACCAAGCGGCTGGCGGAGTTGATGGGGGGCGTACTCGGCGTAGCAAGCACAGCCGGCGCGGGAAGCGTCTTCTGGTGTGAGCTGGTCTCTTGCGCGGCGCCACAACTGGCACTCGAAAGCGGCGAAGCCGCATCGCTCGGCGAACCGCCAGTCGCGACCGGCGAACCGCTGCGCACCCTGCTCTATGTCGAAGACAACCTGGCGAACTTGAAGCTGGTGGAGCAGCTCATCGCGCGGCGCTCCGACCTGCGACTGTTGACCGCGGTGAACGGTACACTCGGCATTGAGCTCGCGCGCGCGGCTCAGCCGGCGGTGATCCTGATGGACATCAATCTGCCCGGCATCAGCGGTTTGGAAGCCTTGAAAATCTTGCGCGCGGACCCGTCCACGGCGCACATTCCCGTGGTTGCCCTGAGTGCGAACGCAATGCCCCGCGAAATCGAGAAGGGCCTGCATGCAGGGCTTTTCCGGTATCTCACCAAACCAATCAAGCTGAGTGAGTTCATGGATACGCTGGACGCCGCGCTGGAATTCGCGCGACAGGAGGCCGGTCATGCGAAGTGAATCGGGACGGAGGCCATGGTCAGCTCAGCCGACATCCTGAACGCCAGAATTCTCGTCGTGGACGATCAGGAAGCCAACGTCCGCCTGCTGGAGGGCATGCTGCGCGTCGCCGGCTATACTTCCGTCGAGTCTACGATGGATCCGAAAAAGGTCTGCGAGCTGCACCGCAGGAACCGCTACAGCCTGATCCTGCTCGATCTCCAGATGCCTGGCATGGACGGTTTCCAGGTGATGGAATGCTTGAAGGAAATCGAGGAGGGTGGTTACCTTCCGGTCCTGGTCATCACTGCGCAGCCGGCTCACAAGCTGCGCGCGCTCGAAGCCGGCGCTAAGGATTTCGTCAGCAAACCGTTTGATCTGGCAGAGCTGCGCGCGCGCGTTCACAACATTCTGGAAGTGCGCCTGTTGCACCTGGAGACCAAGATTTATAGCAAAGTGCTGGAGGAGACGGTCCGCGAACTCGAGGCAAGCCGCGAGGTGATTCGTCTCAAGACCCTGGAGGAGCGAAAGAAGGGCGAGCAGGAATTGGCCTTGGCGCAGGAAACTCAGGAAAGCCTGCTGCCCCGTTCCCTGCCCCGGTTTGAGAATTATCGCGTCCATGCGTTTAACACTCCCACGCGCTATGTGGGTGGGGATTTCTACGATTTCCTGCCGCTGAGTTCAGGGGAGTGGTTGGGGGTTTTGGCGGATGTCTCCGGCAAGGGGATGTCCGCAGCATTGTTAAGTTCGATGTTGCTGGGCGCGCTCAGCATGGAGTTTCACTCGAGGCCCCAACCGCAGGGGGTCTTGAGCCGGGTTAACCGGCTGCTTTGTGACAAATCCCTTCCCCACCAGTTTGTGACGCTCTTTCTCTTTCTCCTCGGCCCTCAGGGTATGGGACAGTTCATCAGCGCGGGACATACTCCAGCCTATCTGTTCCGTTCCGCCACCGGAACCATCGAAGTGCTGGTCTCTAACGCCACTGTCCTGGGACTGTTCGATGACGCCTGTTATGAGTCCAGCGCGTTCCGCCTCGACCAACGAGACATTCTAGTGGTATATTCCGACGGTGTTACGGACGCGGAAAACCCGCAGGGAGAGATGTTCGGAGAGGAAAGACTGCTAAGAATCATCCGGCAAGAGGCCCCCTCGGGAGGCCAGGCGATCGAGCAGAGGTTCTTGACATCCATTGAGGAATTCACTCATGGCATGCCGCAGACCGATGACATTACCTTCATGGTCGTGGAAAACTGTCAGTGAGGAACTCGTGTCGGGGCCTGCCGAACAGACACTGGCAGGCAACTTGCTCTAAGCGGTTGTGAGGTGAAATTGATGCGCGGATTTGCATTTCTAGTGGTAGCCGCCGTGGCTGGAATCGGCTTAACGGTTAGCGCTCCCAAAGCAGAGGCTCAGGTTGGCGTCTCCATCGGAGTAGCCCCCGAATGTCCCTATGGCTACTATGACGTCGCTCCTTATAACTGTGCCCCTACTGGCTATTACGGGCCGGAGTGGTTTAACGGGGACGGGTTCATTGGCGCTGGCCCATGGTTTCATGGCCCCAGCGACTTTCAGGGCAACGTGAACAATCGGCTCCATGCGGAGCACGGCTATAAGGGCCCGCTGCCAAAAGCCGGCGAGAAAGCCGAACCGGCAAAGCGCGTCGATAGTGCGCATTTCAGCGGCAACGAAGCGCGGGATGGACGTGGCCATGTAACTGGGGGCAAGAAATAGCTGACTCTGGCGAAGTAAGAGTAGAGCGGTAGCGGCAATAATCGACAGCTACCGCTTCGCCAGTTATGCGCACTTGCGTGTCATATCTCGGGCCAGCCTGCAACATCGATCCCTGCATGCAGGAATTGAGGAAACATGCGGCT
>JBELAO010000034.1:0-54839 GCA_049508735.1 Bryobacteraceae bacterium | reverse complement strand
CGGGGCATGAGAGATTAGTGAGCTTTTGCGGTAAAGATTTCTCGCGAAGAAAAGAAAGAAAAGCCGAGATGAATCTCGGCTCTGCAGGCCGGACGGCCCGCGCCACGGGCGGCACGGCCGCGCCATCGTCAAAGGCACCAGCGACCCTGGAGTAGCGCGGAGCTTGTATGCGAGGTTTGTGGGGTGAGCGGGGCATGAGAGATTAGTGAGCTTTTGCGGTAAAGATTTCTCGCGAAGAAAAGAAAGAAAAGCCGAGATGAATCTCGGCTCTGCAGGCCGGACGGCCCGCGCCACGGGCGGCACGGCCGCGCCATCATCAAAGGCACCGGCAACCCCGGCGTAGCGCGGAGTCTGTATGCGAGGTATGTGGGGGAGCGTTGGCCTTTCGAGCCAGTTTATTCTTACTTCTTGGGTGCGCTCTCCGGCGGGTGGCTCTTGTCGGTACAACCAGGCACGGCCTCCACGTCATCTTCGGATTTGATCAGGAGTTTCCCCGGCGACCCGCCCTGATGCCCGAAGCCGAGATACTTCCAAGTTCCGTTCGGATAGACGGCCTTGGCATGGGACCAATCCGTCCGTGTTTCAAACATGCCCGTGAAGCTGACCATCAGGCAGCGGTCGGGCACGGATTTTCGGAGGTCCTCGGCCTTCGCATTTGTCCTGCTTCCCGAATCCCAATCGTACTGGAAGTCGACTTGATGGAGGCGCAGCTGGGCGGGCATGGTAGGCATTCCCAAGAAGATGCTGCTCGACCACACGTGCTCCTCCGTAACGAAGACGCCAGGGCAGTCATCGCCGATCAGCCAGGTACCCTCACTGGTCCCCTCAATTCTTGCGCGGATTGTCACCATGCGCCCGTTGTACTTCAGAGGCGCGGACAGAACCTCGCAAACCGTCAGGACACGGGACGGCGCAGCTTCCTGAGGCTTAACTTGCCCCGCCGTCAACGATACGCACGCAGCTCCCGCAAAGATTAGAAGTCGAATGCAGTTTGCCATGCCAAACCAAGCCCACTACCAACTTACCCGATTACCGAAGGCTCGGTTTCAACACCGTCCGTGGCGCGGCCTGTCAAGGCTGCAGAGCCGAGAGTCCTCTCGGCTTTTCTTCCCGCGCTGGACCATGGATAATCTTCCGCGTTTGCCACCAATCCCGCCCGCACCGGATTGTTCTCGATGTACGTCCTGATGCGATCCGATTCCCGACCGTCCCGCACCCAGTGATCGTACGACTCAGCCTGCCAGAATGGCTGGCCCGTGCGTCCGAGGAGGCGGTTCGCTTCCCGCGCGGTGTATCCCTTCACGGATTGCAGGAACCGGCTAAGGATTTGCTCGCGGCAGCACCAGCAGGTGCACATGATTCGCCATCACCACGAAGGCGTGCAGGTCATAGTGCTGCAATTGTTCGGCGCCGTACCGGATGGCGCCAACGACAAGTTGTGCGATGGGCTCCTGCCTGAGATAGAGCGGTCCATCGCGGGTTGAGTCGAGGTACCGGTCGATCCAGACGAAGGCTTGGCCGGCATTCAGTTTACCGGGCGGCGGGTAAGAGCTGTGCGGGAGACTGCCGTGCAGGTGCCAGGTGATGAATAGCGGCTTGCCTTCGGGGTAGATGTGGTGGAGGCGGCGGTGGCGCTGGAAGTCCATGAGAGGTTAGTGAGCTTTTGCGATCAAGAATCTCGCGGAGGAAAGGCAGAAAAGAAAGAAAAGCCGAGATGAATCTCGGCTCTGCAGGCCGGACGGCCCGCGCCACGGGCGGCATGTTCGAATCCGCGCTTGTCTTTACAATAGGGGCTTATGATTTCGGCGCTTCCGATTGGCGGGGCTGTGGCTTGCGGTGTGGGCGCGATGGCTTGGGCGGTGCGCGGGCGGGCGTCGGCGGTGTTCGGTCCCTCGGTGTGGCGGGGGCCGCGCGAGCGTCGGGCGGTGGCGTTGACTTTCGATGACGGTCCCAGCGAAGGCACGCCGCGCATTCTGGAGATCCTCGCGGCTCACGGCGTGCCGGCGACCTTCTTCCCGTGCGGCGCCAACGTGGCGCGGTTGCCGGCGGTCGCGCGCGCGGTGGCGTTGGCCGGGCACGAACTCGGCAACCACGGCTACGCCCACCCGCTGTGCTGCTTCCGCTCGCCCCATTTCATCGCGGCCGACATGGAGCGCGCGCAACAGGTTATGCTGGAGCACACCGGGGCACGGCCGGTTTGGTTTCGCGCGCCCTATGGCGTCCGCTGGTTCGGCATGGGCCGGGCGCAGCGGCGGCTTGGCCTGCGGGGCGTAATGTGGACTGCAATGGGCTATGATTGGAATTCGGGGCCGGAGGCCATCGTCGAACGGATGGCGGGGCGCGTGTCCAACGGCGCGATCCTATGCCTGCACGATGGCCGCGAACTCCGCGCGCGGCCGGATATCGGCGCCACCATCGAGGCCGTGCGCCGTCTGCTCCCCCTGTTGATGGAGCGGGGCTATAAATTGGAAACGGTAAGCCAACTTCTATGTCCGACGACTTGATTGAACGGGTTCGCAAATCGATTGCATCCTCCAAACGGATTCCCCTGGAGACGGTCACCATCGATAGCGATTTTCAGCAACTGGGGATCGATTCCATGGATGCGGTGGAGATTCTGTTCGCGCTCGAGAACGAATTCGACATCAACATTCCCGACGACGAAGTGCGCAGCGTCCGTGGCGTGCGCGACATGTGCGTCGGTGTGGAGAAATTGCTAGCGGCCAAGGCGGCCGCGGCGGAAACCCAGGCCGGCCAGTAAACGATGCGCCGGGTCGCCATCACAGGGCTGGGCGCCATCTGCGCGCTCGGCCGGACCACCGCCGAAGTGGCCGAATCCTTGCGCCAGGGCCGTTCCGGCATCGCGCCGATTGAATCCACCGACGCCTCGCAACTGCGCTTTCGCAACGGCGCGGAAGTGCGCGGCTACAGCCACCAGGGCTACTTCGAGGATCGACACGCCGACTTCATCGACCGCTTCGCGCAGTTCGCCGTGATCGCCGCGCGCGAGGCCGTCTGCAGCGCCCAAATCGAATGGACGCCGGAGCTGCGCGAGACGGCTGCCATCATCACCGGTTCCTGCGTAGGCGGGCAGAGCACGGAGGACATCGGTTTCCACGATGTCTATAAGATGGGCCTGAATCGCGTACACCCGCTGACCATTCCCAAGACCATGGCCAACGCCGGGGCCAGCCACATTTCGATGGAGTTCGGGATCACCGGCCCCAGCTTCACCATCTCGACGGCGTGCTCGTCGGCCGGACACGCCATCGGCCAGGCCTTTTGGATGGTGCGCAGCGGCATGACCGACCTGGCGCTGGCCGGCGGCAGCGAAGCGCCGTTCAGCTTCGGCATTCTCAAAGCGTGGGAAGCCATGCGGGTGGTGTCGCCGGAAACCTGCCGCCCGTTTTCGAAAGACCGGCGCGGCATGGTGCTGGGCGAAGGCGCGGGGATGCTGGTGCTGGAGCCGCTCGAGGCCGCGCTGGCGCGCGGAGCCAGGATCCACGCCGAAATCGTCGGCTTCGGCATGTCGGCCGACGCCTGCCACATCACGCAGCCTTCCGCCGATGGAGCGGCCAAGGCCATGCGCGCGGCGTTACGCGACGCCGGCGTGGCGCCGGAGGCGATCGGCTACGTCAACGCCCACGGCACCGGCACGCTGGCCAACGATGCCACCGAAACCTCGGCTCTGCACGCCGTATTCGGCGCGCACGCCGGGAAGCTGGCGATCAGCTCGACGAAATCGATGCACGGCCACGCGCTGGGCGCCGCCGCGGCCCTGGAAGCGATCGCCACCGTGCTGGCGCTGCGCGATGGCGTGCTGCCGCCCACCGCCAATTACAACCTGCCCGATCCGGAATGCGACCTGGACGTGATCCCCAACCAGGCGCGCCAGGCGCAGGTGGAATGGGCGATTTCCAATTCCTTCGCATTCGGCGGCCTGAACGCCGTACTGGCCCTGCGCAAGGGGTAAGCGGCCGCCGCCGCCGTGGCGCGCCAGTCAGGCTGCCGAGCCGGGAGTCCGAACTCCCGGTGCGGCGGAATTTGGGTCAGAGGCAGGATAGACGATCGGTTTTTGTCGTCTGTTGGGATGGGCCGTCGGCCCGCGAAACTCCATGAAAAACTCCTAACGCCGGCGACGATCGCGGGCGTTACCCTAGTTTTTCAGGCGGCCCACCGCGACAGACGACAAAAACCGATCGTCTATCCTACCTTCCTGCGTCACCGGTTTCCGGTTCATTTTCCGCAGTGCGCAGAAACGCCGGACATCAGGAGTTCGGAGAGCCGTCCCAGCTTTTCTCTTCGGCTCAGCCGTGGCCGAGGTACATCAGCCAACCGATACCGAACAGCGCCACCAGGAAGCAGACGAAAGTGTAGACTCCGTAATGCAGGCGGTCGCGGTCGTTATTCTTGGTGACCACGCCCAGCACCACGGAGACCAGCAGCGAAAACAGGAACGCCGCCTCGAAGTGCGAGAGGTTCATCTTGGGCATCAGCTTTTCCTCCCGCGGGCGATTTCGAAAGCGTCCGCCATCGCCAGCAGGTTCAGCAGGCCGGCGGTGACCAGGAACTTGGTGCCGTAATCGTGGACGGCCCCAGCCACATCGGGCTGCGCGTAGCCGAGCCATACCGACATCAGGTAGAAGATGCCGCCGCAAACGTCGCCCACCCAGCCGCCCCAGTTGATCAGCACGGTCAGCAGGTCGTCGCCTTGCGGGGTGAACATGGTCCCCCGCATCATCAGCCCGCACAAGAACATGGTGGTGATGGCGGCCAGCAGCAGCACGCCGCGGCCGGTCCGCTTCAACAGCAGATGGCCTCCGCCCGGCACCAGCCAGCCCAGCGCCACCACGGGCGCCCAGACACGAAAGCCGACGGGCTGCTGGGCGGTTTTCTCCTCGGTTTTTTCCTTCGCCATAGGGTTTCCTTTGAGTGTATCAGTTCGGGCGCGTAAAGAACCGGCGGCAAGACCGCCGGCGTTACGAAGAAGCTCGATCGTCGCGCCGTAACGCGGCGGTCTTTGCCGCCGGTTCTTTACCGACTAAGAAAAGCCGAGATGACTCTCGGCTCTGCAGGCCTGACGGCCCCGGATGGTTCACGGGCAAGCCGCGCCACGATGCTCGGCTTCGATGCGCTCAATGGCCGTGAAGCTGCGGTGGCCGAGCCTTGTGATAGCCTGCCGGGGCGGGCTACCGCAATTCGCCGGTCGACTGGAAGGCGTAACGGCCGGCGACCAGGTTGCCTTTGGCGAGGTAATCGCGAATGGCGCCGCGGTTGGGGCCGGCGCGGTTGGCCGCATCGGTGAGGCAGCGCACGGCATCGGCGAGCGTGGTGTCCGCATCCAGCCGGAAGATCCACGGCACGTTGGTAGACGTCAGCGTGCGGTCGGCGGAAATGCCAATCACCGGGATGAACGTCTTGACCGCGATCTGTTCGGCCAGGTGGGCGGAAGCGCGGTCGGTGGCGACCAGGCCGAGCACGTGCGCATCGTACACCAGCTTGACCAGTTCGTCGGAGGCCTTCCCCCACGCCTGTTCGGAGTTCACGCCTACCACGCGGTAGCCGGCGGCGCTCAGGTGCGCGGCCAGCGTCTCCGCGCCAGGTCCGAGGACGCCGATTTTGCGCTCGCCCGCCGGCGCGTCTGCCAGCTTGGGCCCCGCGTAGTCCACGCCGTGCTCGCCGACCTTGGCGTACGGCGGGTCCATCGTGTAGCGGCGCCAGGTAAACGCGCCATCCTTCACCTTGCCGAGATAAAGCGGAGCCACGTTCTTGGCATTGGGATCGAACACCATTTCGCCGGTGACGCCCTTATACCGCTCCAGGCTGTAAAGCGCATCGCGTATCTGGCCACGGTTCAAACCGGCGCGGCAAATCGCGTCGAGCAGGATGTTCATGGTGTCGAAGCCCAGCGCGGAGAACGCATCCACTTTAGCCTGATAGCGGGCCGTGAAGCGCTTCTGGAAATCGACCCACAGCGGGTCGTCGCGGTCCGGGTTGTACGGGTAGACCACTTCCAGTCCTTCGACCGCATTGCCCGCATTGGCGAACAGGCCGCCGCCCAGCACGCGCGCGGCGCCGAAGACCGGCTGTTTCATCCCCATCTGCTGCATCTGCTTGAGAATCGTACCGGCGGCCGGCGCGTCGGCCCAGAGCACGATGGCATCCACGCGCGAGTCGTTGATCACCTGCAATTCGCGGGTGAAAGTGGTGTCGCCGGGCATGTATTTCTGTTCGATCACCAAGGGATGACCGAGGCGGCGCGAGGCATCTTTAAACTTGACGATTCCGAAACGGCCGTACCGCTCGTTGACGCGGAGCAGGCCGACGCGCTTATAGCCGAGATCGGTGTAAATCCTGCGGGCCAGCGTGTAGCCTTGCTCGCGGTCGTCCTGGATGCTGGTGAGGATCCACGGAATGAGGGTTTCCGGGATGGTCGGGTCGGTGGCAGCGCAATTGACAATCGGCAGTTCCGAGCGCAGGGAAACGCGCAACGCGATGTGGGTGGAATCGCCGCTGATGGAGCCGAGCATCGCCCACACCTTTTCGTCATACTCCATCTTGACGATCTCGTTGCTCGACGCGCCCCAAGTGGCGCCATCATTGTGAATCTTGAGGTGGAACGGCTTGCCGCCGTAGCCGCCGCGCGCGTTGGCCTCGTCAATCGCCATCTGCGCGCCATTGAGCATGGCCGTGCCGAGCGCGATGTCCTTGTGCTGATAGATGGGGCCCAGAAAGCCGATGGCAACCTCGGAAACGTCGGACGGCTTCAGAGTGGGCACGTCAGCGGCCGCGCCGTTGTATTCGGGCGTCCTGGTGTAGTTCTGGTAATAGGGCTGGGTGTACTTGGAAAACGGTTTGAGATCGTCGGGGGTGTTAGCGTAGGATTCCACGCTGCGGGTCGGCGGCGGGCCGGGAGGGTTCGCGCCGCAGGAGCAGGCGCCCGATTGCGCCCACCCGAGCGAGCCTGCCAGCAAAATTGTCAGAACGGCAGCCATGCGGCGGATACCGATCAGCGCTGCCGTAACATTGACCGGGCAAGCCCGGAGGGCGAAAGACAGTAGCCCAAGGCGTGAGCCTTGGGACCGGCAGGAACCGTTCGAGGGCCCCGGAACGGGGCGAAAGGTTCCCTTGTCACCAAAGTTCTTACGTCCCGCTCCGGGGCTGTGTTCGGGCGCCTCGGACCCACGGCTTGCGCGGTGGGCTACCGTCTTTCGCCCTCCGGGCCTAAGAAGCGAGCGAAGACGGGAGTCCGCCCCACAATTTGCCGCGCCCATCTCTTACTCCTTCGGTTTCGGAATGAACATTGCGATCGCTTCAATCTCGATCAGCAATTCGGGGCGGCACAGGATCGCCTGGATGCCGGTCGAGGCCGGCAGCGGATCGAGACCCTGCTCGCGGAAAAACTCCGTGCGTCCTCGGTTGAAGGCCGCGTAGTCGCGCTCGATGTCACGAAGGTAACAGGTGGTGCGAACGATGTCCTTCCAGGTAGCGCCTTCGGCGGCCAGCAACCCGGTGATGTTGTGATAGGTGCGGCGAAGCTGAGCGTCAAAGTCGCCGATGTGAACGCTGACACCGTGTTCATCGATACTGGCGGTGCCTGAAATCAAAAGGATCACCAGGTTATCCAGATCAATGCGCAACCCGCGCGAAAATGAGCTGGGTTTTTCGTAGTCATAGGCCTCGTTGAGAACGGAATGTTCGGTAATGGCCTTGGTCTTCACTTGCGTGGTCTTGCCGATCCGGTCCAACGTGTCGAGTATTGTCATAGTTACTTGTCTCCCGTTTTCATGCGGATTCCGTGGCTCAGGCCTTTGGCCGTGGCCACCCAGATATCGTCATTCTGAAAATCTATGCCAAACGTGTAATGAAAGGCTGGCGCGGTGGTGACGGCTACATGGGTAACCACGCCCGCGGCGTCGCGCACCAGCATTTCGGGCGCGTGCGTATCTAAGGCTGGCCTATAAGTGGCCCATTGAACGCCATCGTAGTATGCCAGTCCCTTGTCGGTGGAGAACCACGTGCGCGTGCCATCAATGGTTTTCACCTGGTTCAAGAAGTTGCTGGGAAGGCCGCTATCTTTATCCATGAAGTTACGCCAGTTACGGCCGTCATAGCGGCTGGCGCCGAAGTAACTGGCGACCCAAAGGATCTTATTTACATAGCTGACCGACGTGGTGATTTCGTGAATCAGCCCCTCGTCCTTGTGGAGCACGATCTCGTTTTCGAGGTCGGGATCGTCGTATTTCAGCCAACGCTCAGTCTTAACATCGTACTCCAGCACCCCACTCCCCCATACTGCGTAGTATACCTTGTCCTCCGCGGCGGTCACATTGTAGGTCCAGATCTCGTACATGGGCGTGTTGCGCTCGTTGAAGTGACTCCACTGGTTGGTGCGCGTGTCCAGGCGCGCTCCGCCGGCGGCGGTGGCCACCCACACCAAATCGTCCTGCACGGTGACGCCGTACACTACGTCATTGGGCAAACCGCTGTTGAGTTGCGTGAACGTATCGATGCGGCCGGCCGAGTAGCGGCTCAGACCGCCCATGGTGGCAATCCACAGCGTGTGCGTCTTCTTATCCAGCGCCAGGTAAAGGACCGCCCGGTGCGCCAGGCCATCGGCGGTGGTGAACACGCGCCATTTGCCGTTCTCGTAAAGCGCCAACCCATTATCGGTGCCCGCCCAGATGCGGCCGCCATCCACGCAAACGCTGTAGACGCGATTGTCGGGCAGGCCGTTGGCGGTGGTGAAGTTCTCCCAGCGGAACCGCGGCAGATCCTGCGCGAAGAGCGCCGAGGCGGCCAGGAATGCGGCGATGATGATGGCTCTCATAGTGTTTTCAAATACTCGATGAGGTCGTTCAACTCATCCTTGGCGAGATCGTTGGTGACGCCGTGCTGGTCCTTGGGATTGAAGATGGTCCAGATCTCTTCGAAGGTGTGGGCCGAGCCATCGTGGAGATACGGCGCGCTATTGACCACGTTGGTCAGCTCCGGCGTATCGATCAGCGGCGAGCGATCGGTTGGCTTGCCGGTGCCGACATCGGCGACTAACTGGTTGGTGTAATACTTGCCGGAGTGGCAAACGAAACACTGGAGCCCTTCCGGAATGGGAGTGCCGTCTTTGCGGGTGGTGCGCAGGAAGATGGCCTTGCCCCGCTCCTGCGCCGGCGTCAGTTCGCCATCGGGAGCGCGATAGCGGTTGGGGCGCAGCGGAATGGCCTTGATGTAATGCACCAGGTCTTCCAGGTCGTCGCCGCGGATGCCCTGCGAGCGGAAGAAATAGCGCTCGGTACGTGGGCCGCATTCTGTCTCGAGATCGGGATTCTGGCCGTTCCATTTGAACGGCGAGGTGTCGGCAATGTCTTCGAGCGCGCGGTTGTCGACGATGTCGATGCCGAAGCCATCCGGCTCCAGGTCCCAGTTGAGGCCATCGAAGGTGGAATCGAGATGGCAGTTGGCGCAACCGAAGCTGTGGCCGAAAGCGAACAGCGAAGAGTAAAACAAACGCTCTCCGCGGCGTTCCGGGGTCAGCGTGGCCGGCGCGCCGAGCGCGACGGTTCCGCTCACTGCCAGACGCGTGGTATCGATAATCGAAATGCTGTCATCCAGGCGATTGGCCACCCAGAGAGTCGCCCCGTCGGAAGAGAGCGCGATGTTGCGCGGGTTGCGGCCCACCGGAATGCGCGCAATCACGTAATGCGAGGCCGCCGAAAGATCGTTGGCCATCCGCGCGGCTCCCTGCGAACGCGCCGCGGCAACCAGGCGCGTCAGATCGAGTACGGCAACCTCGTTGGAACCGCTGGCGGACACGTACGCGCGCTTCTTATCGGGAGCGATCGCCACGCCGAACGGCAGCGAGAAGTAATCTTCGATTGCATCGAGCGGAAGTTGGACCACGCCGCCGATATCGTCGCCGAAGACGGCGAGCGAATCGCCCATCGCCCAGCCATGTTCCACGTGCGCGAGTGGCACCAGGTTGTGCGGACGCAGCAGCGCCGCCAGGCCGAGCCGCCCGTCGCGGGAAATCGCCACATGAAAAACCCCTGCGGCGTCCGGCAGGGAGATGCGGTTGGTGACAATCTGACTGCGCGTGTCGATCTCGGTTATCTCCGACCGGGTCGGCGTCCGGAACTGGCCCAGGATGGGGTAAATGTGAGTGACGTAAATGCGCGAGCCATCGGCCGAGGCCGCGGCGTAACTGGCGCCGTGAGCCGCGATCAAATGGCGGGTGACGGCGCCGCTCGACAGATCCACCACGGCCACGTCATCGCTCAGACGGTTGGCGACGTAGAGCGCGCCGCGGCCATCGAATGCAATCCCGGTCGGCTCGAAACCGGCCGGCAGAGTGCGCAACGGACGCATCGCCGCGGCATCGATTTCGCTCACCGTGTCCGCCCACGAATTGGTGACATACAGGCGCGCGCCGTCCGGCGTCACGGTGATGCCGCGCGGCACCTTCCCCACCGCGACGCGGCCGGCGATGGCGCGCTTGGCGGTATCCATGGCGACTACTTCGCCGGTGCCACTCAACACCGCGTAGAGGCGCGTGCCGTCCGGCGATAAGACCAAGTCATCGGGACTGGGATAGCCGGTTTGCGCGGCGGCAGCGGAAGCGAAGATGAGGCAAGCGAGAACCGAAGCGCACCGTGGCGTACGCACTCGTGCGTGCAGCGTCGAGACTCTTCTCGACGCGTCTTGGTTCTGCGGCGCCAGGCGCCGGCAAGATTGCCGACGCGGCACGCACGAGTGCGTGCGCCACATTCGCTCGTGCGTCCCCATTCGCATTCCTACTTCTCCGTAATCGTGAACACTTGTCCGGCCGGAATGTTCTCCACCACCTGGTGAATACCGCTCGGCCACACCACCGTGATCTTGTCGGCTTTGGTGGCCGCGCCGAGGCCGAAGTGCAAGCGCCAGTCGTCCTGGCTCAGATAGCCGGAACCCGCCGTGCGCTCGGCGCGCTGCTTGACGCCGCCGGCTTCCACTTCCACCACCGCGCCGATGCCGTCGCGATTGCTCTTGGTACCCACCAGTCTGACCTTCAGCCAATGGCCCACCGGCGTCGAGACATTGTGCAGCAGCGTGCCCGGCGCGCCCAGGTTGACGATATAGGCATCCATGCGGCCGTCGGTGTCGTAATCGGCGAAGCATGCGCCGCGCCCCACGCTCTTGGTCGCCAGGACCTGCCCTGCGCCGGTGGATACATCCTCGAACTTGCCGCCGCCCAGGTTCTTGAAAACCGAATGCTCCTGCGGGATCAGGTGAATCAGGCCGCCGTGAGTGATGAAAATGTCGCGCAGCCCGCTGTTGGTGAAATCGTAAGCTCCCGTGCCCCAGCTTGTGTATTGCGCGGCTTGCTGCGAAATGCCGGCCTGCTGGGTGATATCGACAAACGGCAGTGTGCCGGTGTTGCGCAGCAGGCGGTTGTACTTGGAATCGCTCACCCACAGGTCCACTTTCCCCGTGTTATCGAAGTCGAAGAACACCGGGCCCATGGCCGAAGTGGATTCGCCGTTCTGGCCGAACGCGGCGCCGGCTTCCGTCGCGATCTCCTCGAAGGTGCCGTCCCGCTTGTTATGGAACAGGAAGTTCTCGGTCTTATCGTTGGAGACGTAGATATCCGGGTAGCCATCGCCATCGAAGTCGCCCGCGGTGACGCCCATGGTGCGGCCCTTGAATGCCGCAATGCCCGATTTTTCGCTCACATCGACGAAGGTGCCCTTGCAGGTATTGTGGAATAGCAGGTTGCTGTCGGCTCCATAGTCGAGCGGCCCCGGGTAGTTATCGGCCGCGTAGTAAGAGCGGTAAGTGGGGTCGAACTTCACATAGCGGCCGATGAAGAGATCGATGCAGCCGTCGCGGTCGTAATCCAGCCAGGTGGCGCCGATTGCCCATCCCGTCACCTTTCCGAGCCCGGCCTTGACCGTGACATCCTCGAAGGTTCCGTCGCCCTTGTTGCGATAGAGGGTCACTTTGCCATAACTGGTGACGAGTAAGTCGGTGTAGCCGTCGTTATCGAAGTCGGCGGCGATAGCGGAGAAGCTGTAGCTGTCGCCGGCCAGACCGGCTTGTTCGGTGACGTCGGTGAAGTGGCCGTTGCCATCGTTACGGTACAGGTGGTTGTGCGGCGCTTCGGCTGGCGGCTTGCGGAGGGGGTAGGGATGGATGCCGGGCCCGAGCGGACGGCCGCTCACCACGAACAGGTCGGGCTTGCCATCGTTATTGAAATCGAACCAGAGGCAGCCGGCGCCGGTGCTTTCGAGCAGCGATCCCAGCTTCTCGGCGCCGAAGGAATGCGTGAAGGTTATCCCGGACGTCGGTGTCGCATCGTCAAACCGGATGGCGCCAGGAGCGGCGGCCGGCTGAGCCAGCGCCACGGACGCCGCCAGGCAAAAAACAGAAAAGAATGATGACGTTCTTAAAGTCATTTAGTTTGTCCCGGGATGGCCGTCATGTTGACCGGCACTGTGGTGCGGTTGAGGATTTCGGGCACCCGGTTTTCAGGCGACCGTTCCGGGCCGGCGTGGCAGCCCACGCAGATGCGCTGTTCGCTGGGCCGCATCCAGAACCAGTTCTTTTCCGCCCGCGTCACCGCGCCGGAGCGGTTCAACAGCTCCATGCGCAGCGGCCGGTCGGCCGGCACTTGCACGTAGAACGAACCATCCGATTCCACCACCGTCTGGCCGAGCAGCACGGAAGCGCCGGCGGCATCCTGCGTGAAGACACGGACCGTCGCGATGTCGCCCGCGATCGGCGTCTTCGATTCGTGCGCGTTGAGGCACAGCAGGTTCCCGGCGGTGCGTGTGGGCACGCGGGCAGAGGGAAAATCGCGCGGCGGAACGCGGCTAGCCACCACCACCGGTTCGACGGCGTTGCCGGGCGCGCCGGGATTCAACTCCGCGCGCTGGCCGTTCGACTTGTTCCAATCGTAGAGACGAAACGGGTGGCTGGGACTGCTGCGCAGCGGGATCAGCCAGCGATCGGCCGCAAGCTCCGCGCCCGGTCCGGCCGCTTCCAGGTTGGGCTGCTCGACGCCGGTCTGCTCGGCCAGGGCGGGCGTGAAACGCGCCAGGCGCTTGCCCACGTTGAAGATCACGTCGCCCGACGCAGCCTGGTGCGCGTTGGCCCGCTGCGGGCCGTGATCGCAGCGGATGGTCTCGACGCCGGTGCCGTCGGGGTAAACCGTCCACAAGTCGCCGCCAGTCTCGAACAGGATCCGGCTGTCGTGCAATACGTCATCGGTGAGATACCAGCCGGGAACGAACGTCAGCGTTTCGGGCGCGGCAGCGCCGGAGAGCGGAACGATCTGGATTTCCGAGCCTCGCGGGAAAACCCGCGTATAGACGACGCGGCCATCCGGCAAGTACAACGGCCGGATGCAATCGGTATCGGCCGCGGTAAGCTGCCGCGGAGCGCCACCCGCAATGGCGGTTTCCCAGATCTGCCAGGGCCCCGCGGCGGTGCGCTTGCCGGCGAACAAAATGCGCAATCCATCGAAAGAGACCGCCGGGTCGGTGGAAGCGTAGAAATCAGGGGCGAGCTTTCGCTGCCCTTGGGCCGTGACCAACATGATCGCGGCGCCACCCGGAAAGCGCTCGTGGCCGCTCCGCCATGCCGTGCTATCGTATTGAGCAGCAGCGACATACGCGTAATCCGGCGTGGCAGGACGGTCCGCCGCCGCACCAAACAGAGCGAGAGCGAGACCGACTATAGCAGCGAGCTTCCCCATGTGTTTTCATATTAGGGGAATAAAGTCCTTTTATCAGTAATAGGAAAATACTAGCGGTGGGGCCGGTCCCCGACCGGCCAAGGTCTTCCTGGCGCTAAAATATAGTCGAATATGCAACTTCCTCGCCTGTTGTTGGTCCGCCAGAATCTCCCGGATCGCCAGATTCCGGATGTCGCGGCCGAGGTTCACCGCCAGCTCGCCGCCGCTCGATTCGCGGCGCGTTTGAAGCCGGGCGACCGCGTGGCCATCGGCGTTGGCAGCCGCGGCATCCACAACATCTCGACCATCGTGCGCGGGGTCGTCCAGTACTGGAAGGAAGCTGGAGTCGAACCCTTCATCTTCCCGGCCATGGGAAGCCACGGCGCCGCCTCCGCAGCCGGCCAGGCCGACGTGCTGGCCCACTACGGCATCACGGAATCCGGCATGGGATGCCCCATCGTGAGCCAGTTGGAAGTGGTGTCGCTGGGCAAGACCGCCGATGGCATCGAAGCCTTCATGGACCGCATGGCATATGAAGCGAGCGGCGTCATGCTGGTGAACCGCGTCAAGTGGCACACCGATTTCGCGGGCAAGATCGAAAGCGGCCTGTTCAAGATGATGGCCATCGGCCTCGGCAAGTTCGCCGGCGCGCAGCGCTACCACGCGTACGCGTACCGGCTTGGCCTGGAACACGTGATTCGCAGCGTCGGCCGGCAGGTGCTGGCCTCGGGCAAGATTCTGGGCGGCCTCGCCATCCTGGAAGATGCGCACCATCACACCGCCAAGCTCGACGCGGTCCCGGTGGAAGAAATGGAAAGCCGCGAAGAGGCCAACCTGGAGCTGGTGAAATCGTGGATGGCGCGCATCCCGACCGACGCCGACATCCTCATCATGGACGAGATCGGCAAGAACATTTCCGGCGCGGGGATGGACACCAAGGTGGTCAACCGCGGCATACTAGGCCAGTACAATCCGTGGCCCGGCCCCAAATTCGAGCGCATCTTCGTGCGCGATTTGAGCGAACTCACCTATAACAGCGGCGTCGGCATGGGCCTGGCCGATGTGGTCACTGACCGGCTGGTGAATCGCGTGGACTGGGAGCCCACCTGGATCAACTCGCTCACCGCCAACACGCCGTCCGCCATCCGCACGCCGATTCATTTTCCGGCCGACCGCGAAGCGATCGAGCGCATCACGCCCACCGTCGGCAAAATCGACCTGCGCGAAGTGACCTACGCCTGGATCCGCAACACCATGGAGCTCGGCCGCTTCGCGTTCAGCGAAAACCTGCGCGCGGAAATCGAGAAGAACCCCGCGCTCGAAATCGAATCCACCATCGATTTCGAATTCGACGGCGAGAACAACCTGATCAGCCCGTTCGCTCCCGTCGCCGAAACCACCGGCACGCATTAGCCGGAACTCCGAAGCGGGACGCCTCGTATCAGGGCACGGCTTCAGCCGTGCCGCAGGCAGCCGGCATTCTGAGGGCTTTTTAGCCCCTGTTTACCGGCCAGGGGCTAAAAGCCCACCGGGTTCATCCGTTCCGGCACGGCTCAAGCCGTGCCCTGATACAAAACTTGCCTTTTCTTATCTTCCGCTGTGGAAATGAAACTTCGCCGAAAACTACCGGCACGGCATTTGCCGCGGGTGCCCTACGCCAGGGCGGCGAAGTTGACCAGCTCGATGGAGTGGCGTTCGATGGCCTCGCGCACTTCGGGCGCGGTCAACGCGGCAAGTTCCCGCTCGCGGCTTTCTTTGAGGCGGGTGGGCGCGCTGCGCAGCGCGTCGCCCCAATGACCCGGATGGCACATCAGTTCGGTGGATCCCGCGGGCAGCGCGGCGGCCAGCCCGAACAGCTCCTCGCGCCCCAGGCGGCCGGTCAGTTGGAAACCGGCGAAGTGATCGACGCTGCGGCAGCCGTGAGCCGCCAGCACGCGCTGAAAGCGGGTGCGCCATAAACCCAGCGCGCCGCTCTTAAGACGCGCCAGGCGTGGTGCGCCGCCGATCGGAAAATCGAACGGCCGGCGCACCCATGGAATACCGAAATCCCGCGCGACACGCGCCACCGCTTCGAGCACCGGCGGAGCCAGATGCGTGTGCTTGTGCGTATCGAGATGGGTGGGCCGGATGCCGGCGGCGATCAGGCGCCGCACCTGGCTGGCAAATTCGTCGTAGAGCCGGATTTGGCGGCGGGCCAGCGCGCCCAGCAGTTGCGCCACCGTGGCAGGGAACGGATTGCCCGTCTCGAGCGAGCGTCCGCCGATCAACACCAGGTGGCAGCCGACATCGAGCGACGGAGTTTCCCGCGCCAGCCGCACGGCGTCGTCGAACGCGCCGCCATTAGCCATCAGCGTGGTTGCCGTCAGGATGCCGCGGCGATGCGCTTCGATTATGCCGGAGTTGACGTCAGGCGTGAATCCGAAGTCGTCCGCATTCACCACCAGTTGGCGGCGCGCGCTCAAAAGATGCCCAGCCGGACGGACAGGAACCGCTTGGGATTGGCGTGCATGTCCTTGGCCAGCGACTGGAATTCCAATGTCGCGCTGGTGAGCGCGTCATAGAGCTGCGGGTTCACGGCCAACTGGCCCAGCGTGCCCTGGCCGGCGTTGATCTTGTCGACGGTCACGTTGAACTTGGCCACCAGGTCGTCCATGTGCCGATAAAGTTGCTCGTCCTTGATGAGCTTGCCGGCGGTGCCTTTTCCGGCGTTGAGCTGGTTGAGAAGCGTGTGAATTTCGGCGAGCGACTGGCGCGCTTCGTCATAAAGCGCCGGGTCCTTGAGCAGCTTGCCGGCCGTGCCCTGGCCGCCCTGCAAGTCGGCGATCATCGAATCGACGCGCTTCAAGGGCGCGTCCAGGTCGCGGTAGAGCGTGTCGTCGTAGATCAGCTTGCCCAGCGTTCCGTTAGCGGTGCGGACGTCGCCCAGCAGCTTCTGGCCTTCGGCGGCGATGCCGTTCAGCCGGTCGTAGAGTTCCTCGTCCTTCAGCAGCTTACCGATGTTGCCCTGGCCCTTCTCGATCCCGCCCAGCAGGTTGTCCACGTGAACGACGATGGTCTGCAAGCTGTCGAGCACCACTTTCATCTCGCCCATCAGTTGCGGGATGTCCTCCAGTTGGGCGGAGCGCAGTTCGGCGCCCGGCTTCACGGGAACCTTCGAAACGCCCTTGGTGATGTCGATGATTTTGCCGCCGAGCAAGGTGGAGGCGGTGATGGCAACCGACGAATCCTCCGGAATCTGCGGCAGGAATTGCGGCTTCACCATCATGTCGAACTCGACCGCGCGTTTGGGATCGTGCGACTCGGTCAGCTTGGGCGTCTCGAGATAACCGATGAGGATGCCGTTGACGCGGACTTCGGTGCCGTCGGGAAGTCCCGCCGCGTTGTCCATGTAGGTGCGGAGCAACTCGTAGTGGGTAAACGGACTCTTGCTTTGCGTCAGCAGGAACACCAGGACAAACAGAATGATGAAGCCGGTCGAGGCGACGATGCCGATCTTCAGTTGCGACCAACGAACTTTCTTGCGATCCGCCATGCCTTATTCCCGCTTCTTGCAGAACTTAGAAATGTACTCGTCGGCCGTGGATTCCAGCCGGTCCTGATCGCCTTCAAAGACCAGACGTCCCTCGCGCAGCACCATGAACGTGGTGCGCGGGAGCGGTCCATCCCAGTGCCGGGCCGGCTCCAGACGCCCTTGTTTCGAATTGTACCGGAAGTTGGCCATCAGGTTCCCGTCCTGGTAGCGATAGGTCACCAGGATGGTGGTGGTTTGCGCCATGTCGCGCTCCTTGATCAGCAAGGCCATGATGGTGTGGGCGGTGATCGGGTCCAGGCCGGCGCTGGGCGAATCGTAAAGCACCAGGGGCGGGGCGGTCACCACGGCGCGGGCGATGGCGGCGCGGCGCCTCATGCCGCCGGACAGCTCGCTGGGGAACTTCTCGAGCGTGTCTCCGAGCTCCACGAAATCGAGCGCCTCTTCCACCCGGGCGTGGACCTCGTTCCTCGGGCAGTGAATCGACCTCTGATTGAGCAGCGGGTATGCGACGTTCTCCTCGATGTTGAGCGAATCGAACAGGGCACTTTCCTGAAACAGCATGCCGATCCGGCTGCGGATATCGAAAAGCTGCGCTTCGCGCATCGTGCCGAGGTCCTGTCCGAAGACCAGCACGCGGCCGGAATCCGGCCTAATCAGGCCGAGCGCGGTCTTTAACAGCACCGTCTTGCCGCTGCCTGCCGCGCCCAGGATGACGCGCGATTCGCCCTCGAAGGCCTCGAAAGAAACGTCCTGGAGCACTCGCTCGCCGTCAAATGAGACGGTGACGTTCTCAAACCGCAAAACGCTGGTTGCGACGGTTTCCTCCATCAGCTTGCACCCTGGCTGACGAAGAATTCGGTGATCATGGCGTCCGTGATGAAGATCAGAATAGTGGCGGCCACCATCGCCTGGGTGGTCGATCGCCCCACGCCCTGCGTGCCTCCGGTGGTGCGCAGACCGTAGAAGCAGCCAATCAGCGAAACCACGATGGCGAACACGAGCGGCTTGATCAGCCCGCCCTGCGCCACGTCGTTCCATTCGAGCGCCTGCCAGGCGGAGTTCCAGTACAGCCGCGACCCGAGGTGCAGCCGCAGCACGGATATCATCCAGCCGCCGAATAAGCCGACGAAATCCGCAATGATGGTGAGCAGCGGCAGCATAAAGCAGGTCGCCACCAGGCGCGGCGTTACCAGCTTTTGAATCGGATCGGTTCCCAGCGCGCGCATGGCGTCGATCTGCTCGGTAACCTTCATCGACCCGAGTTCGCTGGCGATGCCGGAGGAGTTTCGTCCGGCCATCATGATGGCCGTCAGCACCGGGCCCAACTCGCGGGCCAGCGTGATGGCGACCAGGGTACCGGTCTTTTCCACCTCTCCGTACTGCGCGAGCGCGCGCGACATCTGCAGCGCCATCACGATGCCGGAAAACAGCCCGACCAGAGCCACCACGATCAAGCTGCCGACACCGATGGTGTCCATCTGCAGGATGATGTCGTCGACGTAGTGCGGTTTACGGAAGATGTTGCGGAAGGCGCTGCCCGCAAGCACGACGAACTCTTGTATGGCGAGAACAGGCTCCTTCAGCAGATCCAACAAGCAGGCTGTCGCTCCGAACTCCGATGCTACCATACAAGCGTGGCGCCGCCCGAATTCTCGAGTGCGGGGCGGTGTGCGGCCGAGAAGTGGCGAAACTCTCGATGCCTCGTGAATTGGCATGAGTCTGAGCGTAACGGTGCACAGGGCTTTCTTTCATCGGGAGGCTTTGTATCAGGGCATGGCTTCAGCCGTGCCAAGGGATCGGGAGAGGTTTGGGCTTCAGCCCCTGCGGACTCAAAGAGGGCTCAGTGGCTAAAGCCTTTGGCTACGGATGTGTTGCGGCACGGCTGAAGCCATGCCCTGATACAAAGCCGGCTGATACAAAGCCGGTTGCCCGGTTTCCACTTCCATGTCGCACACTCGCCGCAGGGTGCCCGCTGGCGGGGCAATAACCGTGAAAGGTCTCACTGACATCCCCGGTATTCGAGTCGGCCACGTCTCCGATTACGAGGCGCTCACCGGCTGCACGGCGATTCTCTGCGAGCAGGGAGCCGTCGGCGGAGTGGACATTCGCGGCTCGGCCAGCGGAACCGAGGAAACGCCCACGCTCGACCCGTCGCACGTAGCCGGCCGCGTCCACGCCATTTTGCTGGCCGGCGGCAGCGCCTTCGGATTGGAAGCGGCGTCGGGCGTGCGGCGCTACCTGGCGCGGCGCGGCGTGGGGTTCGAATTTGGCGGCGAACATGTCCCCATCGTGGCGGCGGCCATCCTCTTCGATTTGGGGCTGGGCAAATCGAACATCCACCCCAATCTGGCGATGGGAGAAGCGGCCGCGGTGGCCGCTACCGGCGGCCCGGTCGGCGAAGGCGCGGTGGGCGCCGGCACGGGCGCCACGGTGGGCAAGATCCTCGGCATCGAGCACGCCATGAAATCGGGGGTTGGTTCGGCGGCCGTCGAGCTCGATGGCGGCGTGCTGGTGGCCAGCCTGGTGGCCGTAAACGCGATGGGCGACGTGCGCGACCCGGCGAGCGGCAAGATTGTCGCCGGCGCGCGCCGGACTCGAGAGGCGCGGGAGTTCCTGGATACGGCCGCGTACATGAAACGCCACAGCGCGCTTCCCGCCGGCGCCGCGGCGCCCAAGAACACGACGCTTGCGGTGGTCGCCACCAATGCGCGCCTGACCAGGCTGGAGGCCAGGAAGCTGGCCGAGTTTGGGAGCCTCGGCATGGCGCGCGCCATCAGTCCGGTGAATACAACGGTAGATGGCGACATTGTCTTCGCGCTGTCGGTGGGCTCGCTCGGGGCGCAAATCGATTCGCTCGGCGTGGCGGCGGCCGAGGCGGTGGCCGAGGCCATTGTCCGCGCCGTCAAATCGGCGCGCGGCATGGGCGGTCTACCTGGCTTGGCCGGATAGGGAGCGGGAAGAAAAGCCGAGATGACTCTCGGCTCTTGCAGGCCTGACGGCCCGCGCCACGGTGCCCGGTCCCGTCCCTTTGGGAGGGCCGCATGCCTTCGGTCCATCCCGATATAAAAAGTATTGAAGGTGTGTTCCACTGGATTTATAATCGAGATGGGCATAGGCACCTCTTTTTGGTGGTGCGTATCTTATGAATCAGCTATCCGATTATAAACAAAGGATTACCAGTGCGGATGATGCGGTCGCGCGAGTGCATTCCGGCGACCGGGTCTGGGTGCAGCAGGGGTGTGGCGTTCCGGTCACGCTATTGGATGCGCTGGTTCGACGCGCCGACGAGCTGCGGGACGTCGAGATGTGCCACATGTTGACTCTGAGCACGCTGGCATACACGCAACTGGAATACGCCGGCCACTTCCGGCACAACGGCCTGTTTCTGGGCGGCAACGTGCGGGAAGCGGTGGCGGAGGGCCGCGGCGATTACACGCCGATCTGTCTGAGCGAGATTGAAGGCCTTTTCGAGCGCGAACTGCCGATTGACGTCGCCTTCGTGCAGGTGTGCCCGCCGGACGAGCACGGCTTCGTCAGCCTGGGCGTGGGCGCGGATTGCACGTTGACGGCGGCGCGGCGGGCGCGCATCGTGGTGGCGGAAATGAACGACCGCACGCCGCGCGCGCTGGGAGACGCGTTCCTGCACCTCAGCCAGATCACGGCCCTGGTTCCCACCTCGCGGCCGCTGGTGGAACTCCATCAGGAGCCGCCGACGGAGGTGCACGCGCGGATCGCCGAGCGCGTGGCCGCGCTGATTCCCGATGGCGCCACGTTGCAGGTGGGAATCGGCGGGATTCCCAATGCGGTGCTGGCCCGGCTCGGCGGCCACAAGGACCTGGGCATACACAGCGAAATGTGTCCCGATGGGGTGGTGCCGCTGATCGAAGCGGGCGTCATCAACGGCGCGCGCAAGACGCTCCATCCGGGCAAGGTGGTGGCGGGTTTCATTTTTGGATCGCAGGTGCTGTTCGATTTCATCGACAACAACCCCATGTTCGAATTCCATCCGACCAGCTACGTCAACGATCCATTCGTGATTGCGCAGAACGACAACATGGTCGCCGTCAACTCGGCGATTCAGGTGGATTTGACCGGCCAGGTTTGCGCGGATTCGATCGGCACGCGGCCCTACAGCGGTTTCGGCGGGCAGCTCGATTTCGTGCGCGGCGCGGCCCGCTCGAAGGGCGGCAAACCGGTGATCGCGCTGCCGGCGACAGCGTGCAAGGGAAGCGTCTCGCGCATTGTGCCGGTGCTCGACCCCGGCGCCGGCGTGGTGACTTCGCGTGCCGACGTGCATTATGTGGTGACCGAATTTGGCGCGGTGAATCTCCACGGCAAGACGCTGCGGCAGCGCGCCGAACTGCTGATTGGGATTGCCGATCCCCGGTTCCGCAACGGCTTATACGATTTCGCCGTGCGGTCGAATTACCTGGAACCGCGGCCGGCGCTGGTGGCGTGAGCGTTGGCAGGCGGAAGCGCCTGCCCCTCGAGTTTCTGCATTTTCGTAAACGCCCGGTAACGCCGGTGTTTTTGTGCCGAGCAAATTTGGCGGCCTACGGGAAAAGCATGCGGCATTGGCCGTAGGGGCACGCCGGAGACAACCGGGTGTGCGACAGGCTCTATTTCTTCGGGTTCAGCTTCAGATTGATGGTCGCCAGCTTGCGCGAATCGAAGGAGCTGAGGGTGTGGGAGCCGCTCGATAGGCCGTTGTATTCGGCCTTCAGCTCATAGTCGATATCGGGGCTGAGGTCGTGAAAGAAGTAGCTCCCGTCTTTCTGAGTGAAGAACGAGCGAATCTGCAGGCTCTTGGTGTTTTTCAGATAGACGACGGCGCCGTTCACCAGGCTGTCGTCCGGCGCGCTGACCGCGCCCTGCACGGTGCGGGTCTGAGGATCCTTGGCGAAACCGGCGACGGCGCAGAATAGAACGACCGCCGCCAGCGCGGCCAGCCCGGCGGCCGAGAGGGCGCGCACGCGCCGGTGAACGGGTGGCATTTCGGATGGCATCCTATTTCCATTCCTCGTCTTCGGCTTCTTCTTCGTCCTCATCCTCGAGGAAATCCGCATCCTCTTCGTCCTCGGCCAACTCTTCGGCCGATTCCAGCTCCAGAGGATCGGTACTGACTACGCGGAGATCCGCTCCGCACTCATCGCAACTGAGAGGGTCGCCCTCGTCGAGGTCCTCTTCCTCCACATCGATTTCGCCTTTGCATTTAGGACACTTGACCATCGATCCATGCCTCCCGAAACTACTGTTATACGATAGATTGCCGCCATGGAGAGTGGGTTTCCGTTTATCGGACCCTATTAGGTGGCCTGGCGCGCCAGGCGCCGCCGGGTGGTGGCGGGCACGATCCCTTTCATGCGCAGATAGGTAAACAACTGCTGGCGATGGGTCAGCTCGTGCTCCTTGACCCATTGCAGCATTTCGAGCCGGGTGACCATCGCGCCATCCACGCGCTGGACCATCGCGGCCCAGAACCCGGCAGTCTGGGCGGCCAGTTGCGCGGCGCGCTCGTCCACGGATTCGCGCAAGCGGCGCGCCAGTTCGGCCGGCTCCAGCGTCTCCGGGATGTGGGCCACGTGGGCGCCGATGCGCGTCTTGCGAACCGCGGGGTTCGAAAAATCGGTGTCGCCAGCGAGCAGCATGCCGGTCAGGCCGTGGGTGGACACCAGGATGTGGCGGCCGATCTGGCCGAAGGTTTGCAGGGTGGCCGCCGGAGTAAATCCAAATTCACCGGCCGGAAAATCCTCAATGGCGGCGATCGTATCCTGACGGACGTTGTTCCAGGAATCGATGACGTGTTCGGCTCTCACCATGTCCCCATTGTACCCGGACGACGAGCGGCGGCGACGGCAATCCCGCCACGCCGGAGCGTGGTACAGTTTGCTGAAGATGCAGCAACTGCTGGAAGCGATCGCCGCCGCGCGGGTTTTCGATCTGGCGCAGCCTTACTTTCCCGGCATGCCGCACCACCCGACGCATCCGCCATTCCTGTTCGGGCTGGTGAAGCGGCACGGCGAGTACGTGGGGCCGGCGGGAAACAGCTCAGCCGCGGATGCGCTGGCGCTGGGAAGCCACGTGGGCACGCATATCGACGCGCTGTGCCATTTTTCCTGCGGCGGCAAGTTGTTTGGCGGCATCGAGGCGGCGACGGCGCAATCCTGCCAGCAGGGTTTCCACGCGCACTCGATCGACACGGTAGCGCCGATCGTGCGCCGCGGCGTCTTGCTAGACGTGGCCGGGTTTGCGGGAGTGGAAGCGTTGGCGGAAGATTTCGAAATCACGCCCGAGCATCTGGACCGGACGGCGCGCGCGCAAGGGACCGGCATCGAGCGCGGCGACGTAGTGCTGCTGCGCACCGGCTGGGCGCGCTATTTCCACGATGCGGCGAAATTCGTCTCCGAAGTGCGCGGTCCCGGCCCGGGGAGGGCGGGCGCCGAGTGGTTGAGCCAGCGCGGAGTTTTCGCCGCCGGTTCGGACACATTGGCTTTCGAGAAAGTACCGGACGCCGGCATGCCGGTGCATGTGCACCTGCTGGTGGAAAGCGGCATCCACATCCTCGAGTGCCTGAACCTGGAAGAGCTGGCCGCAGCCGCCGCATGGGAGTTTGTGATGGTAGCCGCGCCGCTGAAAGTCCGCGGCGCAACCGGCGCCCCGGTGCGCCCGCTGGCGATTGTCGCCTAGCGGCTGGAGCGGCACGGGTGTGGGACACGAAAGTTGGGCATCGCTGATTCCCCGGAAAATAGCGGCTTCCGAGCGTACTACCTACGCGTAACCCGTCAAAGAAGTGGAGCGAGCAGCAAGCCCCGGCAGGGGCGAAAGACAATAGCCCAGCGCGTGAGGGACACAAACGAATCACTTGAGCCCCGGAACGGGGCGGAAGACAACGGCCACACCCGCTAGCGGACACGCGGTATCTTTCGCCCCGTTCCGGGGCTGGATGGGTTCACGACTGCTCCCAGCGCTTGCGCGCTGGGCTAGTCTCTTTCGCCCTGACGGGCTGACTCGCGCGCCCTCGGCTTCAACTTCGATGTCCCGCACCCAAGCGGCACATGGCCACAAGTCGCCTGGGCGGCTTGTGGTATACTCGGATAGTTTCCCGTTCGCAAGGACCCACGGAAATTCTATGCCTAAGCTCAAGACACATAAAGGTGCGGCCAAACGGTTCCATAAGACCGGCACGGGGCAAGTGATGCGCAGTCACGCCTTCGGCCGGCATATTCTGACCTCGAAGCCGCACAAACGCAAGAAGAAGCTGCATCAGAGCGTGATGGCCGATCCGACCAACCAGCCGGCTCTGAAGCGCATGCTCCCCTATTAAACGGGTGAGCGCTTTGCGCGGACGGTGCGCGTGGCACGTGCCCGTTCCGCCAAATCCATTTCAAAGGAGATTGAAACGTGCCCAGAGTCAAACGTGGTACCCATCGCAAGGATGCGCGGAAGAAGACGCTCAAACTGGCGTCGGGTTACTTCCTCACTAAGAGCAAGCTGAATCGGGCCGCGCAGGAGGCGGTCGAACGCGGCCTGAAGTTCGCTTACGTCGGGCGCAAGAACAAGAAGCGCGAGTTCCGCTCGCTGTGGATCGTTCGCATTAACGCGGCCTGCCGTGAGGCGGGCATTTCGTACAGCCGGTTCCTGAACGGGCTGAAGGCCGCCCGGCTGGAACTGAACCGGAAGGTACTGGCGGATGTGGCGCTGCACGACGATTCGGCGTTCCAGCAACTGGTATCGGTGGCCAAGTCAGCGCTCGAAGTCAAGGATTCCGCCCGCGCGGCGCTGGAAAAGAAATGACCACCAGCCAGCAAGCGGATGCGCTCGCCAGCCTGGAGGATCGCATTCAGCAGGCGGTGGAACGGGTGGGGCGCCTGCGTCAGGAAAAGGACGCGGCGCTGGCCCAGGCCGCCGAGGCTCAGGCCGAAAACGGGCGGCTGACGGACGAGCTTGCGGCGCTCGAAAGCGAGCGCAAACAGGTGCGGACGCGCATCGAAAAGCTGCTCGAACAGATCGAGCAATTGAGCAACGCCTAGCGGATTCCGCCGGGCCGGAGAAGTATGGAAAGCCCTCCTTCCGAAAAACAGACGGTGCGGGTTACCATTCTCAACCGGCAGTATACGCTACGCGCGGCGGGCGATCCGAGTGACATCGAACGCACGGCGGCGCAACTGGACGATCTGATGCTGGCGCTGGCCGCCAAGGCGCCGAACGCGGACTCCACACACATCGCCGTGCTGGCTTGCCTGCACCTGGCCGATAAACTGACGGCTCTCGACCGGGAGATGGAGGCGTTGCGGCGGAACGTCGACCAAAAGAGCGAAAAATGCCGCGGCATGATCGAGGACTTGATTGCCACGGCGGAGGCGGGTGTATGATGCCACGCATTTTGCTGGGACTGACGGCTGCGCTGGCGGTTGCGGCGGGGCCGGCGCTCGAAGACGAAATCGCGCAGTGGCGCACCGCGCGGGCAACGGCGCTGCGGGCCGAGGGCGGCTGGCTCACGGTGGCCGGCCTTTTCTGGCTGCATGAGGGCGCGAACCCGTTCGGCAAAGACCCGGCCGGCGAAATCGCGCTCCCCGATGGGCCCGCCCAGGCCGGCGTTTTCGAAGTTCGCGCCGGTACGGTAGCGGTGACCATGAAGGGCGAAAGCGGGCGCCGCGAATTGCAGCCGGATTCCGCCGACGTCGTCAAGGTGGGCCGCCTCAGCCTGTTCCTGATCAAGCGCGGCGACAAACTCGGCATTCGGCTCAAGGATCCCGAAAGCCCTGCCCGCAAGGAGTTCCACGGGCTGGACTATTTCCCGGTCAGCGAAGCCTATCGCGTGACGGCGCGCTGGGTGGCCGAGCCGCACCAGATTCCGGTTCTCAATGTGCTGGGGCAAACCGAACCTTCGCAGTGTCCCGGCTACGCCGAGTTCCGCATTGGCGAGAAGGAACTGCGGCTTTACCCGATCCTGGAAGAGCCGGACGCCAAGGAGCTGTTTTACATTTTCCGCGATCAGACCAGCGGCCGGGAAACTTACCCGGCCGGGCGTTTCCTCTATTCGGAGCTGCCCAAGGACGGCCGCGTGGTGCTCGATTTCAACAAGGCCTACAATCCGCCCTGCGCTTTCACGGCCTATGCCACCTGCCCGCTGCCGCCGCCGGAAAATCGCCTGCCAGTGCGGGTTGAGGCAGGCGAAAAGAAATATCATTAAATTCGATTCAGACTGAGGCCTCGGCGAGAACTTTGACGCCACTTCCGGTGTTAATGTGGAACAGGAGGAAACCATGCGAAACACCAGATTATCCGTGATTCTTGCCGTAGTGGCGGCTCTCGCCATGACCACCGTAGCGTTCGCGGGGCGCCATCCGCGCTATTTGCACGCGCGGACCGATCTCCGCACCGCGCAGTTCCTGATGCGCGTCCATGACGAGGACAACGTGATGCGGCACCTGCGCGAAGCGGATGCCGAGATCGACCGGGCGGTGGGAGAAATCGACCGTGCGGCGGTGATCGACCACAAGGACCTCGAAGACCATCCGCCGATTGACCGCAGCCTGGACCGCCGCGGCAGATTCCACAAAGCCATGGAATTGCTACAGAGCGCCCGCGCCGATATCGGCCGTGAGGAAGACGACCCGCGCGCCATCGGCTGGCGTGACGCCGCCTACCGCCATATCGACGCTGCGATTGAACAGCTCCGCCGCGCGGTGCGCGATCTGCACATGGACCACATGGAAGGATACTAGCGCCCGGTAGGGGCTGGTGGAAAAAAGTCCGAAAGGCATTTTTCGGCCACGGATGAACACCGATAAACACGGATAAAAAACAAGAGTCGAAACGAGATTTCTTCTTATCCGTGTTCATCGGTGTTCATCCGTGGCCCATCATTGCTTTTGGTGTTTTCAACAAGCTGCTGAAATCCGTGTTTTGCGCGAGCGGCTTGCTCTCGACCACCCGATTGCCGTATTGTTCTTGTCTTGCGGCGTAAGTTTCAGATCGGTGGCATCGTGCAGGGCGTGGGCTTCCGGCCCTGGGTGTACCAGCTCGCGCAACGGCACCGGCTGAGCGGGTACGTCTTCAACTCCACGCTGGGTGTCACGATCGAGGTGGAAGGCCAGGACGAGGATCTCGACCGCTTCGAGTCCGCATTGCGCAGCGAAGCGCCGCCGCTGGCCGAGCCCGGCCAAATCCGTGTGGAGCACCTCGAACCAAGTGGCTATCGCGAATTCACCATCCGCGATTCGGAAGACGCGGCGGGCGAGTTCGTGCTGGTTCCACCGGACATCGCAACCTGCGCGGACTGCCTGGCCGATCTGCGCGACCCCGCCAACCGCCGCTATCGGTATCCTTTCACCAACTGCACCAATTGCGGACCGCGCTACACCATCATCCAGGAAATTCCGTACGACCGGCCGCACACCACCATGGCCGGGTTTCGCCAGTGCCCCGATTGCGAGCGCGAATACCACGATCCGAGCGACCGGCGGTTCCATGCCCAGCCGAACGCCTGTCCCGCTTGCGGGCCGTGGGTGGAACTGTGGGACGCGGAGCGGATGCTGGCGCAGCGCGCCGGGGCGATTGAGGGGACGCGAAGGCTGCTGAAGGAGGGCGCCATCCTCGCCATCAAAGGCCTGGGCGGTTTTCACCTGGCCTGCGACGCGGCCAACGACGCCGCGGTGGGGCGCTTGCGCCAGCGCAAGCTTCGCTCGGGGAAGCCGTTTGCGCTGATGGCCGCGAGCCTGGAGAAGATCGCCGAATTCTGCCAGCTCGCCCAAGAAGAGCGCGCCGCGTTGAGCGGAACCCGCCGGCCCATCGTGTTGCTGGAGCGCCGCCCGGCGAGCCGGATCTCGGGCGCGGTGGCGCCGGGCGTTCCTACGCTGGGTGTGATGCTGCCCTACACGCCCTTGCATCACCTGCTCTTCGAAGGCGGCGAATTCGATGCGCTGGTGATGACTTCCGCCAATCTCAGCGAAGAGCCGATCGCGTATCGCAACGAGGAAGTGGCGGCGCGATTGCATCCGCTGGCGGACTTCTTTCTGCTGCACAACCGCGCCATCCAAACCCGCGTGGACGATTCGGTGGTGCGGATTTTCGAAGGCCGGGAGCGCCTGCTGCGGCGTTCGCGCGGCTACGCGCCGCGGCCTATCGAGCTGGGGTTCGCGGCGCGGGAGGTGCTTGCCTGCGGCGGCGAGCTCAAGAACACGTTCTGCCTGACGAAAGCGCATTACGCGATCCTGAGCCAGCACACGGGCGATCTGGAAAACCTGGAGACGCTGGAGTTTTTCGAAGAAACGCTGGCTCACATGAAGCGCTTCTTCCGCGTGGAGCCGCGCGCCGTCGCGCACGATCTGCACCCGCAATACATGACCACCCGGCTGGCCCTGGCGATGCGCGGCATCGAAAAAATCGGCGTGCAGCACCATCACGCCCACATCGCGGCCTGCATGGCCGAGAATGGATTGCGCGAGAAAGTGCTCGGCGTAGCTCTCGATGGCACCGGATACGGAACCGACGGGCTGATCTGGGGCGGCGAGTTTCTGATTTGCGACTTCGCGGGGTTCGAGCGGCGGTTTCATTTCCGCTACGTGCCGCTGGCCGGCGGTGACACGGCCATCCGGCAGCCGTGGCGCTCCGCGCTGAGCTATCTCAAAGACGCGGGATTGGACGGCGCGCCGGCGCTGGAGGCGGTTCCGGGGGGCGCGCGCCGGGTGGTGGAGGCCATGCTGGCGGGCCGTGTCAACACCGTGGATACGTCGTCCTGCGGGCGGCTGTTCGACGCGGTCTCGGCCATTCTCGGGGTGCGCCTGGAAACCACCTACGAAGGGGAGGCGGCGATCGAGTTGGAGGCGTTAGCTGCTCCGGGCATCGCGGATTCGTACCCCTACTCGGTCGACGACGGCGCCATCGATTTCCGGGAAACCATCCGGGCGATTGCGCGCGACGAGAGTTCGCGGGAGGTCCGGTCGGCGCGTTTTCACAACACAGTGAGCGCCGCGGTTGCCGAGACTTGCCGGCGGATACGTGCACGGGACGGGCTGAACCAAGTGTGTCTTTCGGGCGGCACGTTCCAGAATGTCTACCTGCTGAGCCGAACCGTGCAACTGCTGCGCGAGGAAGGCTTCGAGGTGTACACGCACGCGGCGGTTCCTCCCAACGATGGCGGCCTTTCCTTGGGACAGGCCGCGATCGCCAGCCGCTTACTCGGGTAGAGGTGTGCGCCGATGGTGGTTGCCGATTCAACGCGGCAAGAAAAGCCGAGATGACTCTCGGCTCTGCAGGCCTGACGGCCCCGGATGGTGCACGGGCAAGCCGCGCCACGGCTGCCAGGTGAATAGTTTGGTGAGTTTCGCCATTTCTCGGTCGCACACGCTTGGTTAACTGGAATAGTCCTTCAAGTCCGATGTTATGATCCACTTGACATGCAGATACGCGCAGCAAGCGACCGGTCTCTGCTGGTCGGGTTTGGCGACGCGATTTCTCCGCAGGCGCAACGCGCGGTCCAACTGCTGACGGCGGCGCTTGAGGGCGCGCGCGGGATTGCGAATCTGCATCCGGCCTTCGCGTCGGTGCTGGTGGAATTCGACCCGCGCCTGCACACTCACGAAGAAATGGAAAGCCTAGTGCGCGATTCGATGGCGCGTGCGCCGGAGCGGGAACCGGCCGCTTCCCGGCTGGTGGAAATTCCGGTGCGATACGGCGGCGCGTACGGCCCCGACCTTGACGACGTGGCGCGCCACAACGATCTCACGCCGGGCCGCGTGGTGGAGCTGCATGCGAGCGCGGAGTACGTGGTTTCGTTCGTCGGCTTCGCGAGCTGCTTCCCCTATCTGGCCGGCCTGCCTGCGGAGCTCGAAACGCCGCGGTTGGCGGCGCCGCGCAGGCAGGTCGCGGCGGGCAGCGTAGCGATTGCCGGCAAGCAGGCGGGCGTGTATCCGCTCGCGTCGCCGGGCGGCTGGCGGGTGATCGGCCGCACACCGCTCCGCCTTTTCGATCCGGCCGGCGAGCCTCCGCCGGTACTGCGAATGGGCGACCGGGTGCGTTTCGTCCCGATCGAGGAGGGTGAGTGCTGAACCGGATCCACGTGCTCGATGGCGGCGCGCAGACCACGGTGCAGGATTTGGGACGCTTCGGCTGGGCGCACTTCGGCGTTTCGGCATCGGGCGCTGCCGACCCGCTGGCGCTGCGCGCCGGCAACCTGCTGGTGGGCAACGCGGAAAACGCGGCCGCTCTGGAGATGACGCTGGTGGGCGGCGCGTTCGAATTCGAAAACGACGCGGTGATTGCGCTCACCGGATCCGATTTTGGCGCAGGGCTGCCGCTGTGGACGCCGCTCGCAGTGAAAGCCGGTGGCGCGATCCGCTGCGGGCCGACACGCTCCGGCGCGCGCTGCTACCTGTGCGTGCGGGGAGGGTTGGCGGTGCGGCGGGTGATGGGCAGCGCGTCCACGCACCTGGCGACCGGGGTGGGCGGGCGCGCGCTGCGCAAGGGCGATCTGCTGCCGGTTGGCGATGCGGCGGTGCGCCAGGCGCGCCGGGCAGCCGGGGCTCCTCCGTTTCCGCGAGGCGGACCGTTGCGCGTCACGCGCGGGCCGCAGGCGGAATGGTTCGGCGACGAGATCTACCGCGCCTCGTGGACGGTGAGCGAGGAATCCAACCGGATGGGCCTGCGGCTGCGCGGCGAGGCGATCCCCAGCGCCCCCGGCCACATGCTCACCGAGGGCGTGGGGCTGGGCGCGGTACAGGTGCCGCCCGACGGCCAGCCGATCATTCTGTTCGTCGAGCACCAGACTACCGGCGGCTACCCCAAGCCGGCGAATGTGATCTCGGCCGACTTCTGGCGCCTCGGCCAATTGCGGCCGCGCGCGCCAGTGGCGTTCGAATCCGTTACCATCGAACAGGCGCTCGGATTGCTTCGCGCGGCTGAAGAATGGTTGTATTCGCTGTGAGACTCGATCTCAATTGCGACCTGGGGGAACTCGACGACGAAGCGCTCGAAGCGCGGCTGATGGAGCACATCACGTCGGCCAACATCGCTTGCGGCGGACACGCCGGCGACGAAGGCACGATGGAGCGGACAGTCCGGCTGGCGCTCCAGCGCGGCGTCAACGTGGGAGCCCATCCCGGTTATCCCGACCGCGCCAATTTCGGCCGCGTCGAAATCGCCATGGGCGAAGCCGAAATCGAGGATACCGTGGCGTGGCAGATTGGCCGGCTGGAGGCGGTGGCGGGACGGCTGGGCGCGACCATCGTTCACGTCAAGCCGCACGGCGCGCTGTACAACGTGGCGGTGGGCAACCAGGTGGTGGCGCGGGCGATTGGCGCGGCGGTGCGGGGGGACAAGCAGTTGGCAGGCGGGTTGGCAGGCGGAAACGCCTGCCCCACTTTGTTCGGGCTGGCGGGCTCGCACATGATCGAGGTGTGGCGCGGCATGGGATTGCGCGTGGCGTCGGAGGGGTTTGCGGACCGGCGTTATGAGGCCGACGGGACGCTGCGTTCGCGCAAGCTGCCCGATGCGTTGATTACCGATCCGGCCGAGGCGGCGGAGCAGGCGGTGCGGCTGGCGCTCGAGGGCGGGGTCGAAACCATCTGCGTGCATGGCGATACGCCCGGCGCGGCTGACATACTAAGAGCTTGCCGCCGGGCGCTACAATCGTGTGGATGTGGATGAGGCCCTTACTGCTGTTGGCGGCGCTGGCCGCTCCGCTGGCCGCGCAGCAATGCGCCTGGGTCTTTTCGCCGAATCCGATCCCCACGGTGGCGGCCGCGGGGGGCAGCGGCACACTGACGTTGATGTCAAGTCCGTTTTTGTGCCCGTTCGCTTTTGGCACGGACTCGCCCTCCTGGATCACGGTATCGACAGGGCCGGCGGGAACCGGGAACATCACCGGCACCGTGAACTGGACCGTCGCGGCAAACCTCACCGCGACGCCCCGCACCGGCAACATAGTGATATTCGACGGCTACAGCACGTATTACGAGCCGATCACCGAAGCAGGGGCGGCCTGCTCTCTGTCGCTGGGTAGCACCGGCATGACGACAGGCATCGCGGCTACTGCGGGGAGCTTGTCGCTCGAAGCCAGTTGCGTGTGGAACGCCTTCAGCGGCGTGAGTTGGATTACGGTGGGGTCTCCCACATTGGGGTATGCCACCGGCACGGGCAACGGGTCGATCGGCTACAGCATCTCGGCCAACTCATGCTACGCGTCGCGCACCGGCGGTATCACGGTGGAAGCCGGGTGGGCCACGCCGCAAGTCTCGGTTACGGGATCGCAACAATACACCGTCACTCAGTCCGGCTCCGATAGCAATTTGACGGTGAGCCCGACCAGCCTCACTCTCACCCCAACGGGCGGCACGGGCACGGTCCAAGTGACTACCGGAGCGGCGTGTGGCTGGACCGCAAGCAGCAACGTGAGTTGGATGAAGATCACCAACGTATCGGTCACTGCGGGCAACGGATTTGTGGCCTACCAGGTGTTGGCCAACACATCTGTGGCGCGCACCGGCGTGCTGCAAATTGGTCCGCAGAATATCATTGTGACGCAGCAGGCCGTGCCGCCGCCGGTTCCGCAGGTGACCGGAGTGACCAGCGCCGCCAGCTTTCTGGTGGGAGCGGTCTCGCCCGGCGATATCGTCTCCATTTTCGGCAGCAACCTCGGACCGGCGACTGGGGTGGGAATGCAGCTCAACTCAGCCGGGACGGCTCTCAACACCATTTTGGGCGGGACGCTGGTGTTTTTCGACGGCGTTGCCGCTCCGCTCACCTATGCCGGCGCGAGCCAGGTGAACGCGGTGGTGCCTTACGAGGTTGCCGGGAAGACCACCACGCAGATGACGGTGGAGTACCAGGCAAACACTTCCACCACGGTGACGCTCAACATCGAAGCCGCGACCCCGGCGGTCTTTTCGCTCGATTTCACGGGGCAGGGCAACGGCGCCATTCTCAACCAGGATAATTCGCTAAACGGCAAATCCAGGCCGGCGGCGCGCGGTTCGGTGGTGCAGATCTTCCTCAGTGGAGGAGGCGTGACCAACCCGGCCAGCACGGATGGATGGATCACGACCTTCATTGACGGCCAGTTGCCGCTGCTCGAGACGCAACCCGTGACGGTGACGATTGGGGGAGTTGCCTCGGCGCAGATCAACTACTCGGGCGGCGCGCCGGGCGCGGTGGCCGGATTGACGCAAATCAACGCCGTGGTGCCGGAGAATGTGACGCCGGGAAGCGCGCTGCCGCTGGTGATCGGGATCGGCACCTGGCAGAGCCAGAGCGGCATTTCGATCGCGGTGGAATAAACGGAGTGTGGGGCAGGCGCTGCCACCTGCCAACCCACGCCGCGGTGGAACATGCCGGTTGGCAGGCGAAAGCGCCTGCCCCACTTTACACGCGAGGGTCGGCTTCGGGAGAGAAACGATGCGCGTTGCTTTATGCCTGTTGGCGATGGCGGCCGTCGGCTGGTGCGCCGATTTTCGAGTGGGCGATTACGGCGCTCAGGGCGATGGCAAAACGGACGACACGGCGGCGATCCAGAAGACAATTGACGCCGCGGCGGTATCCGGCGGAACGATTGTGCTCAAGCCGGGCGTGTATCGGAGCGGCTCGCTATTTCTGAAATCGGGCACCAGTCTACGCCTCGATGAAGGCGTGGTGATCCGCGGCGTGGAGAGCCTGGCGGGATACCCCATCCTGCAAACGCGCGTGGCGGGCATCGAGATGAAATGGCCGGCGGCGCTGATCAACGTGTATGGGCAGTCGGGAGTCAAAATTTCCGGCCAGGGCACCATCGATGGCGACGGCAAGATCTGGTGGGATGCGTATTGGAAGCTGCGGCGCGAGGATGAACCCAAGGGCCTCCGCTGGGCCTCCGACTACGATTGCCAGCGGCCGCGGCTGATCCAGATCTACGACTCTTCGAACGTCGATTTGCAAGGGCTTCGCCTGGAGCGCTCCGGCTTCTGGACGGTACACATTTGTTACTCGCGAAAGGTCACGGTGGACGGGGTGACGATTCGCAACAATATCGGCGGCAAGGGCCCGAGCACGGACGGCATCGACGTGGATTCCTCGTCGGATGTGCTGGTGGAGCATTGCGACATCGAGTGCAACGACGACGCCATCTGCCTGAAGGCGGGACGCGATTCCGACGGGCTGCGCGTCAACCGGCCCACCGAGCGTGTCGTCCTCCGGGACAATACGGTTCGCGCGGGCGCGGCGGGGGTGACCTTCGGCAGCGAAACTTCCGGCGGCATCCGCGACGTGGAGGCTCGCCGCATCCACGTGTTGGGAACGGTGTCGAACGGGATTCTGTTCAAGTCCGCCAGCACGCGCGGGGGCACGGTGGAGAACATCGTCATCCATGACATGGACATGCACGACATCAGAGTGGCGATTGGCGTGGAACTGAACTGGAACCCCAGTTACAGCTACGCGAAAGTGCCGGAGGGCATCACTAACCTGCCGGACTATTGGCGCGTGCTGCTCACGCCGGTGCCGCCGGAGTTGGGACTGCCGCACATCCGCAACGTCGAAATCTCGGGAATCCAGGCGGCCGGGGCCGGGCGCGCGTTTGCGGTGAGCTCTTATGCGGATTCGCCGTTGCGGAATTTCACGTTCCAGGATCTGGACATCGCGACCAAGACCGCCGGCAGCATTCGGAACGCGGATGGGTGGAAGTTCACCAACACGCGGATTCAAACGGGCGATGGCAGCCACGTGAGCGTGCAAGACAGCCGGGGCGTGACGGGGTTAGACTGACGGCGGCGGCTATTCGTCTTCGTGCTGCGCGGCAGAGGCGGTAGCGGAAGCGGGGCCGAGCAGGCGGGCGACTTCGTCGCGTGTGAGCGAGCGGATGGGGGCAGGGTGCTTGCGGTCCGGCTCGCCGGCCGGTTCGAAGCGAAACTCGCGAACCGCGGCCAGCTCGCTCTCCAGGTTGAATTTGGGAACGCCGCGCAAGCCGGGCACCTGGGCGATCCCGTGCTCGGTGACGACGCACTCCAGACCGCCGGCCAGCGCAAAGTGGATGCGGGTATTCTGTTTGATGGAAAGCTTACGCAGATCGGCCAGATGCATCAAGCTTCCTGGTACTCGTCGACTTCTTCGCCGTGGGCCAAACGGTCGGAAATCCGCTCCTGGCAGGTTACGCAATAGCGCGCCCAGGGCACCGCATCGAGCCGCTTGGTGGAAATCGGAGCTTCGCATTCGGGGCAGACCCCGTAAGCTCCACTTTCGAGGCGGCGGAGAGCGTCGGAAATCTCGCGCAACAACTTCATGTCGAGCGTATTGCGGTTGAGGAAAATCCACTCTTCGTGGTGCTGCTGGCTCAAGTCCCCTTCATCCGACGGAACATCGAGGCGCGCCACCACTTGCGCTGCCTTTTGCGCGGACATGCTGCCGCGGACCTCTTCGGCCTTCCGCTCCAGGAGCTGGCGGTAAGTCGAAAGCTTTAGCTTCGGCCCGTTCTTGTTGTTGGTATTCATTTCGCTTTCACTCACCCGGCTGGCCGGATACACAATAAGACGCTCATCCAGTCCCAAAAGTTGCACATGCTCGGGGGGAAGGCGGACACGCGCGGGATTCCGTAGTATACCCGAGGGCAGGCGGAAAGTCAAAAAGCACCTGGCGGTGAAATGGCTGGCCAGGTTAGACGATAATCGGTAAATCGATATGAAGCTGCTGGCTGCCGCGTTTGCGGGGACTTGTTTCGCCGCGCTGGCCGCCGCCCAGGATACGCGAAAGGTTGTCGAGCCTTCGATTCCGCCCGCTTGCGAGACGCTCAAAGCGAAGATTGGGCGCGCCGCGGCTTCCATCGCGCCAGAGGACGAAAGCAAGCCGGACACGGCGCGCATCCAGGCGGCGCTGGACGCGTGCCCGGCCGGCCGCGCCGTGGTGCTCGATCGGGTTTCGGAGAGGACCGACGCGTTTCTCTCCGGGCCGCTCGAATTGCGGCGCGGCGTCGTCCTGGTGGTCGCGCGCGGCACGTATCTGTTCGCGTTGCGGAACCCGCGCGAATACGACCTAAAGCCGGGGGTCTGCGGCACCATCACCCCGGAAGGCCACGGCTGCAAAGCGTTGATCGATGGCGATGGCGTGGCTGACGCGGGCGTCATGGGCGACGGCGTGATCGATGGGCGCGGCGGGGAGACGATTCTCGGGCAGAGCATCAGTTGGTGGAACCTGGCGGACATGGCCCGAGCGGGCGGCAGCCAGAACAATCCGCGGCTGATCGAATTGCGCCGCTGCGACAACTTCACCCTCTACCGCATCACGCTGATGAACTCGCCGAATTTTCACGTGGGTTACAACGGCGGCAGTGGATTCACGGTGTGGGGCGTCAGAATCTGGTCGCCGGAGCGTGCGCGCAACACCGACGGCATCGATCCCGGCAACTCCACCAACGTGACCATTGCGTACTGCTACATTCACACGGGCGACGACCAGGTGGCGATCAAAGCGCCGGCGGGCGCGCCAACCACCCACATGAGCATCGTGCACAACCACTTCTATACGGGGCACGGCATGTCGATCGGCAGCCCTACGGACGGCGGCGCGAGCGCCATTCGCGTGGCGGACCTTTCCATCGACGGCGCCGACAACGGTCTGCGTATCAAATCGAACATCACGCGCGGCGGGCTGGTTGAGGGCGTTCGGTTCGAAGATGTCTGCATCCGCGACACGGCCAATCCGATTCTGATGGACACCAACTACAGCGCGCATGTCAGCAAGGAAGATGGCAAGCCGCCGGTCTTCCGCCACATCATCCTGCGCGATGTGCGCGTGGAAGGCGGTGGCACGGTGACGCTGGAGGGTCTGGATGCGGGGCATCGCCTGGGGATTCAGTTGGATGGCGTCCTGTTCGACGATCCGGCGAGCATCCAGGTGCGGGCGAAGCATGCCGAGGTGACGGCCGGGCCGGGCGCGTTCAATCTCAATGTGACAGGCACGGACGTGACGGTCTCCGGCAGTGCCGGGAAGAGCGTGAAGAACGCCTGCACGGGCAAGTTCGCCGACTTTCCTCTGCGGTAATTGGAACCGGAGCTGGCAGCCCGGACTTGTATCAGGGCACGGATTCATCCGTGCCGCAAGGCAGGTAGTCATCGGCTTCAGCCGCTGGGTTCGCAGGGGCTGAAGCCCAGGGTTATTCCTCGATTGTTCGGCACGCCTGAAGGCGTGCCCTGATACAAAGCCTCCGGCCAAGCGGAGCCTTGCGTACCCCTCAGCAACTCGCGCGAATTCACTGAGAGTGGAGAGTTTTGTCCCGCGCCACACGCCCCCCTCGGCGCACGGTGTGCCCGGTTTTGCCCTGCTCTGCTACGATGAGATTTCCCTGCAATTATGGCGCTGCGCTTTTATAACACACTCTCGCAACGCGTCGAGGAGTTTCACCCGGCGCGCGATAACACGGTGCGTTTGTACACCTGCGGTCCGACCGTCTACAGCTACGCTCACATCGGCAACTTCCGCACCTTCACGTTCGTCGACATTCTGCGGCGATGGCTGAGGGCCAGCGGCTACGGCCTGGATCACGTGATGAATATCACCGACGTGGATGACAAGATCATCCGCAACGCGGCAGCCGAAAAAAAGACGCTGAGCGAATACACGGCCATCTACACGCAAGCGTTCCTGGAGGACTGCGCCACGCTGCGACTGGAGGTGGCCGAGCACCTGGTGAAAGCCACCGACCACATCGGCGACATGGCGGATGCGATTGCGCGGCTCACCGCGGGCCAACACACGTACTCGAGCGACGGCTCGATTTACTTCCGTATCGCCACGTTTCCGGGTTACGGCAAGCTTTCGCACAACGATTTCAGCGGCAACCTGGCTGGCGCGCGGGTCGACGTGGACGAATACGAAAAGGCCGACGCGCGCGACTTCGCTCTATGGAAGGCGCCGAAGGAAGGCGAATTCTATTGGGATACGGCGATCGGCGAGGGACGGCCTGGCTGGCACATCGAGTGCTCGGTGATGGCCATCAAGTACCTGGGCGAGACGCTGGACATACACGCGGGCGGAGTCGACCTGATTTTTCCGCATCACGAAAACGAGATTGCCCAATCGGAGTCGCTGACCGGAAAACAGTTTTCGCGCTTCTGGCTGCACGCCGAGTTTCTGATGGTGGAAGGCCAGAAGATGGCCAAGTCATTGGGCAATTATTTCACCCTGCGCGATCTCATCGGGCGCGGCTACGAGCCGGAAGCGATTCGCTACCTGCTGGCCTCGGTGCCGTACCGCAAATCGTTGAACTTCACTTTCGACGGCCTGCAAGCGGCGCGGATGGCCATTGAGAGGCTGCGCAATTTCAAACTGCGGCTGGACACGGAGGACTTGCCGGAGGGCGGCGACGACAAAATGGCGGCGCGCACCGAGGCCGCCGCGCGGGCCTTTGTCAACAGCCTGGACGACGACCTGAACACGGCAGAAGCGTTGGCGGCCGCATTCGAATACATGCGCGACGCCAATAGTGCCATGGACGCCGGCCAGTTCGGCGCGGATAACCGGGCGGCGGCGCTCAAGTTTTTCGAGCAATTCGACCGAGTCTTCGACGTACTGAAACCGGGCGGCGTAAGCGCCGGCACGTCGGACGCCGACATCGAAGCGAAGGTCGCCGAGCGAAACGCCGCCAAGAAAGCGCGCGACTTCGCGCGAGCCGATCAAATTCGCGACCGGTTGCTCGAACAGGGCATCATTCTCGAAGACACCAAGTCCGGCGTGCGCTGGAAAAGGAAACAGCGGTGAAGATCCACACGCAAGCGGTTCACGCGGGCGACCGGCGCAAGCCTACCGGCGCGGTTCCGGTGACGACGCCCATTTACACCGCGTCGAGCTTCTCTTATGACACCACCGAGGAACTGGACCGCGTAATCGGCATGGAGCAGCCCGGCTACTCCTACGCCCGCTACGACAATCCGACGGCGGCGGCGCTGGAGGAACTGGTGACGTCGCTCGAAGGCGGCCATGGCGCGCTGGCCTGCGCTTCGGGAATGTTGGCCGTGCAAATGGCGGTCGAGACCGCGCTCACCGACCGGCGCGCGTCCATCGTTGCGGCCGATGCGCTCTACGGCGCTTCCACCAAGCTGCTGCTCAATGTGCTGGAGCCGCGCGGCGTGGAGGTGCGTTTCGTCGATATCTGCAACCTGGAGGCGGTGGCAGCGGCGGTCAGTCAGGCTAAGCCGGGCTGCATCCTGATGGAGACAATCTCGAATCCGTTGCTGCGTGTGGGCGAGATCGACAAGATCGCAGAAATCGCGCGGGCCGCGGGCGCCGCGCTGGTGGTCGACAATACGTTCGCCACGCCGCTGATCGTGCGGCCGCTCGACTTGGGCGCGAACTTCTCCGTGCACAGCCTCACCAAGTATCTGGCCGGACACGGCGACGTGCTGGGCGGGGTGGTGGTCACGGACGACGCTCATTTCGATTGCCTGCGAACGCTGGCGCGCATCGTCGGCCCCGTGCTCGGACCGTTTGAGAGCTACCTTTCCATGCGTGGCATCAAGACCTTCCCGCTGCGCATGGAACGCCAGTGCGCTAACGCCTGCCGCGTGGCATCCTGGCTGGGCAGCCACCCGGGCGTGGCGCGTGTGCATTTCCCCGGCGATCCGGTGCACGCCGACGCCGCCGCCATCCGGCGCTTGTTCGCCACCGGCCTTTATGGCGCGATGGTCAGCTTCGAGATTCGCGATGCCGGACGGCCGGAAATCTTCCGCTTCCTGGACCGGCTGCATCTGGTGGTGCGCGCCACTTCGCTGGGCGACGTGCACAGCATGATCCTCTATCCGGCGATGAGCTCGCACCGCGAACTCTCTCCCAAGCATCGCGAGCGTGTGGGCATCCGCGAAAACCTGGTGCGGCTTTCGGTAGGCATCGAAGACGCCGAGGATATCATTGCGGACCTAGAGCAGGGGCTGGCGTAGGGGCGGGCTTCCCGCAGAATAGGACAAGGCCCAGCGAACAAGAACAAGCCGAGACGAGTCTCGGCTCTGCAGCCTGAGAGGCCGCGCCACTATGGCAGTTCGGACAACATGCGGTCGATATCGGCGGGGCTGATATAGAAATGGGGGGATGTGCGCACCCAGCCGGCGCGTGGAGCGCAGGAGATTCCGGCCTCGCGCAAGCGGCTGACGATCAAGCGGGCGTCCAGGCCGGGTTTGCGGAAGCTGACGATTCCGGAGCCACTGGCGGGCGTTCGCTCTCCCAGAACCTCGTATCCGAGGGCTTTGACTCCGGCCGCGATGCGGTCGCCGAGATTCTGGACAACCGGGGCGATTTCTCCCACGCCGACGTCGAGCAGGAACTCCATTGCCGCCCGTAAACCAAAGCATCCAATAGTATTTAGCGTACCGCACTCATACCGGCCCGCATCCTTGCGCAGGGTCATGTCGCGGGATGCGTAATCGGCATAGCCGGCGACGTTGGTCCAGCCGAATTCCACCGGCTCGATGCGGTCCTGAAGGGCTTGCCGAACGTAGAGGATGCCGCAACCCTCCGGGCCCAACAGCCACTTGTGCCCATCCGCGGCCAGGGCATCGATATGACAGGCCTCGACATCGATGGGAAACGCGCCTAAGCCTTGAATGGCATCCACCAAAAAGATACAGTTGTTGCGCCGGCAAATCTCACCGATGGTTTCGAGCGGCGCCCTGTAGCCGGTGAGAAACTGCACGAAGCTGATGGCCAGCAGGCGCGCGCCGCGGCAAGCGGCCTCAATCCGCTCGAGGGGATCGGTGACGCTCAGCCAGGTGACGGTCACGCCCGTGGCTTCGAGGCGCTTCCACGGGTAGAAGTTGGCGGGGAACTCCTCGCGAAAACCGACCATGCGGTCGCCGGGCTTCCAATCGAGGCCCAGCGCCACGGTTGCGATTCCTTCCGAGGTGTTCTTCACCAGCGCGATTTCCGAACGGCCGGCTCCGATCAACCGCGCGGCCGCCACGCGCAGGCCTTCGTAGGCGGTCATCCATTGGTCGTAATGCAGGCTGCCGAAGCGGGTGCAGTCATCGGCCAAGTTCTGCATGGCTTCGGCCGCCGGCCTGGATAGCGGCGCCACGGCGGCGTGGTTGAGATAAATGAGATTCCGGCGAACCGGAAACTGGTCGGCGTAGCGTTCCCAGAGCGGGAGCGGCTGTTCCTCTATAAATGCGTTGGTCATTGGTTTTGAGAACTCGGATCCTTTCATGATACCGGTGCGGCAGCTATTCGAGCGTCTCGATCGCATTCACGAGCTGGCGGCGAAACGCGGCCCAATCGTCGACGCCGAAGAGGCGGTCGTGATCGCGGTCCTCCAAATGAAAGGCCGCCATACGGGTGGCGATCAAACGTTGCGCTGCCATCGCGGCGGGCGAGCCGCGCCTGGCTTGGGCCAATCGCGCCAGAGTCACCAGCAAGCGGTAATCGTCGAGGCCGGCGCTGATGCGGGCGAACTCCACCGATGGAACGAGCTGGCCATCCGGCGCCGCGTTGGCCCAAGCATAATCGTCCTCACGGCAATCGAGAGCGTAATAGGGATCGCCCGCCACCGCGTTCCAATGCCAGGCCAGGCGGAACTGCAAGCCGAACTGTTTGGCGGCTTTGTAGAGATGTACGCCGTAGGTCCAGCGATTGCCGCCGTTGTAGGCGCCCCACCCGCCGCCGCGCTGGCGGAGCAGGCCGATTTCCCGTTCGCTGTAGGAAGCCAGAGCGGGAACGCCCAGCGTACGCGCGAGAACGAAATCCGGGTCGCTTTCACCGCGCCCTTGCAGGCTCAGGGCCGCGGTGAAGAGGGGCGGAGCCACCGGGAACGCGCGGCGGTAAGCCTCGGCATTGTCGGTGGATTGGCGGATCGCGTCGCCGATTGGCTCATCGCCGAGATTCCAGTACACGGGCAGCCAGCCATTTTCCCGAGCGTGCTGTTCGATATCGGAGTAAATCGCTTTGATGAAGCCGCTGTAATCGGTGAAGCCGGCTTCGATCATTTTCGCGGTGTCCCGCTGGTAAGGGTCCAAGCCGATTACGCCGGCGCCGTAGGAATTGACGGCCAGAAACCCAAGGCTCTTGGCGTCCCGCATTTCGCGATCCGCGAGATCGAAATCGAGCACTGGTTCGTCGTTCGCAAAGCCCCGGTAGACAACGTGCGGAATGCCGGAAAACATCGTGAAGCCGTGCGCGCGCAGGGAGCGCAGGCTCTTGGCGGTCATTTCAGAGCCGAAGGCGGATGTGGCCGGATCGCCGGCGAACCAGGGTATGCCGATGGCGCCGCCCCAGGGACCGGCCGGAATATCCGCGGCGTCGAGCGTGCCTTTGTGGACGGTGAACCGCAGCGGAATCCGCAGTGGCGCGCCCTTCTGCGAAGTGAAGATCACCTGGCCTATATATTCACCCGGGCTTGTGGCGGCCGGCGTGTGGATGGTCAACCAGAAGGTCCGCGCCAGGCGCTGCGGCATGTCGACGCTGTTTCGCGGAACGATGAGCCGCGGCGCGATTGTATAGACGGCGCCATCCATCGTCACACGGCTGAGACGGTAGGAGACATATCCGGCGTCGATCGCGGCGGCTGGAATGGTGGCGCGTGGTCCGCTCAATGCGCTGACCGTGACGGCGCCGCGGCCCAAATCCCTCAACGGCAGGATCGAAACCGGTACCGGCGTGTCTTGACCGGGGAAGGCTTCCGCGGTCAGCTCGTTCATCACTTCGCCGGGGAAGGGCGTGTCGTCATAGTACACGTCCCGCATGAAATCGCGATGGAACACCAGATACCCGCGCGCGGCATCCTCCGCGGTTGGCTGGGGAGCGTCACCGACCGGCCGGTGCAGCACGCGCTTGTGTGCGTTGTCGAAATAGAAGCGCCGCTCTTGCCGCACGGCGTCGAGGAAACGCGCGCCCTGGGCGGCCTGGGCCACGGGAAAAATGACGATGGCGGAAACGCTCGAAGCCCGGTTCTCGCCGGTGAATTCCAAGTACAGTTGGCCGTTGGTGACGGACACGTCGAACAGCTTCCCGTGAAAGTGCGCGCGGTCGTACTTATCGAAAGTGTTGTCGGTCGGCAGATCGTCCCGATCCCAGAATTGAAAATACTTCCTCCGGAACGATGCGAAATCCTGGTGTTCGGAAAGCACCACTTTGCCTTGCGCGCGGATGGAGCGGTCGCGATAGATCTGGTATTCGCCCCAGAATCCCGCCGGGCTGTCGATGTTGACGAAGACGCGGTATTTGCCGTTCGGCAGATCCACCGCCAGGCCGCCCGATTCGATGGCGAGAGACCGCCGGTACAACGGGTCCGAATCGAGGGCGTCCAACGGCCGCCAGATGCGCGCTTGCTTCAGGCCGTAGCCTCGGCCGGGATTGTAGAGCGTGGCGGGGGTAATGGCGGTGAAGCCATTCATCGCCGGTCCGTCGCCGAGAGCGAACGCGATTAGCCCGTCAAACCGGGCCCCTTCGATGGCTGTGTCGCGTTCCAGCCGCAGCCTGGAGAGGAAGAGCGGCGCGGCCGGCGCATCGCCCAAAGACACCACTACGCGAGTGATGGCGCCGAGCATCAGGTTGCGCCCGGGGCGGTTCCGCTCGCCGACTGCCAGGTCCCGCAGCGGAATCGTCAGCGTGCTCGCGCCGGGCGGCGCGACGGCGTTGTAATTGACGCGGCTCCAGTAGCCGGTGGTGCCGCTATCCCAGAATTCGAGCGCGATCGGCAGCGGGTCGCGCGCCTCCGTATACAAGTCCATCTGGAGCACGTCATAGCCGGACCAATCCTGCGGCTGGCGCATCGCAACGTAGCCCTTGTCGATGCGCAGCGCTTTCCGGCCGCCGTGTCCGTGTTCCTCCACCACCACGCCGCCGGTGAAGGGATTGCTTTGTTCGAAGGAAGTCACCACTCTCTCTGCCGGCCCGGCATTTTGCGCTGGCGTGACCGCAAGTGTGGCGCCGCAGGCGTAGCATCTTTGCCAGGCGGGCATATTCCGGAAACGGCACTTGGGACAATGGACTTCGCCACGGCCGAGCGGGCCCGGAGGCGCGATGGGCGCTTCCTGGCCGCCCCACTCGGCGGAGCCGGACAGTGGGACGCCGGCGCCGACGCGCTCGATCGATACGTCGTCAATCCACAGCAAGCCTGGCGCAGACAGTTCAAATGAGGGACCGGTGCGGGTTCGTTTCTCGATGTCGGCGACGTAAGTCAATCGCGTCCAGCCGAAAGTGCCGGTTATGTTTATGTCGATGCGCCGGCCATTGAAGGCGAATACGATGGCGCTATTCGCTCCGGCGCGCGCAATGTCGAGGCCACGCAGGTAGGCACCGATCGAATAACGGCCGGGCGCGAACTCGCGTTGCTGGCCGAGGCGGATTTCGCCGGCCGATGCGCAATCGAGCAGCGCCGAGGTGCGGCCTGTGTGCGCCACCAGGCCAACCGCGAACGAACAGCCGCCTTCGGCTTTCGAGTCTTCCCAACCGGCGAATGCCTGACCGGCCGCGTTGGGTTCGGTGAGAATTTCGAACGAAGGATTGGCGGTCAGGTTACCCGCGCGGTCGGGGCCGGTTTTTTCGGTGGCGAGCGGCGCCCAGAGGATGACGATCCAGGCCAGCAGCAGAATGCGCAGGGCGGCGAGGGCCCCGCGGGCGAGAGGCATGCTTCGATTATAGAGACCAGCGGCAAAGCTAAAGAGGCTGCTGAAAAAGTCCGGCAAGAATCCTTGGGCCACCGATGAACACGGATGAACACGGATAAAACAGTTCTTTTCAATCGGTGTCCATCTGTGTTCATCCGTGGCTCATCGTGCCTTTGGTGTTTCTTGGGCAAGCTAAAGCGCGCCCCACCAAAAACCCTTGACCAACGAATGTTTTCGTAGTAAGGTCTTCGTAGATGGCAAAATCGAACGAACTGCCGCGGCCTACCGATGCCGAACTGGAAATTCTGACGGTGCTGTGGAGCCGAGGACCGGCCACAGTCCGCGACGTGCATTCCACCATTTCCCGCCGCCGCCCGGCGCACTACACCACGGTCTTGAAGCTGATGCAAATCATGACCGATAAAGGACTGGTGAAGCGCGACGAAAAGCAGCGGGCGCACATTTACTCCGCCAGCCGTCCGCGCGAATGGACGCAGCGGCAACTGGCGGGCGATTTGCTGGAGCGGGCTTTCGCCGGCTCGGCCAGCAGCCTACTGGTGGGAGCGCTGGCGGCGCGGAAGGCTTCGGCGGCGGAACTGGCCGAACTGCGCAAACTGGTCGGGGGATATGAGGACAAGCCATGAGACTCGATCTGTGGCTCGCCGCGCCGCTCGCGCATGCGCTGGGGCGCGCGCTGGCGCATTTCTTGTGGCAAGGCGCGGTGGTTGCCGCGGCACTTCGGGTTCTGCTGTTTCTGGGCGAGGAGCGAAGCTCGCGCTGGCGCCACCAGGCGGCCACGGCCTGTTTGCTGGCCCTGCCGGTCGCATTCGGAATTACGCTGGCGCTTTCGCTGGGTAGAAGCCATTCGATCGCGGTACTGCCGGCGCCGGCGCCGCGAATGGTCTTCACTCCGGTGATCGCCCAGGGCGCGCCGGCTGCGCCTGTCGATTGGCTGGCGTGGCTGGCGCCAGTATGGATGAGTGGCGTGATTCTGTTTTACGCGTTCCGCCTGGCGGGATGGGTGCGCGTCGACCGCATGCGGCGGTGCGGCGTGTGCGCGGCGCCGCCGGAGTGGCAACAGCGCCTTGGCGAACTTGCCGCGGCGGTGCGCGTTTCGCAACCGGTCGAGTTGCTCGAATCCTGTCTGGCCGGCGTGCCGCAAGTGATCGGCTACTGGCGTCCGGTGATTCTGATGCCGCTGGGCGCACTGGCCGGCCTGAGCGTGCAACAGGTGGAGGCCATCTTGATCCACGAATTGGCTCATATCCGGCGCGCGGATTACCTGGTCGGCATCGCACAGAGTTTGATCGAAGGCTTGTTCTTTTTCCACCCGGCAGCGTGGTGGATCAGCGCGGTGGTGCGCGCCGAGCGTGAGTATGCTTGTGACGACGTGGTGGTGGCGCTGCGGCCCGATGCGCGGGCATACGCGGCGGCGCTGACCACGCTGGAGCAAAGCCGGTGGGTGGCCGGCTATGCCGCAGCGGCGGCCAATGGAGGAAACCTGGTGAGACGCATACGCAGACTGTTAGGAGAGCCCGCGCCGGAGCGGATTCCGACCGCCCGAGCCTCAGCGCTGGCGGGAGCGTTAGTGCTGGTGGCTGCCGTTGCCACCGCATTGGTGATGTGGCCGCCCGCCAGGAGCTTTGCGCAGGCGCCTGCGCCGGCGGAATCGGCCGCGGACAAGCAGGAACCGGCGCAGGGAATTGAGCCGGCGCGCCGGAGTCTCGAAGAGTTGGAAGGGGCGCTGGCGGGAAGACAGCAGGAAATCAAGGAGGCGGAGCAGGCGATCAAGCAGGCGCAGGAAACGCTCCGGCGCAATGCCGCGGAAATCCAGCGCTCCCTGCGGAATGGTGACGGCCATTCCGGCGATTTCGCGCAAGCGGAGGAGCAAATGCGGAAAATGGAAGCCACGCTCAAGGAGTTTGAGTCTCGCGCGGGCGAATCGCATGAACTTCTCGACGAGCAGCGGATGGCAACGCTGCTCAAGCGATTGGCGGCGCAGCAGGCGGGAAAATCGCAGCAACTCCAGGAAGTCGAGAAGCAATTGCAGGAGCTCAGCAACGGCAAGGTCGATGAAGCGCTCCGGCAGGAACAGCAACAGCTCGCACGGGCGGACCAGGCTTTGCAGAAGGCGCGCGCGGCGTTCAGCGATCAGTCGTTCGCGGAAATCGAGAAGGAACTGCAGCAGGCGGAGAAAGTGGAGAAGGAATTCGAACAGGGAGTGGCGATCGGCGTGGCGCGCGCATCGAAGTACTGGGGCCAGGGGAACGAGGGTGCGCTCGCGCAAGCGGGGCAATCGTCACGGCCACAGTCCCCGGCCGAACTCGGGTTGGCTTATCAGAAGTGGTTGAACGAAGACGTGGCGTACCTTATCACCGACCAGGAACGGCGCGACTTTCTCGCCTTGAATTCCGATGCGGACCGCGACCAGTTCATCGAGAAGTTCTGGCAGCGGCGCGACCCGCCAGGCAGCGGGCCGAACGTATTCAAGCAGGAATACTACCGCCGCATCGCTTACGCGAACGAGCATTTCGCATCGAGCGTGCCCGGGTGGAAGACCGATCGCGGCCGCATTTACATTACGTACGGCCCACCGGATCAGATTTCGGTTAGCATGACGAAGAATGTGTTGCGACAGGTGTGGCGCTATACGCACATCGACGGGTTGGGATACGACATCGAGGCCGAGTTCACCGACACCGGTAAGACGGACGACTTCCATATGACTGCGGCGCCGGCGTCGCACGGGGCTTATTGGCAGGTGATGACAGGCGCCAGCGATGCGGCGGGGTCCGATGCCCAATCACTTCGGGGCAGGGGCTTTCCGGCGGTTGCGTACCCTGTCCGAGCGTACAGGCCCAGCTTGACACAAGTGCTGGTGGGACCATACCCGGATGATGCTTCGCTTGCCAAGGCAAAAGCGGCGCTCGAAGCTGAGGGTTTCCATCCGGTCCGGGCACAGTAGGGGTTTGACAGGGAATATCAGGACGAAGCTTGACCGCTCGGTTGAAAGTCGCGCCGGCGCGGCGAGAAGGAAAAGCCGAGATGACTCTCGGCTCTGCAGGCCTGACGGCCCCGGATGGTGCACGGGCAAGCCGCGCCACGGTGCTCGGGTTGGTGCGGCACAATAAGGGTTTGGCAAAGCGCATCCGGACGAAGCTTGACCGCTCCCTTCGGTCGCGGCTCCGATTGTGGTCGCGGCTCCGATTGCTTTTGGAGCCGCGACCGTCGGGGAGCGGTCATTGCGACGGATGGACAAAGAGGACCGCGCGGTCGAGCGCCGCGGGCCGGCTCGACCAGCAACACCTAACGCGGCTTCCCGGCGCGGTCGAAGTCTTCCTTCAGTTGGCTGGTGATCTTCTCGGCCACGTCGGCGCTGGCGCCGTGGAACCTGGCGCCGAGGCTTTCCTGGGTGGTGGACCAGATCACGTCGCCATCCTTATTGACCAGGCGGACGGCAGCCAGCGCCTCATGGCGCCGCTCGGCGGAACGGTCGGATTCGTTGTCGCCGATTCCCAGGCCGGCTGCGCTGCCTTTGGAGGAGTTGTATCCGGAGCCGGTACGATTGCTGAGGCTCATGTGGGCGTTGATGCCGTCGGACGATTGGTGGGTCTCGGTGAAGACCAGGTCCTCGGCCGCACCGCGGAGGACGGCGTCGGCGCGCTCCTCCTTTTCGGTGAGGACGAAAAGCTTGGAAGCGGCCAGGCTGCTGATCAGGATGTCGCGCATTTGTGCGGCGGTATCGCCGCCGGTGAGCCGGTCGACGTAAATGCGGTGGACGGAGAGCAACTGCCGCAGATTGCCGGCTTCGATGGTGGAAGCCGCGTCATCTCCCGCAACGCTTACCAGAGGCGCTGCCAACACGGTTGCCAATAGAAGGAACGATTTCATCCTTTGCCCGCCTTGCGCGCATCGTCATCCAGGAACTCGACGCGCCGGCCGGTGCGCGCTTCCAGGCCGGCCAGCACGCTGCGTATGTCGCCCTTATCCACGCGCAGCACGAGCGCCTGTTGCTTCCCCTCGCCGTCGGTAAACCCGAGCGTTACGAAGTGCTTGCGCGACTTGCTCAACAGCAGCACCGGGGAAATCAGCACGGCAGCGGCGTACCGCCGGCTGACGGTCTGGCCGTATTCGAGCGTGTTGACCTTTTGATACGACACGCGCAACTCGCTTTTGTCCGCGCGCAACAGCATGGAATCGGCATCGGAGAGGTCCAGCCGGATGCTGGCCCGGGCGGGGAACTGGCCCGGCGTTCCGCCCACCAGTTCGACCTTGAAACCCGGCTCGGCGGCCGCCAGCGCCAGCGGCAAGCCCAAGCCGGCCAGCGCCACTACCAACGTTCGTGCCATTGGATGTCAGGTAGTGCCGCGGGTGGGCGCTAGTTCTCAGGATTATCGGACCGCGATTGTGGCGAAGCTAGCCCTCACTCGCGCCGGCCCGCCGGAATCCGGCAGCCGAGCCGGGGGGCTCGGCGCGGGTCAGGGGACCCGCCCCACAATTCCTGCGGCGCCGAGCGATGCGTTTCAGCTCACCACACGCGGCAGGCGTTCGAGCGCACCATCGGCTGGCCCGGCTTGCATGCGAAAGCTTTGGCGAACTCCGGCATGTTGGAAACTACGCCGTTGATGCGGTATTGCTCGGGCGAATGCGGATCGGTGAGCGCGTGCAGGCGCTTGTTGGCCGCCCGCTCGTCGCCGCACGCCCATTGCGCCATGCCGATGAAATAACGTTGGTCGGGAGTGAATCCGTCGATCGGCGCGAGTTTCTGGTCCTTGGTCGCGTCCTTCCACGCCATGTAGGCCAGCAGCGTGCCGCCCAGGTCGGCTACATCTTCGCCGAGCGTCAGTTTGCCGTTGATCTTGATGTCGTCGATCACGGTGTATTCGGAATATTGCGTGGAAACGCACGCGGCGCGCGCGACGAAAGCGTCGGCATCCTGCTTGGTCCACCAATCCTTGAGGTTGCCCTTGGCGTCGAACTGGCGGCCCTCGTCGTCGAAACCGTGCGTCAACTCGTGGCCGATGGTGGCGCCGGTGTTGCCGTAGTTGGGCGCGTCGTCCATTTTCGGATCGTAAAGCGGCGGCTCCAGCACGCCGGCCGGAAAGTTGATGTCGTTCATCTGCGGGTCGTAGTAGGCGTTGACGGTGGGCGGCGTCATTCCCCACTCGCCGCGATCCACCGGCTTGCCGATCTTGGCGAGCTGCCGCCGATTTTCGAAAGCGTCGCAGCGGGCGGCGTCTCCCGCGTAGTCATCGGGCGCGATGACGACCGAACTGTAGTCGCGCCATTGGTTCGGATAGCCGATCTTATTCACCACGCCGTGCAATTTATCGAGCGCCTTCTGCTTGGTCGCTTCGCCCATCCAGGTGAGCTGCCGAATGTCGGCTTCCATGGTCTTTTCGATTTCGCGCGTCATGGCGACGGCGCTGGCCTTGGTCTCGGGAGTGAATGTCTTTTCCACGAACACCTGGCCCAGCGCTTCGCCGAGGTCCCGATCCACGCGCCGCACGCAGCGTTTCCAGCGCGGTTCCATCTCCTTCACGTCGCGCAGGTACTTGCTGTAGAAATCGAAATCCGCGGTGACGAACGCTTTGCCGAGGTAGGCCGCGCGATCGTTCACCAGGTGCCAGCGCAGGTAGGTCTTCCAATCGGCCGTGGGACGCGTCTTGATCAACGTATCGACTTCGCCGAAGAACTTGGGCTCGGTCACGTTGACCACCGCGGGCACGGCGAGGCCAATGGTCTGCCAGTATTGCGGCCAGTCGAAATGCGGCATCAGCCTCTCGAGATCGGCGGTTGACAACTTGTGGAACAGGTTGTACGGGTCGCGCAGCTCCACGCGGGTGAGCGACGCTTTGGCCAGCGCGGTTTCGATCGCCATTACGGTGGCGGCCTCCGCGCGCGCGGCCGCCGGCCGATCGCCCAACAAGCCGAACATGCGAGCCACGTGATCGAGATAGCGCTCGCGTGTCTCGATGGATTTGGTGTCGGTCTTGACGTAGTAGTCGCGGTCGGGCAGGCCCAGTCCGCCCGCGCCGGCGAAGGCGATTACCTGTTCGGAGTCGGCGAAATCCTGATTCGAGCCGAAGCCGAAAAGAGCCGAGCCGGAAACCAGGTGCAGCCGCGCCAGGAGCGGCGCCAGATCGCCGGCACTCTTGAGGGAGGCGATCTCGCCCAAGCTCGCCTCCAGCGGGCGCGCGCCGGCTTTCTCGATGGCGGCCTCATCCATGCAAGCGGCGAAATAATCGCCGATCTTCTGCTGGTTAGGCGTGCGGCCCGGCGCCGGCCTGGCATACTCTTCGAGCATTCCCCACAGGTACTGCATGTTCTCGGTGGACAGTTTGCGGTAGACGTTCCAGCTCGCCTGGTCGGGCGGAATCGGATTCAGCTTGTTCCAACTGCCGCAGGAGAAGCGATAGAAATCCACGCACGGGTCAGCCGTGCGATCGAGAAATTTCAGTTCGAGGCTCGGCGTGTAGGGCAGGGAAGTGAGCGGCCGGTCCTGCGCGGCGAGAAGCCACGCAAAGAACAGGCAGGCAATGGGCAAGGCGCGTGTATGCACAAGGAGAGCGTATCACGGCCGTATCGGGGAGTGGAAGGCGAATGGAAGGTGGTGGGCCCTGAAGGATTTGAACCTTCGACCAACGGATTATGAGTCCGCTGCTCTAACCAGCTGAGCTAAGGGCCCAAGCCTTTCTATTTCATTGTATTGCACGTAAGGCTGTGAAATCGGTGATGCTTGCTGTGGCCGGCCGGCCTACCTCAACTCGACCATCAACCTGTTCTTTGGGGAGACGCCCAAGGAGCCTGTGAATTTGGAGGTTCCGTTTACCCGGATATCCACAATTCCATCGAACTCCGGTCCCAGCACAAGGACGTCACCGGCAGAAAGAGTCAAGAGATTGCCCAGGCTTGCGCTCACGCGCGAGAACTCGCATTCCAAGGTCATTTTCAAGTCACGAGCCAGCTTTCGCTTAATGGCGAGCTCGATGGCAGGATTCTCCGCCCGATGGCTGGTCCACTGTTGGTCAAACCTCTGCCCCATAGTTTTCAAGGTGAGGGAGGGAATCGCCAGGTTCACCATCCCCGCCGTCTCTCCGATTCGGAGTTCCATCGCGATAGCGACTACCGCTTCGGTCGGTACGAATCTGCCGGAGAGTTGGGGGCTAGTCTCAATGCTGCTCATCGCGAAGCTCACATCGCCAACCGGCTTCCAGGTTTCACGCAGATCATTAGTGACGATATGGAAGAAGCCATCGAGCAAGGTCTTCTCCACCTCGGTAATTTCACGGTCCATCTCGGCTTTGGTCTTTCCGCTGCCACCGAGCACAAGGTCCAGGATCGGCACGATCAAGCTGGGATTGAATTCCATGAGCGCATGACCCTGGAAGGGATCCATGTTCAGGTAGACCAGGCAGGTGGGCGTGGGCAAGGCCGCCGCAAAGTCGGAGTATGGCAACTGCTCAACGCTGATGAGGGTGCCTGAAACGAAGGAGCGCAAGTACACGGTCAGACTCGAACTGAGGTTGCTGACGAAGGCTTCGTGCAGGAGGTGGATGGCGCTGACCTGCGATTTCGGAATGCGGTCAAGGCGACGGAAATCGAAGGGGACCGCGGCGGCGCCGGTAGCTGGGTGCGCACCGGTAGCGGCATCGAAGAAACTATCGATTTCCTGTTGGCTGAGTTGATGTTTCAAGGCGCAGTCTCCTTGGCGAGTTCTCACTATTGGTGCGGCAAAATCTTGAGTCCGTAGTTGCCGTTTACGACGACTACCTGGCCGCGAGCCAACACTCGGTCGCGGATGACGACATCGGCGGGCTCGATGGCCGAATGGTCCAGCTCAATCACGGAGCCGACGTTCAGTTTGCACACTTCGCGCAGAGGCAGGGTGGTGCGGCCCAGAATGAACTTGACCTTCAGGTCGAGCTTGGGGACGGAGTCCACGGTCCGGCCGTCGAACCGCAGCGCCACACCGGCGGAAGTTTGTGTACCCTCCTCTGCGCCGGTCTTGGGGGCGGCCGGGTCCACCATGGAACCGGAGCAGTGGCGAAGGACTGTTTCAGACCAAACCGCTGCTCCCTCCAGGGACGTCGGTCCGGCTTCCAGAGACCAGACGAAAGCCGTGGCTCCGTCCGCAGGGGGCTGACCGCCCGGAATGGCTTCGCCGCCCGTGATCTCTTTTCCAAAGCGGCGGGCTAACTCGCTGGCCACCAATGAGTTCGTCTGAGCCATCAAGTCGCGGCACGTAGACGTAGAATCACTATCCGTCGGCTTCTCGACACCAAGGGCGGCAAGAGTCAAACGCCCGAGATCGGCCCAGGATTCGGCCGGAATGCCGATCCAAAACGATGGTTCCTCTTGAATGCTCAACGACTGGCCCCACCAGTCCAAGCCTTTAGCCAAGTCTTTTGCAGGCAACGCGTGGAACTCGACCGTCGGGCGATAGCCGATCATGGACTCTAGGACGATTGCGAGGGAGTCCGCCCAGGAAGCCATCGACTGCGTGGACACCTCAGCATCAGGGGCATCGGAACTGCCGCGGGTACCGTCATTCGTCACGGGTCGAACCTCTCGAACTCGGTAATGCGAAGGGCCAGGCGGTCTTCGATGACAATCACTTCCGCTGACGCGAGAGCCACATTGCCGACATAGACACTCAGCGTTTCGCCGGCTGGCCGGCCTAACGGAATGACAGCGTCGGGCTGGATCGCCAGAACCTCCCGGACATCCATCAAGCGCTCGTCAAAGCGCGCTTCCACGACCACGGATAGGTCGCGAAAGTTCTCTACCGCATCGAGTGAGGCTTCGCGAATCAGGGCCATGGTGGTTTCCGACCAGGAAGCGAGCAATTAGAATGCCGAACAAGCGGGTTCGCGCGCGGCTCTCAGGCTTGCGTCCTCAGACCGGACCCGCCTGTATTGTGGTTGACATGTCAATTTCTTGACAGTCGGAAAAGACACAAACAAAGAGACCTGTATTCTTACGGTTGCGTATCCTGCCGGGCATCGGAGGCAGCCCCATTTGGCGAGGAACGTGCTGTGGCTGACATCGGATGGCAACAATGAACTCACCAGCGTCGTCACCGTCTGCGTCGGCGCCCCCGCCGAACGCGCCTGCGAAGTTCCAGATGACGGGCGTGCGGAAGGCGGCCATATTCCTGACCAGCATCGGTGACGAAAACTGCGCGGCCTGCCTCCGCCTCATGTCGGAGGATGAGGTCCACGAGGTGACCCGCGAAATCAGCCTTCTAACGACCGCAACATCCGAAGAACGGCAATATGTCTCGGAGCGCTTCGCGGACGCACTGGACCATGGACAGCTTCTGAGTTCCGGGGGCGTCGAGTACGCAACATCGGTTCTCATCGCGGCATTTGGAGCTGAAACTGGCAAGCGCATAGCCGATCGCGTCCTGAAGTCGCTGGGGACCCAGACTGCAGGCATCGATACGCTGCAAAAAGCCGACCCGCAGCATTTGGCCAAGGTGGTTCAGCGCGAGCACCCGCAGACCATCGCGTTAGTTCTATCGCACTTGGGCCCCTCCCACGCCGCCAAATTGCTGATCGGTCTGCCTGATACAGTGCGGGCCGAGGTGGTCAGCCGCATGGCCGTGCTGGATCAGATCTCTCCGGACGTGGTCAACAAGATAGCTAAGACTCTCAGTTCCCGGCTGCGGCTACTCGGAGAGTCGAGCCTCGAGTCCTTCGGCGGCGTTCGAGCGGTAGTAGAAGTCCTGAATCGGGTTGACGCGGCGACGAGCGATGTCATTCTGAATGAGATTACCCAGGAAAACGCCAACCTAGGGCAGGCAATCCGAAACCTGATGTTCGTGTTTGACGACCTCCTCAACCTGGATTCCGAGGGGATGAAGAAGGTTCTCAGTAAGATAGACCAGAAGGTACTCCGGGTGGCCCTCAAAGGCTGTACTCCGCAACTTCAAAACCACTTCACGTCGTTCATGTCTGCCCGGGCATCCGAGATGCTCAAGGAAGACATGGCGGCTCAGGGACCCGTGCGAATCAGGGATGTTCAGGAAGCGCAGCAGACTATT
>JBELAO010000033.1:0-55691 GCA_049508735.1 Bryobacteraceae bacterium | reverse complement strand
ACGGCGTGGGACTGACGCAGGCGGCGCTGGAAGGCAAACTGGCCACACGCGCCGACGCGGCCAAGCACCAGGGCGACTTCAAGAAGGTCATCGAAGGCTTCAACCTCACGCTGGACAACGTCATCAAACCGTTGAACGTATCCGCCGAGTATGTGGACCGCATCTCGAAGGGCGACATACCACCCAAAATCACCGATACGTACCACGGCGATTTCAACGAAATCAAGAACAACCTGAACACCTGTATCGACGCCGTCAGCGCGCTGGTCAACGACACCGACCTGTTGGTGAAGGCGGCGGTGGAAGGCAAACTGGCTACCCGCGCCGACGCGGCCAAGCATCAGGGCGACTTCCGCAAGATCGTCGAGGGAGTCAACAGCACGCTGGACGCAGTGGTAAAACCGATTCGGGCTGCTTCATTGGTCCTCGGTAAGATCGCCGCCAAAGACCTCAAGGCCCGAGTGGAGGGCGAGCACCAGGGCGACTTCGCACAACTCAAGGAGGACATCAATCGGATGGCGGCTGACCTTCAGGACAACATGCGACACTTCAGCCAGAATGCGCAGGCCCTGGCCTCCTCTTCCGAGGAGATGTCCGCGGTGAGCCAACAGATGTCGGGCAACGCGGAGGAGACCGCAACCCAGGCCAATGTCGTCTCCGCGGCCAGCGAGCAGGTGTCGAAGAACGTCTCTTCGGTGGCTTCATCCTCCGAAGAGATGCAAGCTTCAATCCGCGAGATCGCCAAGAACGCCAACGAGTCAGCTCGGGTGGCTAAGAACGCCGTCAGCGTGGCGCATTCCACTAACGAAACCGTGAGGAAGCTGGGAGAATCCAGCCAGGAGATCGGCAATGTGATCAAGGTGATTACCTCGATCGCGCAGCAAACCAACCTGCTGGCGCTCAATGCGACCATAGAAGCGGCGCGCGCCGGGGAAGCGGGTAAAGGCTTCGCGGTGGTGGCCAACGAAGTCAAGGAGCTCGCCAAACAAACCGCCAAAGCCACCGAGGATATCGGCCAGAAGATCGATGCAATCCAGGGCGATACCAAGGGCGCCGTCAAAGCGATCGAGGAAATCGGTACTATTATCAACCAGATCAATGACATCTCCAACAGCATCGCATCGGCGGTGGAAGAACAGACGGTGACCACCAAAGAGATCGGCCGCAGCGTGACTGAAGCAGCCAAGGGGGTCAGTGACATCGCCAAGAACATCGGCGGCGTGGCCGTGGCCGCGAAGAATACCACGCAGGGCGCCAACGACACCCAGAAAGCCTCGCAGGAGTTGAGTCGGATGGCGGCCGGGCTACAGAAGGTCGTTTCGCAATTCAGTGTCTGAGAACCAGACTGGGGTGCAGCCCGGCGGTCGTCATCCGCCGGGCTGCCTAAACAGTCAGCGAACACGGTGAAATGATGGCCAAAGCTTTGGTTGTGGACGATTCGCGCGCCGTTCGGATGATCCTCTCCCGGACCTTGAAGGAGCTCGGCTTCGAGGTTCGTGAGGCGGCCAACGGACGAGAAGCTCTGGAGGTGATCGAAATCGAGAAAACTGCGGTGTCGCTGGTGCTGGCGGATTGGAATATGCCCGAGATCAATGGGCTGGAACTACTCAAGCAGTTGCGGCAGAAACCGGAACTGTCTTCGCTGGTAGTGGTCATGGTCACCACCGAAACCGAGCTAGATCAAATGGCGGCGGCACTGGAGGCGGGCGCCAACGAGTATGTCATGAAGCCGTTCACCAAAGACATCCTCGTGGAAAAGCTCCAGCTTGTGGGGGTTCGTCCCTAGAGGGTGCAAGACATGCCTGTGCTGAACAAGCGAATGCTCCGGCCCGGAGAGCGGATTCGTGTGCTGGTGGTGGACGACTCTGTGGTCATCCGCCGCCTGGTAACTCATGCTCTGGATCAGGATCCCTCAGTGGATGTCGTGGGGGCGGCTTCGAATGGCGCCGTCGCACTGCAGCGGATACCGCAGTTGAACCCCGATGTCCTGACGTTGGACATCGAGATGCCGGAGATGGACGGACTGGAAACGTTGCGGCACGTCCGGCGCGAGTATCCTCAACTGCGGGTCATCATGTTCAGCACGCTCACCGAGCGCGGCGCGGAGGTGACCCTGGAAGCATTGACCCTGGGCGCAGACGACTACGTGACCAAGGCTTCCAACGAAGGGTCGCTTGATCGCTCGATGGCGCGGCTGCGGGAGGAGCTAGTCCCGAAGATCAGACAGTTCTTCCATGTGCCGGCGCAAACCCGCTTGGTGGCACAACCGCAAACGGGGCATGTCCCAGCCGCGCAGGCAGCCCAGTGGAGTACGCCGGTCCCCTGGAGCGCCAAGGTCCGGCCCAAAGTTCTTGTGATCGGAGTCTCCACAGGAGGGCCAACGGCATTGGGCTCCATCCTGCCCGAGTTGCCGGCCGGGTTCCCATTGCCAGTCCTGGTGGTGCAGCACATGCCGCCTCTTTTTACCCGCTTGCTCGCCGAGCGCCTTCACGTCTCCTGCAAGCTGCCAGTTGAAGAAGCCAGCCAGGGTGCACCCGTGGAAGCCGGCAAAATCCTGATTGCACCCGGAGACTTTCATCTCAAGGTGGCTTCCAACGCCGGAGGAGTGCGCGTGTTTCTGGATCAGGCGCCGCCGCTGAACTCCTGCCGGCCCGCCGTCGATGCGCTATTCACCTCGATCGGCGATGTGTATGGCGGCGCGGTCATCGCCGTAGTTCTGACCGGCATGGGGCAAGATGGGTTGCGCGGTGCGGAGATTCTCAAAGCACAAGGGGCGAGCGTCTTGGCGCAAGACGAGGATTCCAGCGTCGTCTGGGGGATGCCCGGCGCGGTGGTGAATGCGGGACTTGCCGAACGCGTTCTGCCCCTCGATCAAGTTGTGCCGGAGATCCTGCGGATGGCAGACCGAAGTTAAAGGGAACCGGATGCAAAGCCAAACCTCAGCCTCGGAGATCCACTCGGAGAATTACAGGTTCCTCCAGCAGCATGTCTACTCTCAAGCGGGCATCGTGCTCGAGGAAAACAAGCATTACCTGTTCGAAAGCCGCCTCGCGCCGCTCGTGCGGCAACTCGGCCTCGGCTCCATCAACGACTTGTGCGCGCTCCTCCAGGCCACGCAAGAGACAGCGGTCGGCCGCCAGGTCGTCGAGGCCATGACGACCAACGAAACTTACTTTTTTCGCGATCCCGCCCATTATGAGGCCATCCGGACCGTTCTACTGCCCCGGCTGAAAGAAGATCGGCGAGACATAAAGAGGTTGCGATTCTGGTCTGCCGCGGCATCCACCGGGCAGGAAGCCTACAGCCTGGCGATGCTTCTGCTACAGGAGGGATTCAGCGATTGGAACGTTCAGATCCTCGGCACCGACTTTTCCTCGCAAGTTCTGGAACGCGCACGGGCCGCCAGATACCAACAAATTGAAGTGAACCGCGGCCTGCCGGCGGCTCTCCTGGTGAAGCACTTCCACCGTTCCGGCATCGATTGGCAGTTGAGCGAGCCGGTGCGCGGGCTGGCTCGCTTCGAGACGATTGATCTGCGCAAGAACATGGGCCCACTCGGACCTTTCGAGCTGGTGTTCTGCCGCAATGTCATGATCTATTTCGACGCGGAGACCAAGAAGAACGTATTGAAAGAACTTCACGGCACTCTGTTTCGAGGTGGCTGGCTGCTGCTGGGCGGAGCCGAGACGGCGTTCGGTGTCGAGGAGTGGTTCGAACGGCAGACCGTGGGAAGCGCCATCGTCTATGTCGCCCGCTGAGAACACACTATGCCAACCGAGTTGAACGTGAAGATACCGCCGAGCGAAGTGGCGCAGTTCGTCGAGTCCGTATTCGGAGCCATGATGAACCTGGAAGTGGGCGAGCACGGGGAACCGTGGTTCCCTCACGGGGACCGCTTGACTGCGGTGGTCCATATGGCGGGAGATTGGAACGGAGCGATTCTGCTGGAGTGCGACCGGCGGCAGGCGTGTCAATTTGCTGGCCGCTTCCTTTCCATGGACGCGCCCGACAGTGTGGATGACGTGGTGCGCGACGTGCTTGGCGAGCTGGTCAACATGATCGGCGGCAACATGAAGTGCGTGTTGACGCGGGGTATCCGACTTTCCATGCCCTCCGTCGTGGATGGAAGCGACTACTGTCTGCGCATCTGCGGGGCGGAGGCTCGCGAGCGGCTCGCCTTCCGCTGTGCCGAGGGTTCCTTTTGGGTTACTGTCCTGGCCACGCGATCATGAAACGCCAGAGCCGGACCAACCCGATTCGGGGGCGAACTGGGGCCGGCACGGACTAGATCGAGTTCCAGAATGACCCTGGCACCGTGAACTTCTTCATTGCAGACCGCGCCGCGGTGGTGCATCCCGTCGCGGCAGGGTCGATCATCGCTGGTCGCTCCCCGCATAGATCCGTGCGGGCGCTATTAAAGCAAAGGCTCCTGCCTTGGATCGTGGCGTCAAAGCGAACCTGAGGATATGGGTGGAGAACGTGTGGTTGCGGCAGCCGCCGGCGAAATAACCCCGCCAGGCGCTCCCAACTCGGCGGGTGCTTCTGGCTGTGTCGGCAGATTCCCGGCTGCCACAGACGCACCGAGCCGAACCGGAATGGGCTCAGCGTCGGTGTGTTACCCTGCACCGCATGGTACTGAAAGTAGCCTCGAACGACGGGTTGCAGCTATTCGCCCACGCTTCGCAGCGGATCGCGGAGGCGTTCCCTCAGCTTCCCTCTGATGTCGTGAAGCTTGGCGCGCATCTTCATCGCCGCGGTCTTCCGCCGGACGATAAAGCTCGTGCCCTTCCCACCCTCCCCACCCGGCGGGGGCGCGGGCAAGGCAAGCGGAGACTTTCGATTTTCTGAGATTCACGCATACCCCCCCTCCTCCGACACTCCCGCCGTCAGCCCCAATTCAGCGGCTTGCGTGTCAGCCAGACCATCAGCGCATCCAGCGCTTGATGCCGGTTGTCGTCCCGGCCGGAACCCGTACGAGAAGTCCTCTAAGTCATCCTCATCTCATGGATCTGGTTGAGAATCCTGACCACGGCCTGCTGGACGATCTTATCCCCTCCAACGCCACAATTCGAGAGCTTTAGCCGAAGGCTTGACGGGCGTGGGTGCGGGGATAAAAGAGATCGGCACCAATCGGCGTTGTCCGCCGGGAAGGGGGATATCGGCAGAGAGTTGCAAGACGCGTTGAGCCCGCACGAAGTTGGTTTGGAAGTGAGGGCCAAGAGGATCGCGGCGCTAGCCGACGGCAGGGATGCGGATGCCGGTCTTGCGGAGGAGCGTGTCATCGATGGCCACACAGAGGGGAGCCTGCGGCGGGAGTTGCTGCAGCACGGCGCGACGAATGACGGAGAAGATCTCCTCGATGGGAGGCGGGTTTGGGAGAAGAGCCGGTAATCGGCAGACCAATCGAGGAACTCCTGTCCGCCGGTGGTGAGCAAGCCAGTCACGGTGTGACGACCGAGGCAGAGCAGGCTGCTCAGCGAGAGGGCTTGGGCGCTTTGGGCGACGCGCTGCTGGGTAAAGGCGGGGAAGGGCTCGGCACAGAGTTCTTCGATGGCGGAGAAGAGGCTGGCAGAGTTTTTCTAGAACGGAAGGAGGCGGATGTGGAAGGCGTCGCCTGTTCGCCGGGCGTGCGCTGGATGATGGCGGTGGTGGGCAGCGATACCAGCTTCGAGCAGGGCCGCGAGCAACTATGGCTACGCGTCGGTGTCGCGGTCACCGCTAAAGCGGTGGAACGGCATGCCGAGACCATCGGCGCTGGCATTGAGGCCTGTAAGCAGGAGGAGATCCGCCGGGCCAAGCAACTGGAACTGCCCGCCTATGCGCCCCCGCCGCACCGATCTTCTACATCGAGATGGACGGCACGGGCGTGCCCGTGGTGTAAGCGGAAACCGAAGGCCGCGCGGGCAAGCTGGAAAGCCAACCGGCGCACACGCGCAAGGTCAAACTGGGTTGCGTCTTCACTCAAACCAGTGTCGATGAAAAGGGCCGGCCCGTTCGCGACGAGGATTCCACTTCTTACGTCGTCGCGATCGAGACCGCCGAGGCGTTCGGCTTACGGCTCTACCACGAAGCCTGGCGGCGTGGTTGGAGCCGCGCGCAGAAGAAAGTCGTGATCGGCGATGGCACCGTTTGGATCTGGAATCTCGCCGATCAACACTTTCCAAGCGCGATCCAAATCGTCGATCTCTTCCGCGCTCGCCAGCATCTCTGGGAACTTTCGGCCAGACCTTTCCCCCAGGACGAAAAAGGTCGTAAGCGGTGGATGGCGCGCTGTCTGGATCGGCTGGACCGAGGCAAGATCGAAGCGCTGGTCGCCAGCGCAGAACTCGCCAGAATCGTAGCGAACGAAGCCGAGTACTTTGCGCGCAATGCCAAACGGATGCGCTATCCAGCTTTCCGCGAACAAGGGCTGTTCGTTGGGTCCGGCGTGGTCGAAGCGGGATGCAAAACCGTGATCGGAGCAGCAGGAGCAAGCAGCAGCAGCAGCAGCAGCAGCAGCAGCAGCGCGCGCGCAGCACGTTTGAAACGCTCCGGGTCGTTCTGGACTGTGGATGGCGCCAACTCCATCATCGCTTTGCGGTGTTGCCGCTTCAGCTAAAGGTCCGAAGACTATCGGGAAAGCCGCTCGCCAGCCGCCTGATCACCAACTTCTCTGTCGCGCGCCCTTAGTCAAAGGCCAAAGTCCAGCCAACGGGCGTTGCCGCCCGTTGCCCTTGGGTATGTATACTCTCCATGATGCCTGCGCCCGGCAGGCGCCTCGGGGCAGTTCGAGGGTCCGCCCTGCCAGCCCGTCCACTCCCGCGCTACTTCCCTTTTCAGATCGTAGGAGCTTGCCTGCAGCAGATCCCGGCGCTCGGGCGTGAGGTCAGGCCTGCTGGGCCAAGCCTTGCCGTCAGCCCTGCCCGTTAGTACCATTCCTGGCGACCCCGAGCAACGGCTGCGCGAAACCTGAGCCGTGTTGATCCGTGGCTCCGCAGTACCGCTATTCGCCGGTTTCGGCGTGGTGGCGGACGTCGATGCCCTTCACGGCGAAGAGCACGTCTTCGGCGATGTTGGTTGAATGGTCGGCGATACGCTCCAGGTTTTGCGCGATGAACATCAGGGAGACGGCGCGATTGATGGTGCTGCGCTCTTCCTGCATGAAGGTGAGCAGCTCGTCGTAGACGGCGTCGCGCAGGCGGTCGACGGCATCGTCGGCCAGCAGAACGTCGCGCGCCATTTCCGCGTCGTGCTTGGCAAACGCATCCAGCGCGCGGTGCACCATACTTTCGGCTAGGTCCGCGATGCGGGGGATGTCGATCAGCGGCTTCACGGCCGGCTCCCGCATCAAGGTCAGTGCGCGCTCGGTGATGTTGACCGCCAGGTCGCCCATGCGCTCCAGGTCGTTATTGATCTTGATGACGGCCGTGATGAAACGCAGGTCGCGCGCCATGGGCTGAAACAGGGCCAGCATCCGAGTGGCCATCTCGTCGATCTCAATTTCCTTCTGGTTAACGAGCGCCTCGTTCCACATCACTTCCTTGGCCTTGTCTTCGTCGCGGTCCACCAGCGCCATGACGCTGTTGTGGATCGCGGCCTCCACTAGGCCGCCCATCTCGAGCAGTTTGCTCTGTAGCTCTTCCAGCTCTTCGCGAAAATGAAGCATCGTCTCTTCCTGCGCCGCGCCTACGCTTCGCATCCAGTCTACCCGAAGCGGCCGGTGATGTAATCTTCCGTTTCTTTTTTCTTGGGCCGCTTGAAAATCACCGCCGTGCGATCGAACTCGATCAGCTTGCCGAGCAGGAAAAAGCCGGTGAACTCGGCCACGCGCGCGGCCTGCTGCATGTTGTGGGTGACGATCACCTGGGTACACTGGTCCTTCAGGCTGAACATCAGGTCCTCGATCTTGGCGGTAGCGATCGGGTCCAGGGCCGAACACGGCTCATCGAGCAGCAACACTTCCGGATCCACCGCCAGGGCGCGCGCGATGCACAGCCGCTGTTGCTGGCCGCCGGAAAGCGAATAAGCCGATTGGTGGAGCTTGTCTTTTACCTCGTCCCAGAGCGCCGCGCGGCGCAGGCTGTGCTCGACTTTGTCGTGCATCGAACTGTGTCCCTTCAGCCCGTTAACGCGGATGCCGTACGCCACATTGTCGAAGATCGACTTGGGAAATGGATTCGGCCGCTGGAATACCATGCCGACGCGGCGCCGCAGATTGGTCGCGTCGAGATCGAGCACGTTCTCTCCATCCAGCGTCACGGCGCCTTCGAAACGCGCGTGCCGCACCATGTCGTTGATGCGGTTCAGCGTGCGGAGGAAGGTCGATTTGCCGCAACCCGAAGGGCCGATCAGCGCGGTGATCTGCTTCTCGGGGATTTCGATGTCGATACCGTGCAGGGCCTTATAGCTGCCGTAGTAAAAGTCCAGGTTGCGAACCGAGATCTTGGTGCGCCCGGCGGCCTTGTGGTCGGAGGCCGCCGGGGTTACCGCGGGCATTTGAGTCCGTTGCTCAGGCGCAAGCGATTCTGGCATGGGGTCCATCGATTATCCCTTCTGGACGCTGATTCCCCGCGAGAGGATCCAGCGGGCGGCAATATTGGTCACCAGCACCATCGCCAGCAGTACCAGGCCGGCCGCCCAGGCTTGGCGGTGCCAGTCGTCGTAAGGCGAGATGGCGTGCGTGTAAATCATCACCGGCAGCGAAGCGGTCGGCTGGTTTACGCCGCGCGGCCAGAATTGGTTGTTGAGCGCCGTGAACAGCAGCGGCGCGGTTTCTCCGGCCACGCGCGCGACACCCAGAATCATGCCGGTGAGAACGCCCTTCATGGCAGCCGGCACCACTACCGTGGACAGCACCTTCCATTTGGGCGCTCCCAGCGCCAGCGCGCCCTCCCGCAGCGCGTTCGGCACCGTGGAAAGAAACTGCTCGGTGGTGCGCATCGAAATGGGAATCAGCATGATGCCGAGCGCGACCGCGCCGGCCAAGCCCGAAAAGTTGTGCAGCGGAACTACCACCAGAGCCCAGGCGAAGATGCCGATCACGATCGAAGGCACGCCGTTCAACAGGTCCGCGGTGTAGCGAATCGCGAAGCCCATGGTCTTGCCGCTGAATTCGGCCAGGTAGATGCCGCCCATGAAACCGATCGGCAGACCGATCAGCGCCGCCAGCCCTACCATTTCCGCGCTGCCCACGATGGCGTTCGCCATGCCACCGCCGTCCTCGCCGGGCGGCAGGGGAAGCTTGGTGAAGAACGCCCAGTCGAGCGACTTGCCGCCGTTATATACCAGGTAACCGAGGATCAGGAACAGGATCGAGACAGTGAGGAGCGTGCAGAGGCCGGTCAGCGTCAGCATCACGTTGTTCACGATCTTGCGGTAGGTAAGACGGTTCATACGACCCTGGCGGTTCCTTTCCGCGTGGTGGCCAGCACCAGCAGCCGCGCCAGAGCGTTGATGATGATGGTGACCAGGAACAGCACCAGGCCGAGTTCCACCAGGGCACTGGTGTACACTTTGCCCGTCGCCTCGGCGAATTCGTTGGCGAGCACCGCCGCGATGGTGTAGCCGGGCGCGAACCAGGAAGCGTGCAGCGTGCTGTCATTTCCGATCACCATGGTGATCGCCATGGTCTCGCCCAGCGCGCGCGCCAAGCCCAGAAAAATCGATCCCAGGATGCCGAGCCGGGCGTAAGGCACCACCACCTTGAACGTGGTCTCCCAGCGCGTAGCGCCGAGCGCCAGCGCAGCTTCTCTTTGGTCTCGCGGGACCTCGAGCAGCGCCTCGCGCGAAATGGCGATGATATAGGGAAACGTCATGATGGCCAGCACCACGGCCGCCGTCAGGTAGCCTACACCCAGCATCGGTCCCTGGAACTGCGGAAGGTATCCGAAAGCGCCCTTGAGCGCCGGTTCGACGTACTCACGCATCAAAGGCACCACCGTGAAGATGGCCAACATTCCGTAAATCACGCTGGGCACCGCCGCCAGCAATTCCACTAGAAAAGTGCAGGCCGACGACAGCCCGGGCGGCGCCAGTTCGGCAAGGAAAATCGCCGCACCCACGCCCAAGGGGACGGAGATGACCAGCGCCATAATCGACGTCATTACCGTTCCATAGATGAACGGCAGGGCTCCAAAATCGTTCGCGTTCGGATCCCAGTTGGTTCCCCACAGAAAACCCAAACCAAACTGATGGCGCGAAGCGGCAGAAGTGCCCCACAGGTTCCAGACCAGCAGGACGGTTATGAGGACCACGCTGACTCCAAAAACAAGGGTGACGAGACGTGCGATCTCGTCACCCATTGCTCCGGAAGCGCGGCGGGATGAAACGGGGGCGGTTGCCGTCGCGGCCATATCAGTGAATCTGCGCGATCTGTTTCAACTCCTGCGAGACTACTGCCTTGGGCAGCGGCGCGTAACCGAGATCCGCGCAGTCTTTCTGGCCGTCCGCGAGCATCCACTTCAAGAAGCTCACCAGCGCAGTCCTCTTTGAGGAGTCCTGGATCTGGGTCGGAATCAGCAGCCAGGTGAAACTGGCGATGGGATACGCGTCCTTACCCGGTGCATTGGTGATGGAGACGCGGAAATCGGCAGGCATACTCTTAGCCGCGCCGGCCGCCGCCGCGGTCACCGACTCCAGATTGGCCTTCAGGTACACGCCCGCCGCGTTCTGGACGGATCCGTACTCCATCTTATTCTTCAGCGCATAGATCAGTTCCACGTAGCCAACCGCGCCCGGGGTCTGCTTCACCATTCCCGCGACGCCTTCGTTTCCCTGCTGGCCGACGCCGGTCGGCCACTTGATGGAGGTATTCGCTCCCGGACCGGCTTTCCATTCCGGGCTGATCTTCGAAAGATAATCGGTGAACACGAAAGTGGTGCCACTGCCATCGGAACGATGCACCACGATGATGTCGGTGGCCGGCAGTTTGATGCCGGGGTTGGCCTTCGCGATCTTGGCGTCGTTCCACTTGGCGATCTTGCCGAGGAAAATGCCCGCCAACATCTCCGACGAAAACTTCAGATCCGCCAAGCCGGGCAGATTGTAGGTCGGCACCAGTCCGCCCAGCACCGTCGGGAAGTGCAGCGCCTTCACCTTCAGCGCTGCGATCTGCTCGTCCTTCATCGGCATGTCGGACGCGCCGAAATCCACCGTGCCAGCAGTGAGCTGCGCGATGCCGGCTCCCGAGCCTTTCGACTGGTAGTTGATTTCAACGGACGGGTTCTTTTGGCGGAATTCCTCGAACCACTTACCGTAAATCGGATACGGAAATGTCGCGCCGGCGCCGTTGATGGCCTGCGCGGATGTGAGCGACGCGCAGGCCATCAGGAGTCCAGCTAATGCAATCGACGTCTTCATGAGTGATGACTCCTCTTATTCTCGAATGCAAACTGTTACAGGTCAGTTACGCTTGGATGAATTCCTGGCTACTTCGCAGCCGGGGCGCCGCCCGGAAGCGTGTAGCGCAAGTCGAAGTAAATCGTGCTGTCACTGGCGTGATTCAGGGCATTCAGAGCCACGTACCAGGGGTTGCGCGTCAGGTATTCGTATTGGCCGATCGTCGAGAGCGCGCCGTACTTCGCGTCCTTCCAGATCGTGTGGGTGTAGCCGAATGTGTATTCCCGCTCCATGTGGTTATTGCTGTTCGATGAACCCAGGAAGCCGTAACCAATCTTGGTTGTGCCGTTGGTGTCGAGTGCCGTATTCTGGCCAACCCGGATATAGCCGAAATAGGCCCACACCATGAGCTTCTTCGTCAGGTTAGCTTCAAAGCCCTGCACCATGCTCGCTGCGTGAATCGGGCTGATGCTGCCATCGGAACGGATAATCAGGTCGGGAGCCTGGCCGAATATGTAACGGCCGCCACCGTCGCTCCAGAAATTATTGGTGATGAGGCGGAAGTTCTTGAAGACCTCGAAATTCGCGTTGAGCGATCCGCCGGCGCCAACCTTGGAGAAGGTATCGCCCGATGTCGGCTGTCCGGTGGTGAGATTGTAGACTTTGAAGTCCCGCACCAGGCCCGCGACTTCGAAATGGACTCGCGGGGCCGGGTCGAAGGCCAGCTTGGTGATGATGTCCGGCATCACGTTGGGAGTGCTGAGATAGGTCGTCGAGGTGTTGTCTAGCTGGGTGCCCAACAGGCCGGAAAGAGCGGTCGGCAGCGTAATCTGCGGACCGCCGCTCGAGCCGCCCATGTATTGATTTGGTTGTTCAAAGGAGAGCCCCCAAGTCACGACGTCCTTCGGCGCGTGCACCAGGAAGCGAAATCCCGGCTGGCGGGTCCACGTCAAGCCGAGTACGTAATTGACGTCCATGACTTGGCTATAGAAGAGGTCGCCCGGCAGCGGGGAGATGCCTTTACGGTTCGGGGTCAACATGCTCCAACTCTGGCCGCCGAGAATCTCCAGCGGGCCCTTGCGGACGTTCACCCAGTACAAGCGAAGCCGCGGTACGAACGCGCCATTGGTGACGCCGATTGCATTGGAACCGCTGGTGCCGAGGAAGTCGAACTCGTTGTAGCCGATGAAGCGCCATCCCTTCCAGTTGCCGTCGACGCGGAAGCCGAGCCGCGAGTTCTGCGGGCTGAACCGGAACTCGCTGAGCTTGCCGCCGGGAACCGCATTGCTGAACGGAACGCTGCCGAAGCTGCTGCCAATGCCCGAACCAGCGTCTTCGTTGCGCCACACGGCGGTGGCGTCCATGAAGCCGACCGGCGTGATGGTCACATTGCCGATCTGGATTTGCAACGGGGAACTGGTGACCGCGCCCTGCGGTGGTTCCTGCGCCGAATACTTAGGACTCACAGCCACGGGAGACAAGTCGGGCAGCGCGCCGGTGGCGCTGGCAACTGCACCGCCCACGGGGGTGAAGCCGGGCGCCTTCGCCGCCGGCTGGGTTGCGGCCTGCTCGGCCGGTTTGGCAGCCGGCGTGGCAGCCGGTGCGGTCAATCGCTCAATCAACTTTTGCTGCGAATCGACCGACTGGCGTAGCACCTCGATCTGTTTTTGCTGCTCGGCCAGCTTCGCTTTCAGGAGTTCGATATCGCTAACGTCGCTTCCCTGAGCATTGCTGGTAGGCAATAAAGTCAGAGCGAGCGCGCACACAGTAAGTGTAGAGACAGTGAGTTTCATAGATGGAACTGTGAGTATATCGGCAGAATGTTACTGAACGATTAACGTTCGTTTGCGGCGAGGTTATTCTCGAACGGGGGAAGAGCTACTGTGAATACTGAACCTTGTCCCAGGTGGCTCTCCACACTTACCGAGCCACCCATCTGCTCCACCGCGTGTTTGACGATGGCCAGTCCCAGACCGGTGCCGCCGGTGGCGCGTGAGCGCGCCTTATCCACACGATAAAAGCGCTCGAAAATACGCGGCAGGTCGCGCGAGGGGATGCCGGACCCGGTGTCGCAAACGCGCACCAGCGCTTGCTCCGGATCTCGCACCACGTCCACCCGCACCTCGCCTTCGGGCCGGTTGAACTTGATGGCGTTCTCCAGCAAGTTCACCCACACCTGTTCCAGCCGGATTTCATACCCCAGGACCTCCATATCCGGAAACGATTCGCACACCAAGCTGATGCCGCGGCTTTTAGCCATTGGCTCGACGGTACGTAGCGCGGATTGGATGCTCTGCTGCAGCGAGATAGGCTCGGCGACGGGCGGCTTGGCGCTTTCCAGGCTGGAAAGAATCAACAGGTCCTGCACGATGTTGGTAAGCTGGCGCGCCTTGGCCAGAATGATGGAGACGAACTGGCGGCTGTTGGCGGGATCTTCCAGGCCGCCTTCGATCAGGGTTTCGGCATAACCGCAAATCGCCGCCAGCGGCGTGCGGAGCTCGTGAGAGACATTGGCGACGAAGTCCTTGCGCACGCGCTCCAGCCGCTCCAGACCGGTGATGTCGTACAGCATGGCGATGGCGCCGCGTTGCGGGTCGCCGGCCAGCGGCGCCACCTGCACTTCAAAGGACCGCGTGCTGGCGGAAAGGATCAGCCGCTGCTGCAATGGTTGGCCTTCGGCGAACACGGCGGCGAACATTTCGTGCAACGCGTGGTCGCGCGCCACCTGAACCAAGGGAGTGCCGGCCGCGGGCGGCCCGGCGGCGCCCATCATCTCGGCGAATGCACGGTTGGCGAAGGTGATGCGCAGCAGCGGGTCCACCGCGACCACTCCTTCCACCATGCTGCTCAGAATGGCTTCGCGCCGCGAGTTCTCGCGCTGCAAGGTTTCCACCATGGCACGCACGCGGCGCGTAGCGTGCTCGATGGTGGCGGCCAGGGCGCTCAATTCGTCACCGCCAGCCTGCCTGCCGCTTTCGTTTTTTCCCATTTCGAGCAGCCGCTCCAGAGCGCGGCGCAATGTGAGGGCCCGGCGGTCGGTGACCGCCAGGAAAAGGGCCAGGATGGCGGTGACGGCCAACCCCAGAGCGGCGGACACCCGCAGCCACTGCCCGGACGAAGCTTCCGGTACCAGCCAGTGCGACAGCCACGCGGAACAAGCCGTGAGCAAAAGGAAACACGGCAGCAGCCGGGTCGCTATACGAAGCCGGGGCATGGGAGATCCATTCGTTTCAGATTACTGCATCAAGATGAACAATGGATGACGCGGGGGTGACAGCAGGCGGCGCCAGGACTCCTAAGGCAAACAGTTGGCACGCGGAAGCGCCTGCCCTACTTGCTTGCGAATCCTCCGGCGCCAAAGTGGGGCAGGCGCTTCCGCCTGCCAACCCACGCATCCGGATGTCTTTCAAGGCTTCTCAGACCGCGCAGGCTTCCTGCCGGGCCAGCTCTTCGGCATACTCCTTCAGGGCGGCCGGCGCAACGGTCACGATGTCTTTTTCCATGTCTTCGCCGGTTTCCACCAAGTGAACCAGATGCAGCGCGGCCAGCCGCGAGCACCACGGGTCATCCATCTGGCGGCCTGTCTCGCGGCTCAGCGCCACCAGAGCCGCATGCGGCAGAGCGATGGTCTTCTGCCCGCTGCCGGTCTGCTCGTTTTCCAGAACGAATTTCACGTCGACGCTGTCGGAGCCGCGTATCGAAATGGCCGTTTGCAGCCATTTGAACCACACCTGAAACTTGCGGCCGAAGGGATCCGGCCCTGCCTCGAACTGGCGGAAGTTCTGCATCTACGGATATCTTATCAGTAGGGGAACCAATGCTCACAGCCGAATTGACCGCGCCGCGCGAGTTCCGCCTGGCGCAACAGACGATCGAAGAGCCCGGTCCGGGTGAGGTGCAGGTGCGGGTGCGCGCGGTGGGGATTTGCGGCTCCGATCTGCACTCCTACGCCGAGGGCGCCGTGGGCGATTCGCCCTGCATCTATCCCATGGTGCTGGGGCACGAACCGGCCGGTACGGTGGTCAAAGCCGGAGCCGCCGTCACCGGTTGGGCGGAGGGCGACCGCGCCGCGCTCGAACCGGCGATTTATTGCTATCACTGCGAGTTCTGCCGCAGCGGCCGGCACAACGTCTGCGCGCACATCCGCTTCCTCAGCACGCCCGGCCATCCCGGCTTTTTCCGCGAAATCGTCAACCTGCCGGCGGCCAACCTGCTGGCGATTCCGCCGCGGCTTTCGATCGAGCAGGCCACGCTCGCCGAACCGCTCGCCATCGGCCTGCACTCGATGAAATTCGCGTCTATCGAAATTGGCGAAACGGTCGCTGTCTTCGGCGCGGGGCCGATCGGGCTGGTCACCATCGCCTGCGCGAGGCTGGCCGGCGCGGGACGCATCTGGGCGGTAGAACCGGTGGCGCACCGCCGCGAGATGGCGATTCGGATGGGCGCGGCCGTGGCGCTCGATCCCAACGCATGCGATGTGGCCGGCGAAATCGTCAACGATACCGCCGGGCGCGGCGTGGATTGCGCCATCGATTGCGCGGCCAAAGAGAGCACGACCAACGATGCGATCCGCGCCGCGCGCAATGCCGGCCGCGTCGTGCTCACCGGTATTCACTCCGCTTCGTTCGTGCCGTTCGAGGTTTCGCCCATGCGGCGCAAGGAGCTGGCCATTTTCAACGTCCGCCGCTCCAATCACGAATCGCACGCCGCCATCGAACTTCTGCTCGATCACACCGCCTGGTTCGCGCCGATGATCACGCATACGCGCCCCCTCGACCGGATCGCCGAAGCGTTCCGCATCACCGAGCATTACGACGATGGCGTGGGAAAAATGATTGTGGCAGTGTAGGCTCCGTGGCTCGCAAAGAACCGGCGGCAAAAGACCGCCGGCGTTACGACGAGGCGCTCGAGTTTCTTGGTAACGCCGGCGGTCTTGCCGCCGGTTCCTTTCCTGCCGCGCGCACGCCCCGCTCGCTTTCTGGTACAACATCTCCATGCGAGTTCTTTTCATTGGCGGGACGGGCATCATCAGCACCGCGTGCACGCGGCTGGCGGCGCAATTCGGTATCGATCTCACGCTGCTCACGCGTGGGCGCCGCGCGGAGGTTCTGCCGGCTGGCGTGAAGACTTTGACCGTCGACATGGCGGACGCCGCTGCCGCCTCGCGTGCCCTCGGCGATGCATCGTTTGACGCAGTAGTCGACTGGATTGCCTACACACCGGACCAGATCGAACGCGACCTGGCGCTATTTCGCGGCCACACGCGACAATACATCTTCATCAGCTCCGCAAGCGCCTACCAAAAGCCGGCCTCGCATTATCTGATTACCGAATCCACACCGCTGGCGAACCCGTTCTGGGATTATTCGCGCAACAAGATCGCCTGCGAAGACCGGCTCATGAAGGCATACCGCGAGGAAGGTTTCCCAGTTACCATCGTGCGCCCCTCGCTGACTTACGGCGAGACGCAGATCACGCTGGCCATCAACAGTTGGACCAAATCATATACGTTGGTGGACCGCATGCGCCGCGGGAAGAAAGTCATCGTGCCGGGCGATGGCTCGTCGCTCTGGGTGATCACCCACAATAGCGACTTCGCCAAAGGCCTGGTGGGACTGCTCGGGAATGAACAGGCGAGCGGGCACGCCTTCCATATCACTTCCGATGAAGTCATGACTTGGGACCAGTTCTACCGCATTGTGGGCGAGGCTGCCGGCGCGGAGCCGCAACTGGTCCATGTGGCGTCCGATTTCATCGCCGCCTGCCTGCCCGACAACCTGGGCGGGCTCGCCGGCGATAAGGCAGTCAGCGTGGTCTTCGATAACACGAAGATCAAGCGCTTCGTTCCGGGCTATTGCGCCACCATGCCGTTTGGCCGAGGAGTGCGCCAGACGCTGGCGTGGTTCGACGCCGATCCCGCGCGAAAGCAGATCGACGACGAGGCCAACGCGACATGGGACAAGTTGATCGACGCCTACGAAGCGGGCACGCGCGAAGCCGTGCGGCGGTTTCGGGGCTGAAGCGCGGGAAGAAAAGCCGAGATGACTCCCGGCTCTGCGGGCCGGACGGCCCCGGATGGTGCACGGGCAAGCCGCGCCACGATGCCTATCGGAGCCGCGACCCTATCGGAGCCGCGACCACAGGGAGCGGTCAGGGAGCGGTCGGACCCGCGCATCCGCGCCGCGCGGGCGGTCAGGCCGCGACTGAACCGAATGCCTCATGACCGGCTCTGACGTTCGCGCGGGTTGACGCTCGCCCCTACTCCGGGCGCCGGCTCGACGTGCACCAGCACGTCGGCCACCCACTGCACCTGATCCACCACGCGCATCTTCACTTCGTGGGCGATGTCGTGGGACTGGCGGACCGTCATTTCGGGATCGACCTCCATGTGCAGGTCCACATGGTAACTTAAGCCGGTCTTGCGTGCGAAACACTTCTCGATGCCCAACACGCCAGGCACTTGCGCGGCCGCGGCGCGGATCTCCGCCATCATTTTGTCGCTGGGCATGGTGTCCATCAACTGCAACGTGGTTTCGCGCGCCACGCGCACGCCGGCCAGGATGACGATAATACCGACGGCGAGGCCGCCGTACCGATCGGCATTGAAGAAACGCTGCGGGGCGGCCAGAGTCAGCGCCACCGCGGTGAGCGCGGTCAGGGCGGAAAGGCAATCGGTAGTATCGTGCAAGGCGTCGCCCATCAGCGCCGCGCTGCGCATTCTCTTGCCCACCTGGAACTTGGCGGTCGCCAGCGCGCTCTTGGCCACAAGAGATGCCAGCAGAGGCCAGATCACGAACCAGCGCAGCGGCTCATGCGGCTGGCCTAGCCGAAGAAAGGACCCATAGGAAATCAGCGCGCCGGCCGAGGCCAACACCAGCCCCACCAGCAGTCCGCTGAGGATTTCGGCGCGGCCGTGGCCGTAAGGGTGGTTGGAATCGGCGGGCTTAAAGCTGACGGTGAGACCCACCAGGACCATGCCCGAAGAAAACACGTCGCCGGCGGATTCGAGACCGTCGGCGACCACCGCCGTGGAGTGTCCCGCCAGCCCGGTTAAGATCTTTACCAGGGCGAGCGTGCCGGTGACCGCCATTCCGGCGGCCGCAATGCGCTGTCCCGCTTGCATCGGAAAGTCAGGGCTCGTTTACGTAATAGCTCAGTAACCGCGAAGAGACCGCTTCCTTCGGTCGCGGCTCCGAGAGCGTTCAGGGCAATGGAGCATAGGCGGCCTTACGCCCGCGACGGGTCTATCTTTTCCGTGTCCACACCCAGCTCGCCGAACGCGGCTTTGGCTTTCTCCATATCGAACCGGCCGTCGCGCGCCAGGCGCGAAAGCGCGGCGGTCGCTATCGATTCGGCATTCACCTCGAAGTGGCGGCGCAAATGTTCGCGGTTATCGCTGCGCCCGAAACCATCGGTTCCCAGCGTCTCCATGCGGCCGGGTAGCCACGGCGCCACCTGGTCCGCCACCACCTTCATGTAATCCGTAGCCGCTACGATCGGTCCTTCGGCGCCCTGGATCGCTTCCACAATGTAGGGCACTCGCGGCGCCTGGCCGGGATGCAGGCGGTTCCAGCGCTCCGCCTCGAGCGCGTCCCGCCGCAGCTCGTTGTAGCTGGTCACGCTCCACACATCGGCGGCTACGCCATATTGATCGGCGAGGATTTTCTGCGCGCGTACGGCTTCATTCAAGATCGGACCACTGCCGAACAGTTGCACCACAGCCTTGCCCTCCGGCGCGGCCTGGAAGCGATAGATGCCCTTCAGCACGCCTTCCGGATTCAGCCCCTCCGGCATGGCTGGCATGGGATAGTTTTCGTTGTACAGGGTCAGGTAATAGAAGCGGTCTTCCTGCAACTGGTACATGCGGAGGATGCCGTCCTGCACGATGATGGCGATTTCGTAAGCGAAAGCCGGATCGTAGGCCGCGCAGGTGGGCACCGTGGAAGCCAGCACCAGGCTGTGACCGTCCTGGTGCTGCAATCCTTCGCCGGCCAGCGTGGTCCGCCCGGCCGTGCCGCCGCACAGAAAGCCCTTGCCGCGCGCATCGCCGAACGCCCACACCAGGTCGCCCACGCGCTGGAAACCGAACATGGAGTAATACACAAAGAACGGAATCATCTCCACGCCGTAATTCACATAAGCCGTTCCGGCGGCGGCGAAGGAAGCCATCGAGCCGGCTTCGGTAATCCCCTCCTCGAGAATCTGTCCGTCCTTGGATTCCTTGTAGTACAGGAACATCTCCGCGTCGTGCGGTTTATAAAGCTGTCCCTGGCTGGCGTAGATGCCGTATTGCCGGAACAGCGATTCCATGCCGAACGTGCGCGCTTCGTCCGGGATGATGGGCACCACCCGCTTGCCGACTGCCGGATGCTTCAGCAGCAGCGTGAGCACGCGCACCAGCGCCATAGTGCTCGAAACCTCGCGGCCGGCCGATCCTTCCAGCGATTCCTTCAGATATTCGAGCGGCGGCGCCTCAATCTGCCTGGGCGGCACCGTTCGGCTTGGCACATACCCGCCCAACAGCCGGCGCCGCTCGTGCATGTAAGCGATTTCGGGGCTGTCGGCGGGCGGCCGGTAGAAGGACGCCGAGCGCGCGGCATCGTCGGGAATCGGAATCTCGAAGCGCGATTTGAAGTGCTCGAGCTCGGCTTCGTTGAGCTTCTTCTGCTGGTGAGTGATGTTGCGGCCCTCGCCGGCCTCGCCCAATCCGTAGCCTTTGATGGTGTGGGCCAGCACCACCGTGGGCCCGCCGGTGAATTCCAGGGCGGCTTTGAAAGCGTTGTAGACCTTGCGCGGATCGTGGCCGCCGCGGTGCAGCTTGAACAGGTCCTCGTCGCTCAGATGCGAAACCAGGTCCAGCAGTTCCGGGTATTTGCCGAAGAAATTCTTGCGAATGTACGCGCCGTCGCGGGTGACGTAGGTCTGGTATTCGCCGTCCACGGCTTCGCCCATGCGCTTCGCCAGCAGGCCGGTGGTATCGCGTTCGAGCAGAGCATCCCAATCCTCGCCCCAAATCAGCTTGATCACGTTCCAGCCGGCCCCGCGAAAAGCCGCTTCCAGTTCCTGGATGATCTTGCCATTGCCGCGCACCGGGCCATCCAGGCGCTGCAAGTTGCAGTTCACCACGAAAATGAGATTGTCGAGCTTCTCGCGCGATGCCAGCGTGAGCGATCCCATCGATTCCGGCTCGTCGGTCTCGCCGTCGCCCAGAAACGCCCACACTTTGCGCGCGGTGGGAGGGATCACGCCGCGGTTTTCCAGGTACCGCATGAAGCGCGCCTGGTAGATGGCGTTGATCGGCCCGAGTCCCATGGATACGGTCGGGAACCGCCAGAAGTCCGGCATCAGCCACGGGTGCGGGTAAGAGGAAAGCCCCGGCGTTTCGCGCAGCTCGTGGCGGAAATTGCTCAGGTGGTCCTCGCTCAGCCGGCCTTCCAGAAAAGCGCGGGCGTAGACACCGGGTGAGGCATGGCCCTGAAAGTAGATCAGGTCGCCCGGCTGATCGCCATAGGTGGCGCGGAAAAAATGGTTGAAGCCGACTTCGAGCAGCGTGGCCAGCGAGGCGTAGGTGGAAATGTGGCCGCCGATGCCGGCATCGTACTTGTTCTGGTGCACCACCATGGCCATGGCATTCCAGCGGATCAGGCTCTTAATCCGCCGCTCCATGGCGCGGTCGCCGGGATACGAGACTTCCTCATCCGGCCGAATGGTGTTGACGTATGGCGTATTCAGGTGGATGGGCAGTTCCGCGCCGCCCGTTCTGGCGCGCTCCGACAGCCGCTCGAGCAGATAGGCCGCGCGGTCCGGGCCGGTCTCGTCCAGGACCTGATCGAGCGCTTCCACCCACTCCGAGGTCTCCTGCGGATTCAGGTCGACAACCCTCTCGTCGCGTTTCAAGTGCATGGGTACCTATCATTATACTGGCGCAGGGAGGGTGATTTGGGTCGTGCTGCGCGGTGATATGCTGATTCCGTCATGCGCATTCTATTTGTGTTCGCCGCGATATCTCTGGTTGCGTTGGTAACGGCGCTTCCCGCCCAGACCGTCGACTCCCCGCTCGGCATTTTCGAATCGCAACAGGACGTAGGCGTCAACCCGATGGCCGGCTCCGCAACGTACGATGGCGCACCCTTGGTCATCTTCGCTCGCGGCCCCAACGTCTGGCGAGGCTCCGCCGGCGAATACCGCGTCACCGGCGGAGGCGCCAACATCTGGGCGGCTGCCGACGCCTTTCACTTTGTCTTCAGCCGCGTTTCCGGCGATTTCACTCTTACCGCCGACGTGCAATTCGTCGGCACTGGAGCCGTCGCGCACCGCAAGGCCGTCCTGATGGTGCGGCAGGATCTCACGCCCGATTCCGCCTACGCCGATGTCGCGCTGCATGGCGACGGCCTCACTTCGTTGCAATTCCGACCGACGGCCGGCGCCGAGACACAGGAGATCCGTTCCACCGGGAACGCTCCTCTCAGCATCGGCATTCAGCGCCGCGGCAGTTCCTTCATCGCCCTCGCCGGAAAGCCGGGCGAAGAGTTGACGGCCACCGCTCTGCGGGAAGTGAACCTGCCCGACAGCGTGTACCTCGGGCTCGGCGTATGTTCGCACGACGCCGGGGTCCTCGAGACTGCCATCTTCAGCAACGTACGGCTCAACCGAGAGGGACAATCCACCGTGAGCAGCGCACAACCGCACCAACCCGCTTCGCACTATCGCAGCAAGATCACCATTTACGACCTCGCCACCCGCTCCACGCGCGTGGTCTATCAGGCTGACCAGGTCATCGAAGCGCCCAACTGGTCGCGCGATGGCAAGTTTCTGTTGATCAATACCGAGGGGCACCTGTATCGGCTGCCCTTGCAGGGTTCCGGCGAGCCCAAGCCGGAGCAGATCGATCTCACTCCCGGCAGCTATATGTGCAACAACGATCATGACTTGTCGCGCGATGGCAACTGGCTGGCCTTTTCCGCGTCCAGCCCGGCGTCGCACCAGTCGCAGGTTTACCTGTCCAAGTCCGATGGCTCCGGCGTGCGACTGATGACGCCGGCCGCGCCGAGCTATTTCCACGGCTGGTCACCCGATGGCAGGTGGCTGGCCTTCGTGGGCCAGCGCGGTGGCGCCGCGTTCCACCTCTATCGGGTCTCCGCCGACGGCGGCGCCGAGCAGCAGCTCACAAGCCAGGGCACCTACGACGACGGTACGGAGTATACTCCGGACGGCAAGTGGATCTATTTCAACTCCAACCGCTCCGGCAGTTGGCACGTCTGGCGCATGCCGGCCGATGGCGCCGGCCCCGGCGACGCCAAGGCGGAGAAGATCACCAGCGACGATTGGGAAGATTGGTTCCCGCACTTTTCGCCCGACGGAAAACAACTGCTGATCTTCTCCTTTCCCAAAGGCACCACGACCCACAACGACCGCATGGATGGCGTCATCCTCCGCCTGATGCCGGCGCCGGGCGACAAACTCGAGCCGGCTAAGCCCGAAACCCTGCTCCGTTTCTTCGGCGGCCAGGGTACCATCAACGTCAATTCCTGGTCGCCCGATTCGCGCCAGTTCGCCTTTGTCGAGTATGAGCCTCTGCCGTAGGTAGGATAGACGACCGGTTTTTGTCGTCTGTCAATGCCTCGCGTGGCATGACAGGCCACAAGAAAACGATGACCTATCCCACTGGCTGGCCTATAATGACGCCCATGGGCGACTTTCCTTCCCCCAACGGCGTGGATCGGCAAGCCCCTTACCTCGGGATTAACGCGGTCAACGTTTTCGTTCGAGATCAGGAGCTAAGCCTGCGGTTTTACTTGGATCAGCTTGGGTTTCGTCTCGCCTTTGACGCCCACCTGCAATCCGGCCGGCGCTGGGTGGCTGTCGCCCCTCCGGACGGAACCGCGGTTCTCACGCTGATCGCGCCTGACCCAGACTCGTTAGAATACAAGCTCATCGGCCGGCGAACCAACGTTGTCTTCGTCACTGAAGACGTGCCGGCCAAGTACCGCGAATGGAACAAGCGCGGTGTGCGCTTTCGATTTGTGCCGCGCCTGAGGCGCGCAACGTATGAGCGGCATGAACCGGTGCCCGGGTCGGCCGCGCCGGCGGAGCCGCCCGGAGAGCAGCCGCCGGTCTGGGGCTCCGTGTTCACGCGGTTCGACGACCTCGACGGGAACTCCTTTGACCTTGTCAGCTTCGACGTAGCGAGCCGGGCTATCGAAGCGCGGCGCCGCGCGGCTGCCGAGAAGCTGGAATCCGAACGCCGGGCGGCCCAGGAACTCGAGATCGCCAAACAAGTGCAGGCGCGCCTCTTCCCGCAGAAACCGCCGGCCCTGAAGACGCTCGAGTACGCGGGCATCTGCATTCAGGCCCGCGAGGTCGGCGGCGATTACTACGATTTCGTGGATCTGGGCAGGGAGCGCTTCGGCCTGGTCGTCGGCGACATTGCAGGCAAAGGAATCGCCGCCGCTCTCTTGATGGCCAACTTGCAGGCGAATTTCCGCAGCCAGTGCGCGATCGCTTTTGACAAGCCCCGATGCTTCCTGCAAGCCGTGAACGAGCTTTTCTGCGAGAACACCACGGACAGCGCTTATGCCACCCTCTTCTTTGCCCAGTTTGACGACGCGACGCAGCGCTTGCACTACGTGAACTGTGGCCATCTTTCGGCCCTCCTCCTGCGGCGCGACAACACTCTGGAGCGGCTCGATTCCACAGCGACGGTGCTCGGGCTCTTCCCGGATTGGGACTGCTTGATCGAGGAGTCTCAACTCTTTGCCGGAGATCTGCTGGTACTCTACACCGATGGCCTAACCGAAGCGCCAAATGAGGCAGGGGAAGAATTCGGAGAACATCGCCTGATCGAGGCGCTGCGCCAGCACCGCGAACTGCCATCGGAAGTCATGCTGGGCGCGGTTGTCGCGGAGGCTCGGCGGTTCAGCCCCTGCGAACAGCATGACGACATCACTCTGATTGTCGCCAAAGTCCGTGGGAAATGAGGCGTTTTGAACCGGCGGCCGCAGGAAGAAGCTCGTGCCGGCCCCCGGCGTCCGAAGCTCCGGCCGCGGGGCCCGACTCCCGCGGAGGCCGGAGCTTTCCGACGAGGAGAAGGAACAACTTCTGAGCCCGTCTATACGGTGAGACGCGGGCGGGGCCGTTCCGGTTATAGCCAGTATTGCCACTGGCCGGCGGCGACCACGTAAATTCCCAGCGCCAGATTGGTTACCGCGTGCGCCAACACGCAGTCGCCGAGCGACTTGGTGCGTACCAGCCACCAGTTGTAAATCACGCCCGCCGCCAGGCCCACTTCCCAGTACCGGCCATGTTCGGAACCGAACACCAGCGCCACCAGCCAGAATGAACTGGCCCGATAGGTCCCCAGCGGCACCTCCCGCCAGTCGCTTGCGATCGCCCAGCGCATCAGCCAGCCGCGCCAAAATAGCTCCTCGACCACCGGGACCACCAGCGTCGAGCCGGCGATCCGTAAGGCAAGAAACCCGAAGTTGCACCGCAGCCCCTCCCTCAATGAGCCTGCGCCGAAGTGCGTCAGTGAGTTTTCAAAAAGCCAGTGATGCCGGTAGTGAAAGAGGATGCCGGGCGCCACCCAGACCGCGAACACCAGCAGCCCGATGCCGATGCTGGCCGCCGGCAGAGCGAAACGAAACTTGAGCAGCGGGCGCGAAAATGCCGCGAGGGTCGCCAAAACCAATGCCAGACGGAGCGGATAGGCCCATAAGGGGTTTAGGCCCAAGCCCTGCTCCAGCGCCAACAGGCTCACGAAGACCAGGAACGGCGCGATGTAGGCCGCGGTAGCGCGGCGGAGGGTTTCGGGCGCGGTCTGCATCGGAATGGACTCATCCATTCTAGTCGTGTTCCGCCAGGAAAACTCCATGAAAATGGACTTGCAGAGCCTATTTTCCCTTCGCCACGTCCTGGTAGATCTCGAGCACCTCGCGGGCCGAGCGCTCCCAACTGAAGCGGGCGGCTTGCGCGCGGCCACGGCGGATCAATTCGGCACGCAGCGGCTCGTCGGTCAGCACATCGCGAATGCCGCGGGCGATATCGAACACGTTGCCAGGGTTCACCAGCATGGCTGCATCTCCAGCCACTTCCGGCAGCGAGCTCACATTCGAGGTGACCACCGGCGTGCCGCAGGCCATCGCTTCGAGCGGCGGCAATCCGAAACCTTCGTGGCGCGATGGGAAGACGAACGCTGCTGCCGCCTCGTAAAAACAGCGCAGCGTATCGAACGGCACGAAGCCCAGAAAGCGCACGGCGTGCTCCATCTTGCTCTTGAGCACGGCCTGGCGCACGGCCGGGTATTCCGAAATGGTGTCGCCGATGATCACCAGGCGCAGATCGCCATAGACCGGGTGCGCCGCCAGTTGCTCGCGCAGCACGGCGAAGGCTTCCACCAGCCGAGGGATGTTCTTATGATGGCGGATGGCGCCGGCGTATAGGAGAAACGGGCGGTCGATCTGGTAGCGCTCCATGATGCGGCGGCGCTCTTCCTCGCCCTCGGCCGGGTCGCGCCCGAGAAACGCCGGATCGGGTGCGTTGTAGACGCGCGTGATGCGGCCGGGAGGTACGCCCAGCAGGTTCGCGACGTCGCGCTTGGTGGCCTCGGATACCGCGATCACCCGGCTGGCGCGCGTCAACCCGCGGCGGAAACGGAAGCGGCGCAGGTGCATGTGCAAGGCGGAGAGCTTCCGCTCGTCGTAGTACAGGTTCACCATGTCGTGGATGGTCACCACGTAGGGCCGGATCATCAACAGCGGCACGCGGTTCAGCGGAATGTGCACCAGGTCCGGCTTGAGGCGCCGCAGAAACAACGGAAACAGAACGTGATCCGAGTAAGCGTGATCGTCTCCCGCATACAAGGCGGTGCGGAAGTTATCCGGCAGCGTGCTCCACACACGCGCCTCGGTGGGGCCGGCGACCACGGTATAGCAGTTCTCTCGATCGATCCGGCTGAGCGCGTGTACCAGGCTTCGGATGTAGGTGCCGATGCCAAAGTCCCGCACCCGGCGCGCGTCGATGACGATATTGAGCGCCATTCCTCGAAAAGTCGGCGGCCGGTAAAGGCCTAGCCCACTTGCACCGTGCTTTCCGGCAGCACGGCGGAAGTCTCCGCCGGTCTCCGCTTCTTCCACGGGTACAGCGGGAAGCGGGCCGTCAAGGCTTCGACTTGTTGCCGCACGCGCGCGATGGTCGCTTCGTTGTCGATGTGTCCCAGCACTTCGCCGATCAGTGCGCCGACCTCGCGCATCTCGGCCTCGCCGAAGCCGCGGGTGGTCACCGCGGGCGAGCCGAGCCGGATGCCGCTCGGGTTCAGCGGCGGGTTAGTGTCGAACGGAATCGCGTTCTTGTTCACCGTGATGTGCGCGCGATCGAGCGTCTTTTCGGCTTCCTTGCCGCGCACGCCCTTGGAGAATACATCCACCAGCATCAGGTGTGTATCGGTGCCACCGGAGACGACGCGGAACCCAGCCTCCTGGATGCTGGAGGCCAGCGCGCGGGCATTGGCCAGCACCTGCTTCTGATACTCCACGAATTCGGGTTGCATGGCCTCGCGGAAGCAAACCGCCTTGGCGGCGATGACGTGTATCAACGGGCCGCCTTGCACGCCGGGGAAAACCAGCTTGTCGATGGCGGCGGCGAATTTCTGCTTGCAGAGGATCATGCCGGCGCGCGGTCCGCGCAGCGTCTTGTGGGTGGTGGAGGTGACAATGTCGGCCCACTGGCACGGGTTGGGATGCACCCCCGCGGCCACCAGGCCCGCAATATGCGCCATGTCCACCAGGAAGATGGCTTCCACGGCGTCGGCGATCTGGCGGAAGCGCGCGAAATCGAGCGTGCGCGGGTAAGCGCTGGCGCCGGCAATGATCATCTTCGGCTTGTTCTCGCGCGCCAGCCGCTCCACTTCGTCGTAGTCGATGCGCTCGTCCTCCTGTCGCACGCTATACGGCACCACGTGGTAGGTCTTGCCGGAAAAATTAAGCGGGTGGCCGTGCGTCAAGTGCCCGCCATGGGCCAGGTTCAATCCCATGATGGTGTCGCCGGGCGCCAGCACGGCGGCATACGCGGCCTGATTGGCTTGCGAGCCGGAGTGCGGCTGCACGTTGGCGTGCTCGGCGCCGAACAACTGCTTGGCGCGATCGCGAGCCAGGTTTTCGACGATATCGGCGTTCTCGCAGCCGCCGTAATAGCGCTTGCCGGGATAGCCTTCCGCGTACTTGTTGGTGAACACGCTCGCGGTGGCTTCGAGCACGGCCTCGGAGGTGAAATTCTCGCTGGCGATCAGTTCGATCTGCGCGTCCTGCCGCTCCACTTCCTGTTCAATCGCCCGATAGACTTCCGGGTCCACCTCGGCTAGCGGCCGCTTCATTTGTCGTTCTGGCGTCATGATTGTCGAAATCTCCGTTCCAGTGCGTTTCGCTCACGGCCCCGACGATCCTTCACGGCCGCCCGGGCGTCTTTTCCAACTGCGCGATCTTGGCCACCCGGCGCGCGTGGCGGCCGCCGGCAAAGCCGGTTTCGAGAAAGATGCGGGTCAGGTAGTTTGCCTGCTCCTCGTCTACATACCGGGCGCCCAGGGTCAGCACGTTGGCGTCGTTGTGCTCGCGCGTCAGCCGCACTTCATCTTCGGAAACCGCCGGCGCCGCGCGCACACCCGCGATTTTGTTCGCCGCCATGGCCATGCCAATGCCCGTCGAGCAGACCAGGATGCCGCGGTCGGCGCGCCCGGCCGCGACTTCACGCCCGACCGGCTGCGCGTAGTCCGGATAATCGCACGATTCCGCACTCGCCGGTCCGAAATCGGTTACTTCGTGACCCTGGCTGGCCAACGTCTGCCGCAGCTTTTCTTTTAAGACAAATCCGGCGTGATCCGCGGCAATGGCAATTTTCATTTGGAAAGACTTCAATTTTACCATGCTAAGATCGTTGTTTACCCCCCATAACCATGCTCTGGAGCAAGCTCTTTATCCCCACCCTGCGCGAGGTGCCCGCCGAAGCCGAGGTTGCCAGCCATCAGTTGCTGTTACGCGCCGGTTACGTTCGCCAGCTCTCAGCCGGCATCTACTCATTTCTGTTTCTGGCGCAGCGCTCGCTGCTGAAGATTCAGAACATCGTTCGCCAGGAAATGAACGCGATGGGCGCTCAGGAGTTTTCTCTCCCCGCCCTGAATCCCGCCGAACTGTGGCAGGAGTCCGGCCGCTGGGACGTAATGGGCGACAACCTGTTCCGCTTCAAGGACCGTTTCGGCCGCGATATGTGCCTCGCCATGACGCACGAGGAAGTAATGACCGCGATCGCGCGGGGCGAGCTGCGCAGTTACAAACAGCTACCGCAAATCTGGTACCAGATCCAGACCAAGTTCCGCGATGAGCCGCGTCCCAAATCCGGCCTGCTGCGCGTCCGCGAATTCATGATGAAGGATTCCTATTCTTTCGACGTGGATCAGGCCGGCCTGGATGCGGCCTACGACCAGCACTACAAGACGTACGGCCGCATCTTCGACCGCTGCGGCTTGGCGTACACGGCCGTGGAGGCGCACTCGGGAGCCATGGGTGGCAGCCAGTCGCACGAATTCATGGTGGCATCGGAAGCCGGTGAGGACTTGGTGGCCCGCTGCCCGAAATGCGGATATGCCGCCAATTTGGAGAAAGCGGTTTCGGTTCCCGCCGCGCCGGCCGCCGCCGACCCGGCCGGCGATCTGACCCCGGAGGAGTTCCACACACCCGGCCGCAAGACCATCGCCGAAGTCGCCGCATTTACGGGGCTGCCCGAGACGTCGCAGATGAAGAGTCTGGTGGTGGTGGCCGATGGCAAGCCGGTGCTGATCCTGTTGCGCGGCGATCACCAGTTGAGCGAAACCAAGGCGGGGGCCATATTGAACGATCCCGAGTTCCGTCCCGCGCAGGCCGACGAAATCCGCCAGTGGTTCGGCGCCGATGCCGGATCGCTCGGGCCGGTGGGCGTGCGCAACATGGCCGTCTACGCCGACCGGGCGCTCGATGGACGCCGCAACATGATCGCCGGCGCCAACCAGAACGATTACCACCTGCGCCACGTCACTATCGGCGAGGATTTTCGGGCCGAATTCCACGATCTGCGCCAGGTGGTTGCGGGCGACGCTTGCGCAGGCTGCGGCGCTACGCTCGAAGTGATCAAGTGCGTCGAAATCGCGCACATCTTCAAGCTCGGCTACAAGTATTCCGAACCGATGGGGCTGCGCGTACTCAACGCCGACGGCAAGGAAGTCACGCCCATAATGGGATCCTACGGGATCGGCATCGGGCGGATCCTCAGCGGCGTGATCGAGCTCAATCACGACAAGGATGGGATGGTGCTGCCGCCCTCGATTGCGCCTTTCGAGCTGATCGTGACGCCCGCCAACAACGCCGATCCGGCGCAGATGGAGACCGCGCACGCGGTTTACCAGGAAGCGCTCGGGCTCGGCATCGACACCCTGCTCGACGACCGCGACGAGCGGCCCGGCGTGAAGTTCAAGGATGCGGATCTGATCGGCGTGCCCTTCCGCGTGGTGGTTGGCAAGAAGCTAGCCCAGGGCAAAGTGGAACTTGTGGAGCGCAGAACCCGCGCCGCCACCGATGTCGCCGCGGCCGAAGCCGCCCGCGCGGTCCTCAGCCGCTTGGGCCGGTAGGGCTTCGCTTACCCCACTGGGCACTCGAAAATGTCGAAAATCGCGGCGCTGGCGCTTCAGCTCTGCCAACCCTGGTACCGGGTCTTCCCCGTAGTACCGCGTTTCAAGCCGGCACGCCCGGCGGAACTTTCTTTTTGAGGCCGGTGTCTATACCTTTACAGTGCCCGGACTTTCCTGATAGCGTGAAATCAGGGAGTGAGCCCGAGAATGAGAGGCTACCCGGTGGCCACAGCGATCCTGGATTTCACCGACCGCCCCGCCGCACACGCGACGGCCAGCGAGGACCTGTGCCTTGCCGAACACCTGCGCCAGGGCGATGAACGGGCTTATGAAGAACTGATCGAACGGTTCCAGCAGCCGGTGTTCACGCTTGCCAGCCGCCTGTTGAACGATCCGGCCGAAGCCGCCGACGTGGTGCAGGAAGTGTTTCTGAAGGTTTTCCGCTCGATCGGCCATTTCCGCGGCCAGAGCAGCCTCAAGACATGGCTATACCGGATTACCGTCAACGAAGCGCATAACGCGCGCCGCTGGTTTTTCCGACATCGCCGCCGCGAGACGGAGTTGGATGGCCCAGCCGAGGAAGCCAACCACTTTTGGCTGGAGACGGTGGCGGATCATGGGCGATCCCCGTTCGAGGAGGCCTGCGGCCAGGAGCAGCACCGCATCATTGAAGCCGCCCTCTTGCGTTTGAATCCTCATTTCAAGGAGGCCGTTGTGCTGAGGGATATCGCGGACCTCAGCTACGAAGAAATTGCCGAGGTGCTGGATGTCTCCCTCGGAACCGTGAAGTCAAGAATCCTGCGGGGCCGCGAAGCCCTGCGGCTGGAACTCGCGGGCAGCCTCGGTGAGAGGCCGGTCCTGCGATTGGTGCCGAAGACGGCAGAGTAAAGGTATGAGCTGCGAATACGCCCGAGCAAGAATCTCTTCACTCCTTGACCACGGGCTGGAGGACCAGGAACGCCACGACACGCTGGCGCACCTGGAATCCTGCGGCCAATGTCACGATGAGTACCAGGCGCTGGAAAAACAGCGTCTGGCGATGCGGTCCATGGAGGAACTGGCGGTGCCGCCGGTGTTGACCCACCGGCTGCGCGTGCTCGCTTCCCATGAGCGCGTGCGGCAAATGGCGCGGGCCAGCCTTTCCGCGCGGCTGCGGGACATGGCGGACAACGCCCGGCTCTTCAGGGACAATATGATGCGGCCGGTAGCCCTGCCCGTCGGCGGCGGCCTGCTTTCCGCCATCCTTCTGTTCAGCATTCTGGCGCCCGGACTGAGCTTCACCCGCAACCTGGATTCCGATGCTTCCGTGATCTCGCTGGTCACCCTGCCGGAAGGCAGACTAGTCGGCGCAAATGGGGCGGTTGTCCGCCTCGATATGGTGGGCTCGATTCCTTCTTCGTTCGACAGCACGGTGGTGGAGCTGACGGTGGACCGGTACGGCCACGTGAGCGATTGGAAGATGTTGCGTGGCGAATTGACGTCCGACGTCAAGACCGTGATCTCGCTTTCCAACTTCAACCCCGGCACTTATTTCGGCATTCCCACCGACAGCAAAATCGTGGTGTCGCTGCACGCCGCTCCCGACGAGGCGCGGAGCTAACCGCTCCCGGTGGCGCGGCAACGGCTGGGACAGCATTTTCTGATCAAAGGCTCCGTACTGGAGCGTATCGCCCGCGCCACGTGCTCCGATCCCCAACCTTTAGTCGTTGAAATCGGCCCCGGTCGCGGCGCGCTTACCGCCAAACTGCTAGAGCGCGCCGCGCGCGTCGTCGCCATTGAGATCGATCGCGATCTCGCCGCTTATCTCCGCCACAGGTTTGCCGGGGACGCCCGCCTGGAAGTGATCGAAGCCGATGTGCTGGCGATCGACCTGGCCCAGTGGGGGCTGGCGCCCATTGCCGGCAACCTGCCTTACTACATCACGTCGCCGATCCTGGAACGCGCGCTCCGCCTCCGTCCGCCGTGCGCCGTGTTCCTGCTGCAAAAGGAAGTCGCGCACCGGCTGGTGGCGCAGCCGGGCTCGCGCGATTACGGCTACCTGACCGTCGCCACCGCTTTGTTCGCCACCGCCAAGTTGCTGTGCGAAGTCCCGCCCTCCGCTTTTCGCCCGCCGCCCAAAGTGGATTCCGCGGTGGTCCAGTTCTCCCCCCGCGCCCCTGCCATGCCCGACCCGGAAGCCTTCCTCCAATTCGCCGCCCAGTGTTTCCGCCACAAGCGCAAAACCATCCGCAACAACCTCGCCGAGGTGTATGGTAAGGGTGTAGTTGAAGGCTGGCCGGAAGCTGCCCTGCGCGCCGAACAACTCAGCCTGCCGCAGCTTGAAGAGATGTTTCGGAGAACCAGGTAGGACAGACGATCGTTTTTTGTCGCTGTCGAGTTCTACGGCTGCGGCGAGCCATGACAGACTGCGAAGAACGACGGTCTGTTCTACTGTGCTGGAAAGGCGGTGACTTATGACAATCCGACCTGAAGACGCTCTCGAGTACCATTCAAGACCCCCTGCCGGCAAATTGGCGGTGACTCCCACCAAGCCATGCCGCACGCAGCGGGATCTGAGCCTGGCCTATTCGCCCGGCGTCGCCGTCCCTTGTCTCGAAATCGAGCGCGACCCGGCCCTGGCCTACACTTACACCGGCAAGGGCAACCTGGTGGGCGTGGTCAGCAATGGCACCGCCGTGCTGGGGCTGGGCAATATCGGCGCCCTGGCCGGCAAGCCGGTGATGGAAGGCAAAGGAGTGCTGTTCAAGCGCTTCGCCGATATCGACGTGTTCGATATCGAGCTCGCGACCGAGGATCCGCGCGAGATCATCCGCACCTGCCAGATCCTCGAGCCGACCTTTGGCGGCATCAACCTGGAGGACATCAAAGCGCCGGAGTGCTTCATCATCGAGGAAGAGCTGCGGAAGACCATGAACATTCCGGTCTTCCATGACGATCAGCACGGCACCGCCATCATCTCCGCCGCCGGCTTGCTCAACGCGCTCGAGATCGTCGGCAAGAAGATCGAAGAGATCAAGGTGGTGTTCAACGGCGCCGGCGCCAGCGCCATTTCCTGCGCCGCCCATTACTGCAACCTCGGCGTGCGCCGCGAAAACATCTTGATGTGCGACACCAAGGGCGTGATCTACGAAGGCCGCACCGACCACATGAATGTCTATAAGGCGCGCTACGCCGCCAAGACCGAGGCCCGTACGCTGGCCGAAGCCCTGGTGGGCGCGGACGTGTTCTTCGGCCTTTCGAGCGGCGGCGCGGTGACGCCGGAAATGGTGATGACGATGGCGCCCAATCCGGTCATCTTCGCGCTCGCCAACCCGGACCCCGAGATCGCCTACGACGTGGCGCTGGCCGCGCGTCCGGATGCCATCGTGGCTACCGGCCGCTCCGATTTTCCCAACCAGATCAACAACGTCCTGGGCTTCCCCTTCATTTTCCGCGGCGCGCTGGACGTCCGCGCCACCACCATCAACGACGAGATGAAGCGCGCCGCCACACACGCACTGGCCTCGCTGGCGAAACAGGATGTGCCCGATTCGGTTCTGCGCGCCTATGGCGTGGAGCGGATGGAATTCGGGCGCGAGTACATCATCCCCAAACCATTCGATCCGCGCGTACTCATCTGGGAAGCCTCCGCGGTGGCGCAGGCGGCCATGGAAACCGGCGTGGCGCGGCGGCCGGTGGATCTCGACCAGTATCGCGAGGAACTCGAGCGCCGCCTCGGCCGCGCCAACGAAGTGATGCGCGCCATGATCCATAAGGCGCGCAAGCAGCCCAAGCGGATCGTCTTCGCCGAGGGCGAGCAGCCCAAGATCCTGCGCGCCTGCCAGATTTTGCTCGATGAGAAAATCGCCCACCCGATTCTGCTCGGCAATCCGGGGAAGATCCAGGCGCTCGTCGCCGAGTTGCGCCTCAATTTGACTGGCGCACAGGTGGTGGAACCAGCCACCTTCCCCCGCCTGGACGAGTACCTCGAGGAGTTTTACCAGTTGCGGCAGCGCAAGGGCATCACGCGCACCGAAGCCGCCCAGACCATCCTCAACCCGGTCACCTTCGGCAGTATGATGGTGCGGCTGGGCGACGCCGATGGCTTGATCGGCGGCTTGACGACTCACTATCCCGATACCATTCGGCCTGCTTTGCAGGTGATCGACGTACGGCCGGAGGTGCGCGAAGTCGCCGGGGTGTACCTGTTGATCACCGCCAAGGGCGATCTGTACTTTCTGGCCGACGCTACCGTCAACATCGAGCCTTCGCCCGAGCAGCTTGCCGAGATCGCAATCATGGCCGCCGAAAAGGCGCGCCGCTTTAACGTCGAGCCGCGCATCGCCATGCTCTCTTTTTCCAATTTCGGCAGCACGCGCCATCCGCTGGCGGAGAAGGTTCGCCGTGCCGTCGAGCTGGTGCGCCAGCGCGCGCCGGGCCTCATCATCGATGGCGAAATGCAGGCCGATACCGCCGTTACGCCGCAGATCCTCGACGAAACCTACCCGTTCAGCACGCTCAAGGGCGGCGCCAACGTGCTGGTGTTTCCCAACCTGGAGGCCGGCAATATCGCCTACAAGCTGCTGCAGCGCATCGGCGGCGCCGAAGCCATCGGCCCATTGCTGACCGGCCTCTCCAAGCCGGTCCACGTCTTGCAGCGCGGCTCGGACGTCGACGACATCGTCCACGTGGCCGCCGTCGCCGTGGTGGACGCGCAGGAAGTCGGCAAACCTTACCGTTCGATCACCGCCCTGGCGCGGTAGCTCACCGCTGGCGGGCGCGGTTACCTTTCCACGGCGAAGGGCGGAACGCGAGACTAACCGTCATACCGGTACAGAGCCTGCTCGATCGTGAGGCCGCGCACATCGATGCGGGCCAGGTCGGCGGATCCTGCGCCGTGGGCTTCGGCCAGCAGCAGCGTGTTGTCGCAGGCGCGGAAGGGCGCGGCGCCGCGCGTGGCGCGCGGGTTGTAGCCCATCACGGCGGTGGCCACGGCATCGGTCGAAACCGGATTCAAACCTGCGATCAGGACTCCCGGCTGGACCAGCCGCAGTTCGCCGATCCAGGGGCCTTCGCCACCGGCGACGCTTTCCACCCCGTCGATCACCGCCAGATCGATCGGGCGCGCCACCGCAAGATCCGCCACGATGCGCGGCACGCGGTAACCGGGGTCGTGGCTCAAGCCGAAATGAAGTTCCTGCGGCGCCGATTTCGGCGGCTGGCGGGTGCCTTCGTGGCCCACCAGATCGCGCCCGCTGGCGGGCTTCTCATTGGGTTCGTCCCTGCCCGCGTCATCGCCGTAGATGGAGGCCGGCAGATTGCCGAAGCAGTTCTTGAGCGAGAGCGTGACCCCGCACGTCGCGTGGTTTTTCAGCTTGGCCACGCTCACCATGACATCGGTCTCTTCCAATGCCTGGTTTAAATCGTAGGCGGGATACATGTAGGCGCCGCCCGGAACGGGAAAGCGCGCGTACCGCTTGTGCTTGCCCAACGCGTTGATGTTTTCGAATTCGACCACCGGCGCCGCGGCAGCCAACTGGCGCACGTTCCACCCCGCGTCGAGCATCATTTCCTCCAGCGGCCCGGCCGAAGCCCAGGCGCTTTCGACGAAGCGGATCCGCCGCGCGCCCGCACGCCCCATCAGGTAGGCCGTGGCGCCCAGCACCTTGGGGTGCGTGTAATGCGTCAGCGCGGGAGCCTTGCCGCGGATGCGCATCCCCGGGCTGCCCGTCATGTTGACTTTAATCGTCACCGTCTTGGCGCGCACCAGACGATCGAGGCCGCCCAACTGGTCGAAGATGGCGGCCAGACGGGCGGTCACGTCCTCGTCGTAAGAGGCGCAGCGGGCAATCGCAACCGGCGAGGCCGGCGCTAAGGCAGCGGCCGCACTCCGCACCAGCGGCGCCGCGCCCGGCGCGGCGCATATCATGGCGATCCATTCTCTTCGACTGAGCATCGGCTATAACTCCAGTTTGAGGGTGGCGCAGACGGCCACCCGGTCGATATCCACTGCGGAACCCTCGTCGGTCGCATAGACTTGCAGTGCCTTCTCCGCGCCGTCGGGAGTCAGCAGCGTGGCGCGGCGGTAGCCGCCGAGGAACTGCACGGTTACGTTTTCGACCGGATAATCGGAGTAGTTCACCAGGTGAACGATCTCCGTCTTGCCGTCGGCCGAAGCCAGCACGTTCGACAACATGGTGGATACGTTGAACAGGCGGACGCCCAGGTTCTGCCGGCCGACCAGGGAATTCACGTCGCGCCAGATATCGTTGAACCGGTCCAATTCGGCCTTACTGAGGGTGATGCTGTCGCCCGGCGGCCGCTCGTCCTTAAATCCCGCGGGGCTGGTCAGCACCGTTCCACCGGAATGCGCGAAGTCGCGGAGCACCGCCTGTTCCGGGGCGGTCAGCGCGCCTGCATCCACGTCCACCGCTACCGTTGTGCCGGCCAGCGATTCCGGCGTCAGCCGCTGCGGCGGCACCGGCGTTACCGGCGTGTGCTTCACCGCGATCATGTCGAGGATGCCGCCTGAAAGCAGACCGCCTTTGGCCGGGTCCTGCACCAACGCCAGCTTGCCGGCTTCGCGCATCGCGCGCCACTCCGGGTGGCGCTCGAAATAGTCGAGCAGGGCGCCCATCCGCCGCCAACTGACCCGCGCGTTTTCCTCCCCTGCGGCCAGCCGCCCGGCGAAGCCGCCGTCCAGCGACACCACCCAGCGCCCGCCCGAAATGGCGGCGTCGGCGATCGCTTGCAGGTACCGGGCGGTAGTGACCACCTGGCCCGCCGGCGGCGGATTGGCTATCCACACCGCGGCGTCGCCCCACGCACGCACCGCGCGGAGGAATCCGGTGTTTGTGTCGATCCAAGCCGACCCGCTCGGACCCGCCATTCTGCTGCTGCCATGATCTTCCGCCGGAATGCCCGGCCAAACACCTTGCCACGTGCCCAGCACCGGCTCCGCCGAACCTAACCCCATGCGATTGCGCGCGGTTATCTCGACCACCGGCCGCGAGCCAGCATCCGCCCGCACCGCGGCCACGGTTCTCTCGTCAAACGAGCCCTCCAGCACGATCCCACTCACGCCGCGCACCAACGCCGCACGCGCCGCCATCACCGTGTCGCCGCCCGGTACGATCCGCTCGAGCGTAACCAGGCCGCGCTTTTTCGCGTCCGCAAGCAGCTCCGGTGAAGCGGCTTCCAGCAGGAGGCAATTGATGGGCGTGCCGGCCAGTAGTTCGAGCGACCGCGCGTCCTGCCACGGCCAGCGCATCGGAACCCAAGCCTGCGGTGCCGGCGCGCACCAACCCGAAAACCAACCCAGCGCGGCCAGCATCCCTGCCGCTCGCATACCCATAGTCTTAATCTACTGCGGAACCGGCACCGGCGGTGAACGCAGATAATCGGCCCGCATCCTAATTGTGCCGTCTGCCTCCTTGCCGCGTAGCTGAATCCGAGACCCGGGTTGAACTCCAGCTCTTTCTAGGATTCGCCATACGAATGTAACTATCGGCGCGTAATCGCGCCGGCGATAGTCCAGTTGTGATGAAAATGACGTTCCGCTGATGCTCGGCGCGCCGGAACATTCCGCAACGGGCTTCGCCGGTTACACCGGCTCCGCAACCTAAAGTCCGCGTCGAATGCCGCCGATAAATGGCATGAGTGACGGATCGGCCCATGTCGGAACGAACAAAGCGCTTCCGCGCCGGTGCTATCGCGGTTGCCATACTCGCCGCTGGCTCCTGCACCGGCCGGCGCGCCGGCCCGCTCGAACGCATCGGGCAAGTCGCGGAATTGCCATTTCAGGTCGCCGATCGTCGCGTGACAGTGCACTTGAAGGGCTGGGTCACTCTTTCCGATCCCATCACCAATCTGATGTTCCTGGAAGACCGTACCGGCGCCGCTCGTGTGGCCCTTCCCTCACTCCACCTCGACCCCAGGCCCGGCAACTTGGTGGACGTGATCGGCGAAGTGACCGAGGGAGGTCCGGCGCCCACGATCGTCGCCAGCGAAGTCAGGCTCTTGGAGGGCTCCCACGAACCGCGCGCACTTCCCACCCGGCCGGCGGATCTCGTCGCCGGCCGAACCGGCTTCCGCTACGTTGCAGCCGAGGGCGTTCTTCGTTCCTCGCGCCAGGACCGCTCGGGCGACGTCGTACTCAGAATAGGCTCCGGCGCAACGGTGTTCGAGGCCTACATCGGCTCGACCGATCTGCCGAATCTCAACGGCACAATCGGCGCTCGCATCCGTGTGCGCGCCGTGGCCAATCCAAGCCGCGATGTTTACGGCCGCGTGGCTCGCGTTCAGGTGTGGATTCCGCGGAGTACGGACTTCGAAGTCCTCATGCCGGCGCCTCAAGGCATCCCCGCTCAGACCGTTCGCGAAGTGGCTGCGCTACCCCGGAATTCGCTGGCCGAGCGCATGCTCCACCTCCATGGCAGCGTTCTAGCCGATGGCGTGCACGAGGGATTGCGATTTGAGGATGGCAGCGGCTCCATCGGCATCCTTCAGTCCTCTAGCGCAGTGTTGCCAATCGGCGGGCTAGTCGACGTGTCCGGCTTTGCCGAACTCGACGGCGGCAAGCTCAGGATCACCGATGCCAGACTGCTGCAGACAAATCCAACGCGCCATTACTCGGATAAGGACCAGACCATCACGTCCGTGGCTGAAGTTCACGCTCTCGGCCCGGAAGATGCAGGCAAGCGCGTTCCCGTTCATGTCCTGGCCACAGTGACTTACATCAATCCCGCGACCGCGGTTTTTTTTGTGCAGGACCAGACCGGTGCCACTTACGTTGGTGCTCCGCGGATTCGCGAATTCAAGGTGCGCGCGGGCGATCTGGTGGACCTGACTGGCGTCACTTCGCCGGGCCAGTTCGCGCCGATCATTTCCGGTGCCTGGGCGGAACGCGTTTCCTCATCTTCCCTGCCGCCGCCGTCGCTAGCCGCCTTCGACGAGCTCCTTTCCGGAAGGATGGACAGCGCCTGGGTGCAGACCGAAGGCATCGTGCAAAGCCTGGAAACCCAGCGCGGCAGCACGGTGGAAGACGCCGTTTGGCTGCAGTGGGGAGATCACCGTTACTTGGCGCTCGTCCACAATCCACGCGCGATCCCCCTCCCGCCGCCGGATAGCCGGGTCCAGGTTCGGGGTGTCTGCGCGTCGTTGTTCAACGCCAGGCGGCAGATCGTCGGCATTCAGATCTACGTGCCCTTGCCCGAGTTGGTGAGCGTGCTGGAACCCGGTCCTGATCCGGTCACGCTGCGAGCGCAACCGATCGATGAGCTCCTCCGCTTCTCGTTCTCCGATTCGCCGGGGCACCGCACGCGAGTTCGGGGTGTCGTCACCCTGGCCAGGCCCTCCGGCCCGTCGTACGTCGAAGATAGCGGAGCCGGCGTCAAGATCGTCAATCACGCACGCATGGATCTCCGTCCCGGCGATGTCGTCGACGTTCTCGGCTTCGGGCACTCCGGCTCCTTCAGCCCGGAAATGCGGGATGCGCAGATCTCGCTCGTCGAACGGGGACCCGCGCCGTCGCCGCCGTCCATAACCATGGACGAAGCCCTGGAGGGCACTTACGATTCCAGGTTGGTCACCATAGATGCCACCGTTGTAGATCAGCTCAGAGGTCCCAGCCAGAACGCCCTAATGCTCCAGGTCGGCGGCAAGTTGTTCAACGCAACCCTGGATCACGGACGGATACCACCGTTGGACCGGGGTTGCATCGTCCGGGTCACTGGTGTCTGTTCGATCGCAGCCGAGAACAATCTCGCCTTTCGCATCCCAAAGTCGTTCAGCCTCGTACTACGCGGCGCCGGGGACATCGCCGTGGTCCGGTCCGCGCCCTGGTGGAATCCCGGCCGTCTGCTCGCTGTGCTCGGCTCCATGGCGGCTTTGCTGCTCGCCGTTCTCTCCTGGGTGGCCGTGCTGCGGCGTAGGGTCGGGTTGCAAACCGCGGTCATCGGCAAGAAACTGGAGGAAGAAAAACTGCTGAAGCTCGCCGCGGAGGAGGCGAGCCGGGCCAAGAGCGAATTCCTCGCCAATATGAGTCATGAGATCCGGACGCCTCTGAACGGCATCCTGGGCTTCGCCGGGTTGATGGCGGAAAGCGAGCTCACCGGTCTCCAACGGGAACACAACGAAGCCGTACGCTCGTCGGCCGAGAACCTGCTGGTTGTCATCAACGATATCCTGGATTTCTCCCGCGTGGAAGCGGGCCGGCTCGAACTGGAATCGCTGGACTTTTCGATCCGCAGGTGCGTCGAGGATGCTCTCGGTTCCGTTCAGGCGCTGGCCGCCGAAAAGGGCCTCGCGACCTCGGTTCAGATCGACGGCGATGTGCCGGATTGGGTCCTCGGCGACCCACACCGGCTGCGCCAGGTCCTTGTCAATTTGTTGGGCAACGCAGTGAAGTTCACCGCCGCCGGCGCCATCGCGGTACGCGTGTCCCTGCCTCCGGAACCACAAACTACGGCGATTGGCTCCGCGGATCCCCCGGCGCCGCGGATCCAGTTTTCCGTTACCGACACGGGCATTGGCGTCCCCGAGCTTCAGCGCGAGTTGATCTTCCAGCCTTTCCGGCAGGCCGATGGCTCCATTACACGGCGTTTCGGAGGTACCGGCCTCGGTTTGGCCATCTCCCGGAAGCTCGTTGCCTTGATGGGGGGAGGCATGTGGCTGCAAAACACCCCGGGACCGGGCAGCGCGTTCTTCTTCACCGCATCGCTTCCGCCGGGCCAGGCCCCAGCCGGAGGAGAGAAATCCGACGCCTCTAGTAGTGGCCACTCGCCAGCGGAGCAATCGGCGCACCGGACCCTTTCCATCCTGGTCGCGGAAGATAACGCGGTCAATCAGCGTCTCATTCGCATTCTTCTCGAGAAGCGCGGCCATCGCGTGACCGTCGTCGGGAATGGAGCCGCGGCGTTGGCGGCGTGGCTTAAGGGTCACTTTGACTGCATTCTGATGGATATCCAGATGCCGGAGATGGACGGATACGAGGCTACCCGCCGCATCCGGGCGCGTGAGCCGGAAAACGGACCGCGCATTCCCATCATCGCGTTGACCGCCCATGCCATGAAGGGAGATCGCGATAAGTGTCTGCGAGCCGGATTGGATTCGTATGTCTCCAAGCCGATTCAGACGGCGGCGCTCGACGCGGCACTGGAAGACCTCGCTGTCTGTCCGGACTTGAGCGCCGCCTCTGCGCGACCAACTTGAACCCGCCGGTCCTTCCCTCGTCGTTTCGCGAAGCCTCGCACCTCATTTGGCAGGGGCGACGCCCATTTCCTGTGCGGGGCGTAAAGGGGCGGGCATGCCCGTGCGTGTCCAGGCCTGCCCGCCTCTTTGGCCCACGCTTCCTGTTCAACAGTGATCTCTAGGACATTCTTCGCACCCATCTAAGCTCTTTGCCCGATTTCCCAGAACTTGCATTCATTGCAAAATCAAATCGTGCAGTCCCCCGATAAGAATGCAGTGCTTGACAAGAATCAGCTCCGGGATATCACCATGGACGATCCGGAGCTGATGCGGGAGGTTTTGGCGGCGTTGCTTGCAGATACCTCACAGCAGATGGGCTTGCTCGAAGCCGCCATCCGCGCGCAGAACGTGGCCCAGTGCATGCGCCTGGCACACTACTCCAAAGGCGCGTGCGCCAACGTGGGTGCCAACCGCGCGGCCGGCATGTTCAAGCAGATTGAGAAAAAGGCGGCTGGCGGCGAGTTCTCCGAGTGCGGTGAATCGCTGGTTTCGCTTGTGCGGGAAATGGATCTGCTGCGCGACGAAAGTGCATCGCTGTAAGGTGAATATCCTAAAGCCATGCCCCACTAATGCAAGCAAGCCCCACCAACGTCCGACCGGCCTTCAGCCGCCGCCCAGGGTTCGCTCAAACAGCGCCAGAATGCGCTTGTATTCATCTGCCCAACTGCTCGGCTCGATGAAGGAGTGGTTTTCCACCGGGTAAACGGCGAGTTGCCAATTCTCCTTGCGCAGTTCGATGAGGCGCTGGACCAGGCGTACGGTATCGTTGAATTCGACGTTCGAGTCCACCATGCCGTGGCAGATGAGTAGCGCGCCTTTGAGCCCTTCGGCGAAAAAGATAGGCGAAGAGCGGCGGTAGGCCTGCGCGTCGGTCTGCGGCAGGTTGAGGATCTCCGAAGTGTAGCCGTGATTGTATAGCGCCCAGTCGGAAACCGGCCGCAGTGCCGCGCCAGCGGCGAAAGTCTCGCCCTGGGTAAACATCGCCATCAGGGTGAGGAAGCCGCCATAACTGCCGCCCCACAGGCCGATTTTCGCCGGGCTGGCGCCGTGCCGCGCCACCAGGTATCGGGCGGCGTCGGTGATATCGTCCAGATCCTTTCCTCCCATATGCTCGTAGACCGCCGTTCGCCAGTCGCGGCCATGGCCGGCCGAACCGCGGTAATCGACGTCGATCACGATAAACCCACGTTCCATCAGCAGATGGTCGAACAGATACTCGCGATAGTAGTTGGCGCTCCACCAACGGTCCACGTTCTGCAGATATCCTGCGCCATGCACGAACACCACGCCGGGGCCACCCTTGTGATAGTGGGCCGGCTTGAACAGGCGCGCCGGCACCTCGACGCCGTCGCGCGCGGTGAAGGTAACGATCGGAACGTCCAGCCATGGGTAGGCGGCAAAATCGGGCGCGGGCGAAGTGGTGAGCCGCTGCGGCTCGGCGGCCGGCCGGTTCTCCTGGACGAAGAGATCGGGCGGCTGATTCGTGTAGGAGTAGATATCGGCGATCCAGCGCTCGTCGGGCGAAAGCGTGGTGGCGTGCTTGCCTGGCCGGCCGGTGAGCCGGGTGAGAGCGCCGCCTTCGCCGCTCATCTCGTAGAGGTGATTCTCGTAAGCCGAATCCTTGCTGGCAGTGATATAGAAATGCGATTTGTCGCGCGATTGGCGGACCGTCAGCACTTCCCAGTTGCCCGACGTCAGAGCGCGCGGCTCGCCGCCATCCCAGGCCACCGCGTACAGGTGCGAATAGCCGGTCCGCTCGGACTGGAAGTAGACTTCGCGTCCGTTCTTCAACCAACCCAGCGTGTGCGCGCCGGGACCGTCAACCCAGGCGTCGTCATGGTCGTGCGCCAGCACCCGCGTCTTCCCGGTGGCGGGATCCAGAGCGAAGATCCAGCGGTCTTTATTGTCGGTGGAGCGGCCCAGCAGCGTGGCCTTGGTGCCATCCTCGTTCCAGACCGGCATCGTCAGATCGACCTCGCGTTCCGGCGGCTCGGCGACATGCGGTGCGCGCCCTCCCTGCTCGACGTTGGAAGATGGCGTCGCGGACTCGACCGGCGGCGCGGGAAGCGCGCCCGGCGTACCCTTCTGGCCGTGATCCACCCATTTCATCTCGCCCGACGCCACATCGAGCACCGCCAGGCGCCTACGCGCTTGCGTGTCGCCCACGTTGGAGCGGCCACTCGAGTCTTCCGTGTAAGCCGTGTCGGTGATCCATTGGGGGACCATGGTGTTCCTGGCGGCGGAGGCTTCCACCACGGTGGCGATCGCGTATTTTTCGTCGGGCGAAAGTCGAAGTTCCTCGACCGACTGGCGCGCCTCCAGCGTGAGTGGCTTGCGCGGGTGTTCTCGCTTGCGTTTTGCCTCGGCCTCCTCATGCCGCGCCGCACGATCGCGGACAGTTTCGAAAAGCTCCTTCTGTTCCTTCTTCAGGCTCTCCTGGCTGGCGCTGGCGGGTTTCTGGTCAGAAGCAGCCTCGGGCGGCGCCCCGCCGCCCCGCCCACCCCGCCCGCCGGATCCACTCGCGAAGCCCGCTGGCGCCGGCTGCGGCGTTCCGGCTGCGCGAATCTCGGTCACCTGCTCGATGTAGCCGGTGCCGAGCGACATGACGAAGAGGTTGCCGCCGCGCGTGAAGTAGATGCGTTTGCCGTCGGGCAGAAAATGCGGGTCGGTCTCGGCCTCGGTGGTGTTAGTGATCTGGCGGACCTGGCCGTTGGCCGAGTCGTAAAGGAACAAGTCGCCCTCGCGGGAAAACACGGTGAGCCGCAGGTCGCGCGAGACGTCGCCGTTGAAAGGAGGCGACTGCTTCGCTTCCGCGTCGCTGAGCTTGCGTGGCGGCGATCCGGCGCGCTCCACCACATAAGTATCGAGCGGCGCGGACGGTGAGTCACTGGCCTGCTTCCACTGGAAGAAGACGCGCTGGCTGTCGTACGACCAGCGAACCTCGGTGGGCTCATAACCCACCAGCGCCGGGCCGCGCATGATGCTGTCCACCGTGAGCGAGAACTTCTCCGCCGTCCGGGCCGGGAAATTGAATAGCGTCAGCGCGATGAGGATGACAGCTTGTCGGGTCAAGACAGCATCATATCGCAACCGGCCGGATCGATTGGCCCGGCGCTGCCGTTCTTCGCGGACTCGCCCGCTCGATGAAAAACCATGGCACGGCGGGGTTGATCTCGCACACTCTGGAAGGACCCGAGCGGAGGATAGGGCGACGCAGGGATGTGACCCGAGCGTCGATTCAGCGGCCGGAACGGCCGGGGCGGCGTCAGCCGTGCCGATGGATCGCGAGTAGGTTGGGGTCAGCCCTGCGCCCGCAGGAAAGCCCCAGAGGCTGAAGCCCCTGGCTACCAGTGTGTCGAGGGTCGGGGTAGGGATGCCGGTTGTCCGGCCCCCCGCGGAGACCCGTGCGTGCGCTGCTAACGCACACGGCTCCTATCTTGGGTGCTTGGCGGCGAGCCGCGCCCAGGGGTAAGGATGCAGGAGTTCGGCGAAGGCAGAAATCCGTTCGCCAGAGTCTCGGTGCCCCCACGTCCAGCGGCCCCGTTGACTGCGCTGCCGTGGTGTGGCCGACCAGGGTTCGCTACTCTTTCCTGTGTGGCTCTTGCATTCACGACTCGATGCCGGTTTTCGCCAGCGCGCCACGGCTCAAGCCGTGCCCTGCCTATCTGGGGTCCGGCCCGCAAAAGGCCATGAAAAAACTGCACTTAGCTTAGCGGTGTCTTTCCACCCCGATATAAGGCCAGCCGCCTCTGTGCGCGTCCATGCCGCACAGCCGGCCCGATGAGCCGATTGGGCACGGCTTACTGCGTATTAGGGAGAAGCACCCTGGTCCGGGCGGAAACCGGCAACTGCCGGAGGACGGTTTCCCCGGCTGACCGCCAGCCAGAGTGAGTTTCTCGGAGGACGGCAAGCCGGCGTGGCTAGCTCATGAAGCCAGCCCACGCCGACTTGCCGAGCACGTAGACCGCCCAGGGAAGCACCACCGCGAAAAGTGCGCCCCCAAACGACAGTTTCTTGCCCGCCGCCGCTTTCAGTCCAACGGCCATCAGCAAGATCGTCCAGAAGGAAAACAGGTCGAGCGAGGTGGCCAGCGAGTACAGAAACTTGTTCTTATCCGGGTCCATGAACGCCGCCGGGTTGAACGCCAGCGGGTTTTGAATGTTGATCTCGTCCGGGTTCTTCAGGAAGATCACCACAACTGTCAGGATCGACGAGACCAGCGAGACCAGGCACGAATAACTTACCACCGCAAAAATCTGTTTGAAGCGGATCCCCGCGGAGAGAATCAATGCCATCAGTGCCAGGACGCCGGCCATGATCACATAGACGACGGGAACAAAGAGGATGCCCACATAGGCCATGATCGAGGCGATTTTGACGCCCATCGCAACCCCTTGCTCGCGCTGCTCCGGCGTCATCTGCTGCGCCCGCGAACTGGCTTCCATCCCGTGCCGGACGATGCGCTCCCAGCCGATGCGCTGCCCCATGGTCATGCTCACCGCCAGTGCGAAGATCATGATCAGCACCACGGGCACAATCCAGGTGGGCCGTTTCGCGATATCTTCGAAGGTCTTCTTGGGGTCGAAAAAGACCCCGCTGATTCGCGAGAATTCGCCCATTCCCGCTGGGGCCGGCTCGACGGCCGGAGAGTTTTCGGGTGTCATATCTTTGGTGATTGTACGCCATCCCCGGCCATTTGTTCCATGGAACATTCCGCGCCGCAACTGCGTAAGCCGAAATCGAGGCTTTTCATGCGCGCTTTGCTGATTCCGCCCGTGCTGGCAGCCATGTTGGCGCTCGCGGGCTGCGATATTGACGATTTCGACGGCGGTTGGCAACATTTCAACCGCGATTTTCATTACAGCTACCCGTGCGCCCCGGGCAGCCGGATCTCGGTCGAGACCTTTAACGGTTCGGTCGAGGTTTCCAGTTGGGATGAGGATAGTATCGAGATCGGCGGAACCAAGTACGGTCCCACGCAGGCTGCCGCCGACACACTGCGCATCGATATCGACCGCTCTACCGGGTCGGTTGCCATCCGCGCCGTTCGGCCGGTCGAGCGGCGCAACAACCAGGGAGCGCGCTTCGTCCTCAAGGTGCCGCGCACGGCCGTGATCGAGCGCATCACCTCCAGCAACGGCGCAATCCACACGGTAGATGGCGCCGGCCCGGCACATTTCCGTACCAGCAACGGTTCGGTGCGGGTGGAGCGCCTGCACGGCAGGCTGGATGCGGAGACATCGAATGGCCCAATCGACCTGGTGGACACCGAAGGCGACGCCCTGCTGCGGACCTCGAACGGGCACGTGGATGTCCGGGGGCTGCGCGGCGCGCTCGATGCCACTACCAGTAACAGCTCGATCACGGCGGAGATTCGCCGCACCTCAAGCGACGTCCGCGCCCACACCAACAACGGCTCGATCGATCTGGATCTGCCCCCGGATTTCGCGGCCGGGATTCGCGCCCACACCTCGAACAGCTCGATCGCGGTTCACCTGCCGGCCGCCACCAACGCCCACGTGATCGCCTCTACGAATAACGATTCCATCAGCTCGGAGTTTGAAATGACGGTGCATGGCGAAATCAGCAAGACGCATCTGGAGGGCGACATCGGGAAGGGCGGGCCGCTGGTCGATCTCGATACTTCGAACGGCGGCATCCGGATTCTGAAAGGCGGGCGGTAGGGCGAGCGGTCCTTGCCGTTCGCGTCAACCCGAGCGCTGGTGGCTACCAGTACCGCATGTCCCGCAGTTGCGCCGGCGGGTTCGCGATCTTCTGAGCCACCAGCGGAGCGATCAATACCGCTGAGTACCAGAGGCCCTGCGTGATCCCACGCTCCCAGTGTGCATCGGCAACCCAGCCCCACGGGATTGCGTGCCGAGCGTATTGAGCCACGCCGCCGCAAATCAGCCAGAAGGACAAGGCCGCCAGGAATGAAGCCCTACGGCAGTGCTTGGGCGACCATTGCAGGCGCCTTGCCGCCAGTCCGGCGGCAAATCCCGGCGTCAATGCCGTCAGCGCAACCAGAGATATCCACAATGCGAGTTTGGCAGAGATTAGCACAACTGGAACAGGCTGACCAGCCGTTCATTCGGCCGTTCATTCGATCGGTTCGATCGGAGTGCACGACGCAGAAATGGCGAAGGTCTCCATCGCCAGGTTTCCACTTCCATGTCGCACACCCGCGTGGGATCTCGGCTAAAATGTGTTCGGCGGAACTTGACCTATTATCCATTTCGAATCGTCCTGGTGGCGCTGCTGATCGCGGTGAACGGTTTCTTCGCGGGAGCCGAGGTGGCACTGCTTTCGGTGCGGCATTCGCGCCTGCGGCAAATGGCGGAGAACGGCGCAGCCGGCGCGCAGGCCGCGCTGAACCTGCTCTCGAATCCGGGGCGGTTGCTTTCGGTAACCCAAGTAGGCGTCACGCTGGCCAGCCTGGGGCTGGGCTGGGCCGGCGAGAATACCCTCTATCAACTGCTGGTTTCCCGGCTGCACGCGCCGGCCAATCCGCTCGAGGCCGACATTCTGCGTGGCGCCTGCCTGGCATTGGCCTTCCTGGCGATCTCATACCTGCACGTGGTGCTGGGCGAAGTGGTCCCCAAGAATATTTCGATGGCCCAGGCCGACAGGATGGCGGCGATTGTGGCGCCGGCGCTGCTGATCTTTTACCGCGTGTCATTGCCATTCGTGGTGGTGGTGGAGCGCTCGGCCGGCTTCATCACGCGCGCGCTAAAGTTGAAAAACGCGGTGCACGGCGGCCATTCGGCCGAGGAACTGAAGCTGATCGTCAGTTCGAGCCGCGGGCTGGGGTATCTGCCGGAGGCGCAGGAGGACATGATCCACCGCGTGCTCGACCTGGACTACGTGGTGGCGCGCGAGATTATGGTGCCGCGCAACGACATGATATCGGTGGAAGCCGGGGCGGCACTGGACGACGTGCTGCGAACGATGATTGCGAGAAAACACTCGCGGCTGCCGGTCTACCGGGGCTCGCCCGAGAAGATCGTCGGCATTCTGCACTACAAGGACCTGCTGCCGGTTTGGGAAGAGCGGCGGCGCGCCATCCGCTCCGGCCAGGCCAGCCGCAGTTTTCACATTGGCCGGCTGCTGCGGCCGCACCTGGTGGCGCCGGAGACCAAGCCCCTTTCGCAAATGCTGGAGCAGTTCCGCGCCGGCCACTCCCACATGGCGATGGTGGTGGATGAATTCGGCACCATCGTGGGAATGCTGACGCTGAAGGACGTGCTGGAGCACCTGGTGGGACGCATCGAGGATGAGCACGAAGAGAAGGACGTGCGCCGCGATGCGTACACCGGCGAGATCGAACTGGACGGCGCGACGCGCATCCGCGATCTGGAAACCGATTTCGGCATCGAGGTGCCGTCGGACGCCGGCTTTGAGACGCTGGCGGGTTTTATGCTCTTTCGCCTGGGCGCCATCCCGCGCGCGGGCGATCAGGTAGAGCACGAAGGCCGCCGCTACACCGTGCTGGAGATGGACCGCAACCGGATCGCGCGGGTGAGGGTGGAGAAGGTGGGGGAGGTGGGGTGAGGACGCCAGCGTTGGCGGCGACGCCGTCCCGGCAGACGCGGCGCCCGAAAGCTGGCTAGTGGCTCCCCTTAAGCTGGATTCTTTCGGTGAACAAGCAAGTACACGACCAGTAGCAGGCCAAAGCCCCCAATCACAGAGACCCAGCCCAGTGGATTTCCGGTGATGCCGTGGCTCTGCAGGAATGTGACCGCTCCATACATGAGTGCGAGACAGCCTACAATGGAGCCGGCGATGCTCAAGAACTTGCGGTCAAACAGGCTCTCCACCTTGTCCAGGGTGCTCTTTTGTGCCTTCTCCACCTGATCTGAGAGCTTTTGGGTCTCTTGCGCAATCGCATCTTTCAACAGAAGAACGTCCTTGGAAACAATCTCGAACTTCCCGTGAAGGTCTGTCAACTCCGTGCTGATGTGATCAAATGGATATCCGGCTTCACGAAGCTGCTTGGCCGGATCAAGACGCTCGACAGAGGACCCCACCAGCTGTTTCTTGGGAATGTTCGCCGGTATCCTGCGACTGGATCGTATGATGCCTTGGGTGTTCTGGTACCGGTCGTCATCGCGCTCGCCGTAGGGGATCTCAGGAATCTCGCCTTCTTCAAGCAGAAAGATTGTCAATTTGAAAATCGGTTCCCCGTATCCAAGTATGAAGTCCCTAATGGAGCTATTCCGCAAGCCCCAGTTTAGGTTGCCGCTCCAGCCAGAATCGATCTTGGTAGCGGATTGCATGATGCCCTCACGCATCATGGTTGTAGTCGGCGTGATGAACGCCATCAGATCGCATTCGGGGAAGACCTTGCGAATCGCGTCTCTGGTGAAATCGAATTTTTCGAGGCTAGAGATGGTGACGGTTTCACCCGACAAGACCTTTAGAAACGTTCCAGGAGAGAGCTCTTTCTCCTCATCTGTCGACTGAAACAGGACGTTCTTGCCCAACCGGATTTCTATCCCGTTGGGATTGATCCTAGCTGCCTCAGCATCTAGAATCACGGTCCCGAGAAGTTTCTGGATATCCTTATCTGCAAGGATTTTGGCCATCGATAGGCGCTCCCAACGATTCACATCTGGCATTTCCTTCGGCGGCGGATTAAAACAGCCTAGCCAAAAAGAGGCCGGGAAAACTTGCCAGATCGTCGTCTGCCTAATACTACGCTTTCCGGGGCGCGGTGTCCACGCTAACCCTATTTCAGCAGTTCTGCAGCTTACTCCCGGTTGTGGTATCACTGGGATCTGGATTGCCAATGCCAAACGATGAAGCGTTGCAAGCGGAGATTGAACGGCTGCGCGCGGAAAACGAAGCGCTGAAGCGGCCGCGCGGACAAATGTCGCTGAAGGTGAGCGAAAAGGGCGGCCTGTCGGTGTACGGGCTCGGCCGGTTCCCGGTGACGCTGTACCGCGAACAATGGGAAAAACTGCTCGGGATGGCCGACGAGATTCGCAAGTTTATCAAAGAACACGACGACCAACTGAAGAAGAAGGAGTAATGTTCGAGGCGTTCGAGGCGGCGGGCGTCCGCGGCGTGCTGCACCGTCCGTCGGTTGCTAACGGCGATGCGTTCGCGCTGACCCACGGCGCGGGCTCCAACGCCAACGCGCCGCTGCTGGTGCGGATGGCCACGGCGCTGGCCGATGCCGGGTATCTGGCGCTGCGCTACGATCTGCCGTTTCGGATGGCGCGGCCAAAGGGGCCACCGTTTCCAGCAATGGCGGCACGCGACCGGGAGGGCGTTCGGCAAGCGGTGGATGCCCTGCGGAAGCTGGCCGGCGGGCGCGTCTTCGCCGGCGGCCATTCTTACGGCGGCCGGCAAACCGCGATGGCTGCCGCGGAGCATGGTGTTCTTGGCGAACTCGCCAGCGGTCTGCTGCTGCTCTCTTATCCATTGCATCCGCCGCGCAAGCCGGAACAGATGCGCACCGCGTTTTTCCCCGAGCTGCGCACGCCGGCGCTTTTCGTGCATGGCACAGCCGACCCGTTTGGGACAGTCGAGGAACTGCGCGCCGCGATAACCGCGATTCCCGCGCATACGGATCTGCTGGTGGTGGAAGGCGCGGGCCACGATCTGAAGAACGCGCCGGCCGCGGACATTCCGGAGCGGTTCCGCGCGCTGGTCTGCTATCCTGAAAAATAACTTCCCGGGAGTGGATCATGCGCGAATACCGCTACACGACTCCCCACGGAATTGAGGTCACCCGCTCAGCCTCCCAAGGCAATTACCGCAAGGGGTTGAAGCATCTTCTGCACGACCTGGACCGGCACCGTGGGATCTATCTTTCGTCGGGATACGAGTATCCCGGGCGGTACTCGCGTTGGGACGTGGCTTCCACCCGTCCGCCGCTCGAGATCGTCGCCTATGACCGGCGCGTCGAGTTCCGGCCGCTGAACGAACGAGGGCGGAGGATTCTAGAGATCCTCTCACCCGTGCTCGCGGCACATCCCCACTGGGAGGAATTCGTTTCCGAAGGCGGCGCGCTGGTGGGCCGTTTGAAGCCGCTGCCGGCGCTGTTTCCGGAAGAGGAGCGCAGCAAGCAGCCCTCCGCGTTTTCCATTTTGCGCGCGCTGACGAACGAGTTCCGCGGCGAGGAGGATTCACGGCTCGGCCTGCTCGGAGCTTTCGGATACGACCTGCTGTTTCAGTTCGAGCCGATCGAAAAGAAGCTCCCGCGCGACGGCCACAAGGACCTGCACCTGTTCCTCTGCGACGACATCTGGTTCATGGACCGCAAGAAGGAGAAGATCGAGCGCTTCCGCTACGATTTCGCGCGCGGCGAAATCTCGACGGTTGGCCTCGGCCGCGACGCGGAGCGGATCCAGCCGGCGAAGCGCGTGCAACCCGGTCCGATCGTTTCCGACCAGACGCCGGAAGAGTACATGGCCAAGGTGGAGAAGGTGCGCGAGGGCATGCGGCGCGGCGATTATTACGAAGTAGTACTGCGCCAGACCTTCTCGACTCCGTATTCCGGCAAAGCCTCCGAGCTGTTTGAAAGCGTGCAACGGGCCAGCCCGAGCCCATACCAGTTCCTGCTGCAATTCGGCGAAGAGCAGCTTGTGGGCGCGTCGCCGGAAATGTTCATGCGGGTGGAAGGCCAGCGCGTGGAGACTTGCCCGATTGCGGGCACGGCGACGCGCACCGGCGACCCGCTGCGCGACGCCGACAACATTCGCGAGCTGCTGAAGTCCGCCAAGGAGGAATCCGAGCTGACCATGTGCACGGACGTGGACCGCAACGACAAGTCGCGCGTCTGCGAGCCGGGCAGCGTGAAGGTGATTGGGCGGCGGCTGATCGAATCCTACGCCGGCCTTTTTCATACGGTGGATCATGTGGAGGGTTTCCTCCAGGAGGGTTTCGATTCGCTCGACGCCTTCCTCAGCCACATGTGGGCGGTGACGTTGATTGGCGCGCCGAAGAAGGCGGCGGCGCAGGCGATCGAATCGCTCGAAAAGGACGCGCGGGGGTGGTATGGCGGCGCCATCGGCATGATCTCGTTCAACGGCGACATCAACACCGGCATCCTGATTCGTACCACTTACCTGCGCAATGGCGTGGCGTCATATCCCGCGGGAGCTACCCTGCTTTACGATTCCGTGCCGGCTCACGAAGAACTGGAAACGCGGCTTAAGGCTACCGGCTTTTTCCGCGCGCTGGGTGCGAAACCGGCGGTGGCCGTGGCGCCGGAGCGCGAGGCAGTGGGCGCTGGAGTGCGGCTCCTGCTGGTGGATAACGACGACTGTTTCATCCACACGCTGGCCAACTACGCGCGCCAGACCGGCGCCGACGTGGTGACGTACCGCGCCGGCTTCCCGCCAGAGCTGATCGAGCGCGTGGCGCCGGGCCTGATCCTGATTTCGCCCGGCCCCGGGCGGCCGGTGGATTTCGGCGTGCCCGAATTAGTCAAGACCGCCGTGCGGCTGGGCGTGCCGGTGTTCGGCGTGTGTTTGGGGCTGCAGGGCATAGTCGAAGCGTTCGGCGGCGAACTGGGCGTGCTGGATTACCCGGTTCACGGAAAGCCTTCCACCGTGCGCCATCGCGGCATCGGCATTTTCGAAGGGATGCCGGAAGAGTTCGAGGTGGGCCGCTACCATTCGCTGTTCGCGCGGCGGGAGACATTTCCGGCCTGTTTGGAAGTGACCGCCGAATCGACCGACGGCGTAATTATGGGCGTGCGCCATCGCGAGTTGCCGATTGAAGCAGTGCAGTTCCACCCGGAATCCATTCTCACCGCCGAAGCCGGCCACGGCTTGAAGCTGATGGAAAACGCGGTGAAGCTGGGCAAAGCCGCGAAGGTAGGAACGCGGTAAGGCGCTCGCCACGGGGTTCGGCGCTGTGCAACATCGCTCGCCGACACATATTCCTTATTCAATCCTTATCTATTCTTTATTGACTCCTCACTTACTCCTTACTTATTCCGCGCCAGCGAACCGTCAGGTAGTGCCGGAATGATACTAAGTGTGCTTTCGATGCAGTGACTTAGTAGGTTTCCACGTGGTAAATCGCGAAATCGAGGATCATTGAACCTACCGCTGCTAACAGGTCATCTGATCCGAGTGACTGGACCGTTACGGTGAAATTCAGCGAAACGGACAGCCAAAAGGAGATGGAAACGTGAGACGCTTAGTAGCGATTAGTTTGGCAGGTGCAATGTTTGCGGCCGCTGGCCTGGCGCAGTCGAGGAACCCATGGCTGGAGCAATGGTTCAAAACGAAGACTGGCCATTACTCCCCGATGGAGGAAGCCCGACTGAGAGCCGAGCAGCAGAGAACCGACCAGGCCAATGCGGCGCTGCGTGAGAAGTCCACGCGGCAGGCCGCACCGCGAAGTGAATCCACGGCGAGCGCTAACCCGCGGCTGGAGCAGTGGTTCAAGACCAAGTTCGGCCACTACTCCCCGACGGAAGAAGCCCGGCTAAGAGCTGAGCAGGCGAATAAGTCCAAGCTGGAGCGTGCCACCTCTGGTAAGCTTCCAGCGTCGTTGTAAGACTAACCGGGCGCCGGGGATCCTGGTCCGGGGATCTCCGGCGCGTCCGGTTCCATTCGGACCAGAAACTTCCGCCGGCAGGGAAGTTCTAGGAGAGTGGAGATTGGGCTGGCCTTGTATCAGGGCACGGCTTTAGTCGTGCCGCAACCAGTCGGTATCCAAGGGCTTTTTAGCCACTGAGCCCTTTCCGAGTCCGCAGGGGCTGAAGCCCACGTTCTTCGTCTGATTGTTCGGCACGGCTAAAGCCGGTGCCCTGATACAGAGCCTCCTGGGCGACGAAGGCCTTGCGTATCCATACACTCAGATTCATGCGTGTTCACCGGGAATGGAGAGTTTTGGCATTTTTGTGTCGCGCACACCGCTGACCACGAGTGGGAGCGCGTGCGCCACGTCGGAGTGGTAAGGTTATTTCTTGGCGGGTCCTGACGCTTCGAAGCTGCGCATTCCCTGGTTGCGCTGGGCGGCGGTGCTGATTCCGGCGGCGCTGCTGCTGGCGTTTCCGCCTTCTGGGCTGACCGCAAAGCAAGACCATTTGCTGGCGGTGTTCGTGGCCACGATTGTCTCGCTGGTGGCGCAGCCGGTGCCGATGGGCGTCAGTTGCGTGGTGGCCATGACCGTGCTGGCGCTGACTGGAACCGTGCCGCCGGCCGAAGTGCTTTCCGGCTTCGCCAACTTGACCGTGTGGCTGATCTTCACGGCGTTTCTGTTTTCCCGTTCATTCACCGAGACCGGCTTGGGCAAGCGTATCGGATACCTCTTTATTCGCCGGTTCGCGCGCACGCCGCTCAGCCTGGGCTATTCGCTGGCCGCGGCCGACTTGGTGCTGGCGCCCTTCATTCCTTCCGATACGGCGCGCGGCGGCGGCGTGATTTTTCCCATCGCGCGCAGCGTGGCTCTCAATTTCGGCTCGGAACCGAACGGGCCCACGCGCTCGACGGGCGCGTTCCTGATCCTGGTTTGCTTTCACACCACCTATGTGGCCTCGGCCATGTTCCTCACCGGGATGGCCGCCAATCCTCTGATTGCCGATTTCGCCCGCCAGTATGCCCACGTCGAGCTGACCTGGACCCGCTGGGCCACCGGCGCCATCGTGCCCGGACTGTTGACGCTGACGATTGTCCCGTGGCTGCTGAAGCGATGGTGCCGTCCGGCGATTCGCGATACCGCTCCGGCGCGCACGTTCGCCGCCGCCGAGCTCGAGCGGATGGGCCCGCTGTCGCGCCGCGAAAAGTGGCTGGTGGCGATCATGCTGGCGGTGATGGCCGGATGGGTCACGTCGCCCTGGCATGGCATCCCCAACACGTTCGTCGCGCTGGCCGGGCTTTGCGCGATTCTGCTGGCGCGCGTGCTCAACTGGGACGATCTGCTCGACGAAAAGAAAGCCTGGGACGCGCTGATCTGGTTCGCGCCGATCATCATGATGTCGGACGAGCTTTCGCGCGGCGGCTCGATCGGAGTGCTCTCGCATTCGCTGTTCCACGCTTTTGTGGGCCTACCCTGGATGTTAGTGGCGCTGGCGCTGCCGGTAACTTATCTCTACTTACACTACGGTTTCGCCAGTATGACGGGACATATCATGGCGTTGTATCCCGGCTTCCTGGTAGCGATGCTGGCCGGCGGCGTACCGCCGATGCTGGCCGCGCTGGTGCTGGCGTACTTTTCGAACCTCAACGCGGGCATCACTCACTACGGCACCGGCTCGGCCCCGGTCTACTTCAGCGGCGGCTACGTAAGTCAGCCGGATTGGTGGCGCTTGGGATTCTGCATTTCGTTAGTCAATCTGGTGATTTGGCTGGGAGTTGGATTCTGGTGGTGGAAGGCGGTGGGGTTGTGGTGAGGGGAATACTACGTTTGGTTGTGCCAGCTTTGTTCGCCGTGTCGATCTGGGCGCAGGACGTCCCTGGCGCCCACGGCGCACCTCTGTCTCCATTTGACTTGGCGCAATCCATCGATTCGGGGACGTCCATCGAGTGGAACCTGA
>JBELAO010000032.1:0-56112 GCA_049508735.1 Bryobacteraceae bacterium | reverse complement strand
CTTCCAGCCTCCGAACGTACACCTCGGAATCGAAGCGCGAAACCCTGATGCAGCTAGTTTGAATCGGAAGGCGGCTCTTCCATGATCGTTTTACGTGCGCATAACAGGCATAGAACTCGTCCGGAAGCCTCAAGAGTTGCCGCGTATTGTGAATGCAAAAGGCTGAAATGGCGTAACACCGCCGTCCCTGTTCGGCCGCCCTCATGCAGATGTCCGTCCCATAGAAGTGAAAGTGCGGCAGGGTCTCGTCAAAGCTGAGGCCGGAATCCCGGCGGACGATCAACACGACTTCATCCAGCGTTTGCACGGCGACGGCCTGGTCGACCGCCCGCCCTAACACACCTAAGCCGGAAGAGTAGATATGTCCGCACAGCTCTCCATCGGCCCGGGCGCCCCAGCAGCCAATCACTCCCCAACCAGGATCCTTCTCCTCCAGGCGCTGCAGGTTCGCCTCCAACTGGGACAACCACGCATCCGGCAGAAATACGTCCTGATGAACGAAGACGATCAAGTTGTTAGCTGCCTTGCGCAGCGCGTCATTATAAGCTGCCGCGGCGGACGCATAATGTTCCTGAATGAGAACCTCATGTCCGCTCTTGGACTTGAGGCAGGGTGAAGCCAAGAGGTTCTGTTCCAGCACCTCTCTACTATTCACCGCGGCAACGAAGGTAGCGCGTAAGTTGGAAGTCATAGCCCTAAAACGCAAACACCTCGTCGACAGGTTGCGGCTCGACTGGCGCCTGGCGGTTCCTTTCTTGCTTTCTTAGGGCCACGTACGATACCGTCATCGCAATCACCACCCACAACATCTGGCCATTCTGACCCCAGCCATAGGCTGCGACAGATATCATGACCACGAAACAGGATACAAGACAGCTAAAACAGTTGATGCAGAAGTAGCGTTCTGGCTTCGGCAGCGTTCGATAAGCCCGCAAAGCCATGACCGCTGGCCTCGCCAGCAGAAGGCCGATCAGCGCTACGCCCGCATAGCCCGTCTCGTACGTCAAGAGAAGCCAAGCACTATCGCAAGTAAACCATCGGTGAGGCGCTATGGTCGGAAGCACTATGATCAGGCCTTTCTCCCGGAATGCGCCGAGGCCGAACCCCAGTAAGGCGCGTAGCGGATCTGCCATTAGCGCCTGCGTGACAGCACGGTAAAGAGCTGGCCGGTATGCAAACGACATGCCCATTCCAGTATTTGTATTCAGCGTCGCCAAATAGGTATTCCAAATCGTATCCGTAACACCGGGCCGCATCAACAGCACCAAGGACGCAAGCGCGCCCACCGCCAAAAGCTGCTTGCGGACCTTGCGGCTGGAAGCGACAAGCACAATTGCAAGCGAAGCGATCGTCGCCAGCCATGGACCTCGGCTCGCCGTTTTGTAAAGATTCCAAAACATGACCACCAAACACACATACAGGAACACCTTCTGTAAACGGCTGGAAACCGTGGTTACGAGATACATTGTCAGCGGGACGACCATCGAAATCGCGCCGCCGAACAGTATGGGATGAGGGAAGGTGGAACGGGCCCGTATCCCGCGGTCCAGCAACTCTGCGTAAAGTGTGCTCCCGCTGCCAAATGTCTGTTGTAGCTCAGCCGGGAAGATCGACAGTACGCTCCAGCCGGCGTAAATCTCCAAGAAGCCGAACAGACACGCCACCCCTACCGCGGCCACCATTGCGAAAGCAAGTTTATAGATAGTTTGCACTTCCGTGACGGTTTTCAAGATGATGTAATAGATGAGATAGTATTCGAGAACCTGGGCTAGAAACTGTTTTGCGCTTGTCAGGACGACAATCGAAACCAGCGTCGAAAGCAAAAGCCAGCTCGCGTGAACGAACATTAGGTTCTTGAGGGGAAACGTCCGAATAACGCTTTTCTTTCGATTCGTGAGGAACAGGGTGGCAAGAACAATCAGGGCCAGCCTGGAAGTGTAAAGGTCGAAGACGCCCGTGACAATCCGGCACTCGCCCGGAATCAGGGTCACAAAGAAGACAAATGCGGGCAGTGCGGCTTCCAGGCCGTGCTTCGTCGCTAGCCTGACCAGCGTGAAGACAACCAGCACGTCAATGGCGCAGATCAACCACATTTGTGAATCGAGGCGAGGCTTGGAGGGGTATGATCCAGTGAGGTCCTCGCCAGTACGTCATCCGGGGTCTCCGGATACAGCCCGTGGCGGATATCCCGGATCTTGTTCCAGATGTCCTTGCTGAGGGGCCTGCGCTGCGCGCGGATGGCTCGCGGGGCCGCGATCCCTTCCACAACGCCTCGAAAGAAGTAATCTATCCATCCGTAACGTGCCGATCGTAAGGAGGCTATAGCCACTCTGCCGACAGCGAAACGGAGCCCGCGCCAGAACGGGTAATGTTTCCAGACGATCCACAGGCGATTGCGCAAAGAGAGATAGTTGATGCGCGTCCGCTTCCGCGGTAACATGCCGCGCACCCTTAACTCGACACACGAAAGCACCGGACAGTAAAGCATCTCGAAGCCGTCGCGGATCAGCCTCAATGATAGATCGACGCTTTCGAAATACTGAAAGAACTCGGCGTCATATCCCCCGCTGGCCGCCAGAGCCTTCGACCGGAACATCACTGCTCCTTCACTGAAGAAGTCTGTATAGAAGAAGCGGTCCTTCCAGGTGTCCATCGGCCGCGAATACCACCAGTGTTCGGGGAGCGGCTCATTCGGGCTCTCGGACGTTCCAACCTTGAATGCCAGCACGCCCACTGCGGGGAAATGCTGGAATAGTCCCATTCCCTTGCGGACCACGGCTTCGTCCGGTAGCGTGATGTCGTTGTCGATCGAAAGAATGTACTTTCCCGCCGCCGCCTCGAATCCCTGGTTCCGTCCGGCCGTTGGCGAATTCACGGTGCGACGAATCACCCGCACCCTGTCGCCGAACCGCTCCTCAACCATCTCCGGTGAACCGTCGGTGGAGCAGTTATCGACGACAATCACTTCCAACTGCGGCCAGTCCTGGTGTAGAACGCTGGCGAGGCTCTGTTCCAGCAGATCCTTATTGTTGTAATTCAAAACCACCACGGACACCAGGGCGTCCCCGGCGACGGAACTTACGGCTGTTCTGGGTTCAACCACGGCTGACGGCTCCTGCTGCGCTGACGAGTTACGCGCCGACTGCAATCGCTTCCTGCTGAGGGACCTTTTCCTGAAGATGGCGGATCACGTCGCGTAGAATGTCGTCCAGGTGGTGCTTTGGTTCATAGCCCGTGAATCGCTTTAGCCTGGAAAGATCGGGAACGCGGCGTTCCATGTCTTCGAATCCTGGAGGATACGCTTGTGTGTACGGTACATAGGTGATAGTGGACGTCGAGCCCGTCAACTCGATAATGCGTTCCGCCAGGCGCTTGATGGACACTTCCTCCTGAGTTCCGACATTGAAGACGAGTCCAGCGGTGTCCGGCCGGCCCAGCAGGTCAACCAGCATCGGCACCACATCGAAAACGTGCCCGAAGCAGCGCGTCTGCGTGCCGTCCCCGAACACGGTCAGCGGCTGATTGAAAAGAGCCTGCCGCACCAGGGTAGGAATCACCATGCCGTAGTGGCCCGTCTGCCGTGGGCCAACTGTATTGAACAAGCGCACCACGACCGTCTGCAACTGTTTCTCCTGGAAATACGCCAAAGCCAGGAACTCGTCAATCGCCTTCGATGTGGCATAACCCCACCGCGACCGGGAGGTCGGACCCATCACGCAGTCGGCGTCCTCGCTGAACACTTGCTCGCGGCTCTTGCCGTAAACTTCGGACGTCGAAATGATCAAAATCGGTTTGCGGTAGCGGCAAGCGTTCCTTAAGACAATCTCCGTTCCCATCACGTTGTTGATGATGGCCTCGGTCGGCCGCTCGATGACCAGCCGCACACCGACGCTGGCCGCCAAGTGATAGACGCAATCCGCCTCGCGGATCAGCCCCTCGGTCAGATGCTCGTTGGCCACGTTGTCAACAATGCAATTGAACCTCTTGTTTCGCTCCAGGTGAGCTACATTGGAAAACCGCCCCGTCGAGAGGTTGTCGATGATGGTGACGGATTCGCCCCGGTTGATCAGGAGATCCGCCAAATGGGAACCGATGAAGCCGGCGCCGCCTGTGATTAGATGCTTGGCCATAACTTAGGTCCTTTCTTGGTAATTTGGGAAGCTCAAAGTGGCTGGTACGGCGGTTAAGCCTTGTTATAAGAGGCTTGCTCGGGCTCGCCTGTAACAGCTTGTGTGGAGAGGCCTGTTTCACCGTTGCTGCTGACCAAGGCCTCAACTAAGCGCAAATACTCTTCCTGCCGGGCTTGCCAGGTGTTTCGAGCGGCATACATGGAGGCGCGGGCGGCCTGCTCCTTACGCAGCGTTGGATCGTTCCCGAGCTGGCGCATCGCATCCGCCAGTTCCCTCTCGTCGTCGTTGTCGTAATACTTGACGATCGAATCGTCATAGTAGAGCATGTGAGTCTTGGTCCTTGAAGCCACCACCGGCACGCCTAAAGCCATAAACTCGAGAATCTTCGTACTAAGCGCCTCGTTGCCGAACGCGGAGGTAGCGCGTTTCGGCTCGATGGCAAGGTCGGCTCCGGCCATTACCCGGGCGATTTCACGGCTGGGCAGGAAGCCGTGAAAGACTACACGGCCCTGCAAGTTCAGTTCGTTCGCTAACTCGACCAGCGCAGGTTTGGCCGGCCCTTCCCCGTAGATGTGGAATTGTGCTTCGGGCATTTCGTCGGTAACCCGCGCGAAGGCGCGGATGGCCACATCCAGACCCTGATGCCAGTTCAACGAGCCCGGGTATAAGAACAGCAGCCTGCCCGCGGTCTCGTGTCTCTGCTTCGGGTGCGCCACGAAGATGTCGAGGTCGGGAAGATTGCGCACCACACTACACTTGTCCTGACGCGCCGACCGCGCCGCCAGCCGGTCTCGCCAGAGGTGATTGGCGACGATAACGTGGCTCGCGAACCCCGCCGAACATCGCTCCATCAGCACCAGCAGCCTGAACATCCATGAGCCATGCCTAAGTTTGAACTTGCTCGCATAGAACTCGGGTAACAGATCGTGGATGTCTAAGATGATCGGCACCCTTTTCCACTTCGGGTACAGCGCCGCAAACACCAGGAAATCCGGCACATTGTGTACATGGACGAGGTCATAGGGATGTTCCCTCTGCATCCGTCGCAGACTCGACGTCGACCGTAAAAGGAACCGAAGTATTCTCGTCGCATAACTGACCAGGCCTCTTTCATTCACGGTCCTGGCCTGAATCCGATAGACATTGACCCCGTCGAGAAGTTCAAACGCCGGGTAGCTGTCGTCGCGCTGTAGCGCAATGACATCCACCACATCTCCCCGCTTCGCAAGGGCGGTCGCATACTGCAATATGCGCGTATCGCTCTCGTAGAAAGCATAGGCGACCATGCACACCCTTCGGCGTGGTTGTTGATGCACTGAGGAACTCACGCGGGATTCCCGGCCGTCTGACCCTGTGTCCACACTCTGCTAAGCCCTGGCCTTTGCCGCCAGAGCCCAACTGCGCGGCAGATTCTTGAACACTTCAATATTCTCGAACACGGAACTTTCGCGCGCGCCACGCCTCTTCACCCATTCGGCCATCAAGCGAACCCCTGCGTCCAGCGGTACCTTGTTCTTTGCTCCGAACACACGCTCCGCTTTCGCGTGGTCCGAAAACGCTACCTTCACCTCGTTGCGCGGATCCAGGTACTTGATCTGGCACTCGCTTCTCATCGCATCGCTGACGAACCTAGCGAGTTCGTTGACTGTGTGCGGCACGTCTGCTCCGACGTTGAAGATCTGATTTCGGGCGCCGGCGACCGTTACCGATCTTGCGATGATCGGGGCTATGTCATTGATGTGGGTGAATGCCCGCTGTTGAGTGCCGTCGCCGAAAATCGTCATCGGCTCTCCCTTCAGGAGCTGATTCATGAAGATTCCCACCACATTACGGTACCGGTCGGCGATGTTCTGTTTTTCGCCATAGACGTTGTGCGGACGGAAGATCACGTATTCCAGGCCGAACATCTCGTGGCTGACCCTAAGTTCCTGCTCCACAGCGAGCTTTGCGATACCATACGAATCCTCTGGCACCGGAATCATGTCTTCGGTCAAGGGTGTCTGGCCCGCTCCGTACACCGCAATCGAGGAGGTAAACACAAAGCATTTCACGTCGTGCTTCACCGACTCGTTGATCAGGTTGACCGAGCCGATCAGGTTGTTCTGGTAGTTAAACCGCTTGATGAAATGACTAAGCCCTTCCGCTGCGTATGCCGCTAAGTGGTAAACATAATCGAAGCGATACTTGTCAAAGAGACGGCTGAGCAGATCGTGATCGACCACTGAGCCCTGCACGAACTCCGCGGCCAGCGGAACATTGTCCGGAAAACCGCCGGACAAGTCGTCTAATACAACCACGTCGTGTCCCATGTGGAGCAACTGCTCGGCGACGTGCGAGCCCATGAAGCCCGCGCCCCCCGTGACTAAAGAGATAGACATCGAGACAATTCCTTTCCTGCTTGGATCGTAAGTGAACCGCTAGACTCGAAGCTTAGGACTGCTGCAGGGCCATGCCAGCCCGGATGTCTGGCTCGCCACCGCCCTCGACAAATCTGACCGGGTCCAACCTCTTGTTCCAGTCCTTGGTGACGCGATACATCTCTAGCCTGGCTTTCAGCGCCTCAGAGGGCGAGAACAGTCCACGGAGGCCCCATCCCATCTGGCGGACGCCGATCCAGGCCAGCGCCGCGCGCCTGCACCGCCGGGCGCCCCGTGGGCCGAAGTGTTTGTAGAAATAGCGGTAGCGGCTGCGCCACCGTTCCAGCTCAAAGCGCAGGGGAAAGCGGTTGACAGACTGCCCGCCGAGATGTGTAATCACCGCCTTGGGAGTGTATAAGATGGAACGTCCCGCATCCCACACGCGCCGGCACAGATCGACCTCTTCAAAGTGATAGAAGAACTGCCCGTCAAAACCGCCCAGATCTTTCAGCAAGTCGCCACGGAACATAACACAACACCCGGATTGCCAGTCGATTAGTCGCCGCGTCGTGCCGTCCCATCCCGTGTAGGTGTCGGAGATGAAGACGTCGGATACGTACGCCAGTGAACGCAAGTAAAGCGCCGCGATCCAGCTTCGCCAAACTGTGGGAAAAGGACGAGCCGGATTTTGAAAGGAACCATCCGGGTTGAGAACCCGGCAGCCAAACGCGCCGGCCTCGGGGTGACAGTCGGCGAAGGCGACCCACTTCTCCAGGGAGCGATCGTGGATGATCGTGTCCGGATTCAGGATCAGAATGTAGCGCCCGGAACTCTCGGCGATTCCGGCGTTATTACCCCTGGCAAAACCGAGGTTGGTCCCATTCTCCAAGACGCGCGCTCGCGGGTAGTGTTGGCGAATGAACTCCACCGAGCCGTCGGTCGATCCGTTATCCGACACAATGACCTCTATGTCAATGCTCGTTGTCTCCCGGTAGATAGACTGAAGACAGTCGCCGATGACCTTTAGATCGTTCCAGCACAAGATGACGATGGATAATGTCACAATTGGCTCCAACCCCAGAGGCGCTATCGCTTACTTCGGCTACCGCGGCCCTACCAAGCCGCCCCACCCGCGGCCACTGTCAGCGCTGCGGCTCGGGTCTTCGCCACGTAATTGCTCAGCTCGCCGACAATCCGACTCTGTTGAACGTCCTTCAGCCCTGGGTACATAGGCAATGAGAGTATCTCGCCCGCCGCTTTCTCAGTCACAGGGAAATCGCCCGTCTTATAGCCGAGCTGGCTGTAGGCCTTCTGCAGGTGCAGCGGAACCGGGTAGTGGATTCCGGTGCCGATGTGCGCCTCCGCCAGGTGTCGCTGCAGTCGTTCGCGGTGGTCGACGCGGACGACGAACAAGTGGTACACCGACTTCGCCCACGGCGGCTCATATGGCAGCCGAACGCGCTCGCCGAACGCGGACGCCCGCTCTCGATACCGGAAAGCACTCTCCCGGCGCAGCTCGTTCCAACTGGCCAAATGCCGCAGTTTGACATTGAGAAGTCCCGCTTGGATCGCGTCCAGACGGCCGTTGTAACCCTCCATGTCGTGATAGTACTTCTGCGCCTGGCCATGGTCGCGAAGCATGCGAATCTTCTTCGCCAGCTTCGCGTCGTTGGTCGTCACCGCCCCGGCCTCGCCACACGCTCCCAGGTTCTTGCCCGGATAGAAGCTGAATGCGGCTGCCCGCCCCATGCTGCCGGCCTTCATCCAGCGGCCTTCGCGTTTGGAGAAGTACTCCGCCCCATGCGCCTGGCACGCATCTTCCACCACCGTCAGGTTGTACCGTTCCGCGACCTCCTGGATGGCATCCATGTCCGCCATCTGGCCATAAAGGTGGACCGGAACCACGGCGGCCACCCGGCAGCCGGAGCTGAGGTGAATCAGTTCTCCGGTTGCCTGATCCACATAACATTTCGCTTCGCAGAACTCGCTAAGCTTGGCGGGATCCATGTTATTAGTGCTCTCGTCGATGTCGACGAAACTCGGGACCGCGCCCGCTTGCGAAATGGCCTCGGTGGTCGCGATGAAGCTATTCGGCACCGTGATTACCGTATCGCCATTCCGAATTCCCGCCGCAATCAAAGCGAACCGCAGCGCATCCGTTCCGCTGCCGACTCCGATCGAGTATTGCGCGTCGCAGAACTTGGCGAAAGCTCGTTCAAAGTCCTCGACCATCGGTCCGCCGATAAAGCCCGCAGTCCCCAGGGCGGTTGCGAACACGTCGCACAGCTCCTCGCGCAATTCCTTGTGAGGAGTAACCAGATCCAAAAATGGAATCGTACCGTTTTCCTTCATTCCGTCCTCCGAGACGCTTCTGAATCCACTGCCCGCAGGACACGGGCCGGATTTCCCGCCGCAATTGTGTCGGCGGGCACGCTTTTGGTCACCACGCTGCCGGCGCCGACGATCGCCCTTTCGCCCACCGTAATCTTGGAGAGAATAGTGGCTCCCGATCCAATCGACGCACCCTTCTTAATCACCGTCGGTTCCACCTTCCAGTCCGCTTCGGTCTGCAGGCCTTGTCCGGCGGTTGTCGCGCGAGGGTAGCTGTCGTTGATGAACGTCACACCATGGCCGACGAAAACGTCGTCTTCAATCGTCACGCCTTCGCAGATGAAGGTGTGGCTCGATATCTTACAGTTCTTTCCGATTCTCGCGTTCTTCTGGATTTCGACAAAGGCGCCGAGTTTCGTGTTGTCGCCGATCTCGCAGCCATACAGGTTGATGAATTTGGAGAGCTTCACGTTCGCGCCAAGCTTGACGTCCGGCGTGATCGACAGATAGTCGTTCATAGGCGCACCGCCGCACCCATATCTGCCAGCGACTTGTCCGCCGCTTCTAGTAACTTGACCACCCGGAGACCGGCGATGCCGTCGTTGAAGGGCACTGTGCCGCAGGTGACGCACTCGATGAAATAACGAATCTCCGAGGAGAGCGCCTCAGTCTGCTCGACTTTCGGCGCCCACATGTCGCCTGTTCGGTAACTGACAAGCAGCTCGTAAACGCCTTGCTGACTCTTGATGTCCACGCCTTTGTCGTATACCTTGATCTTTTCGTCGGCGTCCAGGTCGTTCCACACCACCATCTTCTTCTCGCCGCCCAAAAGGGTCGTTCGCACCTTCACGGGCGACAGCCAGTTGACATTGAAGTGCGCGATCACGTTGTCGCTGAAGTAGACCGTGATATAGGCGACGTCCTGGTGACCGTTCAAGTGGCTTTGCCCGGTTGCCGCCAGGTATTCCGGTTTCGAATGCACCAGGTGGTCCATGATGGAAAGGTCGTGGGGTGCAAGGTCCCAGATGACATTCACGTCGTGCTGGAAGAGTCCTAGGTTGACCCTGGTGGAGTCGTAGTAGTAGAGCTTGCCGAGCGTGTTTTCCTTGATGAGTTGCTCGATCTTCTTCACCGCGCCCGTGAACAGGAAGGTGTGATCGACCATGATGGTCAGGTGCTTCTTCGCCGCCAGTTCGATCAGTTCTTCGGCCTGCGTTGCGGTCGACGTGAATGGCTTCTCGACGAACACGTGTTTGCCGTGTTCGAGCGCCGCCTTGGCTAACTCGAAGTGGGTCCAAACCGGCGTGATTACGGCGACTGCGTCTATCTGCGGCGAGGCCAGCACTTCCGAGACGTCGCCGGTTACGCGTACACCCGGATAGGCGCGCTGGATCCTCCGTTGGGCGTTCGGACTCTTGTCGCAGATCACAGCGACTTCGCAATCGTCCGCCGCATTGAAGTTCCGCGCGATGTGCGGTCCCCAATAGCCATACCCGATGATGCCGACTCGAATCATGATTCCTCCGCCCTCAACACGCGCCGGCTCCGGAGATGACTGCTAGCGGTGTCTGGAGGAGAATCTTGATATCCAGCCACAACGACCATCGCCTGGCGTATCGGATGTCCAGGCGAACCATCTCGTCGAACTTCACCCTGCTTCGCCCTTCCACCTGCCAAAGGCCCGTAATCCCCGGCTTCACCGCAATCAGGCGCTCTTTGTGCCACAGCTCGTAGCACTTGTATTCGTACATCACCGGAGGCCGCGGCCCCACCAGGGACATCTCTCCGCTCAGAACGTTGAACAATTGAGGCAATTCGTCCAGACTCGTTTTGCGCAGCAACCGCCCTACTCGCGTGATCCTTGGATCCGCGGTCAGTTTGTACTGGGTTCGCTGGTCCGGCCCGGATTGCTCCAGTCCTTGCGCGCCGGCAATGAATTGCTTCACGTACTGTTCGTGAATCGCGTGGTCGTTCCCGACATGCATGGATCTGAATTTCAGGAACGTGAACTTCTTCCCGTATTGGCCCAGCCGGACTTGACGGAACAGGATCGGGCCTCTCGATGTCACTTTGATCGCAATCGCAATCGCCAGCAGCACGGGGAGACACAGCACCAATGCAGTCAGGCTGCCGGCAATGTCCATCAGCCTCTTGAGCAGCGCCGTGGTTGGCTTCTTCCTCGCGCCGAGCGCCAGATCCAGGTGCAAAGTCGAGTTAGCCGGCCCATCCGGACCGTCGTTATCCCAATCTTCCGGGAAGACGTGGAAGCTGAGCCGGATCTGGTTGATTTGCCCGACGCTCAAGGTGTCATAAAGCGCGTCGGTAACTTTGGCCGAGAGGCATCTCACCACCGCTTTTTCCTCGGTGGCCGCGATCTCGGTGAAAATGACTCCGATCGCTTTGCCGCCCTTGTACCAACCCTTGATGTCCGTGTCGCGCGTCGCCTGCGACAATGCACCGAGAACCTTGTCGAGCGTTGCTTCCCGATTGCCGGTTGTTAGAAGCTCGCCCGATTCGAGAATCATCAGCACAAAGGGCCGATGCGACCGCTCGGTTCTCTTACGTTCCAGCCGGAGCATGCGCACAAACAGTTCTTCGGCGAGCATCCCATGGTCTCGCGGTTCTACGGCAGCAATGAAGGACTGCGGTGCTAACGGGGAGTTCGCTCTAAGACGGGCCATGTTATTCGACACAAAGTTCACCCTCGCTATCGCCACCAATACTGATTGATCTTCTGCCCGCCGAAACCGGCGGCGCCAGACTGTCTGTTGAAGCGCGCTGGCCTAACCCGGCCTATATGGACTGCGGACTCGCGATCAGTGAGCGTCTGATCTGGATCGGCATCGGGGTCCCGCTTTGGTCGAGGGGCGCCACCCACTCCCGATCGATCTCGACTGCCACCGACCGTTTCAGAAGAGTTACCGATACAACCACGCGGCATTGCTTGCGTACTTCCACCAGGAACCCTTCCAGCCCAGCCAACGGCCCATCCTCAAGCCGCACGCGCTGCCCGGCCTCCAGAAAGGGCCATGGTTCAGCCGCCAGACCGGACTTTACCGCGCTCTGAATCGCGACGATTTCCTCATCCTCGATGGCGACCGGAGTTTTTCCGATCCCGACAAAATGGAGCACGCCGGGAATGGTCAATAGCGGGAGCCGGTAGCGCGGATCCAATTTGCAAAATACATATCCCGGGAAAAGCGGACAGTCGACCGACTTCAAACGGTCCGACCACCGGCGCCGGGATTCGTAAACCGGTAGAAACTCCTCGAACCCCTTGTTCCGCGCCATCGCCGAGACGCCTTTTTCGGCGCGCGATTTCACCCGCAGCGCGAACCACTGTTCCGGCGCCGGCTCAAGAAGTCTTTCGTTGCTCATGGATACCTTTTGGGAGAGTCTTGGTGCAAGCTACCGCCCTTTTAGTCCCAGTTGGCGGAAGCTGTCTTTCTGCTCCGTCCCCCGCGCTGGGCCTTGCACAATGTCCCGGAAGGGCAAAGGCATTCCGATTGCCACATTGCTGGGCGACGGCATTTATCTTTGTTTTCTGTTGATTGGCGGCAGGTCGGGCGCTTGCGGCCGCATGACGACCTCTGGCTCTATGCCGACGATTCGGACTTGCTCCAAATTAGTGAGACGATCGGTGGCATTCCGCTGAGAAATTCAACAGACGGAAGCGAATTCGGGCCCGGTTTTGTGAGAGTCACGCCTCGATCGGGCGACTGGGAGTACTGGTAATATCGGCCGCAATCACGCCTGTCCGCGGCCGTTCGATGCCCGATGGCGCGCTGCGTCACTTTCCGGCTGGCGGTGCGGCCGATCGGGCGCGGCGCTTCCTGGCCCAATCCTCTTTGTTCACCTGGCGGGCGCGGCCCACGCCCAGCGCATCGGCGGGAACCGGCTCGGTAATCACCGAGCCAGCGGCCAGGTAAGCGCCGTCGCCGATTTCGAGCGGCGCCACCAAGGTCGAGTTGCTACCCACGAAGGCCCCGCTGCCAATCCGTGTGGGGTGCTTGTGCACGCCATCGTAGTTGCAAGTGATGGTGCCCGCGCCGATGTTCGCCTTGGCGCCAATTTCCGAATCGCCCAGGTAGGCCAGGTGATTGGCTTTGGCTCCCGCGCCCAGGCGGGTCTTTTTCAGCTCCACGAAATTGCCGACGTGCGCGCCTTCCGCGACGTGATTCCCCGGTCGGAGACGGGAGAACGGTCCGGCTTGTGCGCCGCGATCGATGCGCGAGGCCGTCACCACCGTCAGTGGACCGATCACCACGTCGTCGCCCAGGATCGAATCCTCGATAACGCTCGACGCTCCAATCCGGCAGTTTTCGCCGATGGTGGTCGCGCCCAGAATGAGCGCAAACGGCTCGACCACCGTGTCGATGCCGATCTCGACCCGGTCGTCAATGGTCACCGTTTCCGGCTTCTCGATGGTCACTCCCGCCAGCATCAGCTCGCGCAGCTTACGCTCGCGCAGCAGGCGGTCCGCTTCCGCCAGCTCGATGCGGTCGTTGATCCCCAGGCATTCGCGTGGATCGTCGATCTTCATCGCCGTCACCGAATGTCCCCCGCGGTTGAGAATTTCCACCATGTCGGTCAGGTAGTATTCGTGCGCGGGATTTTCGGGGCGCATTTCGCCGGCGTGCCGCCAGAACAGGTCCGCGCGATAGCAGTAGATTCCCATATTGGCTTCGCGGATCTCGAGTTGCTCGGGGCTGGCAACCTTCTGCTCAACGATGGCGGTCACCCTGTCGCTGGAACAACGTATCACGCGACCGTAGCCGGTTGGGTCGGCCATGTCGGCCGAAAGCAGCGCACCCGCGGCTTCGCTGGCTTCCATTGTTTCGATCAGCCGGCGCACCGTGGCCGCGCGCAGCAGCGGACCATCTCCGTAGAGAATCACCAGGTGGCCATCGAGCTGTGAAAGCGCTTCGCGCCCCACCAGCAGCGCGTGCCCTGTGCCGAGCTGTTCGGTCTGATCGATGAAACCGATGCCGGGCGTCGAAATCGCGGCTCGAACCCGCTCGGCTTGATGCCCCACCACCACAAAGACGCGCTCCGCTGAAGTCAGCGCAAGCGCCTGATCCACCGCGTGCTCGATCAGCGTCTTGCCACCCGCCCGGTGCAGCACCTTGGCCTTGTGCGATTTCATGCGCGTCCCTAATCCCGCCGCCAGAATCACAACCGTCACTGGAGTTGCCATCCTTTCCATTATGGCTGGACTCGCACCGGCGCGCTCAAGCGGAGCCACGATCCTCACGGAGCCGCGACCAAAGGGAGCGGTCAAATCGCGTGTCAATAACGAGGCGACAGCACGTAGCTGTACACACGCGTTCAGCTTGACCGCTCCCTTTGGTCGCGGCTCCGATCGATGGTCGCGGCTCCGTGAGGATCGCGCGCCAGCGCACCCATAGAGCCCGGAGCTCGCGGCCGCCCCTGCTACAATCGAGGAAAGTGGCATCCGAACCCGCCAGCCTTTCGGAACCCGTGTCTCTTCCGCCACCGTCGGACCCGGTGGGGGAGTTGTACCGGGAGCTTGAGGCCAAGATCCGCGAGTACCGTCCCAAGGACGACCTGGCGCCGCTTGAGCGCGCGTATCAGTTCGCCCGTGAGCGCCACGAAGGCCAGATGCGGGATTCCGGCGAACCCTACATGGTTCATCCGCTCATGGTGGCAGGCATCCTCGCCGAAATGCGCATGGACGTGGTGGGTATGGAGACCGGGCTGCTGCACGACGTGGTGGAGGATACCAGCGTCACCATCGACGAAGTCCGCGCGCGATTCGGCGAAGACGTGGCGCGCTGCGTGGATGGCGTCACCAAGCTCTCCAAACTCGATTTCTTTTCCGCCGAGGACCGGCAAGCGGAAAGCTTCCGTAAGATGCTGCTGGCCATGGTCGAGGATATCCGCGTCATCCTGGTCAAGCTGGCCGACCGCATCCACAACATGCGCACGCTGGGCTACCTGGCTCCCGAACGGCGCCAGCGGATCGCTCGCGAGACCATCGAAATCTACGCGCCCATCGCCCACCGCCTCGGCATGGGCAAAGTGCGCGGCGAACTGGAAGACCTGGCCTTCCAGTACCTCGAGCCCGACGCCTATCGCGAAATCATCGCCTCCATCGAAAGCCGCCGGCATTCCAACGAGGAATTCCTCGCGGAAATCCTTCGCACCGTCGAAGCCGAACTGCGCCGCGACGGCATTCCCGCCCGCATCGAGGGCCGCGTCAAGCGTCCTTACTCCGTCTTCCAAAAGCTGCGCCGGCAGAAGATCACCGTCGACCAAGTCTACGATTTGATGGCGCTGCGTATCCTCACCGACTCGGTGAAGAACTGCTACGCCGCTCTCGGCGTCATCCACAACCGCTGGCGCCCCATTCCCGGCCGTATCAAGGATTTCATCGCCATCCCGCGTCCCAACCTCTATCAGTCGCTGCATACATCGGTGGTGGGACCGCAGGGGCAGACGTTCGAGGTGCAGATCCGCACCGAGGAAATGCACCGCATCGCCGAGGAAGGCATCGCCGCACACTGGAAATATAAGGAGGGCCGCAAAGGCCCGGCAGCCGACGACAACCGCATCGCGTGGCTGCGCCACCTGGTGGAATGGCAGCGCGACATGCAGGACCCCGGCGAGTTCATGTCCACGCTGAAGGTGGACCTCTACCCGGAAGAGGCTTACACGTTCACCCCGAAAGGCAAAGTGATCGTGCTGCCCCGCGAAGCCACACCCATCGATTTCGCCTATGCGATCCACTCCGACGTCGGCAACACCTGCGTCGGCGCCAAGGTCAACGGCCGCATCGTTCCGCTGCGCTCGCAATTGCGCAACGGCGACATTGTCGAAATCATGACCCAGCCCGGCCACCAGCCGAGCAAGGACTGGCTGGCTTTCGTCCGCACCTCGCGCGCCCGCAACAAGATCAAGCACGTCATCAACGCCAGCGAGCGATTGAAGGCCATTGAAATCGGCGAGAAGTATCTCGAAAAGGAAGCCCGCCGTCTGGGTGTGCAAATGTCCCGCGTGGCGCGAGCCGATCTGGATCGGGTGGCCGGCACGTACGGCTACTCGAAGACCGAGGACCTGTACGCGGCGCTCGGCTACGGGCGCTTTTCCGCGCGCCAGGTGCTGAGCAAAGTGGCTCCGGATAAGGTGGACGAAGAAGCGGCCGAGCCCCTCGTGCCCGAGGTCGAGCCCGCGCAAGCCGGCGCGCCCGCCGGCGCCGGCCGCCAGACGGATCGCGACGCGGTCATCAAGGTCCGCGGCATGGACGACCTGCTGGTGTATCGCGCCAAGTGCTGCAACCCCATCCGCGGCGAAGCCATCGTCGGCTACGTCACTCGCGGCAAGGGCGTTGCTGTGCATTCGCGCGCGTGCCCCAACGTGCAGAACCTGATGTACGACGTGGAGCGCAAGATCGAGGTCGAATGGGTGCGAGCGGTGGACGACGCGTTCCCGGTGCGCATCGTGGTCCACACCGACGATCGCCCCGGCATGCTCAACCAGTTGACTGGCGTGCTTTCCGACGAGAGCACCAACATCCGCAGCCTGGAAGCCAGATCGCTGACCGACCAGGTGGGCAGCGTGGTCGAGATGACGGTGGACGTGCGCGACAAGAAGCAACTCGAGAAACTGGTCTCCGCCATGCGCCGCATCTCCGGCGTGCGCGACGTCGAGCGCCTCTTCAATCAGACATGAGTCTCGCCAACGACCCCGAACACATCGCCATCTCCAAATCCGGCGGCATCAAGATCGACTGGAAGGACGGCCATCACAGCGATTACGGGCTGGTCTACTTGCGCGACAAATGTCCCTGCGCCGGTTGCACGGGCGCGCACGGCACGCCGCCGCGCCAGGCCGAAGCCGCCAATCCCTTGCAGATGTACAAACCGGTATTGAAGATGTTGGGGGCGGAACAGGTGGGCAACTATGCCATCCGCATCAACTGGAGCGATGGCCACAGCGCCGGCATTTACTCCTGGGATTATTTCCGCCGCATCTGTCCCTGCGCGGAATGTGGGGCAGGTCCCCGACCTGCCAACGCCGGGTGATTTTGTCGCCTGCCGCGCTTTGGCGTTTCGCGCTTTGGCGGAGCATGACAGACCACGAAAGGCGATGGTCCGTCCTACCTTCGGGGCGCAATGATGCCGAAAGGTATAGGCAGGAAAAGATAAAAGTCCGTTGCGGGTGGCCGGGCTTCGCGGACTTATCGCCGTGCGTATCGGCCACCCAATGATTTGAGCAGGAACTTCGATGTATTGGTCCGCTTTGATGGCGAACAGTACGGTGTCGATTCGTTCCTTGCTCTCTGTTATCCGAGCGGGCGGCGATCACTGCTATCCGTATTCCGCCGGCGGTTATGAATCTCGAGATCCAAAGTCTTCCGTCGAGAGTCCAGCCCGAGGGGGACCCCGCATGCCGTTAACGGGCGCCGGAAGTTCAGTATCACCTGAGTGCAACGTTCCCTGGCCAGGGAGAAGGACTAGCAGCGGAGCCTGGCGCCACAGTCCTGATTCAAGGATACGGGGTGCGTCAAGGGGTTTGAGAGGTAAGTGATTGGAAGAGTTGGGGAGATAGGTGGTGACTGTGCGCGGAAGTGGTAACGCCGGCGGTCTTGCCGCCGGTTCTTTGTGAGATTGCGGGGGCGGCGCTAGTGGTGGGCGAGAGTGGAAAAGAACCGGCGGCAAGACCGCCGGCGTTACCGAGAGCTGCCGGGCTTCGCCCGGTTGGCAGGTCGGGGACCTGCCCCACTCGCTCAATAGCCGTCCAGCTTCTTGAGCGGCTGGCCCTCCAGACATTCGTATCCGCCGAAGTGAACGGCGGAGAATTCCTGCGTGGCGCCGCTGGGCCATTCGATGGTTAAGCGACTGGCGGTGTCTCTGGGTCCCAGGCCGAAGGTGAGCGTCAGTTCGGATTGCGAGAGGTAGCTGGAGCCGGTTTTGACCATGCGCGTTTGGGTTGCTTCGGGCGTGGTCACGCGCACCACGGCGCCGATCGCATCCCGGTTGGATTTCTTGCCGGTGAGATGAATGCGCAGTGAGTGGAAGCCGTTGGTCACGTCGTTGCGATACAGGTACGCGGGGCCCTGGTTGGTGGTGACCACCAGGTCCAGGTCGCCATCGCGGTCGAAATCGCCATAGGCCAGGCCGCGCGCTACTTTGGGTGCGGCAAAACCGGCGCCGGCTGCAAGGGCAACGTCGTGGAACCGTCCTTGGCCATCGTTGTGAAACAGGTGCGGGGCCTGTGCGTAGCCCACGTTGAGGCGGATGTGGCGGACGGTTTCGTCGATGTGGCCGTTGACGGCGGCCAGGTCCAGCCTGCCATCGAGATCGATATCGAGAAAGGCGCAGCCGAATCCCAGGCTTTCGCGCGAGGCCTGGCCCACGCCGGCCTTGATAGCCGCATCCGAATAGCCGCCCGAGCGCGAGGGGCGGTAGAGCGCCATCATTTCGTTATCAAAGTTGGTGATGGCGATGCCATCGGCGCCGGAGTTGTCGAAATCGGCCGCGTCGATCCCCATCCCGGCGCGCGCCTTGCCATCCTCGCTGAAGGCGATGCCGGCGCGCACGGCGACGTCTTCGAAGGTGCCGTTACGCAGATTGTGATAGAGCTTGTTGGGCTGGGTGTCATTGGCCACCAGCACGTCCAGCCAGCCGTCGCGATCGTAATCGACCAGCGCCACGCCGAGCGATTTCGAGGTGCTGTCGAAGATGCCGCTCCTGGCGGTCACATCCTCGAAGGTGCCGTTGCCGCGGTTGCGAAACAGCCAGCAGGTCTCGCCGTGGTAGGCCTCCGGCGTGCAGTAAGACTTGCGGTGGCCATCCACGCTGCAGAATACGTCGCGCTCGGGCGACCACTTTACGTAGTTGCAGACCAGGAGGTCGAGGAAGCCGTCGCGGTCGTAATCGAACCACACCGCCGAAGTCGAGAACGCCGCGCGCCCGCCCAGGCCGGCGCGCTCGGTGACATCGACGAAAGTGCCCTTGCCCGTGTTGTGGAACAGGCGGTTCTGGCCGACCGCGGTAATCAGCACGTCGGGAAAGCCGTCGTTGTCGTAATCGGCCACGGCCACGCCCATGCCGTACATCTCGAGCGAGAGGCCGGCGCGCTCGGTGACATCGGTGAAGGTGCCGTTGCGATTGTTGCGGTAGAGCTTGAGGGTGCTGCGGCGGCGCTTGTGGCCGGGCCAGTCCATGCCGTTGACCAGCAGCAGGTCCAGCCAGCCATCGCCATCGTAATCGAAAAACGCGCAGCCGGAGCCCATGGTTTCGGGAAGATACTTGGCGCCGAACGCGCCGCTATTGTGATGAAAGTCAATGCCGGCCGCGGCCGTCACGTCGAGCAGCCGAAAGCCGAGCCCGTTTGGGGCGGCGGGAAACAACGGCGCCGCGAGGCCAGCCAGCCCGCCAAGAAACGAACGGCGGTTCACGCGATGCTCACCAGCCCTTCGCGGATGGCGTAGACCACCAGCTCCGCCGTATTGTGAATGCCCAGCGTCTGCATGATATTGGCGCGGTGCACGGCTACCGTATTGGCGCTGAGGCCCAGCACGGTAGCGATATCCTTGTTCGACTTTCCGTTGACAATCAGTTGCAGCACTTCCAGTTCGCGCGTGCTCAAGGCGGGAGCCGCGTTCGAGCTCTCCACCACTGCGCCCAGCCGCGGATCGAGCACGCGCACACCGGCAGCCACCTGCTTGACGGCAGCCACCAATTCCAGATCCATAGCGTTCTTGAGCAGGTAGCCGCGCGCGCCGGCCTCCAGGCAGGTGCGCACAAAGGACGTTTCCGAATGCATGCTGAGCATCAGGACGGCGGTCTGTGGGCTGTCTTTGAGGATCAGCCGGGTGGCCACCGCGCCATTCATGCTGGGCAGGGCGAAATCCATCACCACCACGGCGGGATGTAGGCGCGCGGCTGCCTCGACCGCGTCATGGCCGTCGCTGGCTTCGCCCAGGACTTCGATTTCGGCGTCGTCCTCCAGCATGCGGCGAAAGCCGCGGCGGACCAGGGCGTGATCGTCGACCAGCAATACGGTGATCGTTGAGGTGGGCACTCACGCTTATGGTATGCCAGTGGAGCGGTGCGGCTCAATACGGCGCCCACATTGCCGTTTTCGGCCTGCTTCGAGCTTCACACGCTTTGCGTCCTGCCAGGCAGCTCGTCCGCCAAAAGTGAAGGTCGAGGATTTATTTCGGCGGCCGCAACGCCCGTCGGAGCCGCGACGTCAACACGACTTAGTAGCGCCATGCGATTGTTCACGGTATTGTGCTTACTGCTCCCGGGAGTCTGCGCATTGCCCGCCCAGCAGTACTTTCCGCGCGGCGTTCTCGGCGCCACGCCGCAGGAGCACGACTTCAAGGCGAGCTGGTATGCCAAAGAGCTCAGGGCCCTGCATGAACCTTCGCTTTGGGAATTGTCGCAGGACCCGAATGTTGAGGCTTACCGGTTCCTGTGGCTGCGTTCGTTTCATCACCCTATCGCCGTGCGGCTGGTGCTAAGAGCAAGCGGATCGGGGTGGATGCATGTCCGTATGACGTCCGGCCAGGGCGGCTATGAGCCAGGGAGGATCATCCGCTATGGAGTCTCCTGGCTGACCAAGTCCAAAACCCAATCGCTACTGAGCGCTTTAGCGGCAGCGCGCTTTTGGAATTTGCCTACTCTGGCAGGGACGAACGCCGGCCCGGACGGGGTGCAATGGATTGGCACGGACGGTGCGCAGTGGATCGTGGAAGGCGTGAAGAACGGGCAATACCATGTTGTCGACCGGTGGTCTCCCGACACCGCGGACCCGGTGAGAGAGATCGGCCTGCTGTCGCTGAAACTGGGCCGATTCAGGATACGCCCCGGTGACGTGTACTGATTTACCTTCCGGTGCTCGTCCCGGCTCTGCGGGATGTCAGCCGGCTGTCTCGGTAAGGCCGGCGGTCTTTGCCGCCGGTTCTTCTTGCTGGCAGCGTGACGAAGTAAATCACCGGCGGCAAGACCGCCGGCGTTACCAAACCGACACCACAGCCGCAACCCGAATGCGGATTCGGTGCCGCGACCACGGGGAGCGGTTGTCGCCGAACTTGTCGATTCGCTGCCGGGCTTAACTCGCCAGCAGGCACATCCGGCGTGCGGCGCGGCGGGCCTTCAAGCGCTCATTGGCCTTCTTCTGCTTTTCCGCCGATACCACCGTCTGGCATGCGTCACAGCGTTTCCGTATGCGCGACCGCGTCACGAATTCCGCGCCGCAGCGGCGGCACTGCTTCTTCATGGTCTCCTCGAGCGGGAGAATGCCCGGTTTCTTGGGCAGCAGATGTGAATAATGGAAATCGCAATGATTCATTACCGGAACCTCGCAATCTTAAATGAAGAAGGGAACTTGGCGACCGACGCGCTCGTAGCAATGGTTGTGGCCCGGGAGGGTGGCGCCGCAACGCGAGCGGAGAGGGTGTCGAATCGCATTTCCCGCTTACTGGGTGATACTGCGCAAACAGGATTACAACTGGGGGAAAAGCCCACACCTGTCATGAAACGCAAACTCCTGGGGAGAATCGGAACCGTGCTTCTAATGTATTGAGCGGCAGGGACTTCAGACGATGGATCGGCTTGCCTGGAACTACCTTCGCCGACCCCCAACAACCCACGCCTGTCATGAATACCATATAGACTGCACGCCACCGGCCAGTTCATGCGGCCGGCGCCGCTGCGGGACGGTACAACTCTTCCGCCTTCAACAGCTCCCAACGCAAATGATTAATGTAAAAAATCAGCACCGTTTCAGGTGCCGTAGTCCGGAACTTCTCGTAAACGCGTCCTTCCCACCCTTCAGTGAAGTGTGGTTTCGGGTCCATATCTTTCGCAAAAAACCCGTTCTCGTGCGGCACGCCCAGGAAATCCAGCACGGCGATGATCAGGTCCAGGTGCGAAACCAGCACCGCCTGCGCCAGGTCGGCGCCAAACCCCGTATCGCCTTCCATGATCCGCGTCCACAGGCGCGGCGCCGCTTTGCGCAGAGTCTCGGTGTTCAACTTATGCAGGCGCGCACGGACCTTGAATCCTTCGTAAATCTGGTAGGTCCTCAGCTTGCCGATTGAGATGCCGCGCAACAGTTGGGCGAAGCCCTCCTCACCCAACCCGCGATACAGGTCCGAAATCTCCATGAATTGTAAGGCTATCATGAACGGCGCGCTCGCGGATGAGGGGGTCCGATAATCCACTACCCCCGTTTGCGGGCGTTGGCGCGTGTTTGGTACCAAGTGTAACGGGGAAGACCGAGCGCGGGTCGCGGCGGAGGGCTGCTAGGTCGAAAACAAGATGAAAAGGTCCTTGATGTCGGTTGCGGGAAAGAATCGCGACAGCACCGCTCCCTTTGGTCGCGGCTCCGATCGGGCACCCGTGGCGCACGCACTCCTGCGTGCAGCGTCGAGACTCATCTCGACGCGTCTTGGCTGCGTGCGCCACCTCCGCGTTTAGAACGAGAGCCCGGTTATCATCGCGTCCAGCTCGTGCTGCAGCGCGGTTTTCTTCTTTTGCAATTCCGCCTGGCGGTCGCGCAGGCCGGTGAGCTTCTGTTCCAGCGCGCCGAGCTCGCGCGCATAGCCCTGCACCTGCTCCTGCTGGCCACTGACGCGGTTCAGGCTCTCGATGTTGCGGCGCAGGCGGTCCTCATCCGTGCCCAGGTCGCGAATTTGATTCTGCGCGTCATCGATGGCCGCGTTGTTATCGACGATCTGCTGTTTCTGGTTGGCGATTCGCCCAAGCTGCTTCCGTCCCTCCTCGTTCAGCTCGCGGTTGCGGACGTAAACCAGCAGGGAATCCGGCGTCTCGTTGCCGATGAAATAGCTGGAATCGGAGATGTGTTCCTCGGAGACCGCAAACGTCTTGGTCGCCCCCGCCGCCAGCGCCACTTCGAAACGGTAATTGTCCGCGGTCTTCTCCATCGGCTTCTGATTGAGCAGCGTGTAACCGGCGCGCAGCGGATGTTCGATGATGAGCGCCTTGGCCTTTTGATCCACATTGCGCGCGGTGTAAGTCACGGTCTCTTCCGCGGCGGACTTGGTAAAGAGGATGCCCTGGTTCGCGTGAATCTCGCGCACCACGGCCTGCTTGCTGTCGAACGCCGTTGTAATGCGCGTGCCCAGGTCCACCGCGTAGCTGATCAGCCGCTTGTCGCCAGCCTTCAGCGTTTCCATCAGCGCTTCGCCTCCGTACACCCCGCCATCATACACGGTGACCGGGCCGCCATCGAGAACCTTGCCAGTGGAATTGGTCAGCTCCGCGGCGTTGGTGGGATGTTCGGAGGAATGGTCGGACCAAATAAGTAGCTTGCGCGCATCGAGCGCCTCTTGCAGAAACGGCAGCATGGCCGATTCGTTCTTGCGAATGGTCACCGGCTGCGCCATGCGGTATTCGAACAGCTCGCCGACCGCATCGGCCGAAGCTCCGGCGACGATGGAGCTGGGAGAGGCCATCGGCATTGCATACGCCTCTTTTTCGTTGACGGTATTGGCCGCAGCCGGAAACCTACCTCTCTTCGCCTCGGCGCGTGCAGGCGCACCCGCAATTCCTCCGCTTTGCCTGCCGGGATCGAGCAGGTTACTTCCATCCGACGTCATGGTCACGGCGCCGTTCGCCGCCGTGCCATTTGCGGAAAAGGTGCCGATCGGGCCTTCATTGCCATACGCTCCCGCGTGCAGCACCGGCCGCGCCGCGGCGTCCTCCGGCAATTCCGCGCTGGGCCGTCCGACGTAGCGCGGCGCGTAGAGTTGGCTGATAAACGAAATCGGCCGCCCCGAAACCAGCGATAGCCGCACCTTGGTCCAATCCTCGGTGGTGGTGTTATCGACGATGGCCCAGCCTTCGAGCACCGGTCTGCCGCTCTCCGGCAGGATCAGCCGGTAGCTCGATTTCCAAACCGGCGCCGGAATCATGTAGCTGGCGGTCACCTGCCGCTCTTTGGCGTCGGTGGAATCGATATATACGCTGCGCCGCTCCTTCGACCGCGCCGCCGCCAGCGCTGCCAGGTAATCGCGGAACTGCTGTTGCAGTTGCGCATCGGCGAAGCGAATGCCGGAGGCCGCGCCCAGGTCCAGGTTGCGCAGCTCGCCCGAATCGAGCAGCAGCGTCAACTGTTCGCGCGCCGGCTGATTCTCGGTCGCCGCGATTTCGCGCGCGTTGACGATCACGCCGCTCACCGTGTCGTTGCCGAACTTGAGATCGAGGCGCGCGCCTTTCAACTGGTCCAACATGCCGCTCAACGGCTGCGTGCCGCCGATTTGAAAGGGGAACTGCGCCAGCGTGTGGCTAAGCGGGTCCAACGAATCGTAGCGCAGGCCGGAAATCTTGCCGCCGCCGCGCTCTTCAATGGTCAGCGACTTCAAAACGTCGTTCATCTCCGCCGCGTCGAAATCCAGACGCGCCGATTCGCCGGGCCCCAACGTGCCCGCGCGCTCGAAGAATCCCAGCCCGTGCTTGTACAGCACCACCTGGGTGACCGGTAATTCGGCGGGCAGGGCGAGAGCCGCGCCCACCAGCAGGCCGAACAGTGTGCGTATCATGATTCCTTTCTGAGCCGCGACCATAGGAAGTGACCTGCCCCTCGCCCTCGCGCCGGGAAGAAAAGCCGAGATGACTCTCGGCTCAGCAGGCTTGAGAGCCCGCGCCACGGCGCCCGGTCTCATCCGTTTGGAGGGCCGGTCTTCAACCGAGCGGTCGCTCATCATACATTTAGACTCCACCGCGCGGATTTTTGGCGATTCTTATTCAGTCCCCCATCACTTTAAGAATCAGGCGCTTGGCGCGCCGGCCATCGAATTCGGCGTAATAGACCTGCTGCCACGGGCCGAAATCCAGCTTGCCCTTGGTTACCGGCACGATTACCTGGTGGTGCACCAGCAGGCTTTTCAGGTGCGAATCGCCGTTGGTTTCGCCGGTGCGGTGATGGCGGTAGTTTTCGCGGAACGGCGCCAGCTTTTCCAGCCACTCGTCGATGTCGGCGATCAGCCCGTCTTCCGCGTCGTTCACCCAAACGCCGGCCGTGATGTGCATGGCGGACACCAGGATCATTCCTTCCTGAATGCCGCTCTTCGTCAGCGCGGCCGCCACCTGCGGCGTGATGTTTACATACTCCCGATGTTTGGTAGTCTTAAAAGTCACATATTCCGTGTAATATTTCATAGGACGATACTAACAAGTAAGATACATGGGCCACCTCGGGGGGGAGATCTTAATCGTCGATGATGAGGGCGCGCTCCTCAGGCTGATGAGCGAGTACCTGCGCCGGCTCGGGTTTGTGGTGACTCCGGCGAGCACCATGGCGAAGGCATGGGAGTACTTGAAGGCGCAACCGGAGCGATTCGCCGCGGTGGTGCTCGACGCGGGCGTGGCGGATACCGGCATCGACGATCTAGTTCTCGAAGTGCTCGCCTTGCACTCCAGCCTGCGCGTGGTGGTCAACAGCGGGTATCCTGTGGACATGAGCGTTTTGCGGCAGGCGGCGCCGGGGCGCGTCGAGTTTCTGCACAAGCCTTTCAGTCCCGACATGCTGGTAGCCGCGATGCGGAGGATGCTTGGCCCGCAAGAAGAAGAAGTTTGATCTTCCCAAGGAGATCCGGGCCATCGCGCGGGAACGCGTGGGGCGCGTGCCGCCGACCGCGGTGATTCCTCCCAAGACCGCCCGCGCCAAGGTCAAGCACAAGAAACCCGAGAACGAGGAAATGGAATGAAAATGGCGAACCCGTATTCGCGGCGCGACTTCGTGGCACTCTCCATTACCGGGCCCCTGTTGGGATGGACGCCCTGGTTCCGGCCCAAGGAACTCGCGGTGGGCGACGCACGCTTCCGCATCCTCCGCAACCACCGCTCCACTCGGCGCTACGTGCTGCTGGAGGGCGATGAAGATGCCGCGCGCCAGGTGCTCACCCACCACATGGAATCGCAGCGCGGGACCGCGTATCTGATCGAGGGCACGGCCAGGGAAGTCGCCATCGCCGGCGGCAAGGTCGATCCCAACCGGATGTTCTCGCGCGCCGGCGCGGAGGACAGTTTGCGCAGCCTGAACCCCGCATGGAACGACGGGCAGGTGGCCGCGGCGCTCAATCTGCTCGACCGCCAGCGCGAAAAACTTCTCGGCGCGGTGATCCCGCCGGATCGCGGCCTTTTGATCGCACTGGGCTCGGGCGGCGGGCGTTCGGCGGCAGACGCGGCCGCGATGGCCGGGCAGCACTCGCTGCCGCAGCCGGACCGGCCGCAGGCGTATTATCTGTGTACCGACCCGGCGGATTACCAGGCGCTGGCCCCATCGCCGTATAACGTGGTGCTTTCGCGCAACGTCATCGCGCGCGACGATGGATCGCTGGAGCGCCGCGCCGCAGCCCGCGACATCCGCTTCCTCCACATCGAGACCCGCCCCGGCGACGCCGGCGCCCAGCGCGACATGCTGGCCTGGGCCGAAGCCCACTTGCGGTAGTTCCGTGCGTCCAGCAGAACAACAAGTATGCTCGGGCCGTGGGGCAGGCGCTTTGGCCTGCCAACTGCACGGCTCGACCTGGATGAGTTCATTCGGGATGGCGGCGGGGAGCCGTTGCCGTTTGAACGCGCCGGTTGGCAGGCGGAAGCGCCTGCCCCACCTCTTTACGCGACACTTGTCGGAATTTTGGACGCACGACACCAGTTCAGGCACCTCCGGGCGGGGAATCAAGAGGGGCCTGGCTAGACTGCTACAATAAGATCGGTTTACCCGGTCCGGCGCGGCGTCGTCGCGGGTTGCCCGTCGACCGGTATTATTAAAAACGGAGGAACGGTAGGCCTTAACATGCGCACGATCCATCTGTTCGTTGCCGCTGCCGCGCTGCTGACGCTGGTTTCTTGTAGCCGGGATCCCAATGTGGTGAAGCGGCGCTACCTGGAGAGCGGCAACCGGTACTTCGACCGGGGCAAGTACAAGGAAGCCGCGATCATGTACGCCGATGCGTTGCAGAAGGACCGCTTGTGGGGGCCGGCGCACTACAAACTGGGGCTCACCCGGATCAAGACCGGCAACTTGAGCGGCGCCGTCAACGAACTCCGCAAAGCCATCGAGCGCCTGCCCAAGGATTCCCCCGACCACTGGGACGCGACCGTCAAAATCTGCGAGATCTTCTTGGCGGCGGAGCAGGCCCGCGATAGCGCGCCCATGATGGCGGAAACGGAAAAGTACATTAAGGAGCTGCTGGCGCGAGACGCGAATTCTTTCGACGGCCACCGGCTCAGTGGCGATTTCAGTTTCGTGCGCGCGCGACAGGCCCTCACGACGGGCCGCATGGACGAGGGCAACAGTCTGCTAGACACCGCGGAAGCCGAATATCGAACAGCCAATAGCGTCAAACCCGGGCAGACCGGGGTCCTCATGCAGATGGCGCGAGTGGCGACCGTGAAAAACCAGCCCGAGGAGGCCGATAAGATTTACCGGCAAGTGATCGATAAGGACAAGACCTTCCAGGCCGCGTACGACGAACTCTATCGCTTGCAGGTGGTGAGCGAGAAGAATATGGACGCTGGCGAGCAGACGCTGAAGCTCGGCTACCGGAATAACCCCAAGGCGTACCCTTTTCTCACGGCGCTGGCCATGCACTACAGCTTTCAGGGCCGCAAGGACGACATGCTCAAGGTGTTGCAGCAGATCAAGTCCCTGAAGGATTTTCCGGATGGATACCTGGCAGTGGGCGACTTTTACCGGCGGCTGGGCGACACGGATGCAGCGACCAAGGAGTACCGCCAGGGCCAGGCGCAGGATCCCAAACGGAAGACGACGTACCAGAAGCGCATGGTGGAAGCGTACATGGTGCGCGGGAAGACGGCCGAGGCTGAGGACATCAACCGGCAGATCTTGAAGGATAACCCGCAGGACAGTTTCGCCAAGGAAGTCGAGGGCAGCGTGTTGCTGGACCGCGGCGATGTCGCCGGCGCGATGGTGGATCTGCAAGGAGCGGTCACGTCCGACCCCAAGAACCCGGCGAACCATTACCGGCTGGGCTTGGCGCACAAGGCGCGGGCGATGTCGGACCGCACCATCGCGGCGGGTGAGATTGAACAGGCCCGTCAGGAATTCGAAAGAGCGCTGACCATTCGGCCGGACTTCGTGATGGCCCGATTGGAGCTGGCGCGCCTGGAAATCGCCAAGGGAGATTACGCCGCAGCGATCAAGACGGCCGACGAGGCGCTGGCGGTGGACCGATCGAACCTGTTCGCCAAGATCATCGAATCGGCCGCGCTGATGGGGCAGAAAAAGACCGCCGAGGCGCGGCAATTGCTGGAGAGCCTGCGCGTCCAGAGTCCCAATTCACCCGACGTGGTTTTTCAATTGGGAGGCGTGAGCCTGGCCGAAAAGAAGTATAAAGAGGCCGACGAAGAGTTCCGGCGCGCCTACGAGCTGAAGCCGGGCAACATTCGCGGCATGACCGGGCTGGTGGAGACCGATCTGGAGCAGAACAAATCCGACGCCGCGATCCAGACTCTCAGAGACGAAATCTCGAAGAACCCCGAGCGCGACGATATGCGGCTGTTGCTGGCCGACGTGGAAGTGAGGGTCGGTAAATTCGACGCCGCCCTCACCGACTACCAGGCCATCGTGGACAAGATGGGCAAGAATTCCAAGGCGCGGGCCAGGGTCTATGCCCGGCTCGGCGAAACGTACCGCCGCAAGGGCGATCTCGCCAACGCCATTCAGGCATTCCAGAAAGCGCGCGAACTTCTTCCCGACGACGTGACGGTGCTGAGCGAACTGGCGCTGGTGCTCGACTCCGCGCAGCGCTGGAGCGAGGCCATGAAGGTGTACGAGGCCGCCATCAAGCTGGCGCCCAACGATGCCGTCAGTCTGAATAACGATGCGTTTCTCATCGCGGAACATGGCGGCGACCTGGATCAGGCTCTCACCAGGGCACAGCGCGCTACGCAATTGCTGCCCAAGTACGCCGAGGTAGCCGATACCCTTGGCTGGATCTACCTGAAGAAGAACCTGAGCGATCAGGCGATTGAGATCTTCAAGCGGAACGTGGAGCAGCAGCCGAGTTCCTCCACCTACCGCTATCATCTGGGCATGGCGTGGTACCAAAAGGGCGACAAGAGCCAGGCGCACCAGGCACTCGTCGAGGCGCTCAAATACAACCCCTCGGGATACGAGAAACAGAAAATACAGGAACTGATGGCCAAGCTCTGAAGACCGAGCGGTCAGAAATGTGGGGTTTGGATTCTCCGGGGAACCCGCCTGGATCTGGCCTTACCGATACGTCAGGTGGCGCCGGCTGGCCCAGAGGGCGAAGGAAAGTAGCCCACGGCGCGAGCCGTGCGGATCGCGATCCTTCCGTCCCAGCCCCGGAACGGGGCGAAACAGCGCGGCGATCTTACGCCCCGTACCGGGGCTGGTGCTGATTGCCCTGTTCCCCGACGGCTTACGCCGTGGGCTACTTTCTTTCGCTCCTCCGGAGCTTGATTCGTATCCAACCCTGGCGTGCAGTACCCATGCCTCGGTCGTGCGCCGCAAGCTCTGAGGGCGCCGGTCAGTTTTCAGCCGAATGGAAGCCGCCGGCGCCGGCGCGGAAATCGATGTTGCCGCGCTGCGGGTCGTCTTCCAGAGACGTGCCGCAGTTCCACAAACAGCCGCCGCAGTGCACGCATTTTTCGCGGTCGAACGCCGGCATTCCATCCGCGCCCAGCGTGATCGCCTGACCCGAGCACATCTCGATGCACAGCTTGGCGGCGCAGCGCGCGCAGAAATCCGGATACACAAAATGCACGTGATCGGCGAATCCGCCCGGCGCCGCCACCTTGCCCCCCAGCAGCAGCGCGTCCTGATGGGACACCAGCAACTGCCCGTCGCAAGGAATCGCGGGCCAACCGCAGCGTTCCATCAGAGCGTCGTGGCAAGAGGCGCCGCGATTGCGGCACTCGGCAATGATGCGCTCCAGTTCCTCGGGCGGAATCTTGTCGCGGTAATATTCCTTCGGCTCGGGAAGAAGCTGGGGCTCGCCATCGAGCGTGATCTTGCCCTGGGTGAACCCGGCCAGCGCCATGCCGATCATGCCGGTGATGACACCGCTGTGGAAGCCATCTCGAGCCTTTTCCGCGATACGCCCTTCCTCTTCCACCCAGCTCGCCCGGCGTCGCGCCACGTAGGTCCGTTCCAGATTCTCGCGATTGAGCGGCAGTTTCTGTTGCAGCAGCTCGACCACCGCTTCGGCCAGTTGCGCGCCGGTGCTCCAGGCCTCATCCACGCCGGAGCCGGTGAGCACGTTGGTGCTGCCCGAACCCTCGCCGATCCGCGCATAGCCTTCGCCCACCAGAAACGGCTCGCCGCGCTTGCCGGATTCCTGTAACGATTTGGCGCCCCAGCTCCGCAGCCGGCCGCCCTTCAAATAGCGCCACAGATATGGGTGCAGCATGAAATGCTGCAAGTAGCGGTAGACCGTGCGCATGGGGCTGTGGAACCACGAAGGCACGAAGATGCCGACCGTGGCCACGCGGTCCGGCATCACGTAGAAGAAACCGAAGATCTCCGGCTCGGGGTAACCGAAGGTGTGGATCACGGTGCCCGGCGCCAGCTCACAGTCCGCCGGCAGATCCACCACCATCTTCATGCCGAGCGCCCATTCGCGCTGATGATGTCCGGCGGGCAGGCCGAAGTGTTGATCCAACTGGCGCCCCACCGCGCCCACCGGCCCATCGCCCACCACCGTCAGCGCGGCGCGTATATCCATGCCTGGCATGTAGCCGGCATCGGGCTTGCCCTCCCGGTCAACACCCTGGTCGAGCAGGCGCACGCCGCACACGCGCTGGCCCGTGTCATCGAGCAGCGCCTCCGCCACCGGCGTTCCGGGCCACACCTGCACGGTGCCCGACGCCATCAACTCATTGCCGACATACTGCAAGAACTGGCCGAGCGAGAAGACCCAGCCGCCGTGCTTTTCGAGGAACGGCGGCGAATACGGCAGCTCGATCGCGTGTTCGCGATCCATGTGGACCGTGCGCACCAGCGCGTCGGCCGCGCGCATGGCGGCTGAGCGGCGGCTGGCGCCCACTGGGTCGAGCAGATAAACCACTTTCTCGGCAGCAACGGGTGTCGCCATCGGAATTTCGGCGAGCTTCGCATCGGGCAGCGTGGCGCGGATGCCGCGGGCTCGCGTCACCACTCCGGAAACGGTGAAGCCGACGCCATCGGCGCGCTCGTAGCACATCACCTGTAACGGCATGCCGGGCGCGGACGGGCTCTCGATGGCCGGCGTGCCATCCGGGTTCAGAATGTGGTGCGCGAGGATCGACAGAAAACCGGCCGTCGCGGGGCCGAACCCGGCGCAAACGATGTCGGTCTCCATCGTCTGCCGTTCTAAGCCCGTGTCGCTCATGCGGGGTAATCCAAAGCTTCGGGAATCATCACCTTGGTGAGCGCTTCGGCGGCGCGATCCTTGGCAAGTTGGGAGCCGGTGAGGCAGCCATCCATGCGCACACGCAGGCGCGAAAACTGGTCGAGGCCTTCGAACCGCACGCACGGGCCGGCTTTGGCCGGGTGAATCCCTCCGGTTTCGATCACGTCGGCGTAACCGCGGGCCAGCGCCCCGATACCGGGGATCAGGCTTTCCATCGCCTCCAGGTCTTCGGCCTGGTAGCAAGAGGCGCAGCCTTCGGTGTCCCACGCGGGATGGCGGTTGTAGCCATGAACCAGCCCGGCGCAAACGCGGCCCACTTCGCCGGCGGCGCGCGCGGCCTGCACATGGCACAGGTCGGTAAGGAAAGCCACCAGGCCCGGCAGCCCTTCGGCCAGCGTGGGATTCTCCGGTCCCTTCTTTTCGAGCTCGATCAGGTCGAGGATCTGGGCGCGCGAGGCCAGCAGCCAGCACAGCGCATCGGCCAGCGGGAACGTCACGCCCTGGCGCGCGCCTTGATACAGCTTCTCGCCATCGGCATCGCCCACGCGGCGCAGGTGGCCGAGCGTCCACAGCCACATCTGCATGGCGGTGGCCAGCGCGCAGGCGCCGGTGCCCGGCCGGTCATTAGCGATCACCCGCATCTCGCGGATCCACTCACGGAACTGGGTCAGGAACAGCTCATCGGCCATGGTGAGGCTGAGCTGGCGGCGCTGCACGGCTTCCGGCCCCTCGTAGGTGGCTTCGAGCTGCGAATCCATCCACTTGTGTCCCAGGAAACCGGGGCAATCCTCGGTGATGCCGTAGCCGCCCATCAGGCTCACCGCTTCGCGCATCATCTGCGCGCCGTGGCCTGTGTTCCACAGCTTGCAGGCAGGGCACAGCACGTTGGCGACGCTATCGAGCAAGGCGTACTCGACGATCACATCGCCGGCCAGCTCGGGACGGCTGCCGGCCAGGAATTCGATGGCGTCCTTGGAGATCTGGCGCCGGCTCTTCAGCACCGCGCTACCGGTCAGACCGCGTTCGGCGAGCGCCTTTTCGCGAAGCTTTTCGAGCGGATCCAGTTTGTCGAACACGCGCGCGGCTTCGAACCCCAGCGCGGCGCTGGCTTCGCCAGTGGCCCACACGTCCACCAGGCGATGCACGGCATCTTCCTTCCCTTGCAGGCCGAGATCGTAGCGCGGCGTTCCGGGCGTGGCGACAGCGCTGCCGCGGAACCGGTTGCGGTGGTAACGGATCACCGGCTCGACCGCAGAAAGCAGCTTGGCCGAGGTCATAATCGCCACGGTCACGCGGGTGCGGCGGAAAACGGCTTCGATGACTTCGCCGTGGTTATAGCGCGGGACGATCACGCCATCCTTCACGGTGTAACCGCCCACGATGCGGCTGGCCGGGACGGTCATGCTGAAGATGGGGTCGCAGGTGGAGGAGAGCTGGTGCACCAGCTTGCGGGTGGGCGTGCCGCGGTCGAAGAGGCCTGGGTCGGTCTCTTCCAGAATCACCATGCAGCTTCCCTTGATGCGCGGATCGTCGGAATCGACCGCCGCGGTGACGAAGTTGGCGAAGCCCATGTTGGTGATGAAGCGGCCTCGCTTATCCACCTGCAACATCGGCTCTTCGCCCGGCTTCCAATCCGCGATCTTGATTTTGCCGCCCAGAATGCCGGTTTCGACGCCCACGTAAGGGATGGGTTCGGTGAGGCAGAAGGCGCCGCGCCAGGGCTTGCGGTCTTCGCCGGGCTGCGGAGGAGCGCAGCGGCTCATATAGTAAGCGCGCTGCTCGTCGGTGCCGCGCTCATGGATGGGCGAGAGCGCCAGAAATCCCGCCAGGCTGCCGGTTGCCGCGCCGGCATCCACCCAGGCCAACTCGAAGGCGGTCAGCGCCAGCGCGAGGTTCTTGGGGCCTTCGACGAAGCCGCCCTGGTCCGGGTCCAGGCCGGCGCCGGTGATGCCGGATTCGTCGAACGCCTGGAGCAGCGCCGCCTTCTCGGGGGTCCACTCATGTGTGTTACGCCCGCCAGCGGCTACCAATCGGGCTACCGGGCCGCGGGCTACCGCCCGGGTGGATTGCACCAACATCTGCAAATCGTAGCGATCGGCGAAGCGCCACAGGATCTGGCGGACGTCATCGCCCGGCAAGGCGCGCAAGTACTCTTTTTGAATTTCGGTAGCGACTGGCAAATGTTGCCGTCCTTTCCTTGAGCCCTGCCCTGCGTCAAATCACGCAAGCCGGGCACGAAATCGACTCGAACCTATTGATTCTGCAATCAGATTGCCAGGATGGCGAGAACGAGGAAGATCAATAGGCTGTACAGAATATCAACATAGTATCAGGTTTCTATATGCTGAAATTGACGCAGGTGGGGGGTGCGAGACCTGGGGGATGCGACAAAGCGCCTCTCGTCGGCGTCTAAGTTGGACATGACGGGAATTCGCAGCATCAACGCCGCGCCATTCCTGGCGCTGTTCGCGATTTTGATGGTGACCGTGCTCCTGCCGGCTTCGTCATCCCAGGGCGAAGCCGTGCAGATAGCGAAATATGCGGACTGCGGGATGGACAACCGGCGCATCGTCGTCATCCGGATCATCGACGCTCGGCACGCCATGCTCAACTCGGAACCCTGGGATCTCGCCGCGCTGCCGAACCGGCTCTACGAGGTTTTCAGAACCCGCGCCGAGCGCGTGGTGTTCATCGACGCTGCACCGGACGTGCCATTTCAAGTGGTCGCCCAGACGATCGACGCCGCAAAGCAACAGGCGGAAGTCGTCGCGCTGCTCCCGCCGCGAGTCCGAGGCGGCGCATCCGGGCTTTGCATCTTTGTCGACCCACCCCGCCCCAAAGAGTGGGAATCCACTGGCCGTCGGCCATTGTAGCTGCAGACGCGCTTTGTATCCCTCGTAACCCAGCATCACCACCGAGACTTCGTCGGATTGGCCTTGGGCAGCGTTCGGCGATGGTGCCTCGTCACCCGTCGAAGGAGATTGCAAGCGGCACGCTGAACGCGGTCCTCGGACAACTGGGCCTGAAAGGAAAACCATGGTGTGCTTCTCGCATCTTCCTTCGAGGATTTTCCACGGTCAAGCGCTCCAAGAAGAGCCGAGACGAGCCCCGGCTCAGCAGGCTCGGACAGCCTGCGCCACGACGCCTAGCCAGCGGCCGGCGGCACTCGCAGAGCGGTAGCCAGCACCTGGGCGATCCGGTCGCAGGCGTGGCCGTCGCCGTAGGGGTTGTGGATGCGCGTCATGCGGGTGTATTCCCGCTCGTCATCCAGCAAACGCGTTGCTTCGGCGACGATCTTCCGCTCGTCGGTGCCCACCAGCTTCACGGTTCCGGCTTCCACCGCTTCCGGCCGCTCGGTTTTCTCGCGCAGCACCAGGACCGGTTTGCCGAGCGACGGCGCTTCTTCCTGAATGCCACCCGAATCCGTGATCATCATCCAGCACCGGCGCATCAGGTCCACGAAAGGCACGTATGGCAACGGATCGAGCAGAACGATGTTGGCGCGTCCGGAGAGCTGGGTGTGTGCGGGGCCAAGCACGTTGGGATTGCGGTGAACCGGGTAAACCATCTGCACGTCGGGCCGCTCGGCCACCTGCGCGAGCGCCCGCATGGCCCGGTCGAAGCCGGGTCCGAAGTTCTCGCGGCGATGGCAGGTGACCAGCACCAGCCGCCTGGCGGGATCGAGCCAGGGCCAGGCCGGCGCAACGAGTTCGCCCCGATCGAGCGCATGGCTCACCCACAGCACCGCGTCGATGCCGGTGTTACCCGTGACGAAGATCTTCCCGGGCTTGACGCCTTCGCGCAAAAGAGCGGCTTCGGCGCCACACGTAGGGGCGAAATGAAATTCGGCGATGCGCGTGGTGAGGACGCGGTTCATTTCTTCCGGGAAGGGCTGCCGCAGGTCGCCGGTGCGCAACCCGGCTTCGACGTGCGCCACCGGCACGCCGCGATAAAATGCGGCCAACGCCGCGGCGAAAGTGGTGTTCGTGTCGCCCTGCACCACCACCAGACGCGGCCGCTCGGCATCGAGAACCGTTTCGATGCCAGCCAGGATCCGCGCCGTGATGCCGCATAGCGTCTGGCCCGGTTGCATTAGGTCGAGATCGAAATCGGGACGGACACCGAAGGCCTCCAGGCCCGCGTCCAACATGTCGCGGTGCTGCGCCGTGACCGAGACCGTTACCTCGAAGTCGTCCGGTTGCGAACGCAGCCGGTGAATCAACGGGCAGAGCTTGATGGCCTCCGGCCGCGTTCCGAAAACAAAAAGAATCTTACTCAAAGATCGAGTATAGCCGCGATTAGGGCTCGTCACGAAGCAACCATGGCAAATCCTTGCGGCCGACGTGGCGCACGCACTCGTGCGTGCCGTGTCGAGACTCTTCTCGACACGTCTTTTCTCGCCCTGCGTCGGCACGAGTGCCGACGCGGCACGCACGAGTGCGTGCGCCACGCCGGAATGGCACAGTTGTTTCCTGACAGGCCCCTAGTGGCGGGCTTCGATGCGGGTTGGCCGCCAGAGCGTTTCCGGCGGGACGAAAAACACCAGCACCGCCAGCAGCGCCGCGGCGTTCATCGCCAAGAAAGTCCGCGCCGGCGAAGAGATTCGCTTCAAGGGAAAGGCGCGGGGTACGAACCGGTCCAGCACTGCCAGGGCCACCAGCATCAGCTCATCGATGAGCAGGAAGTTGCGCCACGCGGAATCGGCCAGCGCGAGCGTCGAGCCCAAGATGAGCAGGATCGCCCAGGGCAGCACGAGCCGCCCGAACTTATACGAGAGAAAGTGAAAACGCATCCGGTCGGCGATCGAGAACAATTGCGGCAGGCGGACGAAGAGTTGCCAGAGGCCGGCCAGCGTGCGCAACCGGCGGCGAAACTCGACGCCCTCGGCCGCCGGATAATCGAAGGCGAGGGCCTCGGGATCGAAGATCACCCGGTAACCGCGAAAGAACGCCCGCAACGAGAAGGTGCCATCGTCGGCAATCGTATCCGGCGGCAAGGGTGAAGCCAGGCAGCGGCGGAGCGCGTAGATGCAGCCGGTGGTCGAGAAAATGGAATCGATCCGCGAATGCTGGCTACGGGTCCAGATCTCAAATCGCCAGTACAACTCCATATCGGCCTGCTCACCGGCTCGCGCGGGATTGAGCAGGCGCAACTCTCCGGTGACGGCCCCCACCGAAGAATCCGCGAAATTCGCCGCCAGATGGGAAAGCGCGTGCGAGTCCAGAATCTGCCGCACGTCGGTGAAGAACAGAATGTCCCCCGACGACTGCGCCAAACCGGCATTCAGCGCCGCGGCTTTTCCGCCGCGCGGAACGCGCAGTAACCGCACGCCTCGATTCGCGAACGAAGCGGCAATGGTGTCCGTGGCATCGGTGGAACCGTCTGAAATCACCAGAATCTCACGGAGGTGCGCGGGGTAATCCAACGCGAGCAGCGACTCCAGCTTTCTTTGCAGGAATTCCCCGCCGTTATAGACCGCCACCAAGACCGAAACGGTGGGCCGAAATGCGGGATCTTTGCGCACCGGCGGCGCCGCACGCCGCGAAATCGCCAATAGGATCGGGTAGCCGATGAGGAAATAGAAGACCACCGCCGTGGCAACCGCCAACAGCACGACAGCCAACATTACGAGCCACTCGCCGTGCCCGGAACGGCTGCCTTCTTTCGCGCGGCCTTGGAGCGCCGGAACAAGGTTCGGAGCAAAATATCCAGATCGAGGGACGGGCTTTCCTGCCGGATGTAATAAAAATCGTACTCCAGACTGAGCGCCTCTTCCGGCATGCCGCCGATCTCCGCGAAGTGGGCCTGGGACCAGCCGACCATGCCCGGCTTCACCGTGAAGCGATACACGTAGGCGGGCATGAGTTCGAGCAAGCGGTCGGCAAAAACCGTGCGCGCCGGCCGTGGGCCGAACAGTGTCATTTCGCCGCGGAACACGTTGAGCAACTGCGGCAGGTTGGTCAAATGCAGGCGCGCAATCAGATTCCCGATCCAGGAAGGTCCGCCGCCCGGCCGGACGGTCCGAAAGCGAAACATCTGAAAAGGAATGCGCTGAAGGCCGGCGCATTCGATGTGCTCCAAAGCCGCGCCGCCAGTGAAAATCGGGATCAGCAACGCAGCCAGAATCAACACCGGAGCGAAGACGATCAGCAGGCCCAGGCCAACCAGGTTCTTATAGATCGCCTGGAAGGCCAGCATGGCGCGGCCGGTGACGGGGGTTACCGAAAAGAGCAGGTCGGACGGCGAGAGCTGCTGCCACGCCACGCGCCGCAAGACGCTTTCGCACAGAAACGGAGCGCTCTCCACTTCGGTCCCCGCGTAATGCAACCGGAGCAGGTGCGCCAACCCGATGCCGGCCGGCCTGCCGCTCATCACAACCGCCCGCGGGTGTTTGGTCTCGCACACTTCATCCAACCGATCCGGCGATCCCAGGAAAGGCAATTCCCCAGCGTCGGGCGGCGGCCCACTAGCGAGCAGGCCCAACACGGTCTCTTCGGACGCGGCAGCCAACGATGCGGTGGAAGAATCGTAGCCAACCAGCAAGATCCCGTTGCGCCGTCCACCGGGCGCCGCAAGGATGGCCTTTCGCAGCGGGCCCGCGGCGCCCAGGCTCAACGCGCTGCCCAGCACGATGACGAACCAGGGAGCGGCCGGAATTCCGAACAGATAAGCCAGTCCATATTGAACCAGCAGGTTGGCCCCGGTGGCAGTGAAAAACCCGTCCACCCATCGCGGCATACCGTCGCGCAACGGACTCTCCGGGAAAGCGATCGCCAGCCAGGCAATGGCGGCCGAAAAAGCCCATTGAAACGCCCAGGGCGCGAACCGCGCCTGACCCAGCCACGCCTGGGCCGCCCCGGTGGCGGCGCCAAAACCGGCCATGCAGGTAAGCAGATCCAAAAGCGCGGCGGAGTATTGGTTGCCACGGCGAAGCGGCGGCTTCATAATTTGGCCGTCACCGTAGTCTCGGGTTGTGCCGCGGCGCGGCGGGCTTGAAACGTCCGGCGTGTATATTCCGCGAATCCCATGAGATCGAAGGAAGACGAAGCGTCGGGGACAGCGCCGCTGACCTCGATGGACTCGACATCTGTAAGCGCAACCCGGAAGGTCCACGCCGGCACCGCCAACGGCGCGAGGTTTTCCGTGCGCTCGCCATCGAGCCCGATCCAGCGGATTTCCGACATGCCCAATCCGCGCGCGCCCTCGACAAGAATAGCCCACCAGTTCTTTTCATCGCTGGCCCGCTCCAGGTCCCAGGTGAGGCGCTCCAGGCGCAACCGCCCGTCCAGCGCACGTTTGAGCCCGCCGCGAAACAGGAATTGGCCGGCGATGTCGAACTCCCAATATCGCAGTTGGTGGATGCCGATCCCCGCGGCGACGCAGAACAGTACGATCGCCACAATCTGCGATTTGCCACTCAGGCGGGAACTGGCCAGCAGAGCCAGGGCGGCGGCGAGCGTAGCGAACAGATACAGGACCCACACCGCTTGCCGCGCCGAGAAACCCCGGTCCAACAAACGATGGTGAATGTGCCGCCGGTCGGCGGTGAAAATCGGCTGGTTGCGCAAGAAGCGCCGCAAAACCGACAACGAAACGTCGAGCAGCGGAATCGACAGCGCCAGCAGCGGTACCAGCATGCTCAGCACCGTCGACGCCTTCTGGGTCCAGATCATGCCGTAGCAACCCAGCAGGAAGCCGATCAGTAAGGCGCCGGAATCGCCAAGGAAAACCGTGGCCGGGTTGATGTTGTAAACCAAGAACCCCAGTAAGGCGCCGACCAGCGGAAAAGTGGCGTGCGCCAGCGGGATATTGTGGCGTAACATCGCCGCCGCAAACAGCGTGAGAGTGGCCACCAGGCCCATGCCGGCGCAAAGGCCATCCAGCCCGTCGATCAGGTTCAGAGCGTTGCTCGCCAGCAGCAGCCAAAAAACGGTGAGCGGAAAGTCAAGCCACACCGCCACCGGCTGACCCGCGAGGTCGCCGATGTGCAGGCCGCTGAAGAACACGAGGGAGGCCGCCGCCACCAGACCGGCCATTTTAAAGGCCGGCTTCAGAGTAAAAAAGTCGTCTAACAGGCCGGTCAAGAAGACCAGCGTGGCTCCCGGAAGCAGCTTCCAGACCGAGGGAGCAGCCGCAGTTGCGCCGGCAGGCGCGGTGAGCAGGGCGACACCATAGGCAATGGCGATTGCAATCCCTCCCACCCGCGGTATGGGATAGGCGTGGATCTTGCGCTTCCCCGGCCGATCCACCATGTTGTACGAACGAAAGATGTCGCGGACGATCGGCGTGAGGATAACGGCGATCAGAAATGCCTTGCCGGCCATCCACAGCAGTTCACCCATGACGCAGCCCTCTAAGAAAGCTACCCCCAGGTACTCTGAATGGAAGCCAACTTATGGAGATCCAGTGAATGTTCCACTCTGGCCGTGACACCGGACTCGGAGCACTGCTGTACCTCGCCCAGGTACAGCGTGGAACCACACTCGATTTCAACCAGCACACCTCGGGAAAAGCCATCTTTTGGTCCCGGCAGATCCACGCGAAGCAGGTTAGTCTCCCAGCCGGCTTCCCATCCTTCCAGGAAGCCGCCATCCGGCAGACGCCGAACCTTCACGCTGTTTCGTTCGGGCATGGAAGTATCATACTCCATCCACCGGCGGACTGTGTACCTGTGGAACCTTTTCGGTACCAGAAGCTTCCCCTTTTCCTTGCGCCTCCAGCGCTTGTCCCAGAGCCAGCAGGCCTGGCATCGAGGTCGCAACCGGCGCTGGGTTCTCGGTGCCGGCACCCGGATTGCCGGTAGGTTTCGGGGTATGATGCGGCTTCTGGCGTGGTTTGCGGACGAGGCACTCCATGACCGCCAGAGAAACCAGGAAAAGCAGAAGCGTCACTGAGGTTGTGCTCCCTTCCCTTCTTCTATCGGCGCGGATTCGGCTGGCCTTTAGCCAGCCAAGTCGGGAATCGGAGGGGGCGATTGGCGATTGCGGGTGGATCGACCAGCTCGATGCCGGAAAGAAAGGGCTTAAGGCCTCACCCTTGGGGAAAACGCGTGGCCGACCGTTTGACGAGAACCAAGCTGAGAACGAAGCCCGAGACTGGGCCCGCGTCGCGGTGGCGGCGCAAGCCCGCCGTGCCCGCTCCCCCTACAGCTTCATCCTTTCCAGCTTGCGATAGAGCGTCTTGCGTTCGATGCCCAGCACCTGCGCGGCTTTGCTCTTGTTGCCGCCGGTGGCGGCGATGACGCGGCGGATCTGTTCCTCTTCGGCATCGGCCAGGGTTTCGACGGAGCGTTCGCGCGAATCCATGCTGGCGAGGGCGTTCAGCACGGTTTCGCCGTCGATGCGCTCGGCGAGGATGACCAGGCGTTCCACCAGATGCTGCAACTGGCGCACGTTGCCGGGCCAGGTGTAATCCTTGAGCGCCTGCACGCCGGAATCCATCAGTTTGACCTCGCGCTGGTAACGCGCGTTGTATTTGTTGGCGAAGAACCGCGCCAGCAGCGGAACGTCGGCGCGGCGCTCGCGCAGCGGCGGGATGGAAATGCGGACCGTGTTCAGGCGGTACCAGAGATCCTCGCGGAACTTCTTTTCCTCCACCAGGCGCTGCAGGTCGCGGTTGGTGGCGACGAGCACGCGCACGTCGACATCCTTGGGACGCGCGGCGCCGACCGGGCGGATCTCATGGTTCTCCAGGAAGCGCAGCAGGGCGAGCTGGAAATTGGCGTCGATGTCGCCGATTTCGTCCAGGAACACGGTGCCGCGGTTGGCGGCCTCGAAGACGCCGGTGCGGTCGCGGTCGGCGCCGGTGTACGCGCCGCGCACGGCCCCGAACAAATCGCTTTCGAGCAGCGAAGGGGCGATCGAGCCGCAATCCACGGCGGCGAAGGGCTGGCCGGCGCGCAGGCTGTTGCGCCAGATCATGCGCGCCACCACTTCCTTGCCGGTGCCGGTTTCGCCTTCGACGATCACGGTGGCGTCGGTGGGCGCGACGCGCGCGATCATTTTATATATCTCCACCATGGCCGCCGTGTTGCCGATCATTTCGGTTTCCGGCATGTCCTCGGTTTCGGCCTCGCCGCCCTCGTCGCGGCGGGCAGCCTCGGCGCGTTCAATGGCATCGATCATCACATCCAGATCGAAGGGCTTGGCGATGTAATCGAACACGCCGCCGCGGGTGGCAGCCATCACGGTTTCCATGGTGCCGCGGCCGGTCATCAGAATCACCGCGCACAGCGGGTCGCGGAGGCGGGCCGCTTCCAACACGTCCAGTCCGGTGCGTTCATCCACGTAGATATCGGAGACCACCACGGGGTACGCATCGCCCGAGTTCAGCCTGTCGAGCGCGTCGCCGGTGGTGGAAACGGCGTCCACCAGATACCCCTTCGCCTCGAGCGCCGTCTGAATGGTGAACTGCAGCGCCGGGTCGTCTTCCACTAACAGTAGCTTCAGCATCAATTTCCTTGCGCCATGGTGGTAGCGCCGGTGATCTTGTCACCGGCATTTGTCACCGTCACCGCCGCCGGCATCACCAGCGTGAAGCAAGAACCGGCGCCCGGCTGGCTCGCGACTTCAATGGCGCCGCCGTGCTGCTCCACAATCTGTTTGACGATGGAGAGCCCGATTCCGCTGCCCGCTTCGCCCGATTCCTCCGCTTTCCGCGTGCGGTAGAACTTCTGGAAGATCTGCTTGACTTCCTTCTGATCCATGCCGATGCCCTGGTCCTTCACCGCGATGCGCAGGTGCGACTGGTCCTTCCAGCCGGAGACGGTCACCTCGGTTCGCTGCGGCGAATACTTAATGGCATTGGAAAGCAGATTGTAACAGGCGTACTCCATCAGCTCGCGGTCGCCGGTAAGTTGCAGCCCATCGGCGATGGGCTCGAGCGCGAGCGCGATGTGCTTGCGGTCGGCCAGCGGCCGCGCGCGCTCGACGCAGGTGGCGATCATCCCGGCGAGTGCGATGCTTTCGCGTTTCAATTCCATCTGGCCGGCCGAGAGACGTTCCACGCTGAGAAAGACCTCGACCATGCGCGCCAGCCGCTTCGATTCCGAATGGATGACCTCGGCGACCTGCTTGCGCTTCTCCTCGGTGAGCGAATAGCGGGAGATCAGCTCGCTCGATCCCTGGATGGCGGAGAGCGGCGTGCGCATTTCGTGCGTCACAAATTGCATGGCCTGCTGGTAGCGCGTGCGGGCAGCCTGCTCGATGTGCCAGTTGCGGCGCACCACAAGCTGATAATAGGCGGCCGCGGTGAGGCTGCCGAACCAGGCCACCGACGCCGGGGTGACGAAGGAAAAGACCTGGCCGCGAGTAAAGAAAAAGTACGGCGTGAGGTGCGCCGCCGCCAGCACCGCCAGCGCGCCCAAGTAAGCCCACCAGCCGGGCAAGTAGCGAAAGCTGACGCCCGCGCCGGCCAGCAGCGCCAGGCTGAACAGCAGCACCCAGACGGGGCTGGAATCGGTGATGAACAGGCCGCGGGCGATGGTTTCGAACGCGCTGGCATTGATTTCGATGCCGCTGATGGGGATGGCCGGAGCCACCGGAGTCGGCAGCCGGTCATGCAGCTCGGTGACCGCGGTGAGGCCCACGAACACCACTTTGCCGGTGAAGGCGCGCGCCAGCTCGGGGTGATCGATGAGTCGTTGCATGCCGATGCGCGGGATGATGTCGGCGCCGGTATCCGCGTTGCGCGGGGCGAAGCGGACGCGCATGAAGCGGCTGTCGTCGCGGTCGCGGCTGTGCCGCCATCCGGCGGGAACCTTGGGAATGGGGATCCATCGCGCGCCCACCTGAAGGCCGGAAGGGGATTCCACGATTTCCGCGCCGCGGCTCAGCCGGAAGGCTTCGAGCGACAGCGCCCACAACCGTTCGTAGCGGAATGCCTTTTCGAGCGGAATCGAACGCGCGATGTCGTCGTCGTCGGGCTTGGCGTAGACGTGGCCGCGCGCGGCGGCCCAGCGGGCGAATTCCGGAATTGGGTTCTCCCAGCCATCGGTCAATAGTTCGCTGGCGAGCACCAGGTTGGATGTATGCTGAAATGCGGCGGCGAGAGCGGTATCGATGCGCGGATCTTCACTGCGCGCGGCCAGAATCACGTCGACGGCAACGGCTTTTGGCGCGGCGGCTGCTACAAGATTCAGCGACTTGGCCAGCGGCCCGCGAATGTGCTCGATTCCGCCGCAGGCGTTGAGCGTGGATTCGTCGATCGCCAGCACCACCGATTCGGGCTGCCATGGCGGTGGGTCGTAAAGCCGGAACATGAAATCGTAAGCGTTGTTGTCCAACTGGCGGCCGAATTTCCAGCTCCCAGCCACGGCTACTACGAAGGCAGCCGCCAGCAGCGCCACGTAAGTGGCCGTCTTTTTCCACCCGCGCCGTTCCATGCGGTACCGATACTTACAGTATAGTGAGGCGACTCACGCGGTTGCCCGCGAACGCGGCGCAAGGCATCGGCGGCGACGCGAAAACGCCAAGACCCGTTTCGCCGGGCCTACGGCGTCACCACTAAACCATCGCGCAGCACAATACGCCGGTCGGCGCCCGCCGCCACCGATTCCTCGTGCGTCACCAGAACCAGAGTGGCTCTCCGCTCGCGGTTGAGAGCCAGCAGAAGATCCAGCACTGCTTGGCCGGCAGCGGTGTCCAGGTTGCCGGTCGGTTCGTCGGCGAGCAAAATCGACGGACCAAGCGCAAACGCGCGAGCCACCGCGACGCGCTGCTGCTCGCCACCGGAGAGCTGGGCCGGGTAGTGGTCGTGGCGCCCCTCGAGCCCGACCTGATCGAGCAACTCGCGGGCGCGTTTGGGGCCGCCGTCGCTCGCGCCCACCAGCTCCATCGGCAGCACCACATTCTCCTCCGCGGTGAGCGTCGGGATCAAGTGGTACGACTGAAAAATAAAGCCGATCTTGCGGCCGCGCCGCAACGCCATCTCATCTTCGGAGAGCTGCGTCAGATCTTCGCCGTCCAGCAGGACCTGCCCGCTGGTGGGCGAGTCGAGGCCCGCCATCAGTCCCAGCAGCGTGCTTTTGCCACTCCCTGAAGGACCCATGATGGCCGCGAACTGGCCTTGGGGGATGTCCAGGTCGATGCCTCTCAGGATGTCGACACGGTGGGTGCCTGCATCGATGGACTTCGTCAGTGCCCGGACCTGAATCAACTTCGTATTATTCTACTCCGCATGTAGGGACAGGACTTGTCCTCCCTGCCGACCTACGGCTCGCGCCGTGGGCTATCCTCTTTCGCTCCAACCGAGCTTAAAGGCGTGCCCGACACCGGAAAGAGATCCACGTTTATGTCGCGTACGCTCGGCCGCTCCGGCAACCGCGCTTCGTTGCAGGGCCGAGCCCAGCAGGGGTCGAAGATCCAGAACCATTGATCCGGATAACGTCGCACCTGCGATTCCAGCAGTGCGTACAGGCGCCGGGTGTCCTGGCGGGCATCGCCGCAGATAGGGAATGGCGGGTGGAAACGCAGCGTATAGCGCTGGTGCTCTTCGGACCAAGGGACGAAGACCGGAAGCACGGTTGCGCCGCTCAACGCCGCCAGGCGGGCCAGCGCCATCGAGGCGCGCACCTGCGAGCCCAGAAAGTCCACCTCCAGATCTCCCGGCGGCGGCACATTGGCATCGATCAGCATGGCTACCGTCTCGTTCCTTCGCAAGGCCGCTCGAATCTTGAGCGCCGCGCCGCTCTGGGCGATCAGCCGGTTTCCGGATCCCATGCGGCATCGGGCGGCCCATGCTTCGTAAGCCTCATCCGGGTATGGCCGGACAACCAGGCTCAATGGCTTCCCCAGCAAGGCACAGGCATGGGCGCCTAACTCCCAGTTGCCGAGGTGCCCGGAAGCGAGCACAACGCCCCGGCCGCGCGCTTTGGCTTCCCGGAAATGTTCCTCTCCTTCGACGCGAATCCAGGCGGGCACCTGCTCCGCAGCCAGATCGGCAAGACGGGCGAATGCCGTGTAGACTCGGGCAGTCGAACGAATCACGGGCTTCTCGAGGCGCTTTGCGTCGTAGCCGGCGAGTTCCAAACTGCGGACCGTGCGCCGCCGGCGGCGGGGCAGCATCAGGCTGGCGAGGCGCAAGTAGCAACGCGCCAGGCGAAGTGCGATGGGAAGCGGCGCCGCTCTGAGCGAAAAGAGTGCCGGGCGCCAGCAGCCCAGGACCCCTGTCAGGGCTCCGTTCGGCGGCTCTCGCAACCAGTCAATGGACATTGGGCGGGGTGGTTATTCGTCTCGCAGAATGCGCAAGGGCTTCTGCCCGAGCAGACGCGCGCTCGCCGCCCACCCAGCCGCAAGGGATGTCATACCACCCAGAATCGTCGCCCCGGCCAGCACTCCCGGATCCCATGCCACTACGGCCTTGCGAAATACCACCGACAGCAAGAGGCTCGCGAACAGGCTGCCCATCACGGCGCCACTCAGACCGGCCAGCGTGCCCAAGGCGGCAAACTCAACCAGCAGCGCATTCCGAACCTGAGCGCTCCTGGCGCCGACGGCTTTGAGGATGGCGATCTCGATCCTTCGGGTTCCCTCATCGGCCATCGCCATCAGGATCAGTATGGCAGCTCCAGCCGCCAAAATCAGCGCGGCGGACGCGCGCAGCATCCAGACGGCGTCGCGCGCCACCGATTGAATCGCCGCCGCCAGTTCGCGCCGGCCAATCACGGGAAAGCTGGGAAAGCGGGCGCCGATGCGGCGCCGGACCGGATTCACGCGTTCGCCCTTCACGGATATCCCTACCTCATAAAACGCGCTCAGGCCGGCGAACGCGGTGCACGGAAACACCAGTCCGCCCCGCTGCTCCTCAATGGCGTCGAGGCGGCGGAGGCCGGCGATTCGCGCCGTTATGGTCCGGCCGCTGGAGAAGAACTCGATGGTGTCGCCCGCAGCCGCGCCTGCCAGTCTTGCCAGCGATTCCGCCATCACTGCTTCCGGCACCGAAGCGCCTGGATGCGGCCGGCGTCCGGCCGAAACGGGTCCCGAAGGTTGGCCGTCGGTGCAGGTAGCCAGCCATCGCTCCGGGGCACTGTCGCGTGCCGGCATGCCGTTGATTCTCGAAAGCCGCAACATGACCGCGGGAACCACTTCCACCGGCTGATTCACGTCGGGATCGTGAGCGAGAAACTCCAGGAGCGGGCCGGTTTGCCCGGAGCCCAGCCCCAACACAAACAGGTCGGCGCCAGGCAAGGGGAGCGACTGCTCGATGGCACGAACCACCGCGCCCAGTCCGAGCCAGGACGCCGCGACCGCCATGATGCCGATGGCCAGCGCCAGAAACCGGCTGGCGAAGTGGTGTCGCGGGCGGCTGAGACTCCGGACACCGTGGAACCAGGTGGCAGGTACTTGTTGCCGCAAGCGGCCGGAGGCCCAGCGCGCGACGCGCAAGAGGCCGCGCCCGGTGGCCATCAAGATCAGCACGGCCATGCCCAGGCCGAGCAGGAACGCAGCGCCGGCCCGCCATGAGTGGACCATCCATATCGCCAGCGCCGCCATTCCCAACAAGTACAAGTGCCAAGCCGGATGCGCGATTGCGCGGCTGTGAGCAGCTTGTTCCACCTGGCCCCGTAGAATCCGCAGCGGCGCGGTTCGCCGTAGTGCCAGCAGCGGGATCGCGGTGGCCGCCAGCGAGGAAACGAGGACCACCCCAGCGGCTTCCGCCGCGTGCGGCCATTGCCACGGCAGCGCGATGGGAAACGGCGTCTGGTGCTTCAGTATCGAAAGAAAGATCCGCTCCAGGGGGACTGCCAGGGCTGCGCCAGTTGCGCAGCCTGTCAGCGAAAGGGCCGCGGCCTCCAGCAGGTAGATGCCCAGGATCTGATTCCATCGGCCGCCGATCACCTTCATGATGGCCACGGTATCCAGCCGCTGCTCGACGTGCAGGTAGGTGACCATCGCGGCGCCCAGCGAGCCCAAGGCTAGAGCGGTCCATGCCGTGAGGCCGAGATACGTGAGGGCGGCATCGAGCGCTGCCGCCGCTCGGGAATCGCCGTGGTCGCGGGAGTCCAACACCTGGCCGTCCGGGAAGATCGCTATGAGCTTCGCCTTCAGCCATGCCGCGTCGCGGTCCTTGGTATTCCGAAACAGCAGGCGCCAGACGATGGCGTTGCCGGCGCGGGCGATTTGCGAGCGTTCGAATGCGGCGGCGGAAAGCATCACACGGGGATACGCATTGGGCGCAGCCGCGAATCGGTCGGGCTCGCCGGTAAGAACCGCCGTCACCTGGAATGCGACGCCGTTCAGGAGGATCTGGCTGCCGGTCGCAATCGCCAGCCGCTCCAGCAAGGTCCGGGAGACGATCGCTGTGTCCACCCGCAGCGCCCGGTCGAGCGGCAGGCTCGGCTCCAGCTCCACCGCTCCGTACCAAGGGTAGCGCCGCGGATCCACCTCCTTGATCGAGACCAGCGCCGGATCTGCCGCCTGATCGGAGGACGCCATGCTGTAGGTCTCGAGGGATTCGGTCCGCTCGATGCCGCGGCCATCCAATTCGGCGATTGCGGCGCGCTGTTCTTCGGTGGGCGGCGAGCGCAGCGTGACGGCGGCATCGGCGGCCATCCACTGGCGCATGTCTCCGTTGAGACGATCGGCAAACGCGCTTCCGATCGCGAGCGATGCGTTGATGGCGACGGCGGCCACCGCCAGGCCCGTCAAGGCGACGGCGAAGTGACCGCGCCCGCTCCACAGGTCGCGTTGCGCCACCTTGCCGGCGATGCGCCAGAACCGGAGGCCTTTCACTTCGCACCGGCCCAGCCCGGATCGAAGATCCATAGATATTGATCCGGGTTTTCCCGCACCACGCGTTCCAGCCTGGCAAACAACTGGACTGTGTCGGCGGCCTCGTCGCCGCTCAATTCTACCGGCCTTTCCAAGCGGAGCACATAGCGCCGCTGCGCTTTCGACCAAAGAACAAACGCAGGAACCAATGCCGCGCCAGTCGCGCGCCCCAGCCGGGCCAGCGCGGTGGTCGTTCTGATTTGGCCATCCAGAAACGGGATCTCCAGATCGGCCGGTAACCACGACGGCACGGTATCGATCAGCGTGGTGACGACCTCGTTCTTCTTCAATAGCGATGCAATCGCCCGAGCCGCGCACCGGTTACCGATCGACCGGTTTCCCGACCCCGTGCGCAGTTGCTCCAGATACGCTTCCATCTCGCGATGCGGGCTGCGATGAACCAGCAGATGCATGGGATGTCCAGCCATGCCGATGGCGAAGGCTCCCAGCTCCCAATGGCCGATGTGCCCGGAGATCACCAGTACGCCGCAGCCCCGCTCGACCGCGGCATGGAGATGTTCCCAGCCTTCGCATCGAACCCATCGCGAGCAGCCAGTCCGGCTGAGTCTAGGAAACCGCGCGAGCACAACCAGGAATCGCACCAACGCGCGCCGGCTCTGGCGGGCTGCGCGAGCGTCGATTCCAGCCAGAGCCAGGTTCCTGCGCGCCCGCTGTTCCAGCTCCGGCGCCAACAGGTGAACCAGCCTCAGGTACAGATGGCCAAGGAGCATCGCCATCGGGACCGGCGCGGCTGCCAGAGTCCAGAGCGCCAGCCGCCACGCGAGCGCCTTGGGATTCATTGACAAAGCGCCCCGGCCGTCATAATATACAGAGCTTATCACGCACCCCCGAATCGCTATACTCAACGCGAACTTCGGTTCTCTCGGCCATTCCGTCCTGGCGGCCAACTATCGCCGTCTGCTGGAGCGGCACGGCTGCGAGGTGATGCTGCTCGACGTCCTGCGGGAGGACGGCGGCGCTGCCGTCGAGTTGGCGACAGCCCTTTACACCATTGCGTTGGAGCGGGCGCCCGGGGTGTGGCGTTTCCTCTATTCGTCGTGGAGCCGGCTGCCGGGATTGGAAGCCTTACGCACCTCGTGGATGACCCGCCGGTTTCGCGAAACCGAAAATGCAGTAAGGCGTTTCAACCCCGAGACCGTCCTCACCACCCACCCTCTGGCCAGTGCCATCGCGGCGCGGATGAAGCGGCGTGGCGGCCTGGGCGCGCGTTTGGTCACCGCCTACTGGGATTGGCATTTTCAGCCATTCTGCCGCTTTCCGGAGGTGGACCATTACCTGGTTCCCCTGCCGCGTCAGCGGGAGGCTTTCATCGCCGCGGGAACACCCCCGAGCCGGGTGACGGTTTCCGGCATTCTGGTGGCGCCCGAGTTCCGTGTTTCCATGCCGGCCGCCGAAGCGCGCGCACAGCTTCGGCTGCCGGAGGCGAGACCGGTGGTGCTGGTCCTCGGAGGCGGTCGCGGATGGGGCTTGGAGCCGCTGGCACGCTCGATTGCACGGCTTCAGATGCCCCTATCCGCGGTGTTCCTCTGTGGCAGCACGGAGCGCCGGATTCGCTTGGAGCAGTTGGTGGCTGGCCTGGCGAAAGGCGCGGTCGAGATCCGTCTGCTGGGGTTTGAGGCGAATCCCGCTCCTTACTATCACGCGGCCGACCTGATTGTCAGCAAACCGAGCGGCCTTTCGCCTGCCCAGGCATTCGCTTGCGGCACTCCTATGCTGGCGGTCTCGCCGGAACCGGGGCACGAAGAAGCGAACCTCGTGGAGTTTACCGGTTGCAGCGCGGTGCTCGTCCCCCGACCCAATGAGGATCCCGCGGCAGCCATTAGCAGGCTTCTGGTAAATCCAGCAGCGCTCGCGTCGGCGGCAGCATCGGCCCGCAAACTAGTAGAAATCGATACCGAGGCCGTCGCCCTCGCCGTACTGGCTCCGGCCATGGCGGTTGAAACGGCCGTGAAGTGGGGATAGTATATCTCGGAGGGTCAGATGCAAAGGGTGCTTTGGATTCTCGCCGCCGTGTCACTGATCCCGGCGATTCACGCGCAGTGTCCGGTACCGAATTTCCTGCAGGCCGGTACGGTCACGGTGTTCGATGATACTGCCGCTTCAGCGCTCGAGCGCCAGGGCGACGGGTCGTTCACCCGACAGCGTTTCAGCCGTTTCTCTCCATACGGCAAAATCGACTCCACCGCCGATTTTCAGCCGGCTTTCACGAACTGCGGAGGGGCCGGAATTCGAGCCTTTCAGAACCTGCCGGGATGGACTTTCCTGGGGCCACGGCACGGAGCGGCAACGCAAACGCTGCTGTTCTCCAACTTCCTGGGCAACGGTACGCCAGTCGGATTGGCCGTGGTTCCGGGCGGTTTTGGCGGGGGACCGGCCGTCGACAGCCTGCTGGTGGTTGTGTTCACTCCCGACGGCAACGCCGCGGCGTCGCAAACCTACTATCCGGTTCCGGCCAATCCGGCTGGAGTGCTGGTGGGGGATTTCAATCACGACGGTAAGCAAGACGTGGTGGTGGTGAGCTATGGCTCCGGCACCGGGTCACCCAACACCGTCTCCGTCTTCCTGGGCAACGGTGACGGCACCTTGCAGCCGCCAGTCGAGTACGCGGCGCACACTGGGCCCTCGTCCGCCGTCGCATACGATTTTAATGGCGATGGCAACCTGGATTTAGCCGTGGCCAACTCCGGCTCGGGCGACGTCTCCATCCTGCTGGGCCACGGGGATGGAACCTTCGCGGCTCCCGTGAACTACCCCGCGATCGCCCAGACCAGCTACCTCGCGCTCGGGGATTTCAACGGCGATGGGCACGCGGACCTGATGGTCGCCGGCGGAAAGAATATCGGCTTCCTGGCCGGCAACGGCGATGGCACCTTTCGTGCCGTCAGTATGATCGCGCAGACTTTCGATTCGATTGGTGGCGTGGCGGCGGGCGACTTCAACAACGATGGTAAAATCGATCTCGCGCTCACCGACGCGAACGACGGCACCGTATCGATTCTGCTGGGCGATGGGACGGGCAAGTTCGCCAGCGAATACAGTTACGTGGTGGGTTATGACCCAACCAGCCTCTTCGCCATGGACGTCGACGGCGATGGCAATCTCGACGTGGTGATCGGAACCGGCCATCCCGATATCCTGGCGCCGGACCAGTACAACGACACCATCGAGGTGCTCTTCGGCCGCGGCGACGGGACCCTCGTCGGGCCGCCGACTTACCGGACAGGCTCTCAGATCAACGGCCTGGCGCTCGCCGATTTCAACGGGGATGGAAAACCCGATGTCGCGGCTGCCGCCGGAGACCTGTGGATTCTCCTTTCGAATGGCGGCGGCAACTTCAAAACTCCGGTCAGGATTCCGCTGTCGCCGGGCGGCACGACGGTGGCAGCCGATGCGGTGGCCGCGGCCGACCTGAATGGCGACGGCAAGCAGGATCTGGTGGTCGGCGACGCGAACGGAAGCGGCGTGTATGTTCTGCTCGGGAATGGCGACGGCACTTTTCAGGCCCCCGTGCCCTACCCCGTCGGCGGCTCCGTTAACTCCGTCGCCGTGGCCGATTTCAATGGCGACGGCAAACCGGATATTGTGGCATGCGGGGTGGGGCTCAGCCCTCCCAACGGGGCGACGCTGGGCATCCTGTTAGGGAACGGAGATGGCACCTTTAAGTCCGTCGCCAATCTCACCGGGTTCGGTTCCGGTCCGCATTCGGTGGTGGTGGGCGACTTCAATAAAGACGGCAAACCCGACCTTGCGGTCGCCGATGAGGGAACGCCCGGCGAGCCCACGGATCTAGGGAGCGTCGTGATCTATCTTGGGCAGGGGAACGGCACATTCCAATCTCCCGTCAGCTACCCGGCCGGACTGAATCCGATTTTCATTACCGCGGCCGATCTCACCGGCAACAAGACGCCGGACTTGCTGGTGGCCACCGAAGATTCGAACTTCAATACCAACTTCCAATACGATGTGGCAGTCCTCATGGGCAACGGTAACGGAACTTTCAAGGCCACGTCTTATGTGCCCACCGAGTTTGGCCCTCAGTGGATTGCCGTGGCGGACCTCAACGGCGACGGCAAACCGGACCTGGCAATCGCCCACTGCTGCGGCGACACGGATACCACGTTCATGCTCGGTAACGGAGACGGCACGTTCCAGCAGGAGACGGAACTTACCGCCAGCGTTTCACCATCCACCTTGGCCGCTGCCGACCTGAACGGCGACGGGCAGCCGGACCTCGTCATCGGCCTGGGAACATACTATGTAGGCTACGTTTCCGTCTTCCTGAACCTCACCTCGGCTCTCACCGACTTGAATGGCGCCAGCTTTGCCGCCGTTCCGCTTGCCCCCGATTCGTTCGCCAGCGCGTTCGGCAACGATCTGGCCACGGTGACGGAGTCGATCCCAGCGCCGTATCCCACCACCTTTGGTGGCACGACGGTCACCTTCACCGACTCCAAAGGCACCGCGCGGCCAGCGCCTCTGTCCTACGTCTCGCCGACGCAGGTGAACTATATCGTCCCCGACGGCACCGCCCTGGGGTCAGCCACCGTGACGGTTACCTCGGGTGGGGCCAGCTTCAGCGAACCGGTCGCCATCGCCACCATCGATCCGGGAGTGTTCCTCTTCGGGGGAACCAATCTGGTCGCTGCCAACGTGCTGGTGGTGAACGCCAACAAGTCGCAGACCGTGGGGAACGTTTACTCGATCGATTCGAGCGGCGGCCTGGTTCCCGCGCCCATCGATTTGGGCGAACCCAACACGCAGGTGTTCCTGATTCTCTATGGAACGGGATTGCGCGGCCACAGTTCCGCGCCGAACAGTGTCACCGTTACCGCCGGGGGCGTCAACTTGAGTGTGTCCTACGCTGGCGCCCAACCGCAGTATGCGGGTCTCGACCAGATCGACGCGCTGCTGCCGCCGAGCCTGGCGGGCAAAGGAGACGTGGTGATTCAGGTCACCGTGGACGGCCAGGCCGCTAACCCCGGCCACGTCACAATCAAATAGGAATGCGCGCAGCCGCTGTATCTTTGCTGGCAGCGGCTGTGCTCTGGGGTCAGCCACCGGCGATTCGTTCCGGCGGTGTCGTCAATGCCGCCGGCCGCGTACCTTCGGTCCTGCCCGGCGGCGCCATCGCTCGCGGCGCGCTCTTCGAGATCGCCGGAGTTTGCCTCGGAACCAGCGCGCAGACCACGGCCGTGACAGTATCCGCCCGCGGCGCCGGGGTGCGTGTACCGCTTCTTGCCGTCTCGCCGCAGCGCATCGAAGGGCGGATGCCGGAGGGTGCGCCGCTGGGCGATGTCTCGCTGGCCGTCACGGTCAACGGTATGGCGAGTCCGCCGTACCGGCTGCAGGTAGTAAGGACGAATTTCGGCATCTACAGCCGCAACCAGGCAGGTTGGGGGCCGGGCCGTGTGGAGAGCCAGGCGGCCGATGGCTCGCGATCCGACAACAATCTGCGCGATTCCGTCCAGCCGGGCCAGTCGCTGGTGCTCTACGGGACGGGTTTGGGAGAGTCGCATCCCGAAGTCTGGGTTGGATTCCGCCGTGCGGCGGTTGAGGCGGTGCGCCGTGGCGCAGCCGGGAAACCCGACGAGATCGCGATCCGAATCCCGCCGGACACGCCGGACGGCTGCTATGTTCCGCTTCAGGTTCGTGGGCCCGGCGCGGCGGCGAGCAACACGGTCACGGTCTCCGTTCACGCCGGAGGCGGACCTTGCCTGCCTCCGCCGATCCTTCCCGTGGCCGTCTGGCGAGGGCGCACAGCCGGCCTGGTGGTGCTTTCGCGAACGGTGAGCAAGCCCGATAGCACGACCGACGACGGCGCGGCGGTCTTTGTTTCGCACGGAGGCCAGGAGCCGGTACTGAGTCCAATCCTCTTGGTCCCACCCCTCGGCACGTGTGCCACCTACACGGCTGCGATGGCTTCGGGACCGCAGCCGGCGCCTTCAGTCGCCGGCGGGTTAATGTCGTCCGCGGAAGTCAGCGGTCTTAACGCCGGCCCGCGGATCAGCGTGGCTCGCAACCGGCTGCGCGTGCCCATATCGCCGCTGGCGGGAGCTCCAGGCGTCTATAAGCGGCTGCTCGGCGAAAAGCGCACAGACCGGCCCGCCCGCAATGGCCCGCTGTTTTTCGAGCCAGGCAATCTGGTTGTGTCTGGGCCCGGCGGCGTTGATATCGGCCCTTTCGCGGTTTCGCTGCCGCCGCCGGAACCACTCTTTTGGGAGAACCTCGATAGCCTCTATGCCGTGGACCGGCGGGCCGGCGTCACCTTCCGCTGGCGCCCGGCCGCAGCGGAAGGCGCAGTCCTCATCGGCCTGGTCAGCGTGGACCAAATGGGGCTCGCCTGGGGCGCGTGTTACTGCGCCGCGGACGGCGCCGCGGGCAGCTTCACCCTTCCGTCGGCGGTTCTATCGAGTCTGCCGGCCAGCCAGGCCGCCCCGGGTGTTCCCGCGCCAACAGTCTGGCTGTCGTATCTGCCTTTCCGCAACCAGCAGCCGTTCGACGCGCGCGGCCTGGATCACGGACTGGCGGTCAGTCTGTTCGTCGAAACGCGGGAAGTGGTGGTTCGCTGAACTGGATCGCGAAGGCGGCGGGCCGAATCGAAGAGACTGGAAGGACACTCCAACGGCCAACATCTCGGACCTGCTTTCGACCTGGATCCGACCGGCTGCCCGGACGCCTCATTGGTCGCGGAGCGCGGCCATCGGCTCCACGCGCGCGGCGCGATGGGCAGGAAGGTAGCAGGCCAGCAGCGCCACCAGCATCAGCATCGTCGAAACGCCGACGAAGGTGATCGGATCGTAAGCGGACACGCCGACCAGCAGGCTCGCCAGCAGCCGGCACACGCCCAGCGCGGCCACTACCCCCAGGGCGATGCCGAGGCCCAGCAGCAGAACGGCCTGACCGATCACGAGCCGGAAGATGGTGACGCGCTGCGCACCGAGCGCCATGCGGATTCCGATCTCGTGCCGGCGCCGGCTGGCCGAGTAGGAGACCACGCCGTACACACCCACCACGGCCAGCAGCAAGCCCAGGCCGCCCAGCGCGCCGGCGAACAACGCGCCGAACTTGAAGAGGAAGAATCCGTTGGCTCCCTGGAGTGACTTCTCCATGCTCATGACTTCGTAAACCGGCAGGCTCGGATCGAGTTCGCGCAGCAGGCCCTCGACGGCGGGCGCAAGAGACTCCGGGGGGACGGACGTCCGCACCTGAAGGACGTGGGCCGCATGGTAATCCTGGGTCTGGGGCACATAGAAAAACATCCCCGGAGCATCGAGAAGGCTGGTGATCTTGGCATCGTGCACCAGGCCCACCACGGTAACGAAAGGCCCGGCGGCCGCTTTGTAACTGAAGCGTTGCCCGACCGCGTCGCGGTGAGGCCAAAGCCGCTCGGCCATGGTCTGGTTGACGATGGCGACCGGCTCGGAAGCGGCTGTGTCGGCGTCCGTGAAGGCGCGGCCTTCCAGGATGCGCATGCGCATGGTGGTGAAATAGTCCGGGGTGACGGCGTTCGAAGTCGCGCCCGGCACGTGTTGCGCGGGCGATGGGGCCTGTGCCTCGGCGTAAACCGGGGCGCCGTTGTTGTAATAGCCGAGCGGAATCGAAAACGCGAGGCTGGCCGACCGCACGCCGGGCAGCGTTTGGGTGCGGCGCAGCAGCTCGCGGCAAAGGGCCTCCGCCCGCGGTTGCGTGTAACCCTGCAAGCCCGGGTCGAGACTCACGTTCAGGACGTTGTGCGGGTCGAAGCCGAGGTCGATCGACTCCGCGCGGGTGAGGCTGCGGGTGAACAAGCCCGCGGCCACCAGCAGGATCAGCGAACCGGCGACCTGTGCGATCACCAGGCCGTTGCGAAGCCAGTGCCGTCCGCTTTCACCGATCAGGCCACGGCCGCCTTCGCGCAGAGCCAGATTCAAATCGGTGCGGGAGACGCGCAAGGCCGGGGCGAGGCCGGCGAGGATTCCAGCCAGCAGAGCCACGCCCGCGACGTAAGTGAACACGCGCCAATCAAAGACAAAAGCCAGCCGAAGGGGCAAGTCGCCCAGCGGCCGCAGGCCATTCAGCAGATAGCCCACCGAATTGCCGAGGATGGCGCCGCCCACTCCGCCCGCCAGCGCCAGCATCATGCTCTC
>JBELAO010000031.1:0-59517 GCA_049508735.1 Bryobacteraceae bacterium | reverse complement strand
TCCGTATCGACCTCAAGACCGGCGAGGCGCGCCAGTTGGCCGAGGCCGCGGAACTGGACGCCGCTTCGCTCGCGCTTTTGCCCGACAGCCGCTCCTATGGCTGCTTCGCCGGCCGCTCTCTGCTCCACGTCAACCTGGGCACGCTGCGTCAGCGGGAACTCTACCAGATTCCGGACGCCTGGCAACGGTGTCCCGGAATGAGTTTGACGCCGGACGGCGCGCACGCACTTTTCGCCGAACGGCGCGGCGAAGGCTCCCGTTTGCGCAGCGTCTCGCTGGCGCAAGGCGCCGCCCGCACCGTGATCGAAGCGAAGTTTTCGATCGAGCATCCGCTGGCACGGCCCGGCCGCGACCAGATTCTGTACCGCCAAGGCGCCGAAGCGCTCTGGCTGGTGGATGCTGGCGGCGCCAACAACCGCTGCCTCAAGCTGGCGCCGGGCCGCATTGGTTCCGCCCTCTGGAGCCCCGACGGCAGGAACATCCAATATCTGAATTTTCCGGATGACGCCGCGCAGTTGCACGCCATTCGCGAGTTTTCGCCCGAGACCGGCGTCGACCACCTGGTCGCCAAGACCAGCCAGTTCGCCTGCTTCAGCGCCAACCGCGATTCGTCCGTGTTCGTCGGCGCCAGCGCCAACCGGAGCTCGCCCACGGTCCTGCTGCTGCTGCGCGTCACCCGCCGCGAATTTACCTTGTGCGAGCACAAAGCCAGCCGCCCGGAGACTGTGGCGCCGGTCTTTTCCCCCGACAGCCAGCATGTGCTTTTCGCGAGCGATCGCGACGGCCACCCGGCAATCTATATGGTTCATGTCGACAAACTGGTCGAACCGACCGAAAGCGACACCGGCTAGCAGGCTGCTTGGCCACGGCACGAGAGTGCGAACTTTTCGGCACACAGAAGAAGAGCCGAGACGAGTCTCGGCTCTGCGGCCTAAGAGGCCGCGCCACGAAGACTGGTCGAACCGGCCGAAGCCGACACCGGCTAGCGGCCACGAGCTAGAATCTTACTTGATGCGGCGCGCGCAAACGCGCGGCGCGAGGTTTTTCGGCGCGAAAGGACTGAGAAGAATACCATGGACCACGTACTTTCGACGCACGTGTTCGTCAATCACCGGCTGACCAGTTCGACACTGCAACGCATCGAACAGGCCGGGATTCCGGCGGTCGAGATATTCTGCGCGCGGCAACACCTGGACTACCGCGACAAGGCGCAGATCGCCGAGCTTGGGCACTGGTTCCGCGACTCGGAGTTGAAACTGCACGCGCTGCATTCCCCCATGTATACCGACGAGATTTGGGGAAGGTCGGGGCCGCACGCGGTGATCACGATTACCGAGCCGGTGAAGGGCAAGCGGCTGGAAATGGTGGACGAAATCAAGCGCGCGCTGGAGATTGCCGAGGTGATCCCGTTCCGCTACCTGATTCAACACATCGGGGTGGGCGGCGAGGAGTTCGACCTGCGCAAGTTCGATGCGGCCTTCGCGGCGCTGGAGGAATTGAACATGTTCGCGCGCCAGCGCGGCGTGGACATACTGCTCGAGAACATTCCGAACGAGCTGTCGAGCGCGGAACGGCTCCAGCTTTTTCAGGAGCTGACGCACATCGGGCTGAACTACGTTTTCGATACCGGCCATGCCAACATGAACGAAGGCGTGGAAAAGGCGTTCCGCCTGATGCAGCCGCGCATCCGCTCCACGCATATACACGACAATAACGGCCAGACGGACCAACACCTGTTCCCGTTCGAGAGCGAGGGGGGGACCGTGGACTGGAACCAGACGATGGAGCTGCTGCGCGAGCCGGCCGGGCAGTTTCCGCTGGTGCTGGAACTGAAGGAGAAGCCGGAACTGCCCCACCCGATGGACGCCATTATGCGGATTTTCGACCGGCTGGAGGAAGCGTAGGGCAACGGCTCCCGTCGGCGGCGTCGTTCCTCGACTCGCCGCGACTGGATGGGGAAACCTCGGCCCGGCCCGCAAGAATCCTTGCTAACATACCAATCGGTGGAACGCCGCGCAGCGCCATTCCGGCCGGCGGCATCCTGCCAAGGAGAGCCTGATGAGCGCTGATTCTTCCCGCCGCCGATTCCTCGAAGGCGCAACCGCGGCCGGCAGCCTGCTGGCGGCCAAAACCGTTTTACTCGAACCTGCGGCAGTGGCCCACGCGCCCGGCCCCACGCCGGCCAGCGACCGCGTCCGCTTCGGCATGGTCGGCATCGGCATGCAAGGTTCCACGCTATTGCGCGATTCCATCTCGCTTCCCGGCGTCGAGTGCGCCGGCGCGGCCGATCTCTGGGACGGCCGCCACACGCTCGCCCGCGAGATCACCGACAACCCCGCGCTCCCGGTGAGCCGCCGCTATCAGGATCTGCTGGCGCGCGCGGATATCGATTGCATCGTCGCCGCGGTGCCCGACCATTGGCACAAGCGCGTGGTGGTGGATGCCTGCAACGCGGGCAAGGATATTTACTGCGAGAAGCCGATGACGCACGCGGCCAGCGAGGGTTTCGAGATGGTGGAAGCGGCGCGCAAGAACAGCCGCATCGTGCAGATCGGCTCGCAGCGCGTCAGCTCCGCGCTCTGCGCCAAGGCTCGCGAACTGTATCGCAACGGCGCCATCGGCGAGGTGGAAATGGTGGAGCTGACCCTGGGCCGCAACAGTCCCACCGGCGCATGGGTGTATCCGCCGCCGTCGGATTTCACGCCGCAAACGATGGATTGGGATACCTGGCTGAACGATGCGCCGAAAATCCCGATCGACGCCATCCGCTTCGCGCGCTGGCGCTGCTGGCGCGAATACGGCACCGGCGTGGGCGGCGATTTGATGGTGCACCTGCTCAGCGGAATGCTGTTCACGCTGGGCTGGAATGAGCCGCCGCGGTCGGCCTCGGCGCTGGGCGGCATCTTCCGCTGGAAGGATGGCCGCAACATGCCGGACCTGCACGCGGTGCTGTTCGATTACCACGGCACCCCGGTCTATGTGCGCCTGGGCCTGGGCACCGACACGCCGGAAACCAGCCGTTTCATGGGGCCGAAAGGCGTCCTGGAGGCGACCGGCGGCGAGCTGCGCTTTGGGCCGCAGAGCGGCTTGGATACTTCGCCCAGTTATTACTCCGCGTCGTTCCCGGCCAAAATGCGCGCCGATTACGTGAAGCAGTGGCACGCCGAGCACGATCCGCAATCGGGCCGGGAAATGCTTCCTTCCGAGACCACCTATCAAGGCCGCGACTGGGACGACATCAAGCCGCACCTGTGGAACTTTTTCCAGGCCGTGAAGTCGCGTCAGCCGGTGATGGAAGATGCCGTCTTCGGCAACAACGCCGCTATCGCCTGCCACATGGCCAACGAAAGCTTTTTCCGCCAGAAGGCGGTCTCCTGGGATGTAGCGACGCATAGCATCAAGTAAGGCTCGTGGCGCGGCCTGTCAGGCTGCAGAGCCGAGAGTCATCTCGGCTTTTCTTAGGGCGACTGTCCCCTATCTCGCGATCAAGTTGCCGAGGGCCTCCGCAATATCGGTCAGGACCCTCGGCGCGCCTCCGGACAGACTCAGAAAAACTAGCCCGTAGGAGTAACCTCCAAGCCCCACAAACAGGGCGACGAACTTGATAGTCCAGTGGATCGGAACTGGCGAGAAAGCGCCGGATTTCAGGACAAGCAACGCGGCCCCCAGTTCAGCGGCCAAGAAAAGCCCCGAGGCAATGTTGGCGGCGCGGTCCAGATCATCCGATCGTTGCTGCGCTTCCGGACCCTCATTCGCTATCTCGCCGCGCTCAAAGCCAAAACCCACGGCGGCTATGAGGAACGCCGAGGCCATTAGGAACAGGGCCAGCGCGAGGGCCAAAAACAACGCCCCTCGGCTGAGCTTCCCGGAAATCACCCCTTGTTCGCTCCTTCACAAGGTGTGACGGGCGCAGGCACGGAGTATTGCAAGATCGGCGAGATTCGTGCAAATCCCTCGCTTGCAGGTCGAGCAACGGTCGGCAGGCAAAAGCGCCTGCCAAGCCCCCGTACGAAGATCGCCTGCATCACGACGCTTTCGAAATCGTGCTGAGCCTGGCGACCTTTCGAGTCCGCGCCGCGTCAGTATCCTTATCCGACGCTGTTGCCTGTTCCTAACGGCACCAGACTGACAGAAGGGGTTTGAGCTGAAGCGGGTTCTGTTCGCGACCATCGGGAGCTTGGGCGATCTGCATCCGTGCCTTGCCTTGGCGCTGGACCTGCAGCGGCGCGGTGATCGGGTGACGGTCGCTTCTACCGAGTTTTACCGGTCGAAGGTGGAAGGATTGGGAGTCGGATTCCTCCCGCTGCGCCCCGATTGGAGCCCAACCGACACGGACCTGATCCGCCAATGCGAGGACTTGAAGCGCGGGCCGGAGGTGCTCTTCCGGAAGCTGGTCCTGCCGCATCTGCGAGACACCTACGACGATCTTCTCTCCGCTGCCGCCGGCGCTGACCTGATGATTGCTGGGGAGCTGGTCTATGCCGCTCCCCTGGTTGCGGAGAAGCTCGGGCTGCGATGGGCATCGGCCATTCTTTCGCCCGCTTCGTTCCTGTCGGCTCACGATCCTTCCGTGCTGGTGAATGCGCCGTGGCTCATCCACTTGCGCAAGATGGGTTGGCCGGTCTATAGGGCGGCGCTGAATATTGGCCGCATGGGCATCCGGCATTGGTTCGATCCGGTGCGGCGCTTGCGCCGGGACGAGGGACTGCGGGCGGATTGCGACCCGCTGTTTCGCGACAAATTCTCGCCGGACCTGGTGCTGGCGCTCTTTTCGCCTTGCCTGGCTCAGCCGCAACCCGACTGGCCCTCCCACACCGTGCAGCCCGGCTTTATTTACTTTGACCGCCCAGGGTCGCAGACCGATTTTTCCTCTCCGGAGCTGACTGACTTTCTCGCCGCGGGACCTGCGCCAATCGTCTTTACCTTGGGGTCCACGGCGGTGCACAATCCAGGCGATTTTTACGAGGCGAGCGCAGAGGCGACCCAACGCCTGGGCGCGCGAGCCGTGCTGCTGCTGGGATCGAATGCGGCGCCTCGGCTCAGTGCGCCGGAGATCCTGGCGCTGCCCTATGCGCCGTACTCCCAGATCTTCCCTCACGCAGCGGCGATCGTGCATCAGGGCGGTTCGGGAACCACTGGCCAGGCGCTGCGGGCGGGGCGACCGATGCTCATCGTGCCTTACGGCTGGGACCAGCCGGACAACGCGGCGCGGGTCGAGCGGCTCGAGGCAGGGCTTCATGTGCCGCGGACCAAGTACTCGGCTTCGACGGCGACCGCCGCACTGAAGCGGCTGTTGGGAGATCCGCGTTTCGCTGCGCGGGCGGCAGAGGTCAGTGCGCGACTGCGGGGAGAAGATGGGCTGGCCACGGCCTGCGATGCGATTGAGGCGGTTCTGGGGAATCCGTAGATTCTGCGGAGCAAGCTGGGGACAGCGCAGAGCGAGCTCCGTACGCCGCAAACTGGAGTCCCCAGTTTGCTACTCGATGATCGCCTGCATCACGGCGTTTTCGAAATCGCGCTGCACTTGCGCCACCTGCGTTTGAATCATGATGATGGTAACCATTTTCTCCTTGGGATTCACCCACACCTGCGTGCCGAAGGCGCCGTCCCAGCCGAAGCTGCCATTGGAAACGCGCAGGCCGGCGGCCACGTTGTCTTCCACCACCTGCACGATCAGGCCGAAGCCCATCCCATGCGCGGGCCGGCCGAGCTTGCCGTTGAACATATCGCCGACGTAATTGGAGGCCATCAGCTCCACCGTGCGCGGGCCAAGCAGGCGCTTGCCGTTCAGCTCGCCGCCGTTCAAGAGCATCTGCGCGAATTGCAGGTAATCCGCCGCGGTCGACATCAATCCGCCGCCGCCGGAGAAGTAAGTCTTGCTCGAAAATCCGTCCTGGTTCGCGTCTTTCTCCAGGCCGTTGGGGCTCTTCCGGTACAGGGTGACGAGGCGCGGCCGCTTGTCGTCGGGCGGATAGAAGAAAGTGTCCTTCATGCCGAGCGGCTCGAAGATGCGGGTGCGCAGGAATTCGTCATACGCCTGGCCGGAGACAATCTCGACGATGCGCGAAAGTGTGTCGGGGCCCGCGCCGCCCGAGTACGCCCACTGTGTTCCGGGCTGAAAATCGAGCGGGATAGTGGCCAGCTTCGGCACGTAGCTCGCCAGCGTGTCGGCGGGCCCGCGCGGCGCCATCGTCGCCGCTAGTTTTACGCCAAAGCCGCCGCTCACCGTGCTTACCAGGCCGGACGTGTGCGTGAGCAGGTCCTGGATGGTAATTTCGCGGTTCGCCGGAACCGTGTAGAAATCGAGTGCGGCCGCCGCGCCAGGCGCCGGCGGCGCGCCCGCGGGCCGTTCGCGCGGCATCGCCACTTTCATGTCGCGGAACTCGGGCAGGAATTTCGATACCGGATCGTTCAGGCGGATCTTGCCCTCTTCCACCAGCATCAGAACGGCCACGCCGGTGATCGGCTTGGTCATCGAAGCCAGCCGGAAGATGGTGTCTTTTTCCATCGGCTTCTTCGATTCGATGTCCATCCAGCCGTGCGCTTCGAAGTTGGCCACGGCCCCGCGCCGCGCCACCACCGTGACGGCGCCGCAGATCTCTCCCGCGTCGATGTGACGCTGAATCGATTCGTGGACGCGCTTCAGGCGCTCGGCCGACATCCCGGCATCTTCCGGTTTCGCCGCCGGCTGCGCCGCTGCCACCAACGGCCACGCGACTGCGATGAGCGTAAGACTCTTGAGGAAGAACATATCTGACACCCCGGTCATATTATCCGCATATGCGCGGGCGAATGGGGGAGGCGGATTCTGAGAGGCTGATGGCAAAGACGAGAGTGATGCTGCGCAGCGATCCCCGGAAAACCAAGCGATCAAAGCCGCTCCCGCGCACTGGCGATAGAAGCAGCGTGTTTTGATGTAAACTCGATCTTGCGTCCCTCCTCGTACCAGAGTGTTTTTGGATAACTCACGATGATACGCTCTGGAGGGACGCATCACTTTTGGCTGCGGCCCCCAATCGGCTGGTTGGGGATGGCACGTGGATTCTTCCTATGCGACATTCGCACATAGCGGTGATCGGTGCGCCGCTCGACCTGGGGCAAGGCCGGCGCGGCGTGGATATGGGCCCCTCGGCGCTGCGGGTGGCCAATCTGAACTCGCGCGTGGCGGCGCTCGGTTATGAGGTCGAAGACCTCGGCAATATTGCGGTGGAGCAGGCGGAGAGCTGCGCGGAAGGCGACGCACACGCCAAGTACCTGGCGCAGATTGCCGCCGCGTGCGAACGGCTGGGCAAGCAGGTGGGCGATGCGCTGGAGCGCAGCCGGCTGCCGCTGGTGCTGGGCGGAGACCATTCGGTGGCGGTGGGCACCATGAGCGGCGTGGCGCAGCACTTTCGCCGCCAGGGACGCAACATCGGGCTGATCTGGCTGGACGCTCACGCCGATATGAATACGCCCGGCTCCAGCCCTAGCGGCAACGTGCACGGGATGCCGCTGGCGGCGATTCTGGGCCGCGGCGCGGCGGAGCTGGTGGACCTGTTCGGCTTTCATCCCAAAGTCAGCCCCGCCCACGCGGCGATTGTGGGACTGCGCGATGTGGACCATCAAGAGCGCTCCAACGTGCGCGATTCCGGCGTACGGGCCTTCACCATGCGCGACATCGACGAGCGCGGCCTGCGTGCGGTGATGGAAGAGGCGATTGGCGCGGCTACGGACGGGACCGACGGCTTCCACCTCTCGCTCGATATGGATTTTGTCGATCCCAAGGACGCGCCGGGGGTGGGCACGCCGGTGCGCGGCGGCGCCACTTACCGGGAAGCGCATTTGGCAATGGAAATGATCTGCGATTCGGGGAAGATGGTGTCGATGGAGGTGGTGGAAGTGAATCCGGTAATCGACGAATCCAACCGCACGGCCGATCTGGCGGTGGAGCTGATTATGTCGGGAATGGGAAAACGAATCCTATGAAGCTGCGAGTAGCGGTCGTATATGGCGGCCGCAGCGGGGAGCATGAGGTGTCGGTGCGCTCGGCGCGCACCATCATCGACGGCCTGGATCGGGACAAGTACGAGGTTCTGGAGTACTTTATCGACAAGCAGGGCAAGTGGTCGCCAAGGCCCATCCTGCCCGAGCCGGAAGCGCAGCCGGAAATCGACGTGGTGTTCCCGGCGCTGCATGGAACCTTCGGCGAGGATGGCACGGTGCAGGGATTGCTGGAGCTGGCCGGCCTGGCGTATGTCGGCGCGGGCGTGCTGGGCTCGGCCGTCTCCATGGACAAGGAGATGACCAAACGTGTCTGTATGGAACGGATGTTGCCGGTTGTCGACTTTGTCTCCCTGCCGCGTGGGACGGCCAACGTGGTGGAAGCCTGCGCCGCGCTGCCCTTCCCGGTTTTCGTGAAGCCGGCCAACCTGGGCTCGTCGGTGGGGATTTCCAAGGCGCACAACGCGCGCGAGCTGGAGGCGGCCTTCGCGCTGGCGGCCGAGTACGACCGCAAAGTGATCGTGGAGCGCGGCATTGTGGGCCGCGAGCTGGAATGCGCCGTGCTGGGGAACCAAGCGCCGGCCGCTTCCCTGCCCTGCGAGATCCTGCCCTCGCGCGAGTTTTACGATTACGACGACAAGTACACTCTGGACCTGGCGCAGGCCCAGGTGCCGGCCAATCTGCCGCTCCAGACCACGGCCGACCTGCGGCGGCTGGCGGTGGAATGCTACCGCGCGGTGGAATGCGAAGGAATGGCGCGGGTGGATTTTCTGCTCGAAAACTCCAGCGGGAAGCTGTACATCAACGAGATCAATACCATCCCCGGCTTCACCTCGATCAGCATGTACCCGAAAATGTGGGAGCACAGCGGCCTGCCGTTTCGGGCGCTGCTCGACCGGCTGATCGAGCTGGCGCTCGACCGCGAGCGGCAGCGGAAAGCCACCCGCTTCACGCGATAGAATACGAGTACGGGCGAATTCGATGGCAGGCTTTCCCACAATCCGGATGCCGATCTGCGTGGAACGGCCGCGCCGGGAAACCGCCGGGACACGGTTGCAACCGGTTCGCTCGACGGGCGTTCCGGCGGGCATCACCCGAGTTTGGCCCGCTTGATGGTTCGCCTCACCGCAGCTTTCCTGGCGGCCGCGCTGACGCTCGGCGCCGCCGACGATCTGGATTCCGAAATCAAATCGCTGATTTCGGTCTACGCGTCGCTCGAAACCAACGCCGCCGACCCGGTTGCGCCGGAACAGGCTTTTTATCAAGGCGCCATTCCGGGCCTGCTGCGCTCGCTCGATCCGCATTCGGTGTTCTTCGATCCGGGCCAGTTCGACCAGCTCAAGAAGATGGAAGCGTCCACGCAAAAGGGGTTCGGCAGCGTGGTGTCGATCCTTCCGGGACGGGTGATTGTGCTGCAAACGATAACCGGCACACCATCGGCCAAGGCGGGGCTGTCGCCGGGAGACGAGATTCTGGCGGTGAATGGCTACGTGATCGCGCGGCTCGATCTGGACCAGTTGGCCGAGTTGCTGGGAGAATCGCGCCAGCGGCCGGCGCGGCTGGAGGTGCGCAAACCGGGATCGGCGCACATCCTCGAGCTGACGCTGATCCCGGCCGAGATGCAATCGCCCAGCGTGGAGCGCGCGTTCCTGCTGGGGGCGGGCGTGGGGTATATACGCGTTTCGAGCTTCGACGAGCACACCGTGCAGGAGCTCAAGGAGGCCATCGAGAAACTCGGCGGCGACCGCCTGACCGGCCTGGTGCTGGACCTCCGCAATAACCTCGGGGGGCTGGTGACCGCGGCGCTCGAGACGGCGGCGCTATTTCTGCGGCCCGGCCAGACCATCTTCACGGTGCGCGGCCGGCACATGCCGGAAAAGGCGGAAACCGTGCACGCCGGCGCCAAGCCTTATGGCTTCAAGCTGGCGATTCTGATTAACGGCAAGAGCGCCAGCGCCTCGGAGATCGTCACCGGGGCGTTGCAGGACCACGACCGCGCCATCGTGCTGGGTGAGCCCAGCTTTGGCAAGGGGCTGGTGCAGACCGTCTTTCCGTTGAGCCAGGGCGCCGGCCTCGCGCTGACCACGGCGCTTTACTACACGCCCAGCGGGCGGTCGATTCAGAAGCCGCTCGACGCGGCCCGGTTCGAGCTGGCCGCCACCACTTCGAAGCCCAACCAGGCGAAGGAGTTCCATACCGATAGCGGCCGCGTGGTGACCGGAGGCGGCGGCATTCAGCCCGATATCGCGGTAGAGCCGCCGGCGATGAACCGGCTGCGGCAGGTGCTGGAAGCCACCGGATCGTTCACCACTTTCGCTACCGAGTATCTGCGCGACCACAAAGTCGAGCAGGACTTTACCGTGACACCGGCATTGATGGACCAGTTTCAGATATTTCTGGCCGCGCGCAACATTGAGCCCGGCGTGACGGAATGGTCGCAAGAGCGCGATTTTGTGGCCAATCGCCTGAAGACGGAAATTTTCAACCAGGCCTTCGGTGTCGAGAAGGGCGACGAAGTGGAAGCCGAGCGCGACCCTGCCATCCAGCGGGCGCGCGCCGCGGTGGGATCGTAGAGGGCTCCGATTACGGCAGCGCCTGTGTTTTTCGGGTGCGCGAGATGGAAGTGGAAACCCGCCCGGCTTTGTATCATTGATACAAAACTTGGCTGGACAGCGCCCCCGAGCCATGTCAGTGGCCGAAGGGCCACAGGTGGCCTAGCCAGCCGCGGGGCTGGGCGAAGCCTTCGAGCATCCAGATATCGGACTGGAAGTTGACCACGGAAGCGGCCAGCGAAGCGCGATCGCTCGACAGGCTGAGCGAAAGTGGATTGCCTTCAAACACGTACTGCGAGCCCAAGTCCGTAATGGTGCGTTCTGCCCCGGTCGCGACGTCGATCGAATCGAGCAGCCATTGGGCACCCTCGCCCTGCGCCAGGGCGTAGAGTTGACGGCCGTCGCGAGCCCAGGCAACGGCGGAATTGCGCGTCCCCACTTTGCGCGTCTGTTTGCCATCGGGCGAGAGCAACAGGACTCCATCGCCGACGGGGCAGGCGATCCATTCGCCATCGGGCGACCACTGCGCGGGACGGCGGCAGAATTCCTGGCGAAGCAGGACGGGCGGATCGGAGCCTCCCACGCGGGTTTTCATCAAGCCGCCGGCGCTCGAGGAATACGTAAGCCAATTGCCATCCGGCGACCAGCCCGGGGAGATCTCGAATTCGTCCGACGTGGTGACCGCGACCGGCGTTCCGCCGGCGATCGGAGAAATCCAGAGGCGGCCCAGGTGGGTGGTGCTGTTGCGTGAGTACGCCACGCGGCTGCCGTCCGGCGAAATGGCCAACGACCCCAGCGCCAGCGTAGCGTCGGCGAAATCGCGCTGCGTTACTAGCGGACGGTCGGAGCCGTCCTGGGCGTTCCGGAGCCAGATCTCCTGCGGCCCGCTGCGATCGGTGACATAGGCCAGCAGCGGCGCCACCGGCGACCAGGCGGGCGACATCTCATTCCGGCTGGTGGCCAGGATCGGGCGGACGGGGCCACCGGCGGCGGGGATCGCCACGATATCGAAATTCTCCGTCATGGAGGCGTAGGCGATTTTCTGGCCGTCGGGCGAAACCGAGGGGCGGACCTTGATGCCTTCGTCGGCGGTGAGAGCGTCCAGGTCCTGATCCTCTATATGCGCCATCCAAAGCTGCGGCTGGGGATGGCTGGCAGTGGGGAAAGACATCACCAGATGCTTGCTATCGGGCATCCAACTGAAAGATGGCGGCCACTGGGCGCCGCCCAGCATGGAGGCGAACACGCGGCGGGCCTTGCCCTTGGCGGCCGCGCCATCGGGAAACGGGAGCAGCCAGAGCTCGGTTCCCATGGCGGTGGGTTTGGCAAGCAGGAGCTCGCGGCCGTCCGGCGCGAAACGAAGGTAGACCGGGCTGAAGGAGCCCTGCTCTTCGAATAGGACGGGCTCGTATTTTCGCGGTGGCGCGCCCGGCGGAGAGGAGATCCACAGCTTGGGCTCCTTGGCGTCCTTCTCGCCCTTATTCAGCCAGAGAACCAGCGCCTTGCCATCCGGGGATGGCGCAGCGTCGCCGTAATCGCCTTTCAAAACCAAGCTGGCCTCGCCGCCGGCGCGGCTCATCGACCAGACGCCGGTCTTGATGACATAGTTCAGACGGGAGCCGTCGGCGGACCAGAACACACTCCGCGCATCGGCGCGGGCGACCAGGACGGGAACCAGCGAATCGAGGTTGCGCACCATGATTTCGTTGGGAGCGTTGATGACCTCGCGAACGTAGGCGAGACTCTTGCCGTCGGGCGACCAGACCGGCATATCCTGCGCGCTGGATTCGCTCGCCAGAGGGGTGTAGCGATACGATTCCAGGTCCACGCCGCGCGGGGCGGTGAGCAGGGCGAAGAGAGTAACCGCGAGGAGGATGGCCAGCGCGGCGATGACGGCGGGGACCGGGAAACGGCGTCGCGGCGGGGCCTGCAAGCGGAGCGCGGCGCCGGAGCCGGAGCTGGGAGAGGCCGCGCCGCGCAGGGCAAACGCCAGATCGGCGGCGGATTGAAAACGGCGCGAGGGCTCCTTTTCCAGGCAGCGCGTGACGATTTGCGCGACCGCCGGCGGCACGCTGGCGGGCAGGTCGGCCGGCTCATCGCGCAGGATGGCGCTCATGGTTTCGACCGATGTGGTGCGCTCAAATGCCAGCTTGCCGGTGAGCATTTCGTAGAGGATGATGCCCAGCGAGAAAATGTCCGATTGCGCGCCGGCGGGGGAGCCGGTGACCTGCTCTGGCGACATGTAGCCGACGGTGCCCATCACCAGGCCCGGCTGGGTGACCGTCATGGTGGCTTCGGGCGCGGAACTGGAACGCGGCTGATAGCGGGCCAGACCGAAGTCGAGGATTTTGGCGCGGCCAGCGCGCGTCACCATGATGTTTTCGGGTTTGAGGTCGCGATGGACCACGCCGGCCGAATGCGCGGCGGAAAGGCCATCGGCGATCTGCGCGCCTAAGTCAAGCGTCTTACGAACCGGGACCGGACCGCGCCGGATGAGGTCGCGCAACAGTTCGCCCTCCACCAGTTCGGAGACGATGTAGGCGACGCCGTCGTGGTCGCCGGCATCGTAAAGGGCCACGATGTTGGCATGGGCCAGGGCCGCGGCGGCGCGCCATTCCTGCTCGAAGCGGCGGCGCCGGTCGGCGCTCCGGGCGAACTCAACCGGCAGGATCTTGATGGCGACATCGCGGCCCAGGCGGGTATCGTGGGCGCGGTAAACCTCGCCCATGGCGCCTTCGCCCAGCTTGGCCGCGATCTCATACTGACCCAGGCGGGCGCCCGATTCCATCGGCATGGAAATCAATTGTAGCGCGGTATACTGGGCACGAACACGATGGCGGGCATCGGGAAAGTGGCGATTTTCGGCGCGGCGGGCGCGATTGGCCGCGCGCTCGGGCCGGAACTGGCGCGGCGCGGCATGGCGTTTCGCGCGGTTGGGCGCAGGCGGCAGGCGCTGGCGGATGCGTTTGGCGGACTGGCGGGCGCGGAGGTGCTGGATGCCGATCTTTTCGATCCACAGCAGGCCGAGCGCGCGGCGCAGGGCATCGATACGATTGTGTACGCGGTAGGCGTGCCCTACACCGAGTTCGACCAGCATCCGGTGCTGATGCGCACCACGCTCGACGCGGCGGCCCAGGCCGGCGTGGCGCGCCTGTTGTTGGTGACGGGTATTTATTCCTATGGCGTGCCGCGCACGTCGCGGGTGGCGGAAACGCATCCGCGCGAGCCGGATTCGCACAAGGGTCCCCGCCCCATCACGGCTTTTGATTCGTCAGCGCCTGCCTCGTTGCCCGGAGCGTGTTAGTGAGCGAGTCGCGCGGGAGAGTGCGAATGATGGGGTTGATCAGCCAGCCCAGGCCTGCCGGCACGTCGCGGGTCAGGGAAATGGCCTGGCACTCCAGGTACACGCCGCCGTCGCGCTCCTCGAACTTCCAGAACGTATTCAGGCGCCACAGGAAACCGTGATCGTTGCCCGGCGGCAGTTCGCGCTCATTGGGGCCCGGATCCTCGACCTCTGCGATGCGCGTTGTGGAGGACTTGCTGTACCAGCGCGTGCGGTCGAGCCGCACGTAATGCACGTCGTGCTCGGTATTGAGAACCACGGTGAGGATCTGCGTCTTGACCACGCGCAGGAAGACATGGAAGTCGTCGCCGTGGCGGCTGAGCAGGCGCGAATCGATCACTTCGGGGCGATAGATGTTCTTGTGGTTGGCGTAGTTTTCGACCAGACGCAACGTCTGCGCGAGCGTGACGCCGGGGACGAACACCGCGCCGGTCCAATCGTGGATCAGACCGCCGGGGATTTCTATATCGCCCGATTGGCTGGAGGGCTCAGCGAGAATCTTGCCTTCGCTTACGGCGTGCTTGCGCTCCGGTGAAGCATCCACCCAGAGGAAGGCGCCGCCGCGCAAGCCGCGGTCGAAGCGCTCCTGCGCCGCCTGCATATGCTTGTCGAAAGCTTCCACCGTGGGCGGCTTGAGTTGCACTCTGGTTGCGTCCGGCAGGCCGGCCAGCATCCACGCCGCGAGGCAAAACACTGAAGCGTTTGGTAACATCGCTCGTCTAAGTATTCGTCTACTCATTCAGCATGGCACGGAACAACGTTGCGGCGGATGGCGTCCGGTTTCAAGAAGCATCGCGCGCGCAGGTGAGTTTGCTGGCGCCGCTCGAAAAGCGCTGCCTGATCTGGCTGGCGCGCCGCACTCCGGCCTGGATCAATTCGGACCATCTGACTGTTTTGGGCCTGATTTCATTGGCTGGCGCGGGGTTGAGTTACTGGTATGCGCGATGGAGCCATGCCGGGCTGATGCTGGCGATTGTCTGCCTGGCGCTGAACTGGCTGGGTGACAGTCTGGATGGGACGCTGGCGCGCGTGCGCAACTGCCAGCGGCCGCGCTACGGATTCTATGTGGACCATATGGTGGATGCGCTGGGCACTTTTTTCCTGCTGGGCGGGATGGCTCTTTCGGGCTATATGAGTCCGCTGGTGGCGGGAGGACTAATGGTCACTTACTTCCTGTTATCGATCGAAGTGTATCTGGCGACTTACACCATCGGCACGTTTCATATCTCATTCTGGAAGTTCAGTCCCACCGAGCTGCGGATTCTGTTGATGATCGGCAATGTGGCACTCCTGTTCCGGCCGATGGCGCGAATTGCCGGCCACTCATGGCCTCTGTTCGACTTTGGCGGCGCGATCGGGATCTGCGGCATGGCGGCCATGCTGGTGGTGGCGGCGGTGCGCCACACCGTCTATCTCTATCGGGCGGAGCCGCTGCCGGCGCCGCCGGCCGGAGCGTGCGCGCGGTGATCCGCTGGCTGAAATTCAACGCGGTAGGCGTCATGGGCGTTGCGGTGCAGCTTGCCGCGCTGGCACTGCTCAAGAGCGGTTTGCACGTGAACTACCTGCTGGCCACGGCCATGGCGGTGGAACTCGCTCTGCTGCATAACTTCGTCTGGCATGAGCGCTGGACGTGGCGGGACCGCGGGGTGGAAAGCCGGGGCCGCCGCGCCGGGCGGCTGGTGCGGTTTCACCTGGCCAACGGGCTGCTTTCGCTCGCGGTCAACCTGATGTTGATGCGAATTCTGGTGGGGCGCATGCATTGGCCTTACCTGCCGGCCAACGTGGCGGCGATCGCGGTTGGGTCAGTGGTCAACTTTTTCCTGGGCGACCTGCTGGTGTTCCGGAAAGAACTGCGCCCGCAAGCGGGCGTTGACAGGTCGGGGACCTGCCCCACCGAGCTGTGACACAATGGGAGCGGCTCATTGGCAATGGTAACCTTTCATCATGAGAATCTCGTATATTGCTCTCCTTTTGGGGTCGGCGGCGGCCTGCCTGGCGCAAAGCCGCGACGCGATGTTTGACAAGTTGGCCGACCGCTATTACAACGAGTTAGTTTTTCGCTACGCCCCGGAAGCGGGCACGCAAGCGGGCTTCCATCAGTACGATGCGCTGCTGGCTTCCGGCGCACGGAGCGAAATTCAAGCCGAGATCGCCGCCCTGCGCGGCTTCGAAACGGAGGTGGCCGGCTTCGACGCGCGGGGCTTGTCGGCCTTCGTGGCGGCGGACCGCGAACTGCTGCTCTCCCTGATCCGTGGCCAGATTCTCGAACTGGAGTCGATTCGTGCGTGGGAGAAAAACCCGGACGTTTATTCTTCCGGCGCGGCCGGCGTGATCTTCGTCATCATGAGCCGCAACTACGCGCCGCCTGCCGAGCGCTTGAAGTCCGTGATCGCGCGCGAGCGCCTGATTCCAAAACTATTCCAATCGGCGCGCGAGAACCTGAGCAACCCGCCGCGCGTCTACACCGAAGTTGCGCTGGAGCAGGTGCCGGGCATCGTCGGCTTTTTCCAAAGCGATGTGCCGGCGGCGTTCAAACAGGTCACCGACCAGGCTCTTCTGGCTGAGTTCCATCAGTCCAACCAGGCGGTGATCGACGCGCTCCAGGCATATCAGGCCTGGCTGAAGAACGACCTGCTGCCGCGGTCCAACGGCGATTTCCGCATCGGCGCCGAGAACTATCGCAAGAAGCTGCTGTATGACGAGATGGTGGAAACGCCGCTCGACCGGCTGCTCGCGATCGGTTATGAGAACCTGCGCCACAACCAGGAGTGGTTTCGACGCGTAGCGGCCGAGATCGACCCGAAGCGGACGCCGCAGCAGATTCTCGAGGAACTCGAGAGCGAACATCCGGCGCCGGACAAGCTGCTCGACACTTTCCGCGGCGTGCTGGGCGGCCTGCGCGAGTTCATCGAACAACACCACATCATCACCATTCCCTCGAACGTGCCGCCGATCGTCGAAGAGACGCCCCCGTTCATGCGCGCACTGACCACGGCATCCATGGACACGCCCGGACCCTACGAGAACATGGCCAAGGAGGCCTTTTTCAACGTCACGCTGCCGGACGCCGGCTGGCCCGCCAAGGACGTCGAGGAATACATGCAAGGCTTCAACCGGGGCACCATTATCAGCACCGCGGTGCACGAAGTTTTCCCCGGCCACTACATGCAATTCCTCTGGCTGAAGCAGGTGCCGACCAAGGTGCGCAAGCTGTCGGGATGCGGTTCGAACGCCGAGGGGTGGGCGCACTACACGGAGCAGATGATGCTCGACGAAGGATACGGCAACGGCGACCGCAAGCTGCGTCTGGGCCAGTTGCAGGACGCGCTGCTGCGCAATGCGCGCTTCATCGTGGGGATCAAGATGCACACCGGCCAGATGACTTTCGACGAAGCTGTTGAGTTCTTTGTGAAGGAAGGCTACCAGGTGCGGCCGGTGGCGGAGAAGGAAGCCAAGCGCGGCACCTCCGACCCGACTTACCTGGTCTATACGCTGGGAAAACTGCAAATTCTGAAACTGCGCGAGGACTATAAGAAGAAGAAAGGCGCGCAATTCTCGCTACAGGAATTCCACGATTCGTTCATCAAGCAAGGCACGCCGCCGATCAAGATCGTGCGCAAGGCGATGCTAGGGGATGATTCGCCGGTGCTATAAGGCGCAAGCGCGCTCCGTGGCCCGGGCTGCCAAGCCTGGCTGGTCGAGCCCGCTGTGTCGGGAGTCATCTTGACATTTCTTGGGCCGGCCGCTGCGGCGGATCGGCACAGAGTCGGTTACTGTACTCGCGAAACTGCCGGTTTGGTCCAGTCCGCCAGCCGTAGGCCTCGAACACGCGAGAACTCCCGCGTATTATTGGTCGCCAGGACCGCTCCACGGCTGACGGCAGTTCCGGCGATCAGCAGATCCAACGGCCCGATGACTAGTCCGCGAGTCTCCAGATCGAGACGGATGCGCGCCGCCTCTCGCGCGGCTTCGTGATCGAAAGGAATCTGGGCGAGCAAGGCCAGAAGTGCCGAAACCACGGTGCGGCGACGAGATGAGGCCGCCTTCAGACCCCCGTATTCGATCTCGTAGGCGACCACGCTTGGCACCGCCAGTTCGCGGGGGGACGCGGCCTTGAGTCGCGTCACGACCGGTTCCCTGCCTTTGAGGTAATGGATCAAGGTGTTGGCGTCGAGAAGAATCACCGGAGGGACTCCCGAACCGAGTCCCGGCCGTAGCCCCTGCGGATTTCCTTCAGGCTCGGGAAGTCCGGGATTGCGCCGGCCGCATTCAGCACACCCTCGGGCCAGGCATCCTCCAGGCGAGAGACCAATTGCTCGGCAATCCAGCGGCTGACCGAGCTTCGCTTCGCCTTGGCCGCCTTCCTCGCCAGTTTCTCGACGTCATCCGGCAGGTAAATTGTGATCTGGGCCATATACTATACAGTATACTATATCGGCGAGCGCGACGGGCTCGACGTCACAGGCCGCCGCGGAACCGGCCGAAGGTGCGCGCAAGCATGAGCGACATGGCTGCGATACCCGCTCCAAGGACGAGCGCGTGACTGGTCTTGCGCAGGTAGGACATTGACCGTCGAGGACTGTACAGATAAACTGTTCATAAAGGCTGGACAGATAAACTGTCTATATGGTACAGTGAAGGTATGAGCAATCGGCTGCGTCCGCCTCAGGCCGACCGTGCCTTCGCTCTCGCGGCGGAACTCCGGACTACCATCGGCAAGCTCAAGCGCCGGCTACGCGAACACGGGAGCCGGGACGATCTGACGCCATCCCAGGTATCTGTGATACTTCGTTTAGAGAGCGAGGGCTCTGCCACGGCTTCCAGTCTCGCGCGGGCAGAGGGCATGCGTCCGCAATCGATGGCCACGGTGATTGCCCCACTGGAGGCGGCGGGCCTGGTGAGCGGCGCGCCAGACCCGAGCGATGGACGGAAAACTCTATTGTCACTCAGCAAGAAGTGCCGGAAGCGGATCCAAGATGGTCGGGCGGCGCGGCAAGACTGGCTGACCGGAACGATTCAGTCGAAGCTCTCCGCTCAAGAGCAGGAGAAACTCGCGGCAGCAGTCGAATTGCTCGCGCGGCTCGCAGAGGACTAATGCACTCTTTCGCGTTCGCCACAGGCAACAGAACTTTACTGAAATCGCCAAGGAGAAGAATCCCGTGCCCCTCACAACACTCGATCCCCAAACTGCCCTGATCGTTGTCGACCTGCAGAAGGGCATTGTCAGTTTTCCGTTCCTTCACCCGATCGACGATGTTGTGAAGCGGTCGCGCGCTCTAATCGATGCATTTCGCGCACAAGGGCTGCCGGTTGTACTGGTCAATGCCGCCGGTGGGGCGCCGGGACGGACGGAACAGCCGCCCCGGCACAGAATACTGCCCGAGGGATGGACTGACCTCATACCGGAGTTGGGCCGGCAGCCCAGCGACATCGTGGTTACGAAGCGAACATGGGGCGCTTTTGCCACCACGGACCTTGAAGCCCAATTGAAGGCGAAGGGCGTTACACAGGTGGTCGTCACGGGCGTGGCCACCGGTACGGGCGTAGAAGCCACGGCTCGCCAGGCGTACGAAGCTGGCTTCCATGTGACGCTCGCCACCGACGCCATGGCGGATGTGCGCCCTGAAGCGCACGAATACAGTCTCAAGTATGTCTTTCCTCGCCTTGGCGAGACCGGCTCCACCGAGGACGTACTTGATTTACTCGCGAAAGGGAGAGCTCAACAATGAACTGGCTCGATGCTGTGTCCTACTTTTTCGGAGGCTTGTTTCTGGCCAATGCCGTGCCGCATTTCGTTGGCGGAATAATGGGAAAATCCTTTCAGACGCCGTTCGCAAAACCCCCAGGGAAGGGTCTCTCGTCATCGACAGTGAATGTTCTCTGGGGCTTCGCGAATTTCGTCTTCGCCTATCTGCTTCTGCTGCGCGTCGGATACTTCGATCCGCGATCCATCGCCTGCATCGCGCCGTTTGCGGCTGGCGCGCTCCTCATCAGCCTGCTGTCGGCGCGTCACTTCGGCCAGTTCCATGGGGGCAACACTCCGGGGCGCTCATGAGGAATCCGCTCTCCAGAACTCTCCTCGCTCTGGAGAACTTCAACTTTCGTTTGTGGACGGCAGGCGGTCTGGTATCGAACATCGGGACCTGGATGCAGCGCGTGGCACAAGACTGGATAGTGCTGACGCAACTCACCCACCATGACGCGACCGCCGTCGGCATTGTCACGGGACTGCAGTTCGCTCCGCAACTGCTGTTGCTGCCCTGGAGCGGTTTGGCGGCGGACCGTTTCAATCAGCGCAAGCTGCTGATGCTGACGCAGGCATCCATGGGTGTGCTTGCGACCGCGCTGGGAATCCTGACCATCTCAGGTTACGTCCGGCTTTGGCATGTGTATCTGTTTGCCTTTGTTTTTGGCGCCGCAGCGGCACTGGATGCGCCAGTGCGGCAAACCTTTGTTGCGGAAATGGTGGGCGACGAACACCTGCCCAATGCAGTCGCACTCAATTCAACCTCGATCTTCGCCGCTCAGATGATCGGCCCGGCCGTGGCCGGTCTGGTGATCGCAAAGATCGGGACCGGCTGGGCATTTCTCCTGAATGGCCTGTCCTTCGGCGCCGTTCTGCTCTCCATGGCTCTGCTGCGCGTCCAGGAGCTCAGGACCAGCGCGAGAGCCTCCCGCGGATCGGGTGGCTTCGTGGAAGGGCTCCGTTATGTGTGGCACAGGCCGGACCTCCGGTCCATCTTGATCATGCTCTTTTTGATCGGCACATTCGGCTTTAATTTCCCGGTATTCATCTCCGCCATGGCGGTGAATGTTTTCCATGCCGATGCGCGCGGATTCGGCTTGCTGTCGTCGATCATGGCGATCGGCACAACGAGCGCGGCGCTTCTGGCGGCCGGGCGCGGCAAACCAAAGTTTGGGACGCTGCTTCTCGGCACCGGAGTTTTTGGAATCGGTTGCACGCTTGCCGCGTTCTCTCCCGGATACTGGTGGTTCGCTGCGGCCCTCCCGGTGATCGGAGTGGCGGCCCTCACCTTCACGATATCGACAAACAGCATGATGCAGCTTTCGACCAAGCCGGCCATGCGCGGCAGGGTGATGGCGACTCGCGTCGGCGTGGGGCTCGGGGGAGCGGCGATGGGGGCCCCCATCGTCGGTTGGGTGGCGAGCCACTTCGGCCCGCGCTGGTCGCTCGGTATAGGCGCGGCGTCAGGCTTCGCAGCGGCCGCGGTAGCGGTCTGTTTCTTGACGTCGCAGGCTCGCGAAGCCCGAACATTGGAAACCTTCGAGTAGGTGGAATTAAGAAACGAACCGGCGGCGAAGACGACGCTGTTCAGCGGGAATTGCCTAATCCCCGAAGCTGCCGACTTCTTCGCGTTCTTCAACGGGCTGCGGAGCCACCGCGGGTTGGATCTCGTCGAGGCGCACCAGATTGGCCGGCGCGGGCGCTTCTTTCAGCACGTGCTCGCGGTATAGCTTGGCCATGCGGGCGTTTTCCTGTTGCTCGCGGAGCTTGGCGTCGCGGGCGCGGATCTTCTCTTCGCCGGCGGTTTTGGCGATGCCCAGGCGGTCCAGGTCGTGCTGGATTTCGTTGGTAATGATGTCTTCGCGCAGCACCAGCGAATGGTCCAGGTGCTTCAGCGGCACACTCTTGCCGCCGGCGAAGATCTCATGCTTACCGTGCTCCTCGTACCACTTGGTGAGGGTCGCGGTCATGTGCATCTTTTCGATGATGTTGCGCCAGCCGACGCCGGTATTGTAAGCGCAGAAGGAGATCTCGCCTTCTTGCGTGGCGTAGGGGATGATGCACTGCTCGGTGCGGCGGAAATCGTAATTGAACAGATCCTGGAACCACATGCCGGCGATGAACAGGAAGTTCCAGCGGTCGCGCCGGCGCTTCTCGATGTCGCTCATGGTGCGGTCCTTGCCGACCTTGCCGTAGTTCTTGCCGGTGGCGCCGAAGGTCTTGTCGAGCTTCTTAAACAAGTCGCTTAATTTGAAATGCGTAGGTGATTGAAAAGGATCGTAGTTGCGCGTCGCGGCGAGTGCCATACCGATGATCGAAAGCCACTTGCCGCGGGCGGCATCGTTGACGCGCGCCACGTCTTTGGCCAACTGGTCGGCGTTCCAGAACGCGGTCACGGGAACGCGCTCCTTGGTCTCTTTGTCGACCATCACGGCCATGCCGGTGCCGCAATTGGGATGGCAGCCGCAGCTCAATTGGCCCCAGTCGGATTGCGGGCCGTGGACCAGATCGCTCCAGTCAGAGAAGGTCGAGATGAAGGAAATCGGGAACCAGTCGCGCGCCGGCTCACCCAGGCCCATCTGGCTTTTGACGTCGTGCGCCAAGTGGGAGAGCGTGTACCGCTGCGCTTCGCGGCGTTCGTCGGTCACCGCCTCGTCGCGGCCGGTGAAAGAGACCGGCTGGAAGGAAAGGAACGGAATCTTCTTTGGATTGTCGAGCGCAAACTGGATGATGCGTCCTACCTGCTCATTATTGATGCCGTTGATGATGGTAATGACGGGAATAATATCGACGCCGTTGGCGTGCAGATTCTCGATCGCGCGCAGTTTCACGTCGAACAGGTTGCCCACCTTGCGGTGCTGATTGGCGGCGTTGCCGATGCCATCGAATTGCAGGTACGCGTAGCGCAGTCCTGCTTCGGCCGCCTGGCGGCAGAATTCGGGACTCTTGGCGAACTCGATGCCGTTGGTCGCCGCCTGCACGGAGGTGTAGCCGACTTCGCGCGCATAGCGCACCGCGTCCAGGAAGTAAGGTGAAATGGTCGGCTCGCCGCCGGAAAACTGCACCGACATCTGGCGCTTCGGCTTGATGGTGACGGCGTTATCGAGCAGGGTCTTAATGTCTTCCCAGCTCAGCTCATGGACGAACCCGACCTGGTTGGCGTCCATAAAACACGGATCGCACATCATGTTGCAGCGGTTGGTCAGGTCGATGGTCAGCACCGAGCCGCGGCCGTGGGTGATGGTGCTGGTGCCGTGCTTGTGCAGCGTGGCGTCGTTGTGGGCGCGGATGTCGCGGCCGGGGAAGACCTGCTCGATGTGGCGATAGAAGTCGGTATCGATCGCCATCACATCCTCGAAATGGCCGTGGATGGGGCAATCCTTCTGCATCAGGATCTTGCCGTCGCGCTCGACGATCTGCGCTTTGATCTCGCCGGGGCGCTGGTCGTAGAGGACTTCGAGCGGCGTCTCGCCATCCAGAATCCGCTGGCGGATTTCCGGCACGCAGCGGGGGCAGAGCGAATCGGTTTCGCGGGGCCAGCCGAGTGGCGGCTTGACCTTTTCATAGCTCTTGAGGAGCGGCTTGTCCGACCATTTCGGCGTAAATCCCGGATTCTGGTGGACCTGATTCAGCTTGTCGAAGACCACCCAGGCCGCGTTGGCGGCCACCGTCAGGACTTTTTCGGCATATTTTACCGGCTTGTGCATCTTGCGTTCACTCCTCTGGTGCTTTTGCCCAGTATAGGCAAAGCCGGGGCGCACACCTACCGGTTGGCATTAAAGCGTTGAAATTATTGGTTGTACGGCACAGAACGGGGTTGAACGGCGCAATTCGGGCGCGCCGCGGAAACTCCGGCGTAGGCATATGAAAGAGAACGGCTTAGAGTGTCAGGATGCGCGCTTCACAGCCAGGTCGGCGCCGAAACTGCCGTCTTCGGTTCCGAACTGGAAATGAATCTCGTCGCCGGCGACTTTTCCCTTGAACACCAGCTTGTAGGTTGTGCCCTGATAGTCGGTCGCAACCCAGAACGTGACGGTGTCGCCATCGATCTTGCCCTCTTTGATATCGGTGGGAGTGGTGGGCAGGCCGTCCATGGTCCCGCTCAGGTCGGCGTCCTTGGCCGTCAAATGCAGCACCACCGGCACGCTGTTGCCGTCGAAATCGAACGCCCCCTTCCAATCGCCACTAAGGCCGGCGGGCCAGGCCAGCGCAGCCAGGAAAAGGCACAGAGCCGTCACAGTGAACGCGCGTTTCATAGCATCTCTCCAGGTGGATATTGTACCAGCGTCGACGCCGCCGCGGGCCACTCAGTTCTTCGATTGGGCGGCCTTCTGCGCCGCGACGAACGCCGCCACGTTGCTCTTGTCGATCAAGGTCACGCCGGTGTCGACGAACCTCGGCAGGGTCGAATACGAATCGCGCGAGAAGTCGTCCAGCAGTGAGGCCGGCGGATGGTGGTGCAGTTCATCCAGCATCTTGATGCTCAGGAAAGCCATGGTGAAGGGCTTCTGGCCGAGTGTCGCGGTGATCACGCCGTTCTGGATGCCCTCAATGGTGCGCTGGTCCGCGTCCATGCCCATCACCAGCTTGCCGGACACTTTCTTGCGGCTGAGGACGTCGGCCACTTCCGGCGCGGCGATCGAGACCAGGCAGACAAATCCGTCCACCGGTTCCTTCTTATCGACAGCCTGCATGGTGCGATCGAAAATCACGCCCGGATCGCCCTTGGCATCGACGATCTCCGTGATATGAATGCCCGGATGCTCGGCGAAAACGTCGCGGTAGCCTTGCAGCCGCTCTTTCAGGTTGGGCTGCTCGGGGAACGTGAAGACGATCACGTTGCCCTTGCCGTCCAGACGATTGGCGACCAGCCGCCCTCCCATCAGCCCGGCCTTGTAATTGTCGGTGCCGACGAAAAACAGGCGCTTGCTGTCCGGAGCGTCCGAGTCCATGGTGATGACCGGAATCCCCTGGGCGATGGCCGCGTCGATGTCGCCCTTGAGCGACGCCGGGTCGCCCGCGGAAACCACAATCCCGGTGGGCTTCTTGGCCATCAGAGCCTGGAATTGCTCGTGCTCGCCCTTAGGATCGTAATTGTCGGGCCCCACCGATTCGGCGACGACCCCCAATTGCTTGGCTGCCTGGGTGACTCCCGAGGCCGCTTCCTGCCAGTACTCCATCTTGGTGGTGGCGCTGACCAGGTAATACTTCTCATCGGCGCTGTGCTGCGACCCGCCGCAGCCTGCTAAAGACGCCAGCGCTACCGCTGGCAGGAACCACATCCAACCTGACACGTTGCCTCCTGAATGGCGAGTATAACTTGCGGCTCGCCGCGAAGGAAAGGGGAGGCTGCGAAGATTGCGAGAGGTCCAGCACCAATTGCTTTCGCAAAGCGGGACGGACGGGACACCGCTGAATCGCGTTCGTCCGCGCACAGACCAGTCCCAGTTTCGAACGCTTCTGGCGGCGCCGGCACGCCGAGGCGCACGTTTCGCACTGTAATTGGCGCGGCGGGTTGGCAGCACAATTGCCCCTGATCCATTGTGCGAACGCTCATTCAGGATCTCCGTTTCGGATTCCGCATGGCCCGGCGGAGCCCCGGCTTCACTCTCATCGCGGTACTGACGCTGGCCGCCGGCATCGCCGCCAATTCCACCGTTTTCAGTTGGATCGATGGCGTCCTCCTGCATCCGGTCCCCGGCGTTACCGATCCGGCCAGATTGGTCGCCTTCGAAACCGTGGCGCCGAACGGCGATTCGCTGCTCACCTCCTACCCCGATTATCGGGATTACCGCGATCGCCTGAAGCTGATGAGCGGCTTGGCAGGCGCCATGATTCTTCCTTTCAGCATCGGCCAGGACGTTCACGCGGAACACGTCTGGGGCGAGCTCGTTACCGGCAATTATTTCGCCGTGCTCGGCGTGCGGCCAATTCTGGGCAGGACGTTCACGCCCGATGAATATGGCGACGCGCAGGGGGCTCACCCGGTGGTGGTGATCGGTGAACGCCTTTGGAGGCGCCGTTTCAACGCCGATCCGGCGGCCGTCGGCCAACTGTTACGCGTGAACCGCCAGCAGTTGACCATCGTGGGCGTGGTGCCTGCCAAATTTCTCGGCTCGGTGCCCGGACTGGCGTTCGACATGTGGGTTCCGATCACCATGGGCGCACAGCTCAAAGCGCTACAGGATTGGTCGCTTACAGATCGCGGAACGCGCCAGATGATCGGCTTCGCGCGTCTTCGGCCGGGCGTCACCCTGGAGCAGGCGCGGTGGGAAATCCAGTCCCAAGCGCGTCACATGGCGGAAGCGGACCCGGATCACAACCTCGGCATCGGCGCCACCGTGCTGCCCATCTGGAAAGCCCATTCCGGCGCCCAGACGTCGTTGCTGAAGCCGCTCGTCATCCTGATGGCGGTTTGCGGCGTGGTGCTACTGATTGTCTGCGCCAACGTCGCCAACCTGTTGCTGGCGCGCTCCACGGCCCGGCAAAGAGAGTTCAGCGTGCGCATGGCGGTGGGCGCGGGTCGCAGCCGCCTGGTTCGCCAGTTGCTCAGCGAAAGCCTGGTTCTGGCCTTGCTGGGCGGGCTCCTCGCCATCCCCGCCACCTCGTGGTTCAGCCAGTCGCTGGGAAGCATGGTGCCACCCTCCGGCCTTCCGGTGGCGATCGATCTTCCTCTCGGCGGCGACGTGGTGGCCTTCACTTTTCTGCTGTGCCTGCTGGCGTGCGCCTTGTCCGGCATCGCACCGGCCTGGCACATGGCCCGCGCCAATCTCAACGAATCCTTGAAGGAAGGCGGCCGCGCCGGATCGGGCGGCGCCAACTCGCACCGCATCGAGCGGCTATTGGTGGTTTGCCAGGTCGCCCTGGCGCTGGTCGCCATCATCAGTGCGGGCCTGTTCGCCCGCAGCTTCCAGGCGGCCCGCAGCATCAACCCCGGCTTCGATCCCAACAACGTGCTGGTTTCGCATCTGGCCCTCAACGGGTACTCGGTCGCGGAGCGAAAGCAGTTCGTGGAACGACTGCGCGACCGCGTTTTGGCGCAGCCGGGCATTACCGCCGTTACCTATTCTCACACCGTCCCGCTGTCCTTTTCCGGCCAGTGGTGGGAACCCGTGGAGGTCCAGGGCTACGTGCCAGGCCCCAGCGAGAACATGAAGATCAACCGCAACGTGGTGGCGCCGGGCTACTTCAACATGCTGCGGATTCCGCTCGTCGAGGGCCGCGATTTCACCGAGCACGACGACGAGAAGTCCGCGCCGGTGATGATCGTCACTCAGACCTTTGCCCGGCACTTTTTCGGCAACCGCTATCCCATCGGCCAGCATGTCCATGGATGGGGCCGCTGGTTCGATGTGATTGGCGTCGCCAAGGACACCAAGTACCAAAACCTGGATGAGGCGGCGAAGCCGTATTTTTACGTGCCCTTCCGCCAATGCTTGCGCGAGGATATGGGCATTCGCTTATACGTGCACACAGCGGGCGATCCGCTCGAAGCCGTCGAACCGGTGCGCCGTGCCGTCCGCTCGCTCGATCCCGACGCGGGCGTTTTCGACTCCATGCCGATGACCGAAAACATCAACGCCGCGCTATTTACCGAGAAACTGGCCGCCACCATGCTGGCCGTGCTGGGCGGGGTGGCGCTACTGCTGGCGGCGCTCGGACTATACGGAGTGATGGCCTACGCGGTTGCCGAACGCCGGCACGAGATCGGCATCCGCATCGCGCTCGGCGCCCGTCCCGGCGACGTGGTCGGCATGATCGTCAAGCAGGGCCTGGCGCTCACCCTGATTGGGCTCGCCGCCGGCACGGTCGCGGCGATAGCGGTTACGCGGGTGATTGCGTCCGCGCTGGTCGAGGTCAGCGCCACCGATCCGCTGGTGTTCTTGGGCGCGCTTCTGTTCCTGACCGCCGTCGCCGCCCTGGCCAGCTATCTGCCCGCCCGCCTGGCCGCCGGCATTGACCCGAACCAGGCGCTGCGCTCCTGATACGAAAGCGGGGCTTTGATACACTGGATTCGCAGGCCTATGTACTCGATGCCCAGCTTGTTGACATCGAGAGCATTTCGCGCGAGTTATGCTCTCCTGTGCGCGATCTTCGGAGTCTTTAACCTCTACGGGGCCATGGCGAGCGGGCGCCGCATGCCACACATCGCGCTAGGCCTGTTCTGGCTGGCGTTTGGCGTCTTTTGGGGCATCGGCTCTCTGCCGCGCAAGAAGGCCCGCCGCTAGCCCGCTCCCGCCCGTGGCGCGGCCTGTCCAGGCTGCAGAGCCGAGAGTCATCTCGGCTTTTTCGCCCTACGTTCCCATCACAATCCCGCCATCCACGCTGAGCACCTCGCCGCCGTGGCGCGGCCTCTTAGGCTGCAGAGCCGAGACTCGTCTCGGCTTTTCTCGCCCTACGTTCCCATCACAATCCCGCCATCCACGCTGAGCACCGCGCCGCTGATGAACGACGCCGCGTCCGAGGCCAGCCACAAATATGCGTTGGCGATATCCTCGGGTTGTCCCATGCGGCCCAGCGGCGTGTGCGCGCGCAGCGCCTCGCGAGCCTTCTCCGGGACGGCCCGCATCATGTCCGTATCGATGATGCCCGGCGCCACGGCGTTGACTCGAATGCCGAACCGGCCGAATTCGCGCGCCCACACCCGCGTCATTCCAATCACGCCGGCTTTGCTGGCGACGTAATTGGTCTGCCCGAAGTTGCCGTACAAGCCGACCACGCTGGAGGCGTTCAGAATCACCCCGCCCGCGCCAGAGCGTATCATGCGCGCGGCGACGGCCCGCGTGGCCACGAACACGCCCCGCAGGTTCACCGCGATCACCGCGTCGAACTGTTCGTCGCTCATCATGCCGGCGATGCCGCCTTCCTTGAACTTGACGATCTGGCCGTCGCGCAGAATGCCCGCGTTGTTGACCAGCGCGTACACCGGCCCCAGCGCGCGCTCGGCTTCCTCGATCGCGCTCTCCACCGAAGCCGCGTCGGTAACATCCACTTTCTGAAAGATGCCGCCCGCTTCGGGTTCCGCTTCCTTCACATCCCAGGAAGCCACCTGGCAGCCTTCCTGAGCGAACCGCCGCGCGGTGGCCTTGCCGATGCCCGCCGCTCCGCCGGTGACTATGACGACCTTTCCCGCCAGTCCCGTTTCAATCATGACTTTTCCATTATCGCCGGTAACGCCGGCGGTCTTCGCCGCCGGTGTTTTCCCGCGCGAGCTGAAAAAGTCCGAAAAGAACATTCTTGCGCCACGGATCAACACAGATGAACACGGATAAACCAGTTCTTCTTCAATCGGTGTTCATCGGTGTTTATCGGTGGCCGGATCTGTTTTGGCATTTTCCGGCGACTCCTCAAACATGCCCTGCCTGGTGAGACACGCTATAGTAAGAGTGTTCCCATGCGAGGCCCACGCTGGCTCCTGCTGCTGGCGATCGCCGCGATCCTCGGCGGCATAATCTACACCTATCGCGCGCAGAAAAGGTCGGCCGCGGCGCACGCGCCCGCCAGGCCCAAGGACCTTCCCGACGATCTGCATTCCAGTGCCCAGCTTTGGCATTGGGTGGAAACCGACGCCAAGACCGGCCACGTCCGCGCCGACATCACCGCCGAGGACTTCCGCGAGGTCAAGGATTCCTCGCGCGTCGACCTCAAGGGAATGAAACTGCGCCTGCCCGGCAAGAAGGGCGATACCTACGACCTGGTCAATGCGGCCAGCGCCCAATTCTACAAATCCGAGCACCGGCTTTATTCCGAGGGCGAAGTCAAGATCACGCTGAATCTTCCGATGGAAGGCGCGCCCCAGCGTGCCCCGGTGGTTGTCCATTCCGCCGGCGTCACGTTCAACACCGAGACCTACCGCGCCGAAACCGACAGCCCGTCCACTTTCACTTTTCAAAACGGCAGCGGCAAGGCCACCGGCGCCTACTACGACCCGAGCGCGCACGAACTGCGCATGAAGCAGGACGTCGAGATTCACTATCAGCCGCAAGGCCCCGGCGCCAGGCCGATGACGATCGAATCGGGCGGCCTGGTTTTTCACGAGAACAACCAGACCATCGAGCTCCCGCCCTGGGGCAAGTTGACGCGCGAAGGCACGGTGGTGGAAGGCGACGCGCCGCTGATCCAATTGCAGAACCACCAAATCCGCAACGTGCACGCCTTCAACGCGCGCGGCACGGAGGATAACGACAACCGCCAGATCGCCTACTCCGCCACCGAGCTCTTCATGGACTGCAACGATCGCGGACAGGTGGAGCATATCGCCGCCGTGAACAACGCCCGCCTGGTCGAGAATGCTCCCACTTCGCAAACCACCATCACCGGCGACCGCGTGGAAATGAATTTCGAGGTGCGCGATAACCGGAGCATTCTGCTTCGTGTGGCCGCCGCCGGCCACGGCGTGGTGGTTTCGAAACCGCTACCAGTGCCCGGTACCGAGCCCGGCGACACCCACGTGCTATCGAGCGACAACCTCGAAATGACCATGCGCCCCGGGGGCAAGGAAATCGACCGCGTGGCCACGCGCGGCCCGTCCACCCTGGAGTTCGTTCCCAACACTTCCGCCGCTCACCACCGCGTCTTGCGCGGCAAGGATTTTCTGATCGCGTACGGCGCCGGCAATCGCATCGACACCTTTCACGCCATGGACGCTCACACCGCGACCGACCCCAACGTGGAGGAACGCAAGCGCCAGCGCGCCCAGTCCGCCACCAGCAGCCACGAAATCAACGCCCGCTTCGATCCCAAGACCAGCCACCTTCAGGCGATGGAGCAATCCGGCGGCTTCACCTACGCCGAGGGAGACCGCCAGGCCCGCGCCACAAAAGCCACTCTCGATTCGGACAAAAACGTGATGCTCCTCGATGGCGCCGCGCGCATGTGGGATTCGACCGGCGCCACCAGCGCCGACCGCATCCGCATGGACCAGCGCACCGGCGACTTCACCGCCGATGGCAACGTGAATTCCAGCCGAATGCCGGAGCCCGACGCCAAGAAGAACTCCCAGGTGCTGGCCACCGACGAGCCGCTGCAGGCCCAGGCGCGCCGCATGGTTTCCACCAATAAGAGCCACAACATGCACTATGAAGGCGGCGTAGTGATGTGGCAGGGCGCCAACCGCATCACCGCGGAAACCGTGGATGTGGATCGCGAGAAGCGTTCGTTCATCGCGGACCGCAACGTGGTCAGCAGCCTTTGGGAAGAGCCCAAGGACGCCGAGAAGAAGAAGACCGCCGTGCCCGTGCTCACCGTGGTGCGCGCGCCGCGCCTGGTTTACACCGATACAGACCGGCTGGCGGTGTACACCGGCGGTGTGGATATGTCGCGGCCGGGCATGCACATCACCAGCCGCGAATTGCATGCCGTGCTGGCCGATTCGAGCGCCGATTCGCGCCTCGAGAAAGCCTTCGCCGATGGCGGCGTGAAGATTGTCGCCAACACCGTCAACGGCATTCGCATCGCAACCGCCGAACACAGCGAGTATTACACCGGCGACGCGAAGGTGATCCTCACCGGCGGCAAGCCCCGCCTGGTGGACGACGCCGGCCATTCCACCGAGGGCGATAAATTGACCTACTTCTCCAACGATGATAGGCTGGCGATAGATGGGGCTTCCAGCCGGCCTGTCCAGACCTTTATCACCCGCCACCGAAAATAGCAGCGGTGCGAGCAAACTCGAGACCTCGGAGATCTCCAAGGCCTATCGGGGGCGCCGCGTCGTGGACGACGTCACGGTGCACCTGCAACAGGGCGAAGTGGTCGGCCTGCTGGGGCAGAATGGCGCCGGCAAGACTACCACGTTCTACATGATCGTCGGCCTCATCACGCCGGATTCCGGCCGCATTCTGCTCGATGAGCAGGATATTACCGCCCTGCCCATGTACCAGCGGGCGCGCCGCGGCATCAGCTATCTGCCGCAGGAAGCTTCGGTTTTCCGCAAGCTCACGGTGGAGGAAAACCTGCTGGCCATCCTCGAAACGCTCTCGCTCTCGTCGCGCGAGCGGCGCGAGCGGATGGAGCTCTTAATTGAGCAGATGGGACTGGAAAAAGTCCGCCGCAGCCGCGGCTATATGCTTTCGGGCGGCGAGCGGCGGCGCGTCGAAATCGCCCGCTCGCTGGTGATCAGTCCGAAATTCCTGCTGCTCGACGAACCGTTTTCCGGCATCGATCCGATCCAGGTGCTCGAGCTCCAGCGCATCATCTTCGATTTGAAGCGCGCCGGCATCGGCATCCTGATCACCGATCACCAGGTGCGGGAAACCCTGATGGTGACCGACCGCGCTTACATCATCGACGAAGGCCGCATCTTCCGCGGCGGCAGCCCCGAAGCCCTGGAGCGCGACCCCGAAGTGAAGCGCATCTACCTGGGCGAGTCGTTCAAGCTGCGGCTGTAAGGGGCGCTGCAAAGTGGGGCAGGCGCTTCCGCCTGCCAACCCTGAGGTACGGCACGTTTGTTTTCCCGAACCCGCCTGTCGTGACAGCGATTTCTTCCAGCACGAGCAGCGTGTTCACGGACACGCGTGCCTCTTGCTTATGCCGCGTCCCCGCCGAACGCTTTCCCTCTTAGCTCTCGCGCCGCGGCTAAAAGGTCCTCCTCCGGCGAGCCGCCTTGAAAGCCTCGCGCCAGCCAGAGGTTGTACGCCAAATCGACAACCTCCCAGTCGGCCCCCGATACAACCACCTCTTGCCGGATGGGGATCACCACAATACTGTGCTTTGCCATGGTGCCGTTTGCTCCTTCGGGTTGTCCTGTTCATTCCAATGACAGGGGCGTGACCTTGAAGCACCCACTCGGAGGAAATAGGTGCTGAGGGAAGGCACGCCCCCGTTTGGACCGGACCACAGGCCGGCCCAAAACCAGAACGCTGCAAGAGCTCTACTGCCGATCTCTCAGTGGTCTCCTCGCTCGATACATTCGCCGCAGCTCGCGCTCGCCGTATTCGGCGAATGTGCAATCTTGGCGCTCGACGGCATAGCGGAATTCCAAAAGCAAGTTATTGAAATCGTGCTCTTCCTTGTCTTCGGACTCCAGTTTGTGCGTCCAACTCGCAGTCGCGAAAAAAGTCCTCGCTGATTTCATACAGACGGTGTCCTGATCCGCACACAGCAAACTCTGACGAGACAGCCGCCCCGTCCCCTTGACCCTTCTGATTTCGGTCACGGATTGTGCCGCTGCCGGTGTACCCCGCTCGGGGGAGTGTCCCTGCTTCGCCCGAGCCACTTGTTGAATCCTGTGCCGACGGTGTGCGCTCAAGATATCAAATTGGTTCATGGCTGTCTGTTCAGAATTGACCAGGCGGCGCGGACGCGGCCCTTGCGACGCGGTGAGCGCATCTACCCGGGCGAATCCCGCAAGCTGCGGCTGTAGGTGAAAGATAACGGTTGGCAGGCGGAAGCGCCTGCCCCACGAGTTTCTACATCTTCGTAAAGGCCTGGTAACGCCGGCGGTCTTGCCGCCGGTGTTCTGCCTTTCGCGCGCACGCGGGAAGAACACCGGCGGCAAGACCGCCGGCGTTACCGAAAACATAGGTGCTCAGTGGGCAGTATGTTGACAGGCGGAAGGGGCCGCCCCACAATGCTACGCCTCCCCCACTGCGCCGTTATTCTTATGTCTTCCCGGGCACCCGCGGTTCTTCCCAGCGGCCGGTTTCGGCGGCGCGGAAGATGGCGTCGATCACGGCCATATTGCACAGCGAATCCTCCAGCGGTACCGGCGGCTGGCCGCCCTCGCGGATGGCGCGCGAGAATAGATCGCCTTGAATCGTGTACTGATCGCAGGGTGCGAACTCTTCCACCGTGAGGCCGCCGCCGGACAGGTCGCGGCCGTCGTCGATGCGCAGGCGCGACACCTCATTCGCCCCCGGATTGAACGGGATGTCCAGCCAGATGCGGCCCTTGGTTCCCAAGTACAGCGCGCTCTGGTTCGCCGCCGCCTGCGTGCAGCAGGTGAAAACCATGTGGCCGGAGGGAAATTCGAGGACCGCCGAAGTCAGCCGGTCGATGCCATCAAGCCCGGCATCGCGGGCGATGGTCGCCGCCACGCGCTTGGGCTCCTCGCCGAACACCATGCGCGAGGTCTTGATCGGGTAGCAGCCGATGTCGAGCAACGCGCCACCACCCCAGGCGCGAACATGGCGGACGTTCTTGGGGTCGCGGTTGAAATAGCAAAACGAGCTCAAGCCGGAACGCAGTTCGCCGATGCGGCCGCCGCGCACCAGTTCGATCAAGCGCACCCATTGCGGGTGCGTGCGGACCATGAACGCCTCGCCGATGACGACGCCTGTGCGGTCGCGCGCGGCGATCAGCTCCAGCGTTTCGGCCGCGCTCATCGCCACCGGCTTTTCGCACAGCACGTGTTTTCCGGCTTCGGCGGCGCGGATGGACCACGGCACGTGCAGGTGGTTCGGCAACGGATTATAGATCGCATCGATCTCCGGATCGGCGAGCAGTTCCTCGTACGAGCCATAGGCTTTGGGCACGCCCAGTTCGCGCGCCGCCTGCTCCGCGCGGGCCAGCTCGCGCGACGCGATGCCGGTCACTTCGCTATACTCGCCCCGCTGCATGGCGGGAATCACTTTCTTGACGGCGATGTTCGCCACCCCGAACACGCCCCAACGCACTTTTGCCATGCCCATGATTTTAACTTCATCTGGGAGCGGCGCGGCGGAGACAAGCTGGGGACAATTGGACGCCTGCCCCGCAGTGACTGCGCTACAGTGAAATCGATGCCGCGTTTGCTCATCGGATTGCTGCTGGTCTGGGCCGCCATGGCGGCCGAGCGCGAGACCGTCATTTTCGACACCGATTCCGGCCTGTTCGGCGACGATGGCGCGTCGCTGGTGATGCTGATGCGCAGCCCGCAACGCGTCAATATCGCGGGAATCACGGTGGTACCCGGCAACGTCTGGCCGAAACAGGGCGGCGAGTACATGTTCCACATCCTCGACCTGCTGAAGCGGCCGCAGCCGCCGCTCTACACCGGGGCCCAGACGCCGCTGATCCACGCCGCCGCCATGGCGCGCGAGTACGCCCGCCGCTGGGGCGCGCTCGAATTCGCCGGCGCGTTCGACGACGATCCGTCGTTGGTGAAGCCGGCGCCGGGGGCCAAACTCACCGGCCGCCAGCCGCTACATGAAAACGCCGTGGACTTCATCATCTCGACCATCGAGCGCCAGCCGGGCGAAGTGACTTTTCTCGAGCTCGGTCCGATGACCAACCTGGCATTGGCGCTGCGCATGCGTCCGGACATCGAAACCAAGATCAAGCGGCTGGTCTTCATGGGCGGCAACGTGCACGTGCCCGGTAACGCTTCCTCCATGGCGGAATTCAATTTCTGGTTCGATCCCGAGGCCGCGCAGATCGTACTGCGCTCGCGCATCCCGCAAAAAGTGATGTTCGGGCTGGATATCTGCAACACGGCGCCGATCCGGAAAGCGCAATTCGACCGCATCGCCAACGCGCACACGCCCATCACGGACCTGTACCGCGAGGATCTCGGCAACCGCTATCCGGGATTTCTCGAACACCCATCCGCCACCGGATATATGTGGGATACGCTGGCCGCGGCGTGGCTGCTCGATCCCGGCTTCGTCACCAAGTCGGAGAGCGGCTACCTGGACGTGCTGACGGCATGGAGCAAGTTCTACGGCTCGACGGTCGCGCTGGACCGGCGGGTGGCGCCCAATGCGACGCCGGTAACCGAGATGCTGACGCTCGATTTCGAGCGGGTGTTCGCGTTGTACCAGGATTTGCTGACGCGCAAAGAGTAGCTCGGTGACGGGCCGGCCCTGCGTTTCGGCTTAACCGAGCCGCGACCGGAGGGAGCGGTCAGGTTGCATCCTCAAACACGGCCATTCGATCGCCTTGCCCGTCGACGACATAGCGAATGTCCGCCGTTAGCGTTTCAGGTAGATCGCGAGACCTCCTTTCGGCGTCGGTGTGCGAGGCGGCGTGACCGCTCCCTATGGTCGCGGCTCCGTTTGGGCGCTCCGATACGCCCTCAACGCGCAAAGTCCGCGATCAGCTTCGCCAGCACATCCGGTGACGCGCTCAGCGTCGCGGTAACGTTGCGGCCGGAGCGGCCAATCCGCGCGCCTCTGATCAGCTCTGCGATCTCCGGCCGACGGATCTCGGCCTCCGCGGCGAGCGAGAGAAAGCCGCGCAGACGCTCTTCCAACCGCTCGGCCGATTCCGCGGTTCGCCCGCGCGCATCGAGTTGCAGCGTGGCCGCGTCGCCCAAGTCCAAAGCCGCGCCGCCAAAATCGGCGTCTTCGAGAAGCACGTTCAGATTCGCCAGATTGCCGCTGAGGGGCAGCGGAGTTCCGCCACGAACTGCCATCCAGATGGCCCTTCCTGCGCCGACTTCGGAACCGTAATCGATCAGGCCGGGAGCGCCGGACGATCCCGTGCGGTGTTGCGCCACGGCGGACGAAATGAGCCTTGGCGATCCAGTCACGGCGAGTCCCGGCTCGACGATGGTTGCGCCCGGCGGCGTCTTAAAGAGCCCGCGCTCGACGATCACCAACTCGCGCGAGTTCCAGGCGATCAATAGCTTCGAGGCGTCGCTGTACTGCGCCAGCAGATCGCGCGCGGAGCCGCCAATGCCGTTCACGGCGGGTGAAGCGCGCAAGCGCTCGAGGTCGGCGCCGGCGAGAGCTAGCGTATCCGCGGTGATGCAGGACGCCATGCCGGAATCGACCACCGGCGGCGGACTGTGTTTGCAGGCGATGCCGGCAGCAAGGGCAAGCACGGCGAGGCAAAGCTCAGCTCGGATCCAAGTGGGGCAGGCGCTTTCGCCTGCCAACCCCAAATCGTCTACTGCAGGGCGACTTCTCAATAGCATCCCACCTAGCCGGTTGGCATCAGCAGTTGGCGGGCGGAAGCGCCTGCCCCACTTCGCCGCCATGCTAGCCCAGGCCGGCCAGTTTGTTGAGGCCGTCGACATACGCTTTGGCGCTGGCCTCGATCACATCCGTCGACGCGCCACGGCCTACCGCGCGCTTGCCTGCCATCTCCAGTTGCACGGTAACCTCGCCAATAGCTTCGGTGCCGCTGGTCACGGCGCGAATATCGTAGCGCTGCAGCTTCACTTTCGTGTTGGTGACCGCGGTGATCGATTTGTAGACTGCGTCCACCGGGCCGTCGCCGATGGAAGCGCCCTCGCGCGTCTCCTCGCCGATGCGCAGCCGCACGGTGGCCGTTGGGATGGCCGAGGTGCCGCTGTAGACGTGCATGTACAGGAGTTGATAGGTTTCGGTGACCGGATGCAGCTCGTCGTGCAGGATGGCGATCAGATCCTCATCGAAAACTTCCTGCTTCTTGTCCGCCACCGCCAGGAATCGCTGGTAGGTCTGGTCCAGCTCTTCTTTCGAAAGCTCGTAGCCCAGCTTGGCCAGCCGGTCGCTGAGTCCGTGACGGCCTGTGCGGGCGGTGAGCACGACGCGGCTCTCGTCGAAACCCACGTCCTCGGGCCGCATGATTTCGTAGGTTTCGCGGTCCTTGAGAAATCCATCCACGTGAATTCCGGAGCTGTGCGAAAACGCGTTGGCGCCGATCACGGCTTTGTTGGCGGGCACCGCCATCCCGAGCGAATCGGCCACCAGCCGGCTGGTGCGATAGAACTCGCGGGCGTCGATATTGGTGCGCACGCCGAAGTAATCGGCACGCGTGCGGAGGGCCATCACCACTTCCTCAATCGCGGCGTTGCCGGCCCTTTCGCCAACGCCATTGATGGTGCCTTCCACCTGGCGCGCGCCGTTGCCGATACCCGCCAGCGCGTTCGCCACCGCCAGGCCAAGGTCGTCATGGCAGTGTACGCTGATGACGGCCTTGGCGATGTTCGGCACATTCTCGCGGATGCTTTTAATCAGATTTCCGAACTGTTCGGGCACCGTGTAGCCGGTAGTGTCCGGTATGTTGACCACCGTCGCGCCGGCATCGATCACGGCTTCGAGCATGGCGAAAAGGTAGGCCTTGTCCGCGCGGCCGGCGTCTTCGGCGTAAAACTGGACATCGTTGACGTAGCGCTTGGCCAGCTTCACCGCTTCCACGCTCAGCTCTAGAATGCGCGCTCGTTTCTCTTCCAACGTGCGGCCATAGCGTTCGTCGCGGAACTTGCCCATGATGTGAACGTCGGAGGAGCCGATACCGGTGTGGATGCGCGGTTTCGCGGCCTTATCCAGCGCCGCGCCGCAGGCCTCGATGTCGCTTGGAACGGCGCGGGAGAGCGCGCAGATGGTAGGGCCCTGAATCTCCCGCGAGATCTGCCGCACGGCCTCAAAATCGTCCGGCGACGAAGCGGGATAGCCGGCTTCGATCACATCCACATTCAAGCGGGCCAACTGCCGCGCCACCGTCAGCTTGTCCCGGCTTCCCAGCCGCGTGCCCGCGGCCTGTTCGCCATCGCGCAAAGTGGTATCGAATACCGCAACCAGATCGGACATCGAAAAGCTCCTCGAACGCCAAAAAAGATCAGTACCTCCGATGTTAGCAAAAGGGGCTGCTACACCACCGCAGCAGGACGGCCCATGGGTTTGCGCGGCCCGTCGCCGGTGCGTGCCAAACTCCGGCAACGCCGGCGGTCTTTTGCCGCCGGTTCTTTTCTTATCTCTACTCTCATCCACCCGCCAGCGCCGCCTGCCGCAATGTCACAAAGAACCGGCCGCAAGACCGCCGGCGTTACCGAGCCGCCGAGTGCAGTCACCACCCATCTCCCCAACTAACTCAATCACTTACCTCTCAAACCCCTTGACGCACCCGTGATACTTAAGTCAGGACTGTGGCGCCAGGCTCCGACGGAAGACTTGGGATCTCGAGATTCCTAACCGCCGGCGGAATACGGATAGCTATTATTGCCGCCCGTCGGATATCAGAGAGTAAGGAACGAATCGACCCGACATTGTCCGCCATCCAGCGGGCTCACATCGACGAAGTTTCTACTCAACCCATCGGGTGGCCGATACGCACGGCGATAAGTCCGGTTTAGCCCGGCCACCCGCAACGAAATCTCTCCATCCCAAAGTGTCTGTCCCCCGCGCGGAGCGGGATGTCTCCATGAAAACGCTTCGGCAAGTGTTGATCTGCGCATTGCTGGCGGCGCTCACCGCGCTCGCCCTTGCGGCCACGCTTTTTGTGCGCGCCGCCACCGCCACGGTCGCGGCGGTTCCGGCCGAGATCCGCCTGACGCGCGCCGCGCTCGTTCACCAAGCCGACGCGGCGCGCCAGGATCTCACGCACCAAATTGCCGCGGCCCGCATCGCCGCGCTCGATCTCTCTGGCCGCCAGGCTACTAGGTTCCGCACCGGCATTCTGGCGCAGACCGGCGGTTTCGCCGACGCCGCCAGCCGCCAGCTCGGCGGCACGCTGTCGCGCGTCGATTCGGTCCTCGACACCACCGCCTCGCTCGAACGCGACTTGCGCCCCACCGTGCACCATTCCGCCGCCATCGCAGCCCAGATCGACGATTCTCTCCCCATGTTCCTCGATTGCGACCACAACCCCGATTGCTTGTTCAACCGTTACGTGGGGGTCTCCCGCGGCATCGAAACCGCTGCCGGCGACGTCTCCGGCATCAGCCGCGATTTCCGCCGCGACTGGCCGGATTATCTCAAAACCTGGCAGGACATCGGTGTCCAGACCGATGGCTTCGTCTCCAACATGAACCGGCTTACCCATCCGCACTGGTATGACCGGTTGATCGGCTATACACTCAACGGCGTCGTCATCTATCGCAGCTTGAATCCGGTAGGAGCCGCCGTCACCGGCGCCCAGATTCTCTCCTCCCGCCCGTAAATCGCCGGTCACCGATAGGCTTCACTGCGGTGGCGAACCCCGAAGATGCGCATGGTGCCGTCATGAAGCTCGAACATGACGCGGTAATCGCCGATTCGCAGCCGGAAGGAACCCGTCAAATCGCCGTGAAGTGGTCTCACATCACCCGAGCCAGTGCGAGCCTACCGCAGTATGGCTTCGAAGATGTGCATCGCGGCTGCACGGTCGAGCCGTCGCACCGCGGCCCTCGCTTCCGCGCGCCACTCGATCTTGACTGGGATACTCATTATGCCCGTCGCCCTAGCTTAGCTTCTTAAGGCGCGCTGTTACAGGAAAAATACGAGCCGTGTTTTGACGAACATAGGCTCAGATAAAACAGACCACCGAATGTGCTGCGCGGAACGGTGGAGCTGCACCGTCAATACGTTGCGACTCGATTTCCCTCATCGCGGCAGCCGCCTTCCACAGCCTTTCCACCTCCGCAGCAAACCCGCAACAAAATCCTCGGGAAATGTCTCCGCTCGGTAGATCTCCGCTATGGCGAGACGTGGCTATTTACTGAACGGGAAATCCTCGGTTTTCAGCCCGAAGTCGGCAAGAACCTCTTCCATCGGAATGCCCTTGCCGCCGTGTGCCGCGAACCATTCACGGCCCTCGCGCACCGAGCGGCGGTCCTCGTCGGTGATCGGCTCGTCGTCAACGGGCGCAGACGTGGAATTATCCAGCATTGCCTCCAGCAGACCGGCGATCGCGTTGAGCTTCGCCGCTGGCAGGCGCTCGATCAGTTCGTGGACGTGCTCGCGTGTCTCACTCATCGCGCTCTCCTCGAGGCCTGCTCTCATTTTGTCACAACCCCGCCTCGGTCGCCTCCGCGGGCGCAGGCCTTCTTGACCCTAACGGCTGACCAGTACCCTCACTATTTAACCTTCCCCCCCGGTCTGCTATCCTCTTAGGGAGCGCACTTCCGCGTCCGCGCCCTCCGGGAAAACCAGAATGAAATACACGTGTCTTGTTTTTTCCATTATCTTCTTCGCGTCCGCCGTGGCGGCCGATGCGCAAACCACCTCGGTCACGCTGAACGGCAGCCCGTCGCGTCAGATCGGCCAGCCGTTGCTGATTCCGAAAACCGCCAATCCCAACCTCGTGGAAGGCCGCGAATTGTGGAATCCCACCGGCATCGCCTTCGATTTCGCCCCTTCGACGCCCTACGTCTACGTGGCCGACACGTTGAACAACCGCGTCCTGGCATGGAAGAACTCGACCGGATTCACCAACGGGCAGCCGGCCGACCTGGTGATCGGACAGCCGGACAAGTATACGACCACCAAGGCCGGTCCGGGGACCGTGTTCACCACCGGCTTGAGCGATCCCACGGGCCTTGCGGTTTGGAACGGCGACCTCTACGTCGCCGACAGCGGCAACAACCGCATCCTGCGGTATAAGGAGCCCTTCACGCAGTTCGCCCAAACCGGATCGTATCCCACGCCGGATCTGTACGTGGGCCAGCCATCGCTCAAATCGAACTTGGTGAACTATCCGAGCGGCGCCCCCACCGCGCAAGGCCTCTCCCTCTCCCCCGGCGGCTCGGCGCTCCTCGCCGCCATCGCGTTCGATAGCAACGGTAATATGTGGGTCACCGACCCCGGCAACCGCCGCGTGCTGGAATTCAGGGCCGCCGATGTCAACAATGGAGGCGGCCTCTTGAACGCCGCCGTCGAGCTGGGACAACTCGATTTCGTCAGCCTGCAGCCCGCGCTCAACCCGTCCACCGGCCAGCAAATCGCTAACCAGTTCGCCGTGCCTTCCCAGTTGGCCTTCGACCCGGCCGGCAATCTCTATGTTTCCGATGCCGACCCGAGCGGGCTGCTCAACCGCGTACTGGTCTTCACTCCCACCGTCGTCAGCGGCGAATCGGCCGCACGCATCATGGGAGTGATGGGAGGAACGGCGCTCCAGGGACTCACCACCGCCGAGTTGCAGACGATTTCCGATCAAACGCGCTTCTATAACCCGGGTGGCATCTTCTTCCTCGCCGATAGCAGCGTCGGCATCGTCGACACCAGCTATAACCGCATTTTGATTTTTCCGCCGTATGCCTCCTGGCCCAGCGTGAGCACCTATTTCTCTCCGCAGGCGACCGGCGTGCTCGGCCAGAACGGTTCGTTCCAAACCGTCGGCGTTAACGGCAAGACGATTCCCACCGTCCTGACTCCGCCCGCCAACGCGGGCGTGTTTTCGAATCCCATCACGGCGGCCATGCTGCCGGCCACCAAGGAACTGTTTGTGGTGGATACCGGCAACAATCGTGTGATGGTGATGCCGACCCAGACTTCGGCCGGTGGAGGGACCGCGTCCGGTTTGCCTCAGTCCAGCGCGAACGGTGCGGTGCCGTTTGGCAACGCCACGCGAATCCTCGGGCAGGATACGCCAACCATGAATTCGCCCAACCTGATCGAAGGCCGCGAATTCCAGTTTTATGACGGCCAGGCCATCTTTAGCGGCGAGCCGCCCTACGATGCCGGCGTCGCCCTCGATACCTCAGGCCCGGTGCCCCATCTTTACGTGGCCGATCCGCGCAACCATCGCGTAATGGGGTTTTACGATGCCCGCAAGCTCTACCCCACCGGAGTGCCCGAAGGCCAGCAGGCAAGCAATGAAATCGTCCTCGGTGAACCGGATTTCAACACCGCGGTCTGCAACTATCCTACCGGCGATCCGACCAAGACCACGGCGAACGGCCTTTGCTTCCCGTCCGGCGTGCTGACCGATTCCAATGGCAACCTCTACGTGGCCGACACCTTCAACAGCCGCGTGGTCCGTTTTCCGGCGCCCTTCGCCAACTGGCCGAAGACGCAGGTGATGGAATCCGCCGACCTGGTGCTGGGCCAGACCAGTCTTACCGGCGCTCCCATCACCGATCCCAGCGCGGTCAATATGTACGCTCCTTATGGCCTGGCATTTACCGGAACCAACGGCTTGATGGTGTCCGATCTCGTCGATAATCGCGTCCTCTATATTCCTTTCTCGAGCGGCCAGACCACCTTCAACGCCCCAGCGGACAATGGCAAGGCCGCCACCAAGGTCTTCGGCCAGCCGGATTTTGTCACCGTCACAACGGGTTCGGCCGCCAACAAGCTGAACTCGCCGCATCACATCGCCTGCGATACCAACGGCCAGGTGTATGTCACCGACCCCGGCAATAGCCGCGTGCAGATTTTCGCCGATCCCAACAACTCCTTGACGCCGCCAGCCTCCGCCGATCCCATCCTCAGTCTGCCCAACCTGACGGGTTCGCAGGGCATCTTCGTCAACCCGACCACCGGTGAGATCTGGGTCACCACCGGATCCTCTGCCGTCCGCTATCCCAAGTACGACACGCTTGAGCTGAATCCCGCACCCACCGGCACGGTCCAGGCCGCCAACATTACGCTGGCGGTGGCTCAGGATCAATATGGAGATCTCTTCCTGGCCGATGCCGCCAGCCGCGTCGCGGTTTACTACCAGGGACTGGCCGGCCTGCCTGTTTCGGCTAGCTACTTGACCCAGCCGCTCGCGCCCGGGATCGCCGCCAGCCTGTATTCGGTCGCTTCGCAAACTCAGTTCCAAACCCCGGCGATGCCTTCCTCGGGAACCGCGCTCTCCGGGTATCCCATGCCGATGACGCTCACCGACGCAGAAGTGATGTTCAACGGAGCCGCGGCGCCGCTCTACTACGCCGGACCCGGGCAGATCAACTTCCTGGTGCCGATGAGCGCCCCCGTCACCGGCACGGCCGATGTCGAAGTCGTCCAGGTTTCCACCGGCCAGGTTCTGGGCGCCAGTTCCTTGTCCATGGCTACCGTGTCGCCCACCATCTTCTGCCCGGGCGCGTGTCCCCTGAATGGCGGCTTTTATCAGGCGGCCGTGCTCAACCAGGACTCTTCGGTCAACAGCGCCACCAATCCGGCACTGCGCGGAAGCATCATCCAGATCTTTGGCACCGGCCAGGGAGTCGTGAACGACCCGCCCAACGATGGCGCCGCCGCCGTCGGCATTACGTCCACCACGCCACAGACGCCGCGCGTGGCGATCGGGACCTGTTTTGTCGACGACTGCGGGCCGATCCTGGCCGGCGATCCGACCAACGGCAAGTGGATCACTTATTCCGGCCTGGCGCCGGGATACGCGGGGCTCTGGCAAGTCAACGTCCAGATCCCCATGGCCACTTTGCCCGGCGTGCAAACGCCGCTTGCCATCCAGTATGACGGCGTCGGCAGCACCAGCCTCAGCTCGGGATTCCATCTCACCATCGCCGTGAAATAACCCGCCTGGCGCGGGAAGTTGTCCGAGGCTTGAAAAGCACCGGCGGCGTTACGTGACGTGGGCGCTCGCTTTGCCGCCGGGTTCCTTTCAATTCCAACGCGCCGCCGCCGAGGTAACGCCGGCGGTCTTTGCCGCCAGTGCTTTTGCCCCGGACAATATGGCGCGGACCGGCATTGTTCCGGTGATATCATGGGAGTCGGATGAGCTTCCTCTCGCCAAGATTACAGTTACGGGTGTCGCAGAAGCAGATCCTCACCCCGGGCCTCGTCCAGATGGTCACGGTCCTTCAGCTCAACCGGCTGGAACTGAAGGAGATGATCACCCAGGAGATCGTCAAGAACCCGGTTCTTGAAGAGGCCACCGAGGAAGCCGGCGAGGAGATCACACCGGAAGAACTGCTGCCGCTGCTGGAGGCCGAGGCCACCGCCGATCCCGCCGACCGGCAGATCCTCGAGGCCACGCCCGGCAACCAGACCTCGACCGCCGATGGCGAGCGGGCCGACGTCGCCATCAACGGCATTCTTTTCCCGGACCCCGAGGAAACCGCCGCCACCGTTACCATGGCCGAGCCCGAAGCCGTCACCGCCGGCGATCCACCCACCGAGCCGGCCGCGGCCGACCCTTTCGACGAGATCGATTTTGGCACCTTCTTTGACGACTACCTCGACCCCGGCTACAAAAGCCCGGCCGCCGAATCGGTCGAGAAGCCATCCTTCGAAACCTTCCTTTCCGCTCCCGTCACCCTTGCCGATTATCTGCGCTCCCAGTTGGCCGTGGTGGTCATACCCGATGCGGTGCGCGACGCAGCCGAAGCCATCATCGGGAACCTGGACGAAGACGGGTATCTGACCGCGTCGCTCGATGAGATCGCGCCCCGCGGCGAGCACCCGGCCGAAACCGTGGAAGCCGCTCTTGCCGCCGTGCAATCGCTCGATCCGGCCGGCGTCGGCGCGCGCGATTTGCGTGAGTGCCTGCTGCTGCAGATCGCCAGCATCAACGGCACCGGCGGCGTCGCCTGGCAGGTTGTCTCCAACCACATGCGCCTGCTCGAAACCCGCCAGTTCAAGGAGATGGCGCGCCTGCTGGGACGGCCGCTCGATCATATCGAGACCGCCGTCTACATGATCCGCCATCTCAATCCGCGGCCCGGCTTGCGCTATTCCGGAGCCGGCGCGCGGGTGGTGGAGCCGGACGTCACCTTCATCAAGGACGGCGACGAATACATCATCCAGATGAATGACGAGGATGTGCCGCAGCTCCGCTTGAACGCCCAGTACCGGCGGATGCTCGACCGCGACCAGGGCGCCACCAAGGAAGTTCGCGACTACGTTCGCGAGCGCTACACCTCGGCCATTCAGTTGATGAAGAACATCGAGCAGCGCAAGCAGACCATCCTCAAGGTCTGTCAGGCCATCGTGCGCCGCCAGACCGAGTTTCTCTCCCATGGCCTCGATTCCCTCAAGCCGATGATGATCAAGGACGTGGCGGAAGAGGTTGGCGTGCATCCTTCCACCGTCAGCCGCGCCGTGGCCAGCAAGTATGTGCACACGCCGCAGGGCGTTTTCGAGCTGCGTTATTTCTTCTCCGAAGCCGTGCAAGGACCATCCGGCAGTGGCACCCCGCTGCTGCTGCTCAAGCGCAAAGTGAAGAAGATGATCGAGGCCGAGGACCGCACCAAGCCGCTCACCGACGAGCAGATCACCGCCATGCTGCAAGCCGAAGGCATCGACGTCACTCGCCGCACCGTCGCCAAGTACCGCGAGGACATGAAGATCCCCTCCACCCACCAGCGCCGCCAGCGCCAGTGACATTCGTGGCGCGGACTGTCCAGTCTGCCGAGCCAAGATTCATCTCGGCTTTTCTTGCTCTCTCCCACGCGAACCCCGGCCAGCTCCGTATCGTATATCCTGGTACGGAGACTTGATCATGTTCTGCGATCGCTGCGGTACCCAAGTACGCCCGGAGCAGCAGTTCTGTCCGAATTGCGGCCAATCGTTCGCGGCGCCGTCCGCTTCCGCTGTTCCGCCACCGCCCTCCTGGACGCCGCCCAGCAACGTGCAGGTGGACGCCGCCCGATGGATCGGAGCCGGCTGGGACCTGGTGAAGGCCGACATGGGCGCCTACGCCCTAGCCGCGCTGATCTTTTTCCTGCTCAACGGCGTGCCGTTTATTCAGGGCGCGCTGATCGCTGGCTTCCACATCTACACCATGAAGAAGTTATCGGGCCGCCGCGCCGAGTTCGCCGATCTCTTCAAGGGCTTCAACTATTTCATCCCGACGCTGGTGGCGACATTGTTGATTGCCGTCTTCACTTGCATTGGGACGATTTTCTGCATCATCCCAGGCCTGGTGGTAGCGGCTGCGCTCAAGTTCACCTACCTGTTCATCGTGGATAAGCGGATGGATTTCTGGCCGGCCATGGAGGCGAGCCACGCGATCGTGAAGCAGGACTATTTCGGCTTCACCATGTTCCTGATCCTGGCGTTCCTGGTGAACGTGCTGGGCCTGCTGTGCTGCGTAGTCGGGCTGCTGGTGACGTTCCCATTGACGATCGCCGCCGTTACCGTGGCATACAAAGAAATTGTCGGATTCGATCAGCGAACCATCGACGCACTATAACGGCTGGCGCGCGGCGCTCGCCCTGCGGCTGCTGGGCGCGGGACTTCTGCTGGCGCTGTTGTGGTGGGCCTCGCCCGCGGCCGAGCCCGCGTTTCGCGCTTGCCCTTTTTACTGGCTCACCGGTAAGCCGTGCCCGTTGTGCGGCCTCACGCGCGGGCTGTGCGCGCTCGCCAAGGGCCACTGGAGCCAGGCGATCCACTTCAACGCGCTGAGCCCGCTCGGGCTGATCCTGCTGTTCTCGCTGTTTTGGAATGCTGGGTGGCGCGCGCGCCTGTGGACGTACGGCATCGCGGCATTCGCCATCTACGGCGTTTGCCGCATTGCCTTCGCATGAAGCGAGGTCTTCGGCGGTTCGAAGAAAAGCCGAGACGAATCTCGGCTCTGCAGACTTGACAGTCCGCGCCACGGCGCCCTTGGGTGCGTTGTTACGGCTTCGGCTCCGGAACGTAGCTCAGGTCCGGCTCGAAGCGCCACATGGTCCATTCGATGCTTTCGACGATCGGCCGCAGTTTGGCTTGATAGGTTTTGTATTCTTCGGCGGACATTGCCTTCTGGACCCCATAGGGCTCGTCCAGGTCCGCCCATCCGTTAAAGGACGAGTAGGCGTGGATCTCGTTGCTGGGCGTACCATAGCGTGCGATCGCCACGCCGAAGGCTTCGACTCCTGCCTTCTTTAGCGCCGGAAAGGTGTCGCTCTTGAAAATCGCCAGCACTTCGTTGGTCTTACCGTACGCCACGCGCATCCTGCCTGTGCGAACCATCTTGGGAGTTTCCTTGCTCCGGATCGTCAGGTCCGGCTGCATCTCGTCGATCCAGGTTTCCAGGCTCGCGCTGGCGCCTTGCAGCCGGGCGAGAATGCGCGCCAGGTCCGCTTCGACCGGCTTGATCTTGGGGTCCTGTTGATCCAGTTCCTTCCACTTCGCCGAGTACCAGACGACGGCGTACTGATCGGGCCCGGTTTGCGCCGACCAGACGGTGAACCCCTGCTCGACGCCGGCCTTCTTCATCAGCGCCGCGTAGTCCTTGACCGCGGCCTTCCAGTCATCCACCCGGTCCGCCTTCACTTTGACAAACAGGACCGACCGTATATTCCGCTGTTGTTCTTGTGCCGGTGATGGAACCGACAGCGTCGTCATCGCAAACGCCGCTACCACCGAGCAGCGGTGAATCAAACGCATCTCTCGCATCCCTTTTTCTCTCCTTCGCTACGACTGGACAGTATCCGTATCCCCTCCGATATTCAGGCCGGAACTTCCCCGCCCGCTCCAAGTTTCGATTCTTGGTCTGCCGGATTCTGCCAAAGGTATCACAGCAGGCCGCCGCGATGGCGCCGATTCGGCCATAAATGTACCGCCCCGGCTGAATTGAGCGTACTGGAGCTTCGGTGCAAACTTGCGACCGCCGCTCGATTAGGGCACATGACGCTGGGATCGAAGGCGTCCCTGCTTCGTCTGGCGCGTCCGGAGGAAGCCCCAAAGGCGCTGAATCACGACTGAATCGACCGGAAAGACATCGCGCCTGGTCATTTCTGAGCCCGGAGGGCGAAAGACACTAGCCCACGGCGCAAAGCCGTGGGTCCGAGGTATCCCGGGCAGAGCCCCGGAACGGGGCGTAAGAATCCGCCGGCGAGAAAGTCTTCCGCCCCGTTCCGGGGCTGCCCGCGTTTCATGGCGTTCCCAAGGCTCACGCCTTGGGCTACTATCTTTCGCCCTCCGGGCTTCCCGAGTCAGCGCTAAGTTAACGCTTATGCGAGGAAGCCCCGTAGGTTGATCGCACCTCGGCGCCTCTCAGCCGACGGCGCACCATTTTCTCCCTCTCGAAGCTGCGATAATCACCTGTGGCAAGAGCTAGTGATACCACCTTTCACCGCTCCCTCTCGGTCGCGGCTCCGAATAGGCGCCCGCTTGCTGGATAATAGAAGAGCACATGACGGTTGAAATCGAAGGCGTTACTCTTCACCTGGCGCATCCCGACGAGCTGGCGGCAGAGTGGGTAGGGCAAAGCGAGCTGATGCGCCACCTGCTGGCGGCGTGGATGGTGATCAACGAACAGGATCTGCCGATGAGCCCGCGCCTGCTCGGCAAGCCCGGCGTCGGCAAGACCACCCTCGCTTACGCCGCCGGCAAACGCATGGGGCGCGAAGTCTACATCCTACAGGCCACGCTCGACACGCGGCCCGAAGACCTGCTGGTTACGCCGGTGATCGAGGGCACCGGCAGCCTGCGCTACGTGGCCTCGCCGCTGGTCACCGCCATGATTCGCGGCGGCATCGCCATCCTCGACGAAGGCAACCGCATGAGCGAAAAAAGCTGGGCCAGCCTGGCGCCGCTGCTCGACAACCGCCGCTACGTGGAATCCATCGTGGCCGGCATCAAGATCAAGGCGCACCCGCAGTTCCGCCTGGTGGCCACCATGAACGACGATGCCTCCACCTTCGAGCTGCCCGAGTACATCCATTCCCGGCTCCAGCCGCAGATCTTCATCGATTTCCCGGAGCGCGACGAGGAGAAACAGATCCTGCGCGAGAACCTTCCCTTCGCCGAAGAGCGCATCCTCGAATACGTCACCGACTTTCTGCAAATGGCGCATGCCGCCGACGAGCGCTACACCGTGCGCGACGGCATCAACGTCGCCCGCTTCGCCATCAAGCTGAAGAGCCTGGCCACCCAGAAGACTCACGAGCGCGAGGCACTCGAAATCTCGATCACCCGCGTCCTGGGAGAGGAAGCGCTGCGCTATGCCCGGCGACGGCCAGCCGATTCCTGAAGCCAGCAGCCTGCGGCGCGGCCGGTTCAGCTATTTCCCGGTGGTGCCCGGACGCCTCGAGTTTGCAATCGAGGTGCGCCAGGCCATCCTCCGCGAGCGCCCGCAGGTGGTCGCTCTCGAACTTCCCGTCAGCTTGCAGCAGGCGTGGATCCGCGCCGTGGAGCGCCTGCCGGAGATGTCGCTGGTCTTTTATCCGGAGCATGACGAGGCGACCTACGTGCTCGTCGAGCCGGCCGATCCCTTCACCGAGGCGATTCGCACCGGCCTTGAAATCGGCGCCGAGATTTTCTTCGCCGATCCCGAAGCTGGCGACCGTCCGCACCTGCCCGACGCTTATCCCGACCCTTATGCGATCCGCTCCATCGGCCTCGAACGCTACATTGAAGCCTATCGCGTCTATCCGCAGCCGCGCTCGGAGGAGATCGGGCGCCATGCCGCCGGCATCGCCTGGAAGCTCGAGGGCGCCGACCCCACGGCCAACGTGTTGGTGGTCGTCTCGCTGAATCTGCTCGATCCGCTGCTCGACGCCATGGAGGAGCCGCAGGCGCAGCCGCTCTCGCGAGTGCGCCATGAGGATATCGAGCTGCTCAACCCGCACCCGGAATCGCTGGCCGAGATCGCCGTCGAATATCCGTTGCTGCAATGGCGCTACGAGAACTACCGCGCCGGGTTAGCGGACGACAACCAGATCGACCGGCGCCACGCCCAACTGGCCGTGCTGCTCGCGGCGGAAAAAGAATACGAGGCTTCCACCGGCGAGCGCATCGCCCACTGGCAGCGCCGCCTGCTGGCGCGCTACACGCGCAACCTGGCGCTGGCCGCCAACGAATTGTGCGCCGGCGTATTCGATATGGCGGTGGCCGCGCGCGGCGTGGTCGACGATAACTACGCCTGGGATGTTTGGGAAGCCGCCAATCAGTATCCGCCGCAGCGCCTGGAGGCGCCGCCGCTGCTCACAGTCCGCATCTCCGGAGACCAGATGTGGCGCGACACCCGCCGCATACGCCTGCGCCGCCGCCTGCCCAGCACCAAACGCCGGCTGCGCCCGTTCGGATTGCGGCCGCGCAAGAAGGAGAAGTTCCCCGGCGAGTGGGCCAGCCAGGTTAACGGAACCGGCATCTGCTCGTATCCGCCCGAAGACCTGGTGGTGGAAGATTATGGCCGCTTCCTCAAGAAGAAGGGCAAGAACCTGCTCTCGGAAGACCGCGTGCGCGTCGAGCCATTCACCACTTCGATCCTCGATGGCATCGACATGCGCGAGACCATCCGCAAATGGTACGAGCATCGCATCTATGTCCGCCAGTTCCAGAAGATGCGCGGTGAAGTCGGGTCGGTGGTGGTCATCTTCGATGAAGACCGCGACAACCGCTATCCCTACATGACCACCTGGACCGGCGAAAGCCAGAACGAATCGGATATGGCGTTCTATTCGACCTTCCCCTTCGACAACCTGGTCGGCCCCGGCATCGGCCGCGCCGAATACGGCGGCTTCCTGATGAGCCTGCCGCCTCATCGTATGTATGACGTGTGGCGCGACGCCGATTACGACGACGCCGAAAGCAAATCCGAACGCCTGTTACTGGCCGCGCTGGATTACTCGATCCATCACTATGTCGTCTATGTAGCCGCCAAACCCCCGCGCACTATCTTCAAGACCATCGCCAACCGCGTCGGCCGCACCATCGTCTACATCCCGATTGGCCAGCTTTCGCCGGTATCGCTGAAGAAGATCCGCGTAGTCCACGTCCTCGACGGGCACGAAAAGCGCGAAATCGCCAAGGAGTACCTGTGGTAAGCAATCGTGGGATTCGCGCCTTGCTGTTTCTCGTTATCGCAGGTGTTGGGCTGTACGCTGGCCAGGCAACCGTCCAAGCGCGAGGCGAGCTGTTCCCGATGCAGACGGGCACGCGGTGGATTTACCAGGGAGAAGTTGCCTGGCAGCCCGCCGCACAAGGCTCCAAGGCCCAGACGAAGCAGATGCAATGGGAAATGAAAGTGGTGGATAGCGTAGAGCGCGGCCGGTACAAGGTGGCACTGATCGTGGGTCACCCTGCCGACCTCGCCTGGTATGACGAGGGCCGTGAGGGAGGTTGTCATATCCTGATCGCCTCCGATAATGAGAAGTTCTACCTGAGCAGGTGCAGTCCGGGAGCGTCACAGGAGAGACTTAGCCTTCCCGGCGGCGACCTCGCCGAGCTGGTTCATGATGAAGACCTGATCTTCAAACTCCCGCTTCACCAAGGCGAAGTGTTTGGCGCCGAGCCAGACAGGGGAGAAAGAGAGGACACATTCTACGAATGGTCTGTCGAGGAGGTCCGGCCGGCAGCGCCGCACCGGATCGCCGGCATCTCTTTCGACAGGCCGCAGCCGGAGTACGTCATAATCTACCGCACCATGCCGGACCACCAAATCGCTACATACGTTCCGGGGATCGGGCTGACCGCTTACGTTTACAGCCACCACGGGACCGTGTCGGAGGTGGATATGAAGTTGGTAAAGTTCGAGCCGCCTGGCCGGAAGTAACGCTCTGCGGCCCATGCAAGGCAGCGGCGCGCGGTTGGCCGGTCGGGGACCGGCAGCACACAACTGTCTCTCCGGCAAAGAACCGGCGGCAAAGACCGCCGGCGTTACTTTGCCGTGTTTCGTAACGCCGGCGGTCTTTGCCGCCGGTTCTTTGCTAGCTCCCCTTCTACATGTATTCCGGAATCTGAATGCCCAGAATGCCTGCGGTCCGCTCCAGTTGGCGGCGGATGAAATCGGTCATCCACAATAGGAAGACTTTCTTTTCGCGGCTCTCTTCCTGGAGGATCGGATACTGATGATAGAAGTTGTTGAACGCCTGCGCCAGTTGGAAGGCATACCTGGCGACATGCGCCGGTTCGCCGGCGCTCAAGGCGCCATCCAGGGCTGAATCGACCTTCGACGCGGCCAGCAGCATCTGCCAGAAATCTTCGGATTGCAGTTGCCGCGCGAGCGCCCCGGCGGAAAGCTCGACCGCGAAATCCGGCAGCGTCTCGCCGCGCTCTTCCAGCTTGCGCAGAATGTTGCGCGCCCGCACCGCCGCATACTGGACGTAGGGGCCGGTTTCGCCCTCGAAGCTGAGCGCCTCCTGCAAGTCGAAAGCGATCACCGACGTGCGCGTGAATTTGAGCAGGAAATAACGCAGCGCGCCGATGGCTATCTGCTCGGCCACGCGTTGCCGCTCGGCGGCGGGCTTCTCCATATGCCGCGCATCCACCTCCGCCAGCGCCTTCGCGATCAGATTATCCATCAGATCGTCGGCTTTGACGCCGAGGCCCTTGCGCCCGGAGACTTCCACGTACGGCCGCGCGCGGTCTTCTTCCGATAGCGGAATACCGAGATCGGCGCAACAGCGCGGCGATAGCGCCACCATCTCATAGGAAAAATGGACCGACTGTTCCGCCTGCGCCGCATATCCCAAACCGCGCAGCCCGGCCGCCACCACGTCCTGCAAGTAAGACTGGCGCGCGTCGATCACGTTGTAAACGCGCGACCCATGCCCGAACTGGTGCTCGCCAGGGTAAGGAGTGTCCGTGCTCACCCACAACACGCGCCCGTCGGCGTAAGTCATCAGCGGCCGGTAGTGAAAATCCTTACCGAGCAGGCCGAATTTCCAGAGCTGATAGGCGATGTCCTTGCCGACATAAGTCACCGTGCCATTGGAGCGCACGATCACCTTGCCCTCATCGGAAAGTCCGGGCATCACCCAGCAGCCTGCGTTCTTGCCTTCAGTCTCCAGGTAAATGGCCTGCCGCTGCTTGAGCTGCTCGAACGCGGCGGCCCAGAATTGTAGATGCAGGATTTCGCTTTCGCGCGGCAGCACGTCGTACTCGACGTCGAGCCGCAGCATGGTCTTCAAATGAGCCTGAACGACGGCGTCCGCCACCAGGTGCGCCATGCGCGCGAGTTCGCCCTCGCCAGCTTCGATCGCATGCAGCGTCTGGCTGCGCCAGGCGAGCGATTCCGGCTGCTCCTTGTAATAGCTCGACGTGCGCGCGTAGAGGTCCCAGCAATAGTAATCGAAGCGCACCGCCGGATCGGCAAGCAGCGCCTCGACATCGGCAGTCGTTTTGTGTTCCAGGAAATGGAAGCCCACCACCACGTCGGCCACTTGCACGCCGGTGTTGTCGATGTAGTTCTGCACCTCGACCTGCGCTCCGGAAGCGCGCAACATGCGCACGAACGTGTCGCCCAACGTGGCGTTACGCAGGTGGCCGATATGCGCCGCCTTGTTGGGATTGATGTTGGTGTGCTCGACGATAATCTTGCCGCCGGCCGCGGGCGCAGTTTCGGCTTCGCCGCGCAACAGCGCCGCGGCATAAGCGCCGCGGTCGAGGCGTATGTTGATGTAACCGTTGCCGGCTATCTCGATCGCCGCCACGCCGGGAATCGGCCCTATTTCGGCCACCAACTCGGCGGCGATTCTCTTCGGCGCCTGCCGTAATTGCTTGGCGAGCTGGAACGCGGCCGGCACCGCGATTTCGCCGAAATCGCTTTGCCGGGGCTGCTCGATGGCGACGCTCAAATCCACGCCGTAGCGAACTAGTATGTGCGCGTGAAACGCGTCTGCGACCTGCTTTTCAATGGAATGGAACACGGGAACTTTGAGTATAACAGCCGCGGGAAATTCGACCCGATGGTAGGGATAAGCAAGTTCTCTTTAATCTGCGCTCATCCGTGTTTATCTGTGTTCATCTGTGGCTTATCATGCCTTTGGTGTTTCTCGGCAGCATCGAGCTTGCCGTAGCAACTCGACTTAAGCAGTCTAAAGCATCTATTAACAGTAGCTTACAGATTAATCGGAATCTATCGGTTTAGCCCTGGCGGACGGGCTCGCAAACTGGTTGCGCAATAGAATCCGATCCGCCTTGTCCACAAACAAATCCTGCCGAGCGTTTCCAGTTTGAGAGCAATAATTATCGTGGCAACCTTTTTACTGGATTTGAGCCGAGGCGCGGAAAAGGACTCCATGAAAGAACGGCAACAGGAGTACGAGCGGCTGATTGCGCCCATCGAAGACCGCATGATGCGCGCCGTCTGGCGCGTCATGCGTGACCCCAACGAGGTCGAAGACGCCTTCCAGGAGGCCCTGTTAACGGTGTGGAAGCGTTGGGATCGCATATGCATACATCCGAATCCTCAAGCTCTGGTTTTGCAGATCTCGATTAATGCGGCGCACGATGCGCTGCGGCGTAAGTTGCGTCACGGCAGATTGCTGGAGACGGACGTAATTCCGGAAGACATCCCGGATGCGTCCCCATCCGCCGCCCAGGGTATCTCCGATGCGGAGCAGGAAACGCACGTGCTTCGTGCCATCGGACTTCTGCCGAAGAAACAGGCTCGGGCCATCCTGATGCACGCGGTCGAGGAAACCCCCTATGGCGATATCGCGGCGGCGATGGACTGCCGCGAAGCGACCGTCCGCAAGCACGTGGCCCGCGCGCGCGCCAAGCTACGCAGTTTGCTCTCGCATTTGATTCCCACGGTTCATAAGGAGGAAAGCAGTCATGCGTGACCAAGACGCCAACGACGAGATGGATGAGCTGATTCGAAGGAGTACGCAAGTGGAGATCCCGGCAGATGTGGAGGATCGCCTACGCCACAGGCTGGCGGAGTTCCGGACCAGAGTAGAACAACGTCCGCCGAACCGCTGGCGCTCGCTGGTCTATTCGCTGACTTACCGGCCGCCGGTTCGGGTGATGGCGATGGCTGCGGCGGTCCTGGTGGCAGTGGCCGTGGGACTGGTGCTGATTCCACGAGAGGCAAACGCGAGCCGCGTGTATGCGGCAGCGGCGGAACAACTCAGAAACGCTCAGTCGATCGAGTACAGCATCGTGTTGAACGAGACGCCGTATGTGGGAATCGATTTCAGCTACGCCGCTCCCGGGTACCGGCGGCTGAACTGTTCCTGGGGTATCGAGGTGAGAGCCGATCATACCGCCCGCAAGCAGATCGTTCTGATGCATATGGAGCGGATGTACGTGGCTGAATCCGGCAAGCAGGTGGAGGGCCTCGCCAACTCCGAGGACCTTGTGGAGCAGCTCCTGTCGCTTCCGCCGGCGGCGGGGCGGGTGCTCGGCGAGCGGCAAGCCGGAGGCAGGCGGCTAATCGGCTATCGCTTGCCCAATGCGACACTGGGCGCTTCATTTCCGGGGCTCAAGTCATTCGATATGTGGGTGGACGCCGGAACACGGCAGGCCGACCATGTCGATATCGCCATTGCGGAACAGGGCAAGCCGGTTTACCAGATGCACATCCGGAACATCCGCGTGAACGGGCAGGTGGATCGTTCGCTGTTCGATCTGACTCCTCCGGCGGGATATACCGTGATCACGGCAGCGAGTGCCGCGGCTAACGCCAGCAAGACTACGCCTCAGCAGAATGCGCTCGTGTTGCAGGCGCAGATTCGGCGGAGCGACGCGCTGAACGTGGTACTGCTGCCGATGACCGGCTCGTACGCGCAAACGCAAGCGGCCCTCGAGCGGGTTGCGTTTTATCTGAAGACGATTGGAATGAACCCGGCTGGTTCTCCGCTCGGGCGCTTCGAGTCTGAGCAGAATTGGGACGCCGGGTATCCCGTCCCGGCGGGAACGCACGTCGAGGCACCCTTTCGATTCGAGACTCTGCCCCCGGCGCTGGTTGCAATCGTGGTCGTGAACGGCCCTTGGGGAAAGGACTCGGACGCCCGCTGGGGAGCCTTCCTGAAGTCCGTTGTGGAGCAGGGCTACGTGCCTGTTGGGCAGCCAATGGAGAAGTGGACCGGCGAGGATGGCAAAGTGCAGACGCAATCGACGGAGATGAGCATTGCGGTGACGAAAGCAAACTGAGGATGCCCTGGCGGCCACTCCCTGACGGTCATGGCTCCGAGCGCATCGGAGCCGCGACCACAGGGAGCGGTCGATTTCCGTGGCAACGCGTAGACACTCCGGTTTCCGCGGTCGATTTCCTGGACGGGTGCGACGCGGGGTTCCGTTGCCGAGGCGGCGGGGTTTGTCGGCAAAAGAAAAGAAATGTCGGCACGACTGCCGACACAGCAGGCTTGACAGCCCGCGCCACGGGGGCATCCATGCCACGGTGGGGGCACCCTGCTACGGGGGCATCCATAAGGTAAGCTCAATGGGATGCCGAACCTGCTGGACAGGCTGGATGAGTGGAAACGGCGCTTTGGGCCGCCGGAGACGGGGCAACTCGAGCGGCTGCTGGCCGCGGCGGCGAAATACCGGGTGCGCGATGCGCCTGGGCTGATCCGCCTGCATGAGACGCTGCTGTTCCTGCGCGCCTATCCGCGCACGCCGGAAGTGGCGCGGCTAGCCGACGAAATCCTGTTTGCATTCGCCGATCGCGTGGCTCGATTGCGCGAGGCGGGGGTGGATCCGGAGCCGTTCGCCGAGCCGGAGGTTTCGGGCATCGCCGGCACGGAGCTGACCGCGGTGTTCAGCTATGAGGTGGCGCGCAGCCTGGTGGAGCGGCATGGCCGCGAGGTTCATTTGGCGTGGGATGCGCATGACGAGATCGACCGCTTAGGCCCCGGGTCGCCGGACTTCGCGCCGCTGATCGCGGAAGAGTGGCCGGTGGAAGCGCACACGCCGTTCGAGCGATGGCTGGCGGCGGCGCGGCCGCGCGCGGAGGGTGAACTATCCTGGCTGCTCAAGCGCGTGCGCGCGGTGGCGCCGGACCGCACCGCCGACCGGTATAACGCGATGGGTCTGCCGATCACTTTCGAGGTCGGCCGCCGCATTTCGCGGTCGTGTCAGCGCGCGCCGATGCGCGGCCTGTTCTGCCATACCGAGCCGCTGATGGCGCGGCGCGACGTTTCGATCGCCCGTGAACTGGAATCGCCTCCGCTCGCGGTGAAGCGGCCGGCGCCGGCGAATGCGCGCAAGATGCTGGAGCTGATTCTCGATACGTCGGCCATGCGTTTTCGCGAGCTGTACGGCTTCAGCCATCCGGACCAGGCCCACGTCTTCAGCGCGGATGCGGGCCGCGGCGTCGAAATCGTTTTCTTCGGCGTGCCGCCGCGCTGGCGGCTTCCGCTGCGCGCTTACCACGCCGGCATGTTTTTCAAGAATGGCGTGCCAGCCGGATACATCGAGACGCTTTCGCTTTTCGATCGCGCGGAGGTGGGGTTCAACTTGTACTACACTTTCCGCGAAGGCGAATCGGCGTGGCTCTACGCGCGGCTGCTGCATTTGTTCCACCAGGTGCTGGGAGTGAACTGCTTTTCGGTGGACCCGTATCAGATTGGCGACGAGAACCCGGAAGCCATCGATTCGGGAGCGTTCTGGTTCTATCGCAAGCTGGGGTTCCGGCCCGTGGACGCAACTCTCGCCGCGTTGGCCCGGCGCGAGGAGGAACGCATCGCGCGCGCTCCGGGCAACCGCAGCTCGCGCCGCACATTGCAACGGCTGGCCCAAGGAAGCGTGCTGTTCGAAGGCCCCGCGGCCGAGGCAGGCCAGTGGGACCGCTTTTCGATTCGCCAGGTGGGGATAGCGGCCACGCGGGCGCTGGCGGCGCGATTCGGCGGCGATATCGAAGCCATGCGGCAGGCCGCCGGCCGCTTCGCGGCGCGCCATTTCGGCGTGGAATCGGCATGCGGTCTAACACTTGTGTTGAGCGCGATTCCCGGCGTCGAGAGCTGGAACCCGGCCGAAAAGGGAGCCGTGGGCGAGATTCTGCGCGCCAAGGAACACTTCTCGGAAGCGCGCTACCTGCGACTGATGCAGCGCCACGCCCGGCTGCGGGCGGCGTTACTCAGACTGGGACGCTAATCCGCCTCGCCAAATCAGGGCTTCTGCTGAAGCGCCGCTAGAATCTTTTCCAGATTGCGGTTGGTATCGGTGAGGTTATGATCGATTCGATAAAGGAGCCTGCAGGGGATAACGGCTAATACGAGAGCCAGCAGGATCAAGATCGCGTTGAGTGTCATGCGCTCCATTCTACACCCGAACCGATCGATAAAACACTTGTCGATCCAGTTATCTGGGGGCTCACAGGTCCGGAATGGAGAAGTCGATCGAGGGCACGAAAGAACACGCCGCAAGCGGGCGTTGGCAAGCTAAAGCGTGCCCTTCCGTCCCGGCTTTAGGCGGTGGGCTGGGCCTTCTTGGCGTCGCGAGAGACTTTGTACTTCCTCTCGAAGCGGTCGATGCGGCCGGCGGTATCCATCAACTTCTGACGGCCCGTGAAGAACGGGTGGCAGGAGGAGCAGATTTCCACGCGGATGTCGCCCTTGTGGGTGGACTGGGTCTTGAACGTGTGGCCACAGGCGCAAATCACGTTCACCGGGGCATAAGCAGGATGAATTCCAGCTTTCATTTTTGTTACGGGGATCCTTTCGAGACTTTCAGTATAACAAAAACTAGAAACCCCCGTGGCCCTGTCAGGATACACGGGGGTTGCTTGCCTGCAAAATAGCCTGAGGCTTTGGTTGCGCAAGAGGCAGCCGGTCCACAGGAACTTGACCCCGCTAACTGGAGAGCGGGCGTCGGCTACGTGAGAGGCTCGACTTTAACAGTCGGCCACCTCCTGCGGTCGCTTGTTACTTTCCATCTTCTCTGGACCACCTCCTTTCCCAGTGATAAAAAAATTCTGCCACGGAGGCGTTGCAAAGTCAATACCGTTTTCCATATGCAGCGCTGTTTTCGCAAGCAGCCACGAAATGTAGTATTGCGGTTACAGATTGCGTGCCGCATACCGGCACATGGCGAAGCCATCCATCAGCTTGAACGGCAGCCGGCCGGTGGTGTAATGGCCACAAGGAAGGCTGTAGACCTGGTGCGGCAAATCCATCTCGCGGAAAGCCCGCAGCACCTGCTTGGAGTACACCGGCAGAAAGCTGGTATCGTGTTTGGCCCAGATCAACAGGCTGGGCATGTTGCGGTTCTCCATGCGGCCCATGTAGGCGGCCGGGCTGATCACGGACCAATAGCGGCGCAAATCGTCCTGCGAGACATCGCTCGAGAATCCTTTGCGCACGTGCTGGGTGGAAAGGCCGGTCCAGACGACGTCGGAAAAATACATCGAGACGTGATTAAAAATGCCCAGCTTGATTCGGCTGTCGTGAGCCGCCGCGATGAACGCCACGCAGGAGCCCAGGCTGGTGCCCAGGATGGCCAACCGCCGGTAGCCCTGCGTGGTGAGCCAATCCAGGCAGGCGCGGGCGTCGATCACCGATTGCCGGGAGGCGTGGATGGTGCGGCCCACATTGCTCGAGACGTGGTAATCGGCGCGCTCGAGCTCGGCCGGCATGCGCTCGGCATGGTACGCCATGCTCATGCGCAACGCACTGACGCCGAAGCGATTCAGCAGCTTGGCCAGCCCGATATGGCCGTCCACGCCGGCGTTCCATTGCGGCAGCACCAGCACGGCCCGGCGCGGCGAGTTCCCGGCCGGGAACCACTGGGCATGCACGGTGTTGTTCTCGG